>NZ_JAPIVP010000009.1 GCF_026239555.1 Pedobacter sp. PF22-3 | reverse complement strand
AATAAATTCCTTTCTTAGCTTCATTTTACTAAGTTAGATTCCATTTTTTATTGCACAGGCACTGCGCTCCAAAAAAAGATGAAAACCAACCGCACATTTCATTATTTGGAATGAAATAGAGGTATTCCTTTGAGATGGCCTACCATTAACAGACTCCAATAGAATGGTCATCATATCTACCGAAGCAACAAGTAATGGAGGGATCTATCCTGAAAAAGACCCTGAAACGAGTTAAGGGTGACGATATTTCGGATAGACTTCTGGCTGATAACTTCTGCCACTGGAAGAATTAATGTAAAAATCATCTCTCTACCGAGGCAACTTGCAGAGGAGAGATCTTTGGACTATGCTACTGAATCAGATTTAAAAGATTTTGCTTAGCAGAATCATCCGACTCTCATCTGCGACGAAATGATACTTCGAGAGCATTGGGCTTCTTTAAATTTGTTATTTATATTGATTTTTATATGATAAATTGTCCCTTAGGATGACAATTTCAACTGTGGATGCAACCTTATTTCGCTACAAATCAGTCTAGCGTAAAACCATTTTAATGGCTCATTAATCAACATAACCTATACACTTTTTAGAAAAGCTGGCCATTAAATCACAACATCTGGCTTAAATCCGGGTTAAACCATTTATTAAAGAAAATTCATCCGCTCCTTAAGTTTAGAATTAATCTAAATAATTTTCGTATTCGAAATAATAAATTATTTTTGCGCTTATATTTATTCAGTCTAAATAATTTTATAGTCGTTTCTAAATGAAAATAAACTTTACCAAATCATTAATTTTGATCAATCTGTTGGGATTAATATGTCTCAACGTTTTCGCACAACAAAAAACTACATTACAGGGTACCGTAAAAGATAGCCGTGGTGTAGCCATTGCTGGAGTAACCGTAAGTGCTCATGGTACAAATACGACCACTACGACCAATAACCGTGGGATCTACAAATTGCAGTTGATTCAGGGTAAAGCTGTTGTGCATTTTAACTTTATCGGCTTTAAAGAAGTGATAAAAAACCTGGATTTAAGTGGGACAGATATTGAGGAAAATATCGTTATGCAGGAATCTACCGACGATCTGCAGCAGGTGGAAATTACTGGTCGTAAAGAGAAAACTTATAAAACCAAGGCTACTTTTATTGGCAAAATAGAAAATGAACTTAAAGATATCCCACAATCGGTTTCTTATGCCAGTAAAGAGCTTATTGCAGATCAGGGCCTGATGCGTGTGGGCGAAGTGGTGAAGAACTTTAGCGGTGTAAACCAGTTTAGCTTTTACGATGATTTAACCATCAGGGGATTTCGCGTAAATGGGCAGAGCAATACCCAACTGTTAAACGGTTTAAGAACCAGTACCGGTTTCTGGAAACAGTCGCTGGCCAATTACCTGGAAAGAGTTGAAGTTTTAAAAGGCCCATCATCCGCCCTCTTCGGAAATGCAAGTCCGGGTGGAGTTGTAAACCGCGTAACCAAAAAACCACTCGATGAAACCCGTAGATCGGTGAGCCTGACTATGGGCAGTTTTAATACTTTCAGAGGTCTTGCAGATTTTACCGGACCTGCAACAAAAGACAGTACTTTGCTTTACCGACTGAACGTTGGCTACGAAAATGCAGAAACTTTCAGAGACCTGATGTTTGACCGTAACTTCGTCATTGCGCCATCGCTTACATTTGTCCCGTCTGAAAAAACAAGGATTAACTTTGACCTGGTTTATACGGATTCTAAAAGCAGATTGGATAGGGGACAACCCATTTTTGGTAGTTTTGACTTAAATTCTACCCCGCAGTCGCTTTCATTGAATACCACAAATGATTACCTAAATGAATTGACCTATAATGCCACGATCTCTATTACACACAAGGTTACCGATAACCTGAGCCTGAATGCTTCTTATTTAAAAACAGGTTATTCAGAAGATTTAAATGAACACCGTACATCAAATGCTTATGGAGTTGATGCTAACGGTGTAGCCATCAACAATCTTGCGGGAATGAACGTGCAGATCAGAAAGCGTAAACGGTTTATCGATAATTTTTCAGGATATATTAATTATACGCCGAAAACAGGAATAGTGGAGCATAAGATCGTAGCTGGCTATGATTTTGGCAGTGAAAAAGTACCAGTTGGAGGTTCGCAATTAACAGCAGGTGGTTACCGTAATGCTGCAAATAATGGAGCAATCGCTAACTACGTACCCGCGAATAAATCAAAATACCTGTTGGATGCTGCAGGGAATCCGGTACCAAATGTTCCACATTTTAATTTGAACGATCCGCTTTCTTCGCAAAGAATGCAGGATGATAGTAAACTTTTCTTTACCCCATCTATAGTGGCGCCTACCTATTATTACTTAAATTCAGGTTATGTACAAGATCAGTTCAAAATCGGTGCTTTACAGGTATTAGCCGGGATACGTTATGAATATTACACAGATTTTGCAGGTTACAAGACCCAGGCTGAAGCTAAAGCTAATTCACATGCATGGCTGCCACGCTTAGGTGCTGTTTATAGTGTCAACTCCAATATTAACCTATACGGAAGTTATGTAGAAGGTTATAACCCGCAAACTTCTGCAAATATCGCAAATCCTAATGCCGGTGGCCCGTTTGATCCGTTGAAAAGCAATATGATAGAATTTGGTACCAAGACGAGCTGGTTCAGGGATCAGTTGAGTGTAAGTGCGGCCGTTTACCAGATTAAACAAACTGGTGCATTATATGCCACACCTGGTGTAGTAGATGTTTTAAGGCAGATTGGTGATGAGCAATCGAGGGGTTTTGAATTGGATGTGATTGGTAAAATTATGCCAAACTGGAATGTGATTGCTTCTTACGCTTATAACAGGGCTAAAATATTAGAGAGTGGAACAGTTGGGGAAATCGGCATCCAGAAACCCAATGCACCAAAGAATACGGCCAACTTATGGAGCAAATATACATTTATTGAGGGCATGCCTAAAGGATTGGGAATTGGTTTGGGTATTAACTATACCGACAGGCGTAACCTGATGTATGATGCCAAGTTCTCACCTGAGAACCAGATTACCATTCCATCTTTCACACTTTTCAATGCCGCTTTGTTCTATAATATCGGTAAACTGCAGCTGCAGCTCAATGCCAATAACATCGGTAATAAAAAATATTGGGTAGGGGGTTATGATTACCTCCGCTTGTTCCCCGGTCAACCAGAAAATTATATGTTCACTGTTGGCTATTCATTTTAATGGCAAAAAATAGACTTAAAAAGATAGCGGGTTGGCTTCATTTATGGATTGGGCTGGTTACAGGCCTAGTAGTGGTTATTGTTTCGTTAACCGGATGCATTTATGTATTCGATGAGGAAATTTTTAATAGCATACATAAAGATATCGTATATGTCCAAAAAACCGGCCCTGCAAGGCCGGTTTCTGAATTGCTGGCCAATGCTCAAAATGCAGTTGGAAAAAATAAGGAGCTGAATAATGTTAAAATTAGCTCGGATAATAAGAGTTATATTTTCTCTGGATTTAAAATTAACGACCGAAAGAAAATAAACCTGTTCTATTTTAGCCAGTTTGAATACCTGGATGAAGTTTACGTAAACCAATATACCGGTAAGGTTTTAGGCGTAATGGATATGCGATATGAATTTTTCAACGTAATAGAGCAGCTTCATAGGCAGCTTCTTTTGGTAAAGCCCGTTGGTAGTCTGCTGGTGGGAGTTTGCATACTGGCTTACCTGGGCATGCTTATTACCGGGTTTATTTTATGGCTACCCAAAAATTACAGGCAATTCAAAAAGAGTATTGCTGTTAAATGGAATGCCAAATGGAAAAGGGTTAATTATGATCTGCATAATAGTCTTGGCTTTTATATACTTCCCATAGCCATGCTAATTGCCATAACTGGATTGGTATGGTCTTTTAAATGGTGGGAAACAGGGATTTACCGCATACTTGGCGATAAAGGGAAAGCTGGGTTTAGCAGAACACTTCCTAAAATTAATACGGCAGATACAAGCCTGAACAAAATCGATATTATCCATTACCGTCTGCTCAAAAAGCTTGGAAATAACTGGACAGAAATAGGAATAGGTATTCCAACTAAAAAAACTAAAGTTTCGATGTCTTTTGTGCAGATAGCCAGTAACGATGTCTGGAGGGGAGTTAGCTATTACTTTTACGATGGCAGGACCGGAGATTTTATTGATGAACTGCCACATGATAAAAAAACACTTGGGATGAAATGGCGGAATTCTAATCTTGAGCTCCATACCGGAAGATTATATGGCCTTTGGTCGCAACTTCTGGCTTTTTTTGCTTCACTGATCAGCGCCTCTCTACCTATATCCGGGTTTTTGATCTGGTGGGGGAAAAGAAAAAAAAGTAAAAAAGGGAGAGGTTCTGTTGCTAAAAGTGTGGTCTTGCCATCGTAATTTCATCTCGCAAAAAAGATCCTGAAACAAGTTCAGGATGACGTAATTCTGGAGAGATTTCTAGCTACTATTTCTATTATCGAGAGACTCCATGTCAGAATCGTCATCTTGACCGAAGCAACTCTCGGTATGGAGATTTATCTTACATGAAAGACCTTGAAACGAGTTCAGGGTGACGGACTTCCTGGATAGATTAAAGTTCCTCTTAGGTAAACCTATTAATTATTCAGCGTTAATGTTTCCATTCTCCAAATGAGCAATACGGAATATTTCTTTTGAAATAATGGCAATATTTTCTTTTAGCTCATCCAGGTTGCAATTTAGAGTGCCCGTAAGAATAGGCAGTTCCATTATTTCTTCTACAAATTCTATCTTTAAAGAACATCCTGGCGCCTCTGCTGGGCTACCTTTTAACTGGAAGAAGATTTCGTTGGCTTCTTTTTTATCTTTACCAAGAGAAAATTTACCATAGTTGATTTTTCCAGCCGGTCCCTGAAGACTGATGTTGATTGTGAAACGCGTTTCCATAGCTAAACTGTTTTTTTCTCTTCAAAATGTATAAAGGTAGCTTAAATAAAAAGTGCCGCATTTAGCGGCACTTGAGGAATTATTGTATTTGAATCTGTCTGGATACCGCTTTGGCTTCTTCCTTTTTTGGAATGTTGAGGTGGAGTATACCATCTGTATAAGCGGCCTGGATATGTTCAACGTCAGCACTATCTGGAAGAGTAAATGCTCTTGTAAATGCCGAGTAACTATATTCCCTTCTGTTATAGGTTTTGCCTTCATTATTGTTCTCCGTATGCTGAGCGGTAGAAATGGTCAGCATATCCTTTTCAATGGATACCTTGAAATCGTCTTTCTTTAATCCAGGCGCAGCCAGTTCGATATGGTACGCTTCGTTAGTTTCAGAAATATTAACTGCTGGTACGCTGCTCAAGCGACGATCAGTAAAAAAGGTATCACCTAATACGGATTCAAAGATGTCATTAAAGCCTGGCAATAATGAACTGTTCTTTTTTTCTGGATTGAATTTAACCAATGTCATAGTTTTTTCTCCTTTTAATGTTTTAATAATAAATGGACTATAAATCAATTAATTTAATACTTCAACCTTTTTCCAAAGGTTACGGTTCAAGTTTATCAAGTGCTGTGCCAAGGCATTTCTGAGTGAATTTCGAGTGGTTTTACTGAAAAATTTTCACTTTCTATGAAAAATTTTCAGTGCCAATGCTGAAATTTTTTCAGTTTCAGCTTTCTGTACCTGGCCACTGTTAAATTAGCTTAATGAAGTAATTGTTGTGCCGATGGCTCTAGTGTAATTTTTATCTGTTCTCAAAGCATTTCAGCAGACAGCACCGCATAATAGTAGCTCAAAACCGGACATATTTTGCGCATAAATATCCTTTTCAAATCCCTACCTGGCTGACCATTACAGCGTACGTTCAAAGTAGATAATGTTATTATCAAAGATGCCCTTATAAGGGTTCCCTTTTGCGTGGAAACCATTGGCTATCAGAAATCGCTGACTGCTAGCGGTAGCAGTAGTAGAAAAGATAATACCATGGTGATCAATGATTTTTTTAAGCAACAGCCGTTTTAATGTGCTACTGATTCCTTTTTTACGAACCGATTCCTGGGTGAATGAATAACCGATCTCTAAAAATGGTTGATCTATTTCTGTAATAATCCCGGCTTTATTATATACTTCTAGCAGGTAAGATAGTGATGGCCTTTTAATGGCCGAAATACCGACCAGTTTTTTGCCATTGTAGCAGAAAGCAAGGAACGCTGCATTGAAAATTTTTAAGGGCAGATTAATTGGTGAAACTTTATTTCCCTTTCTCAATAATAAATAGAATTGATGAAGCTGGATCATTGTACAATCGCATGGCTTTTTGATTTCGAAATAGCAATTACCAAGAAAATTCGGCTGATCGTAATGATCTTGATGAAATGCCAGGCCAGTAGATTTATTGAGGTTCATCAGCAGAGATTTAGTTAAGGATTAAAATGCCGGTTTTGTAGCAATTTATTTTCTTTTAGTACTAAAAGATGTTCTTAAAGGGCCTGATAGGGCAAGCATTTCGCATACTTTATCGTTCCAGTCTATCAATGCATCTTCAGGTGAAGTACCGATGCCCGAAACATCGTGCTCCTCTTCAAATGATAATACGGCATAAAAGCAATCACCATCCTGATGTACGCAGGGTTTAAACTGCATCACAAAAGTGGGTAGCCTGTATCTGTTGTAATCAAAATCTACCAGTTTTCCTGGAATCGTACGGATCTGCTGCTTCATAGCCTGATGTTTTATTAAAACATTGTTATTTACAGATTTGCTTATGTCAAGCAAACGTATTTGTAAATTAGGCAAGCCATGTTTCCTTAAAGTTAGCAGGTTATTGTTTGTTTGTTAAGTGTTGACAGATTTGGTAATTGAAAAGATAAATTTTCTGCTGTATTAATCTTTTTGACATATATAGAGTCGAACTCAATTAATATGGCACTAACAATGAATCTTGGAAAGAAAAAATCAGTTGCATCAGATAAAAACGGCGATGAGCCGGGTAAAATTAACTTTCCTGTAAGCATGATCATTTTTATACTTGTACTCAGCGCGCTGTTGATATTCGTGATCTTATTTAAAGTTTAATATAGATGTTTGCTTTTTTGGAGTATATATAAATTACGCTCTATTAAGCTCAATTTTTGCTTATTAAAGGCTAATTTGGCTCATCTTCAAGATAAAAGATCAATTCTCCTCCACGAACCAAAGATTGATGTGTGATTTGGTTTTTGGTTAAACTTTTCCCATTTAAAGTGATTTTCGAACTAAAAATAGATTTTTTACTTTTTCTAATGGTTGTGATGGTTAACTTTTTGCCATTACTAAAAGATATTATTGCTTGTTTAAATAAGGGGCTGGTAAGTTGGTAATTTTCCGAAACGGGATCTACCGGATAAAAACCCAGGGCAGCAAATACATACCATGCTGACATTTGTCCGGCATCATCATTACCGCTTAAACCGCCGGCACCTTCACTGTATTCTTCTGCTAAAATACGCGATACCTGCAACTGTGTCTTCCATGGAGAATGGGTATAATTATAGAGAAAAGGAATCTGATGGCCAGGTTCGTTGCCATGCCAGTACTCCTTTTTAGCAAATAGAGAATCGAGTTCGTTTTCCAGTTTTTTTTGTCCACCCATCAGTTTAATCAGCCCGGGTATATCGTGTGGAACGTAAAAAGTATATTGCCTTGGGGTTCCTTCCGTGATATAGGGTTCACGGTGATCAGGATAAAAAGGTTTGTACCAGCTACCATCAGCAAACCTACCCTTCACCATTCCTTCCTGTTGATCAAATACATTTTTGTAATTTAAAGCCCTTTCAATCAGTTGTTTATAATCTGATTTTTTACCCAGATCTTTTGCTACAATAGCCAGGGCATAATCATCGTAGGCATACTCAAGGGTTCTGCTCACTTGTTCTCTTTTATGAAAAGCATCGGGAATGCTATCCTCCATCGGGATATAGCCATATTTAAGGTAACTGTTGATGCCTCTGCGACCTTTTCCATTGAGGTATTGAGCCGAATCGGGCATTTGAAATGCATTTTGGCGCATCAATCGATAAGCTTCATTCACATCGTAACCGCGAATCCCCTTATTATATGCTGAAGCCAGAAAAGCAGTGGCATGGTCGCCAATCATGGCTGCAGTATAATTATTCCAGCAGGGGAAAATGGGAAGCCAACCACCTTGTTGCCCTTTTAAAACTAATGAATTTACAAAATCGTTAGCCAGCTTGGGCTTTAAAAGCGTTACAAGTGGCAATTGGGCCCGGTAAGTGTCCCACATTGAAAAATCATCGTAATAATTACCTTTTTTTAAGATTTTCCTGGTGTAATCACCTGCAAATTGCGGATATCCACCATCTACATCATTAAATAAGCGTGGGTGCTGTTGTGAATGGTAAAGTGCAGTGTAGAAAATCCGTTTATTTTTTTCGCTAGGATCATTAATCTTAATCTGGCCAAGTGACCGTTCCCAAACCTGATTTGTTTTGGTCACAATCGTTGTGAAAGCAGCGTTATTGATTTCGGTTTCGAGGTTAAGTTTTGCTGCCGCGATACTGGTAAATGAAGTACCGGCATAAATACTAATGGTTTCTCCTTTTTGTAGTTTAAAGCCCAGGTAGGCACCTAAATCTTTTTGATTTTTAATGGACTGATTTGCTGAAACACTGGCACCATTAAACACACCACTTGTTGTAAAAACTTTGCTTATGCGGATAAAAAAATAGCCGCTAAAGCCAGCTGATTGTCCCCAACCCTGATAAATTCGATGAACAGGATTGTAACCGGAAATCTCACCTTTTTGGCGGTCAATTTTGATAAAGCCTTTGTTCTGGTCGCTATTTGGGATAATTAACAGATAAACACTATCTGCCTTTAACGCTGTAACTTTAATTAGGCCACAACGCAAGGTTGCGGTAGCTTCAGTAAGCAGGTTATAGCCTGGTAAACTGGTTTTATAATAAGCGGGTGTAGCTATTTCGCCGGTATGTGTGTAATCTGCAGCATAATCTGCTGAGCTGGTTTTTAGTTTTCCGGAGATTGGCATAATGGTAAAGCTGCCATAATCTTGCGTACACGAGCCGCTGATCCAGTGACTTGCCCTGATGCCATAAAATTTTTTATTGTTGTAATAATAGGGGGCTAGGCATTTTTTTTCCGAAAGCTGGGTTTGCGGGGTCCACTGCGTCATGCTAAAAGGTGGCGCTACTGCTGGTATGGTATTGGCCAGCCTTTCTGTCTTATCTTCTATATGCTGACTTGCAAGTGTTGTACTGGCCGAGGTGCCCGAAAATGGCTGCACATATTTGATAAAAGACTTGTTTTGTGCATGCCCCTGAATGATTGATCCAGTATAAAAACAAAATACCAATAATAAGCCCCTAATAAATAGGTTGTTATTTACTTTTTTACGCATTTTGTTTTTATATGGTTGTGGATAATTTATTGAATTTAAATATGGATATAATTGCTGCATTAATGGTTGATTAAAGCCGATGGGCTTCTCCAATAATTTTACGATATTTTTGATGTAAATCAATTGCCGTATTAACTGGATTTCCAACTGGATTTAAGGTATAATCTTTTCTTTGATTTACCCATTTCCATTCCCATTTGCTTACCTCATCGTTAAATTTAGTGATGTTGAGCTCAGTTTTATTCGAAATAGACTGTTCCAGTCGGCTAAAAAACATTTCCCATCTTGGTTTATAAAAATCATTCATCAGTCCGCTCCATTGTCTGCAGGCATACTCATTTAAAGGATTTTTTTCATCACCCCACAAAGTGATCAAATCCTTTGCATTCATTTCATACAAGGCTTTTTCCTTTTCGTTGGTTCCCTGTTTACGGGCATCATTTACCCAGGGACCAAGCATGAAATCTTTTCTCGTAGCCAACAATTTATCCATGTCTTCAATCAAAGTGATAAACTTTTTGCTTTCTGTTTGGAAAGCTTTCAGGTTTTTATTTCTGTAGGCTTCCACTACTTTTCTTTGTAACGGAAGCGCATAATTGGCTAGTACCTGTCTGGTTACATCAATAAGATCATACTGGAAACCGTCACTTTGCCTGCAATCTGCTGCTGCGTTAATGAGTTCATCCCAGGCGGGTAATAAATCGCGTTCGTTATAATTTAATGTAGTTCTGGCCCAGCGCGTCATAGAATCCAGTGTTGGCCGGCCTTGTATAATAGACTCGGCACCATCTCTTACATATTTATCGGCAGGAACACTGTAAACAGTTTTTCTAAGTGTTTTCCAGGCTTTTAACGCATTTGCATTGTTTTTGCCGTATCGGTTAAAAACATATTTAGGTAGCCATGTTTCAAGGTCGATCGGTGTAGAGCGCCAAACATTTTCCATCATCAACTCATACATGACCGGATTTTGTTCTATGCCTTCCATGGTCAAACCAATACCATGCATTTTGCCGCTTTTCGGATCTTTTAAAGCTTGTGCAGGTGCTGTAGCTACCACGTCCATTCTTCCAAATAAATTGGTGTTCCCACCAAAGTTGTTTAGCATATTCCAAATCCACGGCTTTCCATAAAAACCTTCAGTACGTTTCCAAACCGGTTCAATTTCGGTAGCTAAATCCAGTAAAATCATCTTATCATTTGGAACAGCCTTTAACAAAGCTTCAGTTTGTGCCTCTTTCCAGAATTTTCTATCGCTGTAAAACAACCAGCCTTGCATCACCCAAACTGCTTTAGGATCAGCTTGCGACATGCCATCATAAATCCTGGCACTTAGCTTACTCAAAAATTCTGGCTCGGAAGATGGTGGTTCGTTCTCGTTAAATGTATCGGCAGAATATAAATGGTCTGTACCAAGCATTTCGGTTTGCTTTTGTAAAAACTTCTTTCCGATCTGGGCAAACATTGGATCTTCCGAATCAAGAATATAGGTATCTGCAAAACCATTAGTCCAGTTTGTGGCTTTCAGTTTAGCATTCGGAAATTTCGTTTTAAATGCTGCAGGTACGTGGCCGGTAAACGCCGGAAGTACGGGTTTCATGCCCAATGCTCTTTCACGGTTCAAAATTTTCTTTTGTAATTCGAAATGGCTTTTCATCCAGCTTACCGGAAGCGGGCCGCCCCAGCCATCAATATTGCCCATCCAAAACCACGAGAAATATGCCGGTCCGGTAAAAAAACCTTTAAGTTCATCGTCCGAAAAGCCCATTTCTTTATACAAAAGGTACCAGGTATATTCTTCGCCGGTAATGGCAAGGGGCATGTTGATACCATGTAATGCCATCCAGTCTATCTCTTTTTCCCAACGCGCCCAATCCCACCAGCTCATGCTGTAATTAAATGTACAATAATTAAGATAGTACCGATATTCATACGGTGTTTCTTTCCTAACTTTTTTTTCGAGCTTAGGTAGCGTTTGTGGAACATTCAGGTTAGTGCCATTCCAGGTGATTTGGCAATGCGCATATTCAGTTAAATAGTGATAAAAAGCAGATGCCAATGCAACACCATTGTTTCCGCGAAGAATGATTTTGTTGTTTTTTGATTCTATCTCGAAAACATCTTTTCCTTTAACATCAGAAAGTTTTTCTGTTGAAAATGACTTTGCGTGTTTTGGTAATACCCGTTCTATGAGTTGGTTTGAAGTATTTAAAAAATCCTGAGCAAGTGCCCTGTTAAAGAACAAGGAAACGAGTGCAACTGAAAAGTATAATTTTAATTTCATATCAAATTTTTAAGAACCACTTTTTATCGTAGAAGAACTTTAATAAAAACAGTTGAATCAATAATACTCCCGTCCACAAAACGGCTTCGTGCCATAGGGGTGGGATGAGGTTTATTAAACCACCAAACAAGAAAGTGGATGATGATTCGAAATTGAAAAGTCCGTGTGCACAAACGTAAATTAAAATACTGTTTGTACCAATCCATACAAATGGGATACTCCATCTCGAATATGAGCAGACATCAATAATGTAATAAAATAAGGTGAACAATATTATGCTCCAGCCACCGGCAAATAAAACGAATGAGCTGGTCCACATGGTTTTATTAATCGGGAAGATAAAGCTCCATAACAAACCAAGTCCAATGCTCAGCAGTCCGCTGCTCATTAAAGCAGTTACTTTCTGTTTTGGTGTAAAGTTAAATCTGGTCGATTTAATAAAGGCTCCCGTAAAAATGCCGAGCATTGCCGAACAAATGGCAGGGATCGTGCTTAATAATCCTTCAGGATCGTAGATGGTTCGATGAAGTTTACCCGGTAGAAACAGTCTGTCAAAATAAGCAGACAGGTTTCCTTCTGGTGTAAAAACCCCAGATCCGAAATGCGGAACAGGCACAAATGCCATCAATAAATAATATCCAATAAGGATCGCTGCGAACCAAAAAATCATTCCTCGAAACGAACAATTTAAATAGATGATGGCCGCAAAAAAAGTGGCTAAAGCTATCCGGCCTAATACACTGGCAAAGCGAGTATTTTCGTATCCGGTCCATTTTAATAGTCCATTAACGATGAAGCCTAAAATGATAAGTATAAGGGTTCGCTTGATTAGCGGAAAATATATTTTAAGAGATGAATGCTTGTTTTTTTCTCTTTCGGCAAAATATTTTTGATAGGAGTAGGGCATGGATACTCCAGAGATAAATATGAACAAAGGAAAGATCAGATCATAAAAAGTAAAACCATTCCATGGGGAATGATGCAGTTGATTGCTAATCCCGATAAAAAGTTTTTCAAAGAAAGATAAGCTATCATTTGTAGAAATGGTCCAGTCAATCGGGTTTCTTTTTAAAGCATGCTTGTTCATGATTCCTGTAGCCAGGCCGTGGAATATTCCTTCGCCACTCACGATCCAAAACATGTCGAAACCCCGCAACGCATCCAGTGAAATTAATCTTTTGGGCTTTTCTACCCTTTCGTCAATATTTTTTGTTTCAATAGCTGTCATGACAGGATTACTTCTTGATTAAAGTGTTATAAATAACATAACCTTCATCGTTAATTACCTGTACGCGTAACTGTTCCTTACTTACCGAAAATAACATAAACCCATATTCTGATGCAACCATCTGTGCTTCTGGTATCAGCTTAACAGGCGTTTTCTCTGATGCACCTCCGGAAATGAAATGATGGGTTTTACCTTGTGGCTTAAGGTATTGTAAACTGTGTTCGTGACCTGTTAAATAAACATCAACACCATATTTATCCAATATGGGTTTTAACGTGCTTCTGATTGCTTTGGTATCATACCCATCTGTACGGCTACCGCCTGTAAACATGGGGTGGTGACCTACTACTATTTTCCACTTAATTGATGGATCTTGATCAGCAAGGGTTTTAACCAACCACTTTTTCTGGCCAGTGGTGTCTTGTCCCTTAACATTTGGTCCGTATTCTGCGTTTTTATAAAACTCGGGGATGAGCGGATTTGTATCAATAAATGCTATTAATACCTGATTATTTACATCGCCGTTAATGGCAAACTTTTTTGAATAATAACGGGCAGGCATTTTCCATCTTCTACTTATTTTCGAATAGGCTACCTGCGCATCAGGATTGGATTTATAATCGTGGTTTCCTAAAACCACATACCAATCCCACTGTAAAGAAAAGTCGGTGTATATATCTTCAAAAGAGTACTTAAACGATGGATCTTGTGGGCTGATTACACCACTGGGATAGAAGTTATCGCCGGTAGAAATGATAAACTGTGCTTTAACATCAGTGGCGGTAATTCCCATTTGTTTGGCAACTGGTTTCTGGTGGTCAGCGCCATTCCGGCCCCAATCGCCTAACGCAAGAAACTGCAATGCTCCGGGATCTTTGACTAACGTTTTATTGGCAGCAACAGCTTCAGTTTGGTTTTTAGTAATGATTTGGGCATAAAGCGTATTAATAGAGAGAAGCGGAATAAGGAAAAGTAGTCGTTTGATCATCGTTTTGAATATAGTTGCAAAGAAAGACAATGAAGTGTTAAAATAAAAATTTCTCCAGACGATCCGTCTGGAGAAATTTTACTTAAAGCTAAATTTAATTGTAGCCTGGGTTCTGTTTCAATTTTGGATTGAGAATCAGCGCCGAGGCCGGAATAGGCATTAACCGATGGAAAAGCTGTGCATCTGTTTTAAAGCCCCATGTTCCTTCATATTTGCCAAAGCGGATCATATCGTTACGGTGCCAGCATTCCCAGGCCATTTCTCTGCATCGTTCTTTGTATAAATCCTCTAGCGTAACGGAGGTCCATGCTGGTGAAGTAGTACGAACCGCTCTTAATTGATTCACTAATGATAACGCGGTTTGACCTTGAGTAGGCGTAGCTCCACGAAGGATCGCTTCCGCTTTCATTAACAGGATATCTGAATATCTGAAAACCGGCACGTCGTTATTTTGATTTCTGCTTGATGAGGTACTATCGCAATAAAATTTATTGTTTCTGTAACCCATGTTCCAGGAAATTTCATCATTTCCGGCATCAAAAGGTCTGGATGCATCTCTAAGGGTAACATTTGGTGTAATATCAACCTGGTAAGTGAGTGCAGCTGAACCATCAGAACCTGCATAAAACTGATCGTATCCTTTTTTTGTTGTGGCTACAGTAACTGGTCTACCATCGTAATAAGTCTGTAATCCTTTAATCCATTGTGCATTTCTTTTGTCATTAGGATCATTAAAATTGGCATAGTACTCTGGCAATGTGCTCATTGGTGCACTTGGTGTAAACTTTAAGCTATATTTTTGCTGTAAAGAGCGAGGTAATGAGTAACGGGAATAAATCATGGTACCATTGCTGAAACCCGGATCGAAAGGAATAGCAAAAATGAATTCTTTGATTTGTGGCCCGTTATCAATGAAGAACATCTTTCTATAATCGCTTTCTAAGCTGTAAGGAGAACCCGAGGCACCAATAATGGCATCGCACATGGCAACAGCATCGTTGTAACGTTGCGTTCCGGTATAAACTTCTGCATTCAGATACATTTTAGCTAAAATAGCGTATGCTGTATATTTATTCGGGCGGCCGTAAGTTGCTGTTCCAGTAGCGCTGCTTAAGTTTGGCAATACTTCTTTAAGTTCTGATTCGATAAAATTGAAAACTTCCAGGCGTGATTTGGTTTCAGGTGGAGTGGTCTGTCCGAAAGTGGTAACCACTGGAATGTTTCCCCATAAATCCATCATCATGAAAAATGCCAAGGCCCTTGTTGCCCTCACTTCCGCTACTGCTACAGTTTTTCCTGAAGATTCTGGTGCATCTTTTAATAAGAACAAACTTTGATTGGCCTTACTAATGGTTGCTGACAGCCATCCCCAGCCACTATTCACATGACCATTATCCTTATTCCAGGTATGTTTATGATGGTTTTCAAATACGCCACCATCGTACCAGTTACCACCCCTGGCAGGCATAATAGCCTCATCAGTACTTAACGACTGCATGAAGAAATAATCAGTACTCCAGTTTTGACGGAGCTGTACATATACCTGACCGGTTAGTTGTATAAAGTGTTGATCTGTTTGCGGAAATGTTTCAGGAGTAAGCTGTGTTTCCACTTTCAAATCCAGTTTATGGCAGGAAGTTAACATGCTTAACGATAAGGCAGTTCCTGCAAGGTATTTGATAAGATTTTTCATCTTTTTAAATTTTAGTTGAATGATACGTTTAACCCGAATAAAAATGTTCTGGTTTTAGGGTAAAAGTTATTGGTATCTACACCCGGCGCAGTACCGCCCTGGTTAATCTCCGGGTCTATTCCTTTATAACCGGTAATAACAAAAAGGTTATTCGCCGTGGTGTATAAACGAAGAGAATTTACACCAGGAATAAGTCCCTTTTTGAAAGTATATCCAAGTGTAGCGTTATCTAAACGCAGGTAACTGGCATTTTCTAAGAATCTGCTCGAATATTTATAAGAGTTAAAATCAGCTGCTGATTCATTTTCAACCTCTACCGGGATATTGGTGAATTGTGCTGTACTTGGACGGAATAAATCAGCACGGGTAACGTTCATAATTTTAACACCCAGTACCGCTCTCATAAATACACTTAAATCAAAATTCTTATACCTGATATTGTTTGTCCAGCCTAACAATGCTTTCGGTTGTGCATTTCCAAGAATATAATAATCTGTTTTATTAAGCAGGTTCTGTGTTTTAACGTTTCCGGCAGCATCATAATATTGTGATACACCATTGGCATCTTTACCTGCATATTTAAAGGTGAAAAATGTTCCAATTGGCTCACCTGGTTTAAGAATCTGTAGTGTTGCACCACTTTGTCCGGCACCATCAGGAGAAACCGTTAGGCGGTCCTCGATATTGAATCTGCTATCGTCTGATAAGCTGATCACTTTATTGCGGTTATGTGCCAAATTGAACCCTGTAGTCCAGGTAAAGTTATCGGTAGTTACCGGTGTGCCGTTTAAAACCAGTTCGATACCTTTGTTACTCAAACTACCCACGTTTGCCGTATAAGAACCTGCAGGGTATAAGTTATTATCTACAGGGAATGACAAAATCAGATCTGTGGTTTTTTTATCATATAAATCTACCGATCCTGTTAATCTACCATTAAATAGTCCAAAATCTAAACCAATATTGGTTGTAGCTGTTTTCTCCCATCTTAAATCCGGATTTTCATTCTGGATGGCACCATAGGCACCTTCTCTTGGCGAACCATTATAATAAAACTGTCCAACCTGTCCATAAATAAGCTTAGTGGTTAATGGGGCAAAGCCAAGCGAGTTACCTGCAATACCGTAACTACCTCTTAATTTAAGGGTTTTAAGCACGCCTGAATTTTTAAAGAAATTTTCCTGATCGATGTTCCATGCTGCACCTACAGATGGGAAATAACCCCATTTTTCGTTAGCACCGAATACATTGGATCCATCTTTTCTGATCGATCCCTGGATCAGGTATTTGTTTTTATAATTATAATTTACCCTTGCAAAATCAGAGATCATCAAAATTTCCTGATAGGTTACACCTGGATTAAAATCAACCCTGAAATCAGTTACCGCGTATGGGTTCCCTAAACTTAAGTTATTATAACTTACCTGATTGATCGGGAAATTGGTTGAAGTAGCCTGAAATCCATCATTGTTCAGCGATTGCTGATAAGAATAACCCACTACAGCATTGATATCGTGATCGCCAAATTTTTTATTCCAGGTTAAATAAGTCTCAATAATTTTATTGGTGTTCTGATAGGCATTTCTTACGGCCAAACCATCTTTACCCACCAGGGTTACGAAACTAGGCGTTGCAGGTGGCTCTGGCGTATTACGAACATTATTGTATCTGGAAGTATAAATGCTGTTGTAAAATGCACCATAAACGTTTTGACTATTCTGGTAAGATGCAGAAACATCGTAAGAGAAACCAAATGGTAATTTTAGGTTAACGGTTAAATTACCCAAGATATTTTTATTCTTCAGGTTTTCTGTACCATTTTCAAGCATAGAAACCGGATTATAGTAGCTGGTTTGAATTAAGTTATCAAAATAAGAACCATCAGGGTTTTTAACCGGAGCAGTTGGCAAATAGGTAAGCATTTGCGACAATACCGTATTGCGATAAGGAACCAGATTAGCATTACTTACCGAGTTGCTGATGTTTAATCCAATCTTCAACTTATCATTTAATGCTTTTTGTTCAATTCCAATACGACCGATAAATCTACTTAAATCACTCGTTTTGATGATGCCATCTTGCTTAAAATAGTTTAAGCTTGCATTATAAGTCGTTTTTTCAGTCCCTCCGCTAAGTGATACGTTATGGTTATACGATAAGGCATTGCTGCGTTGTACCTCATTTTGCCAATTGGTATCAGCACCTTTATCATTGGCCGGCGTAAGTGCAGAATTGGTTTTTGCTAAAAAAGCACGCAACTGATCAGCATTCATCATGTCATAACGGTTAGACACATTTTCTACTCCAAAATAACCATTATAGGTAATTTGTGTTGCACCTGCTACACCTTTTTTGGTAGTGACCATAATTACCCCATTGGCAGCCCTATTACCATAAATAGCGGCGGCAGCAGCATCTTTTAACACATCAATTGAGGCAATATCATCCGGTGCAAGGATAGAAATGTCTGCACCAACCACACCGTCGATTACAAATAATGGCGACTGTGCACCTTCACGAAGGGTAGATGCTCCACGCATAATGATGGCTGCATTTCTATTCGGATCACCACTTCTGGTGATGTTTAATCCCGGCACTTTACCTTGTAACATCTGGCCAACATCGCTAATAGCACCCTTGTTCAAGTCATCGCCTTTAACGGTAGAGATAGAACTGGTTAATGCCTTTCTTGAACTTTTACCATAACCCACTACAACCACATCATTAAGGGCAGCCGCAGATTCTAAGATGGTGACTTTATAGGTAGACCCTGTACCTACGGTAAGTTCCTTGGTTTGATAGCCCAGGAAACTGAAAAGAATTTTGTCGCCCGTTTTTGCTGAAATGCTGAATGATCCATCTGTACCTGTGGAAGTTACTTTCGAGGTACCTTTTACTGAAACAGACGCTCCGATTACAGGCTGGTTTGTATTATCTAATAAATTTCCAGTAATTTTTCGTTCAGTTTGCGCGTAGGCAACATTGAACACCTGGCTAATGAGTAAAAGCAGCATAAATACGCCACTATACTTTAAGCGTGTACATTTAAATCTCATGATTTTTGTAAAATTAGATCCATAAATTGTTATTTGGTTATTAATGTTTGGAGATAGAATTTAAAATTTAATAGTGGCTGGTAAATATTTAGCCACCAGCGCTTTGTAATAAGGTTCTAGTTCTGCCCAGCTTTTCTGATTGGGGTTTTTGGAATATAAATCGTAAGGATTAAACAGGTTAACCCATTTAAACATTTCGTGGTCCTTTTCATTCATCAGGTGTTCGTATGCATTTTCCCTGTGCTGCGAATAAAAAGAATGGTAACGGAGCATGTATAAGCCTGGTTCCGGCAGGTAGGGTTTCATCATGTGGTATACATATTCATCATGGCCCCAAGACATATCTACATTATCCAGCCCGCAATTTTGAGTATAAACCCCTAATTTGGTTTGATAAATTTCATTGTTATAATCTGGATTCTGACTGAAAAATTCCGGATAAACAATTTTATCAGAATAAGCACAACCAACCGGGAAAGTATCGCCCACCACAGCCCATTGTGGTTCGCCGAATAAACAAAGTACTTTACCCATATCGTGGATTAAGCCTACCAATACCATCCAATCGGGGTGGCCGTCGTTTCTGATGGCCTCAGATGTTTGCAAGAGGTGCTGCATCTGGTCTAAATCGGTATCAGGATCAGAATCATCTACTAACTTATTTAAAAAATCGAATGCACTCCAGATGGGCATCTCTTGCTTGTCGAACTTTAAGTAATCAGCTTTTTTCTGTTTTACAAAATCGTACGTTTGATAGGTATGGTTTAGCCTGTAAAATTCTTTTACGCTGTCCTTTTCTGTTTCTTCGTAATTTCTGAACTGTTCTTCTTTTTTATCAGCATTGATACTTTTGGGATCTGGATAGCGGGTTAATATATCTTCTTCCCATTGATCAAGGTTTTGCAACGGATTTTGATTATCCTTTGAAGGTGGACTTTGGGTTTTCATAAGGCTAGAAATTGATTTGTAAGAAAATTTTTGTTGGTTGTTGGGTTAAAGTTGAGTTTTTGAAAGCTTAATATTTTATGTTTCACCAATTTTATTTACTTAAACGATTACGTAAAATCTAATTTTTTATTAAAAAATGTAAATTAAAGTGCTTAAATTTAGGTAGTTAAGGTTTTTTAATCTTTTTAATGATAGTTCTATGTGTGAGGACACGTTAAATAAACAGGCAAAAGAAAAATAATGAGAGGTGATGTTGCGATTATTTTATATTTTCGTTCGCTGCCAGATATTTATTTCAAGCAGGAAAAGATATTCGGTGGGGTAATCAGCTAACTTATTAGAACATCCAACTACAATGGTTATATTATATGCCCATTGAGGCTGCTGTTTTTGAAAATGTTGCTGGTGAAACA
This sequence comes from Pedobacter sp. PF22-3, assembly GCF_026239555.1. GTDB lineage: Bacteria > Bacteroidota > Bacteroidia > Sphingobacteriales > Sphingobacteriaceae > Pedobacter. Next base: position 225,361 of record NZ_JAPIVP010000009.1, on the reverse strand, counting down.
TAGGAAAGTGTTGTCTTATCGCAACTTTGGTGGTAAAGGGTACACAAACCTTGCAAACTAACAAAACAAAATGAAGAACATGGGGGAAGCAGTTAATATTAAGCGGTTGGCTCAGGAGTTGAATATTTCTATCGCAACTGTTTCTAAGGCGCTCAACGACAGTTATGAAATCAGTTTAAAAACCAAAAACAGGGTATGGACCCTGGCCAAGGAACTGAATTATACCCCAAATCCGGCAGCAAGTAACCTCCGCAGCAATAAAACCAAGACAATAGCAGTTGTTATACCCTGCGTAGCCAATAATTTTTTCTCTTTATCTATAATGGGTATTGAAGAAATTGCCCGGCAGTATGGTTATCATGTACTCATTTATCAAACCCATGAAAATATTGAAGCAGAAAAAGCATTTACCAACAGTTTGTTAAATGGGCGTGTAGATGGTATTCTAACTTCTGTATCAAGCAGTGAATACAATAGTGAATATTATGCCAACCTGGTCAAGAAAATTCCTTTAGTCTTTTTCGATCGGGTATATGAAGGCCTCGATGCGGTTAAAGTAACTACAGACGATTATGAAATAGCTTTTCAGGCCACTGAACATTTAATTGAGTGTGGCTGTACCAAAATTGCCTATTTATTTGGGCTCGAAAACCTTCCCGCTGGTAAGTCAAGGTTTGCCGGTTATTGCGATGCATTGAAAGCGCATGGAATAGCAGCTTCCGAGCAACTTATTGTTAAATATCAGGATGATGAAGAATTTAATCTCCAACAGATAAAAGAATTGCTGGGGAAGTACAAACCAGATGCACTTTTTTCTTCTATTGAAGAGTTTATCATCCCTGCTTATTGTGCCTGTAGGGAAATGAATTTACAGATTCCGAATGATGTTAAAATGCTCAGTTTTTCCAATCTGAGTACAGCCAAACTCTTAAGTCCTTCGCTTACTACAATTTCACAACCTGCCTTCGAAATTGGGCGTGAAGCGGCAAAATCCCTATTCAAAATCCTCAACAATAAACAACTGGATGATGAACAGAATATCATACTAAAATCGGTACTCACCAAGCGCGAATCTACAGGCTGTTAACACTATAAATCTATGTTATCGCTGTTAGGTACGCGAAAACGTTTACGTAATTAAATAATTAAATTAAACCTTCAACATTGGGATTTTTTCTGACTTTTAAAAAAACCAAATGTATAAGCTCCCTATGAATCATTTGTCTGCATTCGACTATGTTATTTTTTTAATGTATTTTGTAATTGTTTCGGCATACGGATATTGGGTTTACCGGAGCAAGAAAAAAAAACGTACGGATACCAAAGATTATTTTCTGGCAGAAGGTTCGCTTACCTGGTGGGCAATTGGTGCTTCTATTATTGCTTCTAATATTTCTGCAGAACACTTTATTGGGATGTCGGGTTCAGGTTTTGCGATGGGCCTTGCCATTGCCAGTTACGAATGGATGGCTGCAGCTACGCTTATTATTGTAGCCATATTCTTTCTGCCCATATACATCAAAAATAAAATTTACACCATGCCACAGTTTTTGTCTAACCGTTACAATAATACGGTAAGTACTTTAATGGCGGTTTTTTGGTTACTTGTTTATGTATTTGTAAACTTAACGTCTATTTTCTTTCTTGGTGCCATTGCTATTGAAACGATTACAGGCATTCCATTTAACATATGCATCATTTTTCTGGCCATTTTTTCTGCCATTATTACCCTGGGCGGTATGAAGGTAATCGGTTATACGGATGTAATACAGGTTTTTGTTTTAGTGGCCGGCGGACTGATTACCTGTTACATGGCACTTAAACTTGTGGCAGAGAAGTTGGATGCACCAAGTGTTTTAGCCTCGCTTCCTTTGTTACGGAGCGAAGCATCTGATCATTTTCATATGATTTTTGCTAAAGGAGATAAATTTTATAACGAATTGCCTGGTATTGCGGTATTGGTAGGTGGTTTGTGGATTAATAATTTAAATTACTGGGGTTGTAACCAGTATATCGTTCAAAGGGCACTAGGGGCCGATTTAAAGACAGGACGTAACGGGTTAATATTTGCCGCGTTTTTGAAATTACTTATTCCCGTAATTGTTGTCATCCCAGGCATTGCGGCCTATGTGTTATATCAAAGAGGGTATTTTCACTCCGAAATGCTTGATGCAGCAGGAACGGTTAAACCCGACCACGCCTATCCTGTACTCATGAATTTATTGCCTGCAGGAATAAAAGGATTGGCTTTTGCTGCGCTTACGGCTGCTATTGTAGCCTCGTTAGCCGGAAAATGTAATAGCATTGCCACCATCTTTACACTGGATATTTATAAGAAATTTATTAAACCAGAAGCTTCAGAAACGCGGTTGGTTTCAGTTGGTCGCTGGTCGGTAGTGGTTGCCTCTTTAATTGCGATCGTTATTGCGCCTGCATTGCGCAGTTTCGATCAGGTTTATCAGTTTATTCAAGAATATGTTGGTTTTATTTCGCCGGGTGTTTTTGCTATTTTTTTATTGGGCTTTTTCTGGAAGAGAACCACTTCGCGTGCAGCGCTTACCGCTTCCTTATTAACCATTCCATTATCTACATTTTTTAAATTCTTGCCTACTTTAACCAGCGGCGCTATCGAACCCATTCCTTTCTTAAACAGAATGTCGTGGGTATTTATGATTATAATGGGATTGATGGTTTTGGTAACATTAACCGATCCGAAAAGTAAAGATAACCCACAAGGACTTGAAATTGACAGCAGTATGTTTAAAGTTACGCCTGCATTTACCATTGCCTCGGTTATTATCTGTGGTATTCTTGCAGCACTTTATACCGTTTTTTGGTAAATAAGGCTGCTTAAATAACTGAATATATTTGTTTATAACGATTTGAAAATGAAGATTAGAGTTTTACTTTTTTTTGCGCTGTTGATTTCTTTCAGCGGGATGGCCCAAAATAAATTATACAATATTAAAAACTACGGTGCGGTTGGCGATGGCAAAACAAACGATGCTGCTGCCATTCAGAAAGCCATTAATGCCTGTTCTGCTGCTGGGGGTGGACAGGTAATTGTACCTGCCGGGAACGTATTTATGGCAGGTCCTTTTAACTTAAAATCTTTTGTTGATTTAAGGGTAGAAGGTGGTGCAAAACTCTTGGCCAGCCCTGATGAAAAACTGTATATTCAAAGTGCTTTTAGAGAAAATAAGGGCGAAGGTACCATTTGGATTGGTGGAGAAAAACTTGAGCAGGTAAGTATTACCGGAACAGGGGTAATTGATGGCAATGGAATTTCGTTTATGGGAGAGGAGCTAAGCGACTCTTATGTTTTAAAGCCTTTTAACATTGTAGACCCAAGACCGCATTTGCTTACGCTAATTGGCTGTAATAAGCTGAACATAGATGGGGTAACGTTTCAAAATTCTGCTTACTGGACCGTTCATTTGGTAGGTTGTAATGATGTTTCGATATCGAATATCACATTGCTGAACAGCATAAAAATCCGGAATAGTGATGGCATTGACCTGGATCACAGTAAAAATGTACGGATTACCAATTGTTTTATCGAATCTGGTGACGACTGTATCTGCTTAAAAAACAGGCGTGAGTTTGAAGAATATGGTGCCTGCGAAAACATTGTAATCAGTAACTGTACCATGACTTCAAGTTCATGCGCTATTAAAATAGGTTCTGAAAATATGGATCGGATCAGTAATGTACTGATCAATAATTGTAATATCAGAAAGAGCAACCGCGGTATTGGAATTCAAAACCGTGATGAAGGGACCGTAGAGAATGTAATTTTCTCTAACTTGTTTATCGAATCGAAGCTTTTTTCAGATGTATGGTGGGGCAAGGCAGAGCCGATTTATATTACCGCCTATCCAAGGGCAACCAGCAATAATAAAGATGCTGGCTGGCGTTTGCCGAAAGGCCAAACCAAGGGCAAGGTTGGGGCAGTTAAAAATATTTATTTTAGTAATATCCGGTGTATTGGAGAAAGCGGTGTATACATTAGCGGAGAAAGTCCCGATAAAATTTCCGAAATTTATTTTGACCAGGTGAGTGTTTATCTGGATAAAACAACAACTGAAGCAGGCGGTGTATACGATCGTAGGCCAAGCAATGTTGAAGGGCTTGTTAAAAGTGCCATTGCAGGATTTTATTTTGAAAATACCGGTTACATCAGCCTAATGAACAGTAACGTATCTTGGGGTAAAAATAAACCTGCTTATGCAGGAAAGGCCTTAGAGAAAAAGAATGTGAATAAAATTAAAACGATTAACTTTAGCGAAACTACAGTAGAGAAGTAAAGAAATTTTAATACTGCAGTTACATTTTGCCCAGCTAGTGCGGCTACATTTAATGCATGGGTTGAACTGTTGCCGGCTTCTTGGTATTCATGGCGATTTCAGTTAATGCAGTATTGATTTCGTTAATGGTTTTAATACTGAAAACGTGCCTGCCCATTAACCATCTTTTAATTTCATCAGGATTAATATCCAATATGGAAGCAAGGTCGTTTTCTGTAGAACCATTTGCAGTAAGTATTGCGGTGGTTTTATGGGCAACATCAAGGTTTAGCTGTGCTAGTTTCTCAATTGCAGGATTTCCTGTTTCTTCAAGCCAGATCGAAACAAAATCGTTTTCTTCCATTTTATTCTTTTAAATTAGAACACACATTACTTTAAGTAGCAACTGTCCGTTTTGGCCGCAAATTTAGTGATTAAACGTATTATTGCAAGTCAGAACGGAAATAAGATACCTAGCGACGTTAGACATAGTTAATGTTTAACCCTAATAATACTCAGGTTCAAAATAAATCAATTCAAAAAAATGGCATCCGATCAGAAATTTGTAGATTTTATAATCGATCAGTTTAATCATTCAGGTAGGGTGACCTATAAAAAGATGTTTGGTGAATACGGATTGTATTTTGATGATAAGTTATTTGCCCTTGTATGCGACAACAAGTTGTTTGTTAAGCCAACTTCAGCAGGAAGAGCATACATCAAAGATGTGGTAGAAGCGCCGCCTTACCCAAGCGCAAAAAATCAGTTTCTGATTGAAGAGCAGTTGGAAGACCGCGATTGGTTAAAAAAACTGGTAGCTATCACAGTTGCTGAACTGCCCGATCCCAAACCCAAGAAAAAGGAATAATGGTATTAAAGAAGTAATGCGCACTGAGCTTGAAAAATGTGGCATGCACTTAGTTTTCAGAATGTAGCAGTGGCCCCGTCAATGCCATTTATTTTTATTGGAAGAAAAATGGTTTACATGGCTGTTAGCGTAACCATGGTGAAGGTTATAACATTGGCGTGGTCTAACACCGGTTTCATGAATAACCTGCATTTATTAATATCTAAAAATAACACTTTGGCCTTCGGCTCTTTTTGGTTACAATATAATAGCCCACTGAAATTTCGTGTGAGCCGTAATCATAATTACTCAGTTTATTAAGGCTATAATCATAACCATATCCGATGCGTAGGTTAGATCTTACAAACAATTCGCTGATGAAACCAACTGCAGCTCTACTGTTTAATCCGGCCTGCAGGTTATCTTTAGGATAAATTTTTACTGAAGTGCGATAAACTATGCCAAACCAAAATCGCTCTTTTACGAGTAAAAAGGCATTTAAATCCAATGAGGTTGGTCCATGTAAATCGTCTTTAATTAAAAAGGTAGGTTTAAAAACAAAATCGTCATTTACAGGTAGGGCAACTCCTGCACTTAAATAAAAATGAGGCTGAATTTTAACGTTTAGTGAATTGTAATCGTCAAATACTGATAGGCTTTTAGACAAGAGGTTATTTGCCGAAAAACCGATAAAAAATTTTTCATTTGAATAATGAATGCCTGCGCGTATATCGGGCATGGTCTGGCTTATTGATCCGGTCGGGATCCGGTTATCGCCCATTTCAATAGGGTCTAATAAATTGCCGTTTAAGGCTGTCTGGATTACGCCCACACCTAAACCGAATGCGAGAATATTGGTTTCAGTCCGATCAAGCTTTATTCTGTAAGCGAAGTTTGCCGATGCATTTATATTACTTTGTGCGCCAATTTTATCCTTGGTTACAATCAACCCCAGGCCCAAACTTTCGTCATTTATAGCTTCATCTGCAGATATAGAAAGGGTTTGCGGTGCTCCACGAACGCCGGCCCACTGTGCCCTGGCAAAAGCTTGCAGGTAAAGTTCTTCCTTATAACCCGTGTAGGCTGGGTTGATATACATGCCATTAAAAACGTATTGTCCAAACTGGGCATCTTGCTGCGCCAAACCCTTGACAGATGATATCGTAATGATCAAAAAAAGAAATATCCTTTTTAAAATGTTCATGTCTGTATTTTGTTTTACTTTACCTGACTACCGTTACATAACCTTTATAATCTTGCCAGGTAGCTGTTCCATTTCTAACTTTAATTACATAGAAGTAGGTTCCATCCGCTAATCCCGGAGCAGTCCAGTCGTTTACGTAGTGGTTTGATTGATAAACTGTGCTTCCCCAACGGTTAATGATGGTTACTTCATTCGACTCAAAAGATTCCAGGTGTTCAATAAAAAAAGTATCGTTTTTGCCGTCCCCATTAGGCGTAAATACATTTGGTATTCTTAAACCTGAAATCTCTTTTTTATCTGTTGATGTATTATTGGCCAGGTTAGGATCAAATTCTGATGCGATTACAGTAGCTGTATTACTCACCATGCCCGCTTGCTTTGATTTTACCTTGATTACCAGTTCAGCAAACTTGCCATTTGCCAGTAATGGAATATTCCAGTTAATTGTTCGGCTTAGCGCATCGTAAATGGCTACTCCATCTGTGGGCTGATTCAGGTTTTCCAAAGAGAGGTTATCAGGAAGCGCGTCTTTAATCATCAGTTGAGTGGCATTATCAGCACCATTATTTCTAACATTCAGGTAATACTCAAAAACCTGATCGCCCACTACAATCTTCGATTCTGATCGCTTTGTTATGGCTACATCTGCAATAAGTTGTGGCAGTATAATAACCCCTATCTCATCCGAAATATCCGATGTACAACCAAATTTATTGATGCTAGCTACTTTATAAATGCCAGCGGTTGCAGTAATAAGTGTTGATTTCCTTTGCCCCTCTATTAACACATCATCCTTATACCATATATATGAAGCTGCCCCAGCCGAATTTGCACGCAAAACTACCGACGACCCTTGTCTGATCGAAATAGTTTGCCGCCCGTTGGGTGCAATTTGGCCCTTTGCTGTTTGAATAAAAAACAGCAATATAGCCAAAGCCAGAAAGGAGTATATCCTTCGCTTCATTTATACATCAATGTGATGAAAACCTAAAAATCAGTTTAGAAAGTAACTGCTGTTGCAGTGCCAGTAATGGTTCCCGGCGTAATGGTTGGTTTAACCGGTTTAGCTGTTACGTTAACATCATGATCTGCCCATTGTGCGCAATATTTATTGCCATTAATTACATAACCCACTTTTAACCTGTGTGTTTTTGTTCCAACAGTTGCCGGAGCCGTTGGCGTATAATCTTTTGCTGTTGCACCAGATATAGCCGTTTCAACTCCTCCTGTTACCGTATACCACTGATAGGCCAAATCTGGAATGTTTGTGGCATCAGGATTGGTAACAGCGCCAACTTGTGCCAATGGACTTTCGAGACAGAAATCAGCTGGCGTAAAATTAACAACCAAAGGTTTAAGCACATATACCGGAATTTCCTGTAATTCAGATTCGCAGGATCCATCCACTGTTGATTTTGAACTTAAATAATAATACCCGGTTTTTAAATCTGCCACTGCGATTTTATTTCCCGAAACTAAAGGAACACCTAGACTTGGTGTTGTGGTTTGTGTTGCACTATACTTAACAATCCAGACTGCACCTGCTGGTGCTGCAGGCAACGTAAGGTCTGCGCCTTCGCAGAATAAACTAACGCCGCTGGTGGTTGGTAATACCTGGGCCGATACTCTTGAAAATGTGCCGATTAATAGAAGTGTAATGGCTAAAATTGTTTTTGTAATTGAAGTGTTCATGGGGACGATTTTTTTGTTTGTTTAATATGTTGAATTAGTTTGTAGCATCACATGTGGTGCTGATGGTCTTGGATTTATTTTAATGTTGAAATTAATTTGAGTACTGCAACCCGCTGTATTTTTAATGGTCAACACTCCTGAGTGTTGGCCTAAAGCTGCATTTACTGGAATGTTAAGCGGAATATTTCCTGGTGGCAAGGGTTGATTGCTAACCGGATCAAAACCTGGTGTATTCCAGATGATATTATATTGTGTTGGATTATTTAGCGGATTGGTGTAAGGCAGAGATGAAGTGTTAAATCCCTGACATATTTCGGGGTCATCGCCCAGGGTTAAATTGGGGAGGGCACTTACCGTTACAGGAAAATCTGTCTTTTTCTCCACACATCCCTTTGCGGTGGCTGTTATAGTGGCTGTTCCCGTAAATGTATTATCCCAGGTTACTATGCCGCTATTTGCATCAATAATACCTGCCGCTAAAGGTAATATGGAGTAAACTATACCTGTAGCATTTGTTGCAGTTGCAACATAGGTATCGGTTCCGGCACCAACACAACGTTTATCTGTTAAGCCACCATTAAAAACAGGAGCACTTACATTCCCATTTACGGTTATCTTACCGGTTATGGTGAGCGGGCTTCCTGCAGTATTGGAAACAGTATAGGTTTTCGGTGGGCCAGCTATAGTAGGTGTACCAGAAATGGTGAGTTTTTTGGTAGATGGAAGATAGTTATGCGTAATTCCGCTTGGCAAACCGGTAACAGCAACATTGGTTGTGCCGGATGGAATATCAAAAATAATGTCGTTTATGGCAGTACCTATGCATACTTCTCTATCACCAGAGCCGGTAATGGTTGTAGCAGAGCTCTGATCGTTATTACTTACCTGATCGGGTTGCGAACCGGTAATAGTAGCTGTGTTTACATTTGTTCCGGTTTTTACCACTTTTGCAGTAATTGTTAAGCTTATATTTACATTACTGGCCAAATCGCCGATTGTCCATATGCCCGAAACAGGATCATAACTTGTACCTGACGGTGCAGTACTGGAAACATAGGTAAAGCCAGTAGGTAGCAGATCGCTAACTGATACCCCAACAGCATTGCCATTTCCTAAATTTTCGGCCTTGAGGGTAAATACCACATTACTGTTTAACTCCGGGTAAGCTACATTAACCGTTTTAATAATAGATCGGTCTATATTACAAAGTGAGATTTTTAAAGGGAGTGAAGGTGCACTAATGCCACAATCCAATCTATAACTAACAGTATAATTACCCGAAGCGCTAGCCACATAGGTATTGTTATTTGCTCCACTTATCGGATTTCCGTTAAGATACCATTGATATGAAGAAGCATTCGGATTTGCCGTAAGTGTTGCCGATGCACAGTTGTTTTGTGATAAAACCGGTTGATCTGCTTTTTCTGGGAAACGTGAAATAAAGTTGGACATGGAGAAACCACCGCCTTGTTGCACCATCGTTACGGTAAGTCGTTCTGGGCTGTTAATGATGATTGTTTTTGGTGAGCCAATGTCTGCTTTAGTAAAACTGATTAAATATAAACCGGAAGTTCCTAAAGCTTTACGGGTACCGATACTTGGTATCGTTTCGATATCGGTGTTCGTATAATTGGTTGTACCCAATTGCGTTGTTAGATAGATTTTAGCTGTACTTTTTGTAATGATGTAACCAAAATAAGATAAATCACCGTTGTTATAAGCGGTGAATTTGGTGGTTTCTACTTTTCTAGACCCCGAACAAGTGGATATTGGCACTAAAGTCGCAACATCAACCTCGCAACCACCACCAGATGAAATACCAGCCGTACCTGAAAACACTTCTACATTTTTATTGGCTTGAATTCTTGATGATGAATACCTGCCCGTATTTATACCTGGATTTTCGTAGCTATAAGTTCCGTTAATATAACCATGAGCAAAAGTTTTAAAATCGCCAGCTTGTGCCAGGGTATAGGTAGTTACTCTTTTCTGAACACCGTTCAGGTCAAAGTCGGTAACGGTAACTACGGTGTTAGCCTCTGTTGCAATCACTGTAGTCTGCTCGGCGGTTGAATTACCCTCTCCTCTAACCACTACGTACTCTTGCCCCAACGATGCTATTGGTGGAATTGGATTGTAGGCGCCATCCCCACAGCCTCCGGGTGCATCCAGATCTGCAGCGGTATTCATTACAGCCGATCCTGATGATTCTACTAAGGTTCCCATTGGTGCCGTAAAGAGATAACTCTGTCCGGCATTTAATGTAGCGGTAGCCACACCTCCAATTTTAACAATGGTGTTGTTTTCGGTGGCCATAATGCTATATATTGGAGGGTGGCTACTCCCCGCAAGATTGCCATCGCGATAGTAACCTACACGAAAAGACGTTCCAATTGCGGCATCACCGAAACTAAAAAGAGAGGCGTTGCCTTTAATATCGGAATCAGTACCGTCAGTTTTTCCTAAATCATCAGAAGCAACATTTCTTAAGTTAACAGAAATAGATCCTGTTGCTTCTACAATTAATCCGGCTCCCGTTAATACCGTATTTAGGGGATGCGCAGGCACGTCTTTAGGCAATCCGGTGAAGCGTTGTACGTAAGGTGTACCTTGCGTACAGGTAAAATTAAATAATAGTGTACCATCACTTTTCTTTATCGTTCCGGTAACGGTTCCAATATCTGATGTAATAACAATTTCGTTGGCTTTACTCCAATATTGCCATGGGGCCGGGGCGATATAATGTTTAGAATAGCTGCTTTCCGATGAAGGTTTTAAGATGTCAGTATACGCTTTTGAGGAAAAAGAAAAGGATAAGTTATTAAAGCTGGCAGTTGTTATAGTTTTAATTTCATCGCGCGCTAATGCAATATTTGCTGAGCAAAGCAATATTAATCCCCATAATCCAATAAATAAAAATTCACGTAGAGCTTTAATCATAAACAATGAATGGGAACCATTTTGCTTAACATGAATCTAAATTTTTTTAAAGTTGTTGGGCTTTAAAAAACTACAAAATAAATCAATTGCCCATTAAAATTAGGCTTGCTTTATTCTTTGTCAAAATGTCATTTTATAGGGATCCAGTAGTCGAAAATAATTAAAAAATTGATTTAAAAAATATCTTTAATATTAATTTTTAATTTAGTTTAAAGCATTTGGAGGCGCTTTTTGCACAAATTAAGTCATTTGTAATTCTACTTAGACGTCTTTGGTTCGATATCATTTATTTTTCTTTGGGATAATTTATTTTTTTTTGATGAATAATTTGTTTTTGATTAATTACGTAGTTTTTTTAAGTATAGATTTTGTTGAAAAGCATTTAGATAGAAGAATATTTTTTTTCAAAGCAAAATCATCCAATTGATATGTGGATATTAATTAGATACGTCGCTTAAAAAGTTTAGACCTGGAATTCTTATTTAAGGATTTGCGCTTTCTGGCTCAGAAGTGTGAGGCGTTTCGCCTAAAGGGGCTATGCCACAAGCTGCCCATATAAATTTAAAAACATTGAGGAATTCGCATTGGATGTCCCTTTCAGATTGTATTTCATTTTCCATATTGTAGCGCTTTAATCTGATGATAAACAAAAAATGACTGGTTTTGTGTGAGCGAACATCATGTTTTAATATAAGTATACTGTTCCTTAAATGTTAAGAAATTAACTTACTTTATTTCAGAATGACTGCTGCAACCTAATCTTGGAATGCGTACCTTAAATTGCTTCTAAATGTCCTTATAAAAATCCCTGTAATAGTATTTGTTGCTGCACTAACAAAGTTAAGTCCTGCTGCAGAAGATGTAGCAGGTACACTGTGTTCGATTTAATATATCTTTAAAGTCCCTCACATAAGATATTGTCAATTAAGATTCGTCACCCCTGAATTTATTTCAGGATCTTTCATGCTAAAAAAGATGCTGACCATGTAGTAGCTACAAGGCCATTGAAGACACTATTCGTTACATGTAAAATTATCGGATCAGCATGGCGGGTAGATTAAACTGGTAGCCTTTAAAGTACGAAATTTTTAATAAATTTTTATCGAATTCAGGTTAATAGCCATGGAAATTAAGGGGCGTTTATTGGAACTACACTTTTTGATTTATTAGCACTGATGAATTGATCACTAATAAAAGCAAGATTAAATGAGGATCGTTTGGTTCGATTTATAAAAATATTAGCTTATTTCCTGATAAAATTTTAAATTGCTGCTATAATCTAATAAATTATATTCCCTCTCAATGAATAGCTACGCTAACCAAACACCTGAAAAAAAAACAGCTGCTGTTGCCAATTCTGTGCCTAAATCAGTAAGCAAGACTAAAACCCAGTCCAATTTTGCAGATAACAGACCAACAACTATTGCACAGCTAAAGTTACAGCATGCCGTTAATAATAGCGCCCAGGCAAATGGCTCAACTGCTGGCAAGGTTATCCAGCGCATGGAGGAAGAAAAAAGTATTGGCGAGCGGGTCAGGCAAAAGTCGATTTTTGGCAAAATGACCGATCGGCAAAAAAAGCTCTTTGGAGGAATTGATGGGAATGCTGCAAGAGATGGCCGTGTTAGTGATGCCGCATCCCGCGCCAATGCAAAAAAGGAAGAATTGAGGGAAGCATTGCGGCGCAAGTTGTGGAATGGTAAAAACCGGCCAGCTTTTACTGATGAAACAGTTAGTCATTTACTATCAAAAACCATTTCGAAAGTGCGTAAAACGGATCAGGTTAAAGTTTACAAATGTAAAGACGGAAAATTCTATCCACGTAAGAAAGACCGGGTAGGTAAGGAACCTTTTGTCAGTATAGACCACAATAAAAACTGGAAAGAGCATATTCTTAGCACGGCTGCACCTGAAGAGGATGGTAATATCAGTAAAGTCTCTGCATCAGCGGCCTATAATGACCTTACAAATCTGGTATTGATGTCCAGCAATCAGAATTTTTCAAAAAATGGTCCTAAAGGTATATTTGATTAAGTTCATCAATGGTATACAATAAAGTTGACTAAATTCCTGTTTGCTAAATTATCATTTTGTTTTACATAGGTCATCATATTTCAGCAGGTGTTTGCATATTCCACCTTTTACAAAAAGGTGAAAATACGGCCATTATCCAATACTTCTTTCTATTTCTTTTGTTGATATTTGATACAACCAGAAGTTGTGATAATGAAAGTGTGCTGGTTTCATCATCAACCAAACAATAACATGTTAAAAGAGAAAGTAATAGTTGTAGGATATGACGATACAGCCAGTTTTTTAATTTTACTGGATAAATTAAAACAATCCATAACTTTTACCTATCATATTGTTTCAGCAACTATGGCCACGGGTTTAGCAAGTATACTTAGCTCAATGAAGCCAGATCTTGTTATTTTATCTTTCTCTAATAACCAGTACATGCTCAATGAAATAGGAACATTAACTGTACAATCGTTAGTTCCCATATTGTGCATAACAAAAAGGGGCGAAAATGAAATGCTAAACTGGCCTGTTAATCACATTGTATTTAGCTGTCAGCAGGAGTACCTTCATCAATCTTCTTACCTGAGTTCGAGGGTCAATTCCATTTTGTTAATGAAAAAAGAGCAGCCAGCGCTTCCAAAAGTGATGGGCTTTGCGGATACGGCCATTGCCAATGCCGATCATAACCGGAACTTAAGCCGTTATGTAATGGAACTCGATCAGAAAGTAGATGTACTTTTAAAAATTAAAGAGCGCCTTGGCGAGCTTTATCCAAATGTAGATGACCGGACCAGAACGGAACTGATCTCTATCGTTAACACGATTAAAATATCTGCGAACGATTATAAACTCTGGGACGATTTCAAACTGTATTTCGAAGAAATTAATCCTGGTTTTTTACTCCAACTCACTAAAGCTTACCCTACATTAACCTCAATCGATCTTAAATATTGCTGTTACCTTAAAATGAATATGAGTAACGATGATATTAGGAATTTACTAGGCATTAACCAGGAAAGTGTGCGCACACATAAGTATAGGCTTAAAAAGAAAATGTCATTGCCGCGAGACCAGGATCTTGCTGCACATCTAAGGTCAGTAGATCAGCATAAGTTGAGTATGGCCTGAGTTTATTAGCTGTTTTTGTTATTCCTTTGCTACCATTGACTGATTCCAATAGATCCGTCGTCATTGCCTCATCCACTGAAAAAGACTTCTTATAATGAGGTCTATATAAGTTGTTGATTATCAGATCGTATTTTTTAGACGCCATCTCCATTTTTTTCCGGGAGCAGCCCTGATGAGTACCCGTAATGACGATAATCTTATATCCCCCGGTCTACGATTTGTCTACGCATAATTTTCGATCAACATTTAATGTATATGAAAAGTATACATCATTCGTGCTGTTTTTAAATACAAGATATCTAATTTTATATCATTGCTCTAATACAATTATCCACTACAAACAAACTCATTCAATCTAAGGTACTATTATGATTAACGAGGCGCTCCAATTTACTTGTGATACCCTGGATCAATTTCTAAAGAATCGGTTTGGTCTGGATGAACCAAAAGTGATCAAGAATACGCTGATCGATAGCAATGGAAGTATACCTGTAGTAAACCAAAATAAAATTGTAATCTCGCTGATCAATGTGGAAAAGGAAACCACTAAACCTTTTAACGTGCGCAATCATCAGCTTAATAATGGAAGTTATGCAAATGTGAATCCTGCTGAAAGATTTAACCTGGATGTTTTGATAAGCGCCAATTTTGACGATTACAGCGAAACACTAAAATTCTTGAATGCGGTAATCCTTTTTTTTCAGGTTAATGCGGTGTTATCTGCAAATTCTTCTTCATCTATACCAAAGGGACTTAATAAATTGGAGTTTGATATAGAAAAACTCAACTATCAGGAAATGAACAACCTGTGGTCGGCTATGGGAGCAAAATACCAGCCCTCTGTTATTTATAAGATGCGGTTAATCACCATTCAGGGATTTGAGGCAGATGGGTTTGTAGGGGCAGTTTCGGTAATGGATAATCAGGTAACACAATGATCGAAAAATATCAACGTCTCTTTCAGCTGGATGTTTACCACAGTTATTTCCAGAAAAGCATTTGCCGCTGCCTGGAGTTTAATGCCGATAGTGCAACCGAACAATTGATGAAAAGGTTTCGTCTTCTTATCAGGAGACAGATTAATGGTATAGGTCTGTATGTTAATGCTTCGCAACCGCTAAAAGAGTTATTAGCATATATAGAACAAGCTACCGGGCAGGATGCTTTTTGTTTTGAAATGCGAACAAATAACCCCGACTTTAATTTTTTTACCGAACTGCCTTCCAATTGGGTAGGGCAACTCTTATACGATAGCAGTAATACGACTGTAGATGATCAAAATGTACAGCTCAATCAGCAGCTCTCCGGCAATCCTGGTACGAACTGTTTAGGAAAGGCAACCCTGCGTTTTGCTGATATTTTAAAATTTAATAAGGACGAGGGAAGTGTGAGTTTTGATATTAAATTGATGGCAAGGGCAACGCAATGGCAATACTTTATCATCAATAGAAATACGTTGCAGCTGTATAACCTTGCCATTTCAGGAAAAGAGACTATTAATTTTGAAGGACCGGAAAATGTAGTGATGGAAACCGGGCAAAATGCTTTGTTGTTCTCTTCGGGCAGCAAGCTCATCCCATTAAGCGAGGTACCTGTATACAAATTCGACCTCATCAACCGTCCAGCATCAACCGATAACAGGCCCGTGCAGCCACAAATAATTATTAAGGGCCTGCCAACACCCATACCCGAGTGGATAGGTAAGGTGACGGGTAACGCGGCTGAACAGCTTTCTTCACCCATGTATGTTTATTTATAAACCAATAACCGCTAAAAATAAGTTATGATTGCATCAAACATTAAGTCTCCTGGTGTTTACATCAATGAGCAAAATGCCTTTCCCAATAGCGTAGTCACGGTGGCTACTGCGGTTCCGGCATTTATAGGCTATACGCCCCAGGCCGAATACAATGGTAAGTCGTATACCAATGTGCCGTATAAAATTACGTCATTTGCTGAGTTCCAGTCTATTTATTGTTACCCTAACCCGGCACCACCAGCAAGTCCGGCGGCACAGTATAGTCCCGAATATTATTTGGTACAGCAAAAAAGCGAGCCTACCGATCGTGATTATATGATCATCAATGGTGCATACTACTCCATTTTACCCGATCCCAATACCATTTATTACATGTACAACAGTATTGAACTATTTTATCAAAATGGGGGTGGAGAAGCGTATATTGTATCGGTAGGTACTTATGGCCCTGCATCTGCACAGCCAATGGGTGTAGGGCAGCAGATTATTAATCCGAATGTTTCTTTGTCACAGCTCCAAAGTGGTCTTCAACTTTTGCTTAACGAGGAGGAACCTACAATGTATATTTGCCCGGAAGCCACTTTGTTGTCGGTAGATGATAATGGTACCCTAATGGAAAGTATGCTGGCACAAAGCCAGGATATGCAAACTGCGGTATCTGTTTTCGACATTATTGGCGGCCGAAACCCTGATCCAATAACCTATTCTGCTGATATTGATACTTTCAGGGAGCATACCGGAGAGCAGGGTTTGAGCTATGGCGCTGCTTATTATCCCTTTATCGGTACCACCATTATGCAAAGTACTGATATCAATTACACCAATCTTTTTGGCGGGGATGTTAAACAGTTGGAGCCACTGTTAAATCCGCCATCAAACCCCAACCCAACAGCAGCAACCATTCTTCATAATATTGAAAACCCTCCGGGAGCACCATTAACGGTAACGCAATACAATAATGCATTAATCAATGCGAGTAAGGTATATGCCACCATTATTAAAAATGTACTTGCATTGGCCAATATTCTTCCGGCAAGCGCAGGTATGGCAGGCGTAATGACTACTATTGATAACCAGGAAGGTGTATGGCAGGCTCCAGCCAATACTTCCATTACTGCCGCGGTATCTTTACCCATTAATTTATCAGAAAGCCAGCAGGGCAACCTCAACATCGACCCTGTTTCAGGTAAATCCATCAATGCCATCCGCTTTTTTAACGGCATCGGTATTTTGGTATGGGGCGCCAGAACATTGGATGGTAACAGCCAGGACTGGAGATACATTTCGGTAAGAAGAACCATGATTATGATTGAACAATCATGCAAACTGGCAGCACATTCTTACGTTTTCCAACCGAATGTAAAAAATACCTGGGAAGCTGTTAAAGCGATGATCAGTAGTTTCCTGAACACCATTTGGAAAGAGGGTGGATTGATGGGTGCCACCGCTGCAGATGCTTTTTCGGTAGATTGTGGTTTAGGCACTACCATGACTTCTGATGATATCCTAAATGGATTTATGAACGTAACCGTGCGTGTAGCCGTGGTACGCCCTGCAGAGTTTATTGTACTTACTTTCCAACAGGAAATGCCGGTTTCTAGTTAACAGATTTATACATTAATTTAAAAAGATAATATTATGGCAGATGATGGAAGCGCACAAGGCGCAACATGGCCCTTACCGAAATTTAGGTTTGAGGTAGACCTTGGTACTGAATTAAAAGGCGTTGGATTTCAGGAAGTATCCGGAATGGATGTCGAAAATCAGGTGATCGAATACCGCAAAAGCAACAGTCCGCTTTTTTCTACAGAGAAAATGCCAGGTTTGGTAAAATACGGTAACGTAACCATGAAACGTGGAATTTTTGTTAACGATAACGTTTTCTGGGATTGGCACGCGGAGATTAAAATGAATCTGATTAAAAGGCGCACAGTGCTGATTAAACTGCTTGATGAGTCAGGCAATGTAACCATGCAATGGCAGCTGGATAATGCATGGCCAACCAAAATCAGCAGTACTGACTTAAAATCAGAAGGAAATGAAGTGGCGATTGACACACTGGAAATTGCGCACGAACAGTTAACCATTACGAATGGCAAGTAATACTTATCCGGTAGGGTTTTATTTCATGGTTTCCTTAAAAGGGGAGAACGCTGCCTTTCAGGAGGTATCAGGTATTTCTAAGGAGTTAGGCATTGAAGAAGTAGTATCAGGTGGGGAAAACCGGTTTAAATACCGGCTCCCCACTACTTCATCAAGCCAAAACCTGGTGCTTAAAAGAGCACTTGTTCCGGAAGGATCAGGCCTTGTTGATTGGTGTGTGAGCAGCATGGATGGTGGGCTTGGCGTTACTATTCAAACCAACGACATTTCGGTTAGCCTGTTAGATGCCAATGGAGATATGCTGATAATGTGGACTTTCCATAAAGCCTATCCGATAAAATATTCGGTATCTGACTTAAAATCGCAGGAAAATGCCCTTGTAATTGAATCTATCGAACTGGCTTATACCTATTTTGAGATTACGGATAACGGAACTTACACTTCAAACCTATTTGATTAATCATTATGCCTGTAGAAATAAGAGAACTTATCATTAAAACGCAGATATCAACCAGCGAAGCAAATCTGCAAGCTGGAGTGAGTGCAGAAGATGTTAAACAATTAAAAAAGCAATTGCTTGCTGAATGCAAGAAAATGATTACCGAACGCACCAAAAGGAGCAGTAATGCACGTTAGTTATGGGAAGTCTGGAACCAATGAAAATTACCGGTTATACGGATGAACAGTTTACCAAACGTTTTCCCGGTCCGCCGTACCTGATGATGCTCAATCCCGAGTCGATTAAATGGCAACGGAGCATTGAATATAACCAGCAGCAGGCACCCGATTCCAGTTCGCCATCGCAACGTTACAAAAGTACGCCAAGCGATAAACTAAACTTTGATGTGGTGATTGATTGTACCGGAATTGTTGACCCTAAACGGGTTGATATGGCGAAAGAGATCAGCACTTTAGAGAACATTATTTTTACGTATAACGGAACCATTCACCGACCAAATTTTGTTAAGGTGCAATGGGGTAAAGATCTCGTTTTTAATGGGGTATTAAATTCTTTTGATATTTCTTATACATTGTTCCGGCCTGATGGAAGCCCCTTGAGGGCCAAAATTTCGCTGGGTTTCGGGCAGTATATTGCCCCACAAACGGTAAAAATCCAGGATCAGGACGAATCGCCTGATATTAGTCACCTGGTTACCGTGGTAGAAGGAGAAACATTGCCAGAACTGTGCGAAAAAGTATGGAGCAATGAAAAATATTACATTCAGGTAGCCCGATACAATGGCCTTAATAAATTTAGAAACTTAAAAGGAGTAGAAAAACTGATTTTTCCACCCATCATTCCAAAAATATAATGTCATCATCATCCAATATTCCCAGTGGAAGCTTAGCCACCTATACCGTTAAAGTTGCGGGCAATACCGTTCCCGGCGAGGTAAATGTACTCTCGGTACGGGTAGAAAAAAGAATAAACCGCGTTTCTACTGCAATAATTACCATTTTGGATGGAGAAGCAAATACCGGAACTTTCGAGGCCAGCTCTTCTTCCGTTTTTGTACCTGGTAACGTCATCAGTATCGAGGCCGGTTACGACTCGTCAAACACGGTGATCTTTAAAGGTATTATTACCCGCCAATCTATCCTTATTAATGACCTTGTTGGCTCAGCTCTGGAAGTAGAATGTAAGGATGAAGCAATAAAAATGACTGTGGGCAGAAAGAGCCTCACCTTTGCTCAAAAAAAAGATAGTGATGTAATCAGTTCCATCATCAGCAGTTATTCTTCTTTAACGCCTGATGTAAGCGGAACAACTACTGTTTGGCCTGAGCAGGTACAGTTTTATGTAAGCGACTGGGATTTTATGCTTTCGCTGGCAGAAATGAATGGCCTGGTTGTTACCACACTTAACGGTACAGTTGCCGTAAAAGCACCAGGCGCAAACCCTAATCCGGTAATAACCATTGGCTATGGTAGCGGGTTAATGGAATTCAGGGCAGACATGAATGCCATAACGCAGTTAGAGCGTGTAAAATCAAGCACCTGGGACTATAAACAACAGCAGGTAGCCAGTGCTGAAGCGCCAAACAACTATGCCGGACCAGGAAATATTTCCTCTAAAACTTTAGCTGAAGTAGTTGGCCTGCCTGAATATGCCTTGCAAACCACTGCACCAATGGAAACAGAAGAACTTAACACCTGGGCCAAAGCGCAGATGTTAAAAAGTGAATATGCCAAAATACAGGGAGAAGCTAAATTTCAGGGTACCAACCTGGTTGATCCTGGTAAATTTATGACCTTGAATGGTCTTGGCGGCAGGTTTAACGGCGATTATCTCATTTCTGGTGTTGTCCACGACCTTTCTGATGGAAACTGGGTTACTGAAGTTTCCGTAGGCCTTTCGCCTCAATGGTTTATCGAAGAACCTGATGTAATGGCACCAGTAGCCTCTGGCATGTTGCCTGGTGTTAGGGGGATATTTAATGGAACCGTTAAAAAAATGTACGATGATCCCGATTCGCAGTACCGCATTTTGGTCGATGTGCCTCTATTCGACCAAAGTGGTCAGGGCATTTGGGCAAGATTGGCCAACTTTTATTCAACCAGTGGTGCAGGTGTCTTTTTTCTGCCCGAAGTAGGTGATGAAGTGGTGCTGGGTTTTTTAAACGAAGATCCACGAAGTCCAGTAATATTGGGCAGCATGTACAGTAGTCCAAAAAATAAGCCCTATAAAGGCCTTAATCCTAATGAGAAAAATTCCATAAAGGCAATCGTTTCCAAATCTAACATCAATATCGAGTTTGATGATGAAAATAAGGTGTTAACCATTGCTACGCCGGATAAAAACACAATGATTTTTAGCGATCAGGATAAAAAAATCACCATTCAGGATGAACATAAGAATAGCATAGTCATGTCTGCAAACGGCATTACCATCAAAAGTGCTGCAGATATTAATATACAGGCAGATCAAAAAGTGAATATCACTGGTACACAAGGGGTAACTTTAAAAGCGCCAACCGGAGATGTTGCGGTAAGTGGCATGAATATAAAACAGGTAGCCGACAGCCAGTTTTCTGCAGAAGGATCAATGACCACAGAAATTAAAAGCGGTATGGAACTGAGCCTGAAAAGTGCGATGATTATGATTAATTAATTTTAAAACAGAAGAAAATATGCCACCAGCAGCCAGATTAACCGATTTTCACGAATGTCCAATGGTAACGCCGGCACCTGTGCCTATACCACATGTTGGCGGACCAATTATAGGACCGGGTGAACCTACTGTATTAATTGGCAAATTACCAGCCGCCAGGGTAGGCGACATGCTGGTTTGTGTAGGTCCGCCAGATAGCATTATAAAAGGTTCTGCAACGGTAATGATTGGCGGAATGCCTGCAGCGAGAATGGGCGACTCCACCGCGCATGGCGGAACAATTATGCTCGGTGCATTTAATGTAATGATAGGCGGTTAATGAGATGACAAAAGAGACAAGCAAAGTAGACCATCATTTTCTGGGTTCGGGATGGGCCTTCCCGGTTACTTTTTCGGTTGGTAACCACCAGTTGAACCTGAGTGCTTACGAAGAAAACATTAACGAATCAATTGATATCATCTTGCAGACCAGAAATGGTGAACGCTGTATGGAAGGTGGTTTTGGAGGTGGCCTGCAGCAGTTTCTTTTTAAAAAAATGGACGAAAGTCTGAAAGGGGAAATAAAGGAAGCCATTACTTATGCCTTAATGTATAATGAACCCCGCATTACGGTAACCGATGTAGATGTACAGTTCAGGGATGTTAGGGGAGGTGTAGTAGAGATTTTGCTTACCTACATGTATAACCAGACCAATACCCGGCACAATTATGTTTTCCCGTTTTACATTAACGAGGGAACCAATTTAATTTAAAGCATGAAATTAGTTAACGCGAATAGCATATTAAATTCAGTTGCTGAAGCCCTGCAACCGGGCGCTTCATTAATTGATGGACGTACGGAGCAAGATTGGCTCCGCTTTCTGTCTGAATTTGCTGCGCTGATTAATTTCTACGATCATGATAATGCGGTAAATGGTAACTGGGAACCTTTTATTTTAAAAGATCCTGTTTTTTTAATGGCCACCATTGCCGGCACCAATTTCACTAAATTATACAATCTTTACCTGCATACCTGCCATAAACTAGAACAACAGAATGATTTAGCCGCTACTTTTAACCAGCTTTTCGACCAACTAACCAGTATCTTCATCAAGATTCAAAACTGGATGCATTATATGCAACAGTCACCTGCCAAATATCCGCTAAAAACTTATGTAGGAGAACAGATCAGGGGCACTTTTGCTGATGCATTACAGGCCATTATCGATTTGCGGCAAGCATTATTTAGCAGCGCCATGCTGGTAGGTTTAGTTCCAACTGATCCTTCCGTTATCTGGAAATTAGATACTTACGAATATCGGATCTGGAGAGAAGGAATATTTAAAGGCCCATATTGGAAATTAATGGGTTTATTACCGTTTATAAAAGATAATGCCATAGCGGCTATTTTTAAGGCGGTAACCCATATTGGCGATACGCTATTTAATTTTTTACAGGTAATTGTTAAGCAGGCCAATATGGAGTACGATCGTTTATCGAAGTTAAAAGGCAGTTTTCCTGATACTACTTTACTGCGTACCTTTGTTCATCTTTTAAACATACAGCAAACCCAGCTTAACCAGATCAGTGATAAACACTTAAGGTTTTATTACCGCGATATTTTAAAACAAACTGAGCGCAAAGCAATAGCAGACCGGGCTTATTTAACGGCTAGTTTGGCTATCGAAACAGCTGTGGTCAATTTGCCAAAAGGCACCTTGTTTGATGCCGGTACCGATGCACAAAAGAATCCCATTGTATTTGCCAGCACCGATGATGTAATTTTAAATCCGGCAGCTATCCCTTTGGCTTATACCTTATCAAGGGCACCAGCGCCAAACCAACTTTCCTATCTTCAGTTACAAACAATAGCTAATCCTGGTGTGGTGCAAAAGGATACCGCAGGTGCAGTTTTATCATGGGATACTTTAGGTAATCATCAATCCAATCCCGGCATACAACAAGCACTGGGCATTGCATTTGCTTCGCCCATGTTGCTGCTTAGAGAGGGGTTGAGGCAGCTAAAACTATCTTTTACTTATACCGGAACGCCAGATCTGAATATGCTGCGTAGCGCAAAATGTTACCTCAGTACATTAAAAGACTGGTTTCAGGTAAGTGCCGATTTTCAGTGGGATGAAACAGATCCTGCACACCCTATTATCATTACAATTGTACTGCAAAGTACCGACCCGGCTATTGAACGTTTCCTCATCAATCCGGATGGTGTTGTAAGTGCCTGGCCAATGTTTAAGCTGGTGTTTAATCAGGTTACGCCAGCAACCGTGGCACCACCCATGCTCCAGAGCATGAAAATAGAAGTAAATGTAACCGGCATGGAAACCTTTCAGCTCTATAACGATTACGGTGCGCTGAGTACCAAAGTAGCTTTTCCGTTGTTTGGCCCAACCCCAGCATATGGCAGTAATTTTATTATTGGGAGTGATGAAATTTTTAGCAAGCCAGTTGGTTCCTTAAAACTTGCATTAAACTGGTCAGCATTACCACCAGATTTTTCATATTACTATCAGGCTTATAACCTTTACCTCGGGAAAAAGCTCAATATAGCTGCAACACCTGAACCTTCGTTTTGGGAAAAAATATTTGGAAAGAAAAAAGCTGATCCCGTGCCATTTCCGGAACTAACTGAACCTTATAATAACAAATGTTTTGTGGTGGGTTTTCAGTTGCTGGAAGAAAAGAATTGGAGATCAACGTCGTTTAATACTTTGCCTTCTGTAACTATAACACCAACAGACACGGTAACGCCTGTTACGGCCTCAACTACTGCCCCAGTGTCTGATCAGCCAGTTAGTGAAGATGTTACAAATCTGCTTTTTGTAGTAGATAATGGCGAAATGGATTCTTTGAGCAGTTACGAATCTACCAGTATTCCACTGTCCGCTTGCAACCCCGACCTGCAAAACCAGCCCATGAAATTTACAGAAGCCAGTACCGGCGGTTTCATAAAAATGGACCTTCAAGGGCCAACTTATGGCTTTGGTCCTGCTGTTTACCCCAATGTGGTATCAGCCGTTGCAATTTATAACTCACAAATTCTGTACAATAATGAAAATGTGGCCTTTGTTGCTGCGGCACAATTGCCTTTTACACCCAAATTAAAAAGCTTTAGCGCAACTTATACCGCCGCTGTTGAATATGTATTTAATGATGAAAGCAAGGCTACGGCAACGATTCAGGATTACCCGGTTCAGGCTTTTTTATATACACCTTTTGCCAATTATGCAGTGTATGATAACCAGAATCCGCTGCCGGCCCAAGAGTATACGATAGGAGCTGCTCCAATAAATCATTCAGGTATTCCCCTATATGCTTCATACAGCTACGATGGTTATTTATATCTTGCTGTTGATAATTTAGTTCCAGCCAGCAATTTTAATATTTATTTAGAACTGGCACGGAAATATGTAATGGGAAACCCTGTGGCAACAGCGGTTAGCTATTATTACCTAGGTTCTGAAGGCTGGGCACCGCTTATTGTGCTCACCGATGGAACCGATAATCTTACCTCTTCGGGTATTGTAACCTTAAATATACCAGCAAACATTACTTTGACGAGTGTGCTCATGCCCCCAAAATGCTATTGGATCGCCATTGTAGCCAATGATATTAGTCATGTAGCCGCTACTGTTTTATTAAGTACAAATGGCATCAGTGTACAGCGTTTAGATACTGCCCCAAACGATGCGGTTAATGTTCCAGCCATAGCGGCAAATACGATTACCAAAACCAAAGGTCCTTTTCCGAAAATCAGTGCGGTGCAACAGCCATTTCCTTCTTTTGGGGGTAATGTGGCCGAAAATGCGATAACCATGAATTGGAGGGTGAGTAACCGGATTAAAACAAAAGACAGGGCCACAAGTGCATCAGATTATGTAAGATTGATTAAACAGAAATTTAATGACATCTACGACGCTGCGGTGATTTATAATCCGGTGTTAAAGTGTACCAACATTTATGTAGTACAATCGGTTGATAGCTGGAAGGCGCCACATGCGTTCCTTCCAATGGTGAGCATGAGGGAAGAAGAAAATATGCAACTGTATTTACAGCAAAAAACATCTGCTTTTTCTGCGGTAAAAGTATCTAATCCTACTTTTCAGTCTGTAACCGTTTATGCCGTAATTACCGTTCAGCAGGGCTATGAGTTTTCGGCTGTACAGCAAAGTCTAACCCAGGCATTGAATATTTACCTTTCGCCATGGATTAAAAGTACCAGTACCCAGGTTGAGATTTATCAGGAGATTACCGATGTACAGGTGGCTTCGTTTATTAAAAACATAAATGGTGTAGCTGTGGTAGAAAGTGTAGCCTTTAAAACCTGGATGTACCATCCCGAACTTACCACCGCACCGGTAACTGCGAGTTTGCAAACCAGTGTTGGCCTGATGGAAAAATCGGCTTTGTTTATTTCTAACCTGGTTCATCAGATCAGCCTTAATCCTTCAGCGGTATGAGTGAGCAGAACTTTATCATCGATCTGCCCCTGCCACTCAGTCAGGATTATGCTGCACTTAAGGCTCAGGGGCTGGCATATATCCAGTTACACAGCGGGCATGAATGGACCAACCTCAACAATGTTGATCCTGGGGTAACTATTCTCGAACAGCTATGTTATGCCCTTACAGAACTGGGTTATTGTAACGATTTTCCGGTTGTCGATATTTTAACCAATGCAGATGGAAAGCTTGAAGTGAAAGATCAGTTTTACCTGCCCGATGAAATTTTAACCACCTCACCGGTAAGCATCACCGATTACCGAAAATGCCTGATTGATGGCGTAAGCGGGGTAACTAACGCTTTGATCGTTCCTGTTCCTGGCAGTAATTATGCTTATCAGGTTTATCTGCAGGCAAATACAACAGTTGAAAAGGAAGAATTATGCCATGCAGCCTTCATTTACCTTAACAAATGGAGAAATTTGGGTGAAATGTTTTTGCAGCCGCTTTGTTTAATTGAGGATTTTCATACCGTGGCAGGCAAAATAGAAATTGCCGATGAAACACAACTGAAAAAAATATTAGCTGAATTGCAGCAGCGTGTACAGCAGGCCATATTTCCAAAAGTGGTACCCCTGGGTTACGATTTGAAAGAAACGGATGACGTACTTATCGATGAGATTTTTAACGGACCTCTGTTGCAACACGGTTGGATTCCTACTGCAGCGCTTGGTGAAAAGAAAGACCAGTTACAACTGATCGAATTGCAACAACTGATCCTGAATGTGCCAGGCATAATTGGTGTAAGTGGTTTAACATTCAATCAGCAACCTTCTGCACAAGAAATCCATACTGAAAGTGATCATTTGTTAGATATTAACTGGTCTGGCTCTTTAGATAATGGTCTGGAGATTTATTGTAAAGGCAGGAGGTTGTTTAGCGCAACAAATTTGCTCATGTTAGCTGTTAGTAGCAGCCCGCAAACACCTGGTCCCGGTCCGGTTTTTGGAGCAATACCAAACCTGAGAATTACGATGCCTAGCGGAAGTTTCAGGGACATCAATTCTTATTATTCCATTCAAAATACTTTTCCCGAAATTTATGCCGTAGGCGCAGATACTACGGTTGATAATGCTACTGATTTTCAGGTAGCCCAATCAAGACAGCTTAAGGGCTACTTAACACTTTTCGATCAGGTTTTGGCTAACCAGTTTTCGCAATTGGCCAATTTAGGTACCCTGTTTTCCTTTAAAAATGCACAAAGCGGCACACCTTCCGACCAGGCATTCTTTTATAATACCAAGAACCGTTTAGAAGAAATTCCTTCCGAATATCCGGTGCCTTATCTTGTTTTTTCGCCAACTTATTTTTATCAGTCGCTTTATTCTATACCACACATCAGACCACTGCTAAAAGATAATGAGCTTTATAATTTTAGCATTGCTGCAGAAACTGAGCAGGAAATGGAATACTCGAGCTGGTTGGCCTATCAAAAAGATCCCTACAATCCTTATATTAAAGGGCTAATGGATATGGTGGAAGATGATACCATCAACCTGATGAGAAGGAACAACATGTTGGATCATTTACTAGCCCGTCATGGCGAATCACCATTGTTGATCAATACCATCATCGATGGTTCTTATTACGCCGGAGAAAGTTTAAAAGATCAGGTGATTTTTAAAAGTCTCTACCTGCAAAATTTAGGATTACTTACGTATTTCAGGATAAAGGCCTACAACTACATCGGCGCTAAAAAAGTAGCTGATCATTTTACCAATGTTCCTAAAGATTTTAATATCAGGGTAATGGGTGGTTATACGAATGATTTTATTTTTAATTCTGCCGCAACTGATTATGTGGAAGCACTCGATACCATTGATTTTATCCATTATTCTGCCGTAGAGCTGAAGTTAAGCCTCCTTTTTGGCTTAAAGCCGCTTTATTGCGATTTTATGGAAAATCATTTCGATGAAACTACATCAGCAATGGCGCTAAAGCTGGCCATGTGGATGATTTTGGAACGTAAAGGCTTGCTACTGATCGAAACCGGATTGCTTTCACCTTATATTGCTGTTCCCACAAACATGGATCAGGTAATTTTGATCTTTCCGTCGTTTATTCCACAAATGAATTCCGAAGCATTTCAGGAGCGTTTAAATTTGTTTTTAACAGAAACAATGCCCGCTCATGTTTCTTACCGCTGCTTCTTTTTAAATACCAGCTTACTGGAAATATTGATTATCGCTTATGCCGATTGGCACAATGGATTGATTTATCCTGCAAATCCTTTGAATAAAAGTGTAGCTGCCAATGCCACTAGCCTGATGAAAGTAATTAACCTCATTTATACCCAAGCAGATGCCTCAAAATAGCCATAACCTGATTTCTAGGCTTACATGGGATACCGTGTTTGATAGCAAAGCACAAGGTGTAGCGCTGCAGGAGCGGCTAAGCAATTGGAGCGGTTTTCACCTGCAGCAAGAAATGGCAGCCGTTTTCAGTAAATTTTGCCCTCCAGGACAAACATGGAAAATCCAATCGCTCGAACTCGATTTAGGCATAATCAATTTCGATCAGTTAGAAACCGAACTTCCCATTAAAATTCGCCAGCAGCTAAATGAAAAACTGGTAGAAATGATTCTTTATTCGCATCAACGCGGCAAGCAGATCGAAATTCTGGATGAAAAAAGATCACACGTACAGCTGATCAGATATTTTTTATGGAATGGGGCACTGCCATGGAATCATCAGGCTGCCGATGGTACTGTAAATCAGATTTTGGCCCTGCAACTGCAACAGAATAGGGAAGAGTTATTGGATATGTTAAAAGAATCGGGCTTTAGTTCGGAGCAGGTAAGACGGAGGATGGCCTGGCAGTTTAATGAGCCAAATATGATCAAAATCATTGAGGCCATAGAACCCAATGTTGGTGGACAGATCATAATGTTTTCGAACGAACTGACTAAAATTCAGCAGAAAGAAACCGTGGTTCAGGCGGTGAGCACTACGGATTTTAAAAAAAATGTGTGGTTTTGGGTACTTAATTACCTTTTAACCGAACGCGGAACGGTATTTAACCGGATCCAGTTTATGAAAAGCAGCATTGTGCAAATGGCTGCGCATTATAACATGCAATACAACCAGCTTTTCGAACTGATAGAGTTGGCTGTGGCAAAGTTAACCAGGAGTTTAAGCCTGCAATCCGATTTTATCCTTACCCTGCAACTCCTGTCGAAGGAGAATAAAGACCAGCAAAAGCACAAGACCGGGCAGGTAATTGAAGATACCGATCATTGGTACTTATTAGAGCTCCTTTTTCGTGATCAAAACCTTAGGCATACCGCAGGAAAATTGGCAATATTTAATGATCTGGTTAGTGCTTTAGCCAAAGAAGATGCCTTGCGTTTTAAAACACTCATTAGTTCTTTCGGGAGTAAAAGTGATTTTTGGCTGCCTTTAATTAATGATTTATCCAGCCACAGCTTAAAGGTCATCTTCACGGCTTTCAAATATTACAAATCAGTAATTTTAACAGAAAGCATCATTTTCTTAAACCGGTTAATGGGCAGCGCAAAGCAGCAAACCGAACGCAACCAGTTATGGTATGAAGGTTTAATGTTTATCCTCCGTCAGGAGAATACATCCTTTACTGAAACGGCCTTTCTTCAGGTTTTGATTGTGGTTTTGGCAAAGAATAAACAGTTATCTCCCATGGCCTTATTAGATCAGTTATTGGTGGCAGAGGTACCTGCTACGTTAAAAACGTTGCGGCACACCTCACTTTACCATCTATTAACAGCTGTTTTTAAGGAAGAAGTTTCTCGGATGCCGGTGCTGCAATTTAAAAAACACATCGAACAGCTTATCGCCCTATACCATTTTCAGGTAAAGGCGGGAATTAAAGACCGGAAAAGCTTCGAAACCTTAGAAAATATACTTGAGAATTATACGAGGCTATACCCAAAAGTCCTTAAAGAAGCGCTGATGGCTATACCTGATACAGAAAGTTTGGCACCGATGTTTCCAGCATCAGTAGTTACCAAAAACTTTACCACATTCTTGCTACCCCAGGGAGTAAGTTGGAGTACTTTGCAGGAAATGTCCCAGCTTAACCAATTTGGGCAGAATGAAATCTGGTTGGCTGAAATGCAACAGGAGCCTAAGAAATTGCTTGAATTTGTAAAAAAGGAAATCATAACCGATCACCAGTGGCTTTGGCTTCAAAAAGCAGTTGGTTTTGATGAATTACTGGTCATCATAGGTAATTTACATCCCAACCGCCAACCTATATTTAATGTTTTAAATCAGTTTTATCGCATATCAGGCAATATTTCATTTAGCGGAGTAACTGGCAGAGAAATGCAGTTTATCCTGTTTAAAAAAGTAACTAAAGCCTGGACTTCCGGCAACTGGAAATTAATTACTGCCGAAAATATCTGGAACGAACTGATCTGGGAATTTTGCGGCAAGAGAGCGATTCCGAAAGCAGTATTTATAAGCCACATGAATGCACATAAGCCCGCACTACCACCACTATTGCAATTGGCATTCGAATCGCTGATTGCTCAGGATCGTTCTACCGCTGAATCCAACAATGAAAATACTAAAATAAAACCTGTAAAACTTGTTAAACCCATTATGATGAAAGAAAAAGCCGATAACTTAAAAGGCGGAATAAGTGTCAGAAATGCCGGAATGGTAATTATTAACAGTTATATCGCCATGCTTTTTGAAAGGCTAGGCCTTACACACGATCGTAAATTTATTAATGCCGAAAGCCAAATGCAGGCTGCGCATTACCTGCAATATATTGTAACCGGACAAGAACATACGGAAGAATCGTTTTTGCCGCTCAATAAAATTTTATGTGGGATACCGCTGGCACAACCGGTAATGGAGGGAATCAGTATTTCAGCAGAAAACAAACAACTCATAAAAGGATTAATAAATGCTGTAATTAGCCATTGGACAGCTATTGGTAGCTCTTCAATAGATGGTTTTAGAGGCAATTGGTTGGTGAGGGATGGATTACTTACCGAAAGAGAAGAGCGCTGGGAGCTAATGGTAGATAGACGCCCGTATGATCTTTTAATTCACAGGTCTCCGTTTTCATTCTCGATCATTAAACATCCATGGATGGATAAACATCTACACGTAAACTGGACTTATTAATATGAAAAGAATCAACGTAAATCAACTGGTTTACCATCTGGATAGTAGCTAATGCTAATCATTTTGAACCTACATCAACATTAATCAATTTAACGAACTAAGATAGAAATTATGAATTCTTACAATGAAAACCTACATTCAGCCATCGTAAACTCTTTGCAGAGTCTGGATATTGAAGAACAAGACCTTAATTCGCAGGTAAATGCTGCGATGTTTACCCTTTACCATGCAGAGGGTGCTACCATTGCTGCAGAACAGAACCTCGCTGCAGCAACAGATGCATACAAATCTAAAACGGCCACACAAAACCAGGCCATTAAGGATAATAACGTTTTGGTAAATCTTTTAGGTACAGCTACACAGGCCAGTCAGTTTGTTAAACAATCTACAACCAATATGGCGGTGTCTGCATCTAATGTACAGATTGCAACCAATGCTATTGTTCGCCTGGCTGGTGATATGGGGGGGATCTACAGCATTTTAAATGCTGCAGATTTTGACAGCAGTATTTATATGCTGGCAAAAGAGGCCAGTAAGCTAATAAACGAAACGGCTTATGATGCAGAAGTAACTTCTCAAACGGCCATGGAAGCTTCTACACTTACTGCCGAAGTTTCTGCCTCAACTGTGCTTGATATGGCCAAAGCCACTAGCGGCCTGATGAGCTCAGTACTGAAAATTACAACCGCCGATTTTAATACTGCTACCCAG
This sequence comes from Pedobacter sp. PF22-3, assembly GCF_026239555.1. Taxonomy (GTDB): domain Bacteria; phylum Bacteroidota; class Bacteroidia; order Sphingobacteriales; family Sphingobacteriaceae; genus Pedobacter. Next base: position 193,943 of record NZ_JAPIVP010000009.1, on the reverse strand, counting down.
AATATCGTAACAGATAGCACAGCAATGGCTGCTGTACGGTCTACCGAAAAGCTAGATGAAGGTGCGTTAGAAATCATCAATATTTCTTACAATGCTACCAAATCTGCCTACGCGCTTACCAATAAGGAATTAAACCTGAACCTGAATGTAAAAACCAGTACCGATAATCCGCTTAGTTTTACGGTAAATTTTGACCTGATTGAAAGCCCGTTTCCAAGCGGTAAAACAGATGAAAACCCTATGTATCCGGTAGAAAAGTATTACATCATGGTGGTTAAGGATGATAAAAAACAAACTTTTTCTATTTCCAATGCAGAAAATATCCTGTTATTGGGCAACAGTGAGATTATCAATGTAGAACCAGTAAGCACTTCGACCGTAAGCCAACCGGTTGATGTATACTATAACATTAAGGATGGTGATAAACCAACTGTAACTGATTCAGACAATAAGGCAATTGAGCTGGGCGAAAATTATGTGGTATTTGTAATGGCCATTTTTACCGACGATTACAAAAGAAAAACAAATTGTTATGACGATTATTTGTCGGCACCATCTCAGGTATTTACCCTAACTACCGCACTACAGCCTGTAGTGGGCGAAACGATTAAGGTTGTGGCTTTTGATGATAAAAAATTGGCAGATAACGAACGTAACCTCGCATTAGCGGCTAAGAACGACCAGCTTAAAAACTCCATTGGTAAGGCAGATGATAATGCTACTGTAGATTTTACACATGTAATGACTTTTGAAACGGATGAAAACCCAAATCTGCAGGTAGAATACCGTTGTATGTTTTTACCAGCCAGTGCAAATGCCTCCGATCGTTTGCTCACCGTAAAATCGCTTAACTTTTTGGTTAAAAGTGAACTTCCGCTGCTGGAAGATATCACCATTGCGCTCGATCCGGTAATTGCCGGTTTGGAAGAAGAGAATTATACCAATGAACTTAAAATTGGCTTATTAGAAACCGAACTGAGCGAGCTGAATGAACAACTTACAGCCACAGCGAAAAAAGATGCACTTGTTAGCGATGAAGATGTAGAAAAACAAAAAATGTTAACTACAAACCAAAAAACACTTACATCGCAGTTAAAGGATTTGCAAAAAAGCCATGATGCCAATGTGAAACAATTCCAAAAACTAACAGCACAGAAAGATAAAATGACACAGTCTATTGCAGAAGAAACAGTTGCCAAACCGGGCTTCCTGTTTAACTTGCCTATAGCCGAACAGGTGTATGCAGACAGTTATATCATAGCAAGAAAAGACAAGGATAAAACAACTGCTAATACAGCGGCCTGGATTGCTTTTATTGGTCCAGATGCTACTGATAATTTTGGTAACAGGTTAATTGAGGGCGATGAGTACCTGCCTGTAGTGCTTTCTTATTCAACTGCAGCAGCAGAAAATGCAGGCGATTTTGTAAATGCCCTGTCTGAAATGGACAAAACAGAATATTTTAAGTATTAACGGATCATTAAATTATTAACATCATGAAAACGCCAACATCAGCAAAAAATATAACTGCCCCTATTCTCGAACGTTATAGAAAATACGGGGTTACCGAGCGTAAAAAAAACGAACTCGATGCTTTAAACATTCAGATACTGGATGCGCAGGGCAATGTAGCACAATATCAGTCTATTGTTAATGCATTAACCACAAAATCTAATGATTTACAGGGGTTTTTAGCTACTGCCACTAACAATAAAACACAGGCCTATAATAATAAAATCCTGATTGATCAGCTGGTGCAAAGTGCTGCCGACCTCGAAAGCAACTCTAAAATTGCTTTTAATGAAATGATTGAGGCTAACGTAATGACCAAACTTCTGACCACAAAAATTAATACGGTGATTGGGAAACTGATTTACAGTGCAGAAGTAATCAATAAACTGGCCAACCTTATTGTAAGAAAAAAGGCACTAAACCCATTAATTTCTGACGAATTGGTGAGCATGATTACTGTTGCAGGTACAGATGCCAACAATGCAGTGGCCTTAACACTGGTGGCTTTACAGAGTGCCTTTGTGGCGCATGCTATCGAAATGGAGGCCGAAACAACAATGGGGTTGGAATACACGCAATCTATAGGCTTTACCGAAATGCTTACCGGATACGCTAACGCCGATGGACCGGCTTCTCTTCAGCAACTTTTTTACCAGGCCTATGCTGATGCCAAAAAGAATTATGCTTTAGCAGAAAAAGCTAATTTTACCACTGCTAAGCAATTAAATATGGCAAAAGCGACCCTTAATACCGCACAGGTTAAACTTAAATCGCTTCAATCTGGTTTGGCGGCAGCCAATGCAGCAGCTTTAGCTTCTTAATTTGTTAAATTTAAATACTAATCCACCGTTTCTTCTATCACGAAACGGTGGATTATATATCCGTTAATTCGATATGGAGAATGTGTACAGGAATTTTTACCAGAATTTTTATAGGCGGAGCAGCGGTTTTATCCCTGTAGCGCCATTAGGCCAAGCTGTTTTACCCGGTGATTTTTTTCAGATCAGAAATGGGCAAATGATCGTACTTGGAAACATTTTCCGCAATAAGGTTATCGAACTCCAGGATATAGAAATTGGCTATAATAATAAGCTAAATCCTACAGGTTGGAGCTTTAGCGATGGCGTAACCAAACCCTATTCCGGTCGTGGAAGTGGTCGTGCCCCTATAGCCGGTGAATTTGAATTCAGCAAACAGATTCTTGCTTTTGCTGAAAAAGGCAGTTTCATTTTTAAAGCAAGTGAGCCCGAATCAACACGGATGCTCAACTGGAATGACATCCAGCAAGCCTTGATTATCAGGCTCACACAAACTTACTACTCGTTCAGGGAAGTTTATGTGGTTACCGAAGTTGCGACAACGACCGATTGGACACTGGCTGTTTCTGGTGGCAATTCAGCCGAACTCGAAATTGCAACAGACGAAGAAAATTTCGGTTTGGTTGATCTCTTTGGTCATCATTCTTCAAAGACTATTCAATCTAAAGATATTGAGTTTTATCACCGCGAAGAAAGACGGAAACCTTCTTTTTATAAAGCTAAAAAACTGGTAGTAAAAGAAGACAAGGTCGAAACTTTGGTGTCAGAGCTTATTGCCCAATGGCGTGGGTACAACGAATGGGCATTGGGCTTTTACGAATACGATTTTCATTATGATCATCATTATGTTAATGATCAGGGTGCCTACTCACAGGGTAATATACTCGATCTCCTTGCTCCAAACGAACTGAACCCGAATACCGCTCTGCTTTATTTTAAATGGGCAGATGCAAATCTTGATGATGTAGAAAAACTATTTAATCAATATGGAGAATAATAATGCTTTAACGGTACTTAGACAAGAACTTGATTGGTTAGAAGCAGTTATTGCCCAATGTATGGCCACTTATTTTCTACAAGAGGAGCACGAAAAAGACTGGATGGAAATTCCTTTGCCCAATCTTTCACTTAGTGATAGCCCTTATGCCGGCATGGTTAAAAAATGGGACCTGGATATTTACGCAAGGCTTGCCATTGCACTTAGCATGGCGCCACACCTGCGTCCAGAAATGCTGGATGTGTTTTTTACTAAGAATCAAATGCACGACAGAGGTTTTACCGAATTTGGAGGATTAACCACTAAAGATCATAATGGTTTTTTACCTACTGGCGAAACACTTTGTTTTTTAGGTAGCGTTAAGCATCCGGAAATGCGCTATCAGCTCATGGAGCTGCTCGGAAAAGAACATATTATTTATAAGGAAGATGTGCTCACCCTAGCCGAAACAGAAAGTCATTTGCCATGGTTAAGCGGGCAGTTAAGTTTAAGCAGAAGCTGGTTTAATTATTTCCTTACCGGAAAGAAACTGATGGTCGAAAATAGTGCTTCATTTCCCGCTCAAAAAATAAGTACAAAAATGGAGTGGGAAGATGTAGTGCTTGATCATTTGGTGCTTAAACAGATTAATGAAATTACTAACTGGTTAGCGCATGGCCATACGCTGATGGAAGATTGGGGATTATCCAAAAAACTGAAACCAGGTTACAGAGCATTATTTTATGGCCCTCCTGGTACAGGTAAAACCTTAATGGCTAGTTTAATCGGTAAAACAACCGGACGCGAAGTATATAAAATCGATCTGTCCATGATCGTTTCCAAATACATCGGAGAAACAGAAAAGAACCTGTCAAAAATATTTGATGTAGCACAGCATCAAAATTGGATCCTGTTTTTTGATGAAGCTGATGCCCTGTTCGGAAAGCGTACTCAGGCCGATTCGGCTAACGACAGGCATGCTAACCAGCAAACGGCCTACCTTTTACAAAGGATTGAAGATTTTCCAGGCGTAGTAATTCTGGCCACCAACCTCAAGACCAATATGGATGAAGCTTTCTCACGTAGGTTTCAATCTGCTATTCACTTTACCATGCCCTCTGTTCATGAACGTTATCAACTTTGGCAAAAAGCTTTTTCGGGTGTTTGCAAACTTGATGAAAGTATCAACCTGGAAGCTATTGCGGAAGAGTATCAACTGGCAGGTGGGGCAATCATCAACGTATTGCGCCATTGTGCCTTATCGGCCATTAGTAGAAACGATACCCTGGTAAACCAGCAAGAGCTGCTGGCGGGGATTAAGAGGGAATTTAAAAAAGACAATAAAACCGTCTTCATTACAAATTAAGCTCAAAGATGAACAGCTATAAAATAAGGCTCTATCGACAAATATGCCTGCAATGATGAACGTACAAGACGACCTGGTTTAAATAGCCCCATGCTTTGGCACAGGGCAATCGAAATATTTGTTATTTTTTATTTAAAAAGCTGACAATTAAATTGCACCGTCTTCTTTAACCATTTTATTAATGGCTTTTTGCACTTTGATAACGTCTGTTTCAACTGTTTTTCTAACCGCTGCATCGAATGATGCGGCAAATTCTGCACTGATGGAAATCTGGTCTTTTTCATTCAGTACATTGAGTACAAAAGCATGGCTTCCAAATTTAAATCCGCTTTTTATTTTGATCACGTCTTTTTCAAAGATTTTCAAAAATTCGTAGCTGTTGCTGATCTGATCAAAACAATCTCTTACCGTTTGAAAAACCAGGTGTGTTTCTATATCCAAACCGTTTATAATTACCGTTACCGAAGTAAGGTCATTTAGCTCCGGAAGAAGGTCTTCGCTGTAAATAATGTCTTTTGGGTCCAGGATTATAACCGTTTCCTTATCTGCACTTTCACCTTCCTGTTGTGTTAATTGTATGGTGGCATTACCGTCTTTTAGGGTAACGGCGCCTGAAGAAGTTTTTTCAATTTTAATATCGCCAATGGTATCTTTTATGATGCCTACAACAAGTTCTAGCGCTTTTGATTGGGTACTGTTCATTATGGTGTTTTTTGCAAAGTTAATACTTGACTATGGTGCAGTATAATTATCGTTTAAAATAATACAATGTTTGTTGCTAAGTGTTTTATTTTGAAGTGGTTATTTTTTAAAATATTAAAGCTTTAATGTTTTAACTAAGCGGAACTAAAATTGGGGATTTTTTATGGAGCTTTATGAGGTTTTACAGGCGGCGCTTCACAAAAGTTCTCCTCGTTTGCGCTGGTTTTCAAACTAGCGCATGCCTTAAAACAAACGCATCATAAATTCAATCTGTAGTTGAACAGTCATAAAATCATTTTATTCACTATATGAGAAACGTTAATTAAAATGAAAACAAGCTTTCTTTTAGGCGAAAATGCTAATTTCTTTATCTAAAATGAATCAGTAATTGCTTTCTTAGTTAAAAAGTATGCTAAATATGTTATTAATAGTTATAAATCACCTCTTTATGCACTAAATCGTTATTTTCAGAATGGAAACCTGAAGTTCAACTTCATTATAACTTCATAAAACTGTATTTATTTCGCTTTCGAATTAAATCATTGCGTAACCATAATTTATTGAAATCAACAAAGTATCTATAAACCGGTTGTAGATCACTTTTCATTATAAATTTGGTTGCCGAGGGAAACTAATTAGAGAAAAAAATAAATCAGATTAAAACCATTCCAAAAAAAATGAAAAGAGTTCTCATGTGCTTAGGCTTGTGTACTTTCCTTTACGTAACAGGTTGCACCTCGAAGAAAGAAGAAAAAGAAGAAGTAGCTACTTATGCGGTAACCACACCGTTAAGAATGGACACTTCCTTTACCAAAGAATATGTTTCGCAGATTAAATCTGTCCGCAACATTGAAGTTAGGGCCCAGGAAAAGGGTTATCTCCAAAATATTTATGTAGATGAAGGTCAACGCGTAAAAGCAGGACAGCTTCTGTTTAGGATTATGCCTAAAGCGGCACAATCTGAATTGTTAAAGGCACAGGCTGAAACCAAATCTGCTCAAATTGAATTGGAAAACACCAAATTACTTTCAGATAAAAATATCGTTTCTAAAAATGAACTGGCTATGGCCAAAGCTAAGCTGCAATCGGCAAATGCCGAAACCTCTTTGGCTAAATTCCACCTGTCAAACACCGAAATCAGGGCTCCTTTTGATGGTACCATCGATCGTATTCCTTTAAAATTAGGAAGTTTGGTTGATGAAGGTGCTTTATTAACCAGTCTTTCAGATAACAGTCAGGTTTTTGCCTATTTCAACGTATCAGAACCTGAATATTTAAATTATCAGAGTGCTGCAAAAGCAAAAAGCCAGCAAGAAGTAAGCCTATTACTGGCTAATGGCGAATTTCTAAAAGCAAAAGGTAAAGTAGAAGTTATTGAAAGCGAATTTGATAACGAAACCGGAAATATTGCTTTCAGGGCAAGATTTAATAATAGCGATAACTTACTTAGAAACGGTGAAACTGGTAAGGTGCATATGGTTGTTCCTTTAAAAAACGCCATCATTATTCCGCAAAAGGCCACATACGATATACAGGATAAAACCTATGTTTTTGTGGTTGATAAAAACAATAAAGTACACTCCAGGGCCATTACCATTGCCGGAGATCTGCCTGACTTATATATTGTAGGCGACGGCATTACCGTTGATGATAAGATTTTGCTTGAAGGTGTGCAGAAAGTTAAGGATGATGATAAAATTGCCTTTAAATTCCAGCAACCTCAAGAAGTGTTGAAACAATTGAGATTGAAAACAGAATAATCTAAACCCCTCTATACTTAATTTATGTTTAGTAAATTCATACAAAGGCCTGTCCTTTCTATCGTAATATCATTGGTTATTGTGTTTTTGGGGGTGTTGGCTATTAGCTACCTTCCTGTTACACAGTTTCCAACCATATCTCCTCCCAAAGTAAATATCACTGCTGATTATCCGGGGGCAAATAACGAACTGCTGATTAAATCTGTAGTGATTCCGCTTGAGCGTGCGCTTAATGGTGTACCTGGCATGAAATATATTGCATCTAATGCCGGTAATGATGGCGAAGCCTCTGTACAAGTGGTGTTTAACCTTGGTACCGATCCCAACCAGGCTTCACTTAACGTACAAAACCGGGTAGCTGCAGTGACCAATAAACTTCCGCCTTTAGTAATTCGCGAAGGGGTAAAAATCACGCGTGAAGAGCCTAACATGTTGATGTATATCAACTTGTATAGCAAAGACCCTAAAATGAACCAGAATTTCTTGTACAACTATGCCGATATCAACCTGCTTTCTGAGCTTAAGAGGGTTGATGGGGTAGGTTTTGCCGATATTTTGGGCGACAGGGATTATGCCATGCGGATCTGGTTAAAACCCGATCGTATGCAGGCTTATAAAATCTCAGTTGATGATGTAATGAAAGGCCTTGAAGAGCAAAGTTTAGAAGCTTCACCTGGTAAAACAGGGGAGAGTTCTGGTAAACGCTCACAGGCTTTCGAATATGTACTGAAATATTCAGGACGTTTCAATACCAAAGAAGGCTACGAAAACATTGTGGTTAGGGCTACGCCTGATGGCGAGTTGCTTCACTTAAAAGATGTTGCTGATGTAGATTTTAGTGCTTCGGCATATAATTTATATTCCACTTTAAACGGAAAAGCATCTGCTGCAATTGTTTTAAAGCAATCTTATGGTAGTAATGCAAGTCAGGTAATTAAAGATGTTAAGGCCAAAATGGCCGAAATTAAGGCAGCTTCTTTTCCAAAAGGTTTAGATTACGAGATTAGTTATGACGTTTCCAAATTCCTTGATGCATCTATCGAGAAGGTAATCCATACCCTGGTAGAAGCCTTTATCCTGGTGGGTTTGGTGGTATTCCTATTCCTTGGCGATTGGCGTTCAACGCTTATACCAGCAATTGCGGTACCCGTATCCTTAATCGGAACATTCGTATTTATGCAGTTCTTTGGTATCACACTTAACCTAATCACCCTTTTTGCATTGGTGCTCGCTATTGGGGTAGTAGTGGATGATGCGATTGTGGTAATTGAAGCTGTGCATGCCAAGATGGAGCACGATAGCAAGTTATCGGTATTAAAGGCTACGCAGTTAGCGATGAAAGAGATTGGTGGTGCCATTATCGCCATTACTTTCTTAATGGCCTCGGTATTTATCCCGGTAGCGTTTATGTCTGGTCCGGTAGGTATTTTTTACCGTCAGTTCTCCATTACCATGGCAACGGCAATTATTCTTTCAGGTATTGTGGCTTTAACGCTTACACCTGCGTTGTGTGCCATTATGCTCAAAAACAATCATGATGCCCCTAAAAAGAAAACATTAATCGATCGTTTTCTGGATGGTTTTAACCGAGGTTTCGCTAAATTATCGGGCAAGTACGAATTTGTATTGAGCAAGGTGGTAAGCCGCAGATTGTTAACTTTTGGAGTATTAATTGCCTTTTGTTTGGGTATTTGGGCACTAAGTGGAAGTGTACCCTCAGGTTTTATCCCTAACGAAGATCAGGGTATGGTTTATGCCATTATCCAAACGCCTCCGGGATCTACTTTGGAACGTACCGACCAGGTTGCAGAGAGATTTCAAAAAATCAGCGAACATGTTGATGGCGTTAAATCTGTTTCATCTTTGGCCGGATACGAAATCCTTAGTGAAGGTACAGGATCTAACTCGGGTACCTGTTTAATTAACCTAAAAGACTGGAGCGAACGTAAGCACTCTGCACAGGAAATCATTCAGGAATTAGAAGAAAAATCAAAATCGATACCTGGTGCAAATATCGAATTTTTCCAGCCACCAGCGGTTCCTGGTTATGGTGCTGCAGGTGGTTTCGAACTTCGTTTACTCGATAAAGCAGGTAGTGGTGATTACAAAAAAATGGAAACCGTTGCCAATGATTTTGTACGCGAGTTAAATAAACGCAAAGAGTTATCATCTGTGTTTACTTTTTATAGTGCCAGTTTCCCTCAGTATATGTTGGATGTGGATAACGATATTGCACAACAAAAAGGCGTAAGTATTGATAATGCAATGAATACCTTGTCTACCTTTGTAGGTAGCGATTATGAAACCAGCTTTATCAAGTACGATCGTCAATATAAGGTAATTGTACAGGCATTACCTCAATATCGCGCTTTACCAGAAGACATTTTGAAACTTTCGGTTAAAAACAGCCGTGATGAAATGGTGCCTTTATCGGCATTTATCAAAATGAGAAGGGTTTATGGTCTTTCTGAGATTACCCGTCACAATATGTACAATGCTTCTGAAATCAGCGGACAGGCAGCGCCAGGTTATAGTTCCGGTCAGGCCATAGAGGCCATTACAGAGGTAGCGCAGAAAACCTTGCCAAGGGGGTTCGGTATCGACTGGGCTGGTATTTCAAAAGACCAGGTATCAAGGGGCAATGGTGCCATTTATATTTTCCTGATCTGTTTGGGTTTCGTTTACCTGGTATTGGCTGCACAATATGAAAGTTTTATCTTACCGCTTTCAGTAATCCTTTCTTTACCAGCGGGTATTTTTGGTGCATTTCTTTTCCTTAAGTTGTTGGGTTTGGAGAATAATATTTATGCGCAGGTGGCCATGGTGATGTTGATCGGTTTACTCGGTAAAAATGCCGTGTTGATTGTGGAGTTTGCTACGCAGCGACAAAGTCAGGGAGCATCGGTGCTTAAGGCGGCAATGGAAGGAGCTAGTGTACGTTTCCGTCCGATTTTAATGACTTCTTTTGCCTTTATTGCCGGTCTGATTCCGTTGATGATTGCAACCGGACCAGGTAAAATCGGTAACCGCACCATTGGTTCTGCTGCTGCAGGAGGTATGCTTTTCGGTACAATTTTCGGGGTAATTGTGATCCCTGGATTATATTATATATTCGGATCAATTGCAGCAAAACACAAGCTGATCAAAATTGAGGAAGAACATCCGTTAACTGAAGAAATTGAGAATAATGTTTAAGAATAATCTATATAAAGGCCTTGTACTGGCATTAATATGCGCTGCATATACGGCCTGTAAGCTACCAGAAGTAGCACAACGCACCGAAAATAAAAATACACCTGTGAGCTTTAATGGCTCGCAGGATACGGTAAGTTCTGCCAGTATACAGTGGCGTAATTTTTTTACCGACCCTAACCTGATCAACCTGATTGATACCGCACTGAAGAATAATCAGGAGCTGAATATTACCCTTCAGGACATTGAAATAGCAAAAAACGAAATAAAGGCTAAAAAAGGGGAGCTTTTGCCAAATGTAACCTATGGTGTTGGGGCAGGATTGGATAAAGTTGGCCGTTATACCAGTTCAGGTGCAGGTGACGCTTCTACAGAAATTACACCAGGCAAAGGTGTTCCTGAAGTATTGCCTGATTACCATTTTGGTCTACAGGCCAATTGGGAAGCAGACATCTGGCATAAACTGCGTAATTCTAAAAAAGCAGCCATTAATCATTACCTGTCAACGGTAGAGGGTAAGAATTTTGTGATCACTAATTTAATTGCAGAAGTCGCAAATTCATATTATGAGTTGTTGGCATCAGATAATCAATTGGAAACAGTAAGGAAAAATATCGAACTTCAAAGTAATGCGCTGGAGTTGATGAAAATCCAGAAACAGGCTACAAGGGTTAATGAACTTGCTGTACGTAAATTTGAAGCAGAGGTATTAAGCTCTAAAAGTTTAGAATTCGATATTCAGCAGGATATTATTGAAAACGAGAATAAAATTAATTTCCTGTTAGGCCGTTTCCCTCAGCCCATTATCAGAGATAAGTCTAGCTTTACTGATTTGGTACCAGCAACCGTACATACGGGTTTACCAGCTCAATTGTTGGCCAATCGTCCTGATATTAAACAGGCAGAGTATGAGCTTGCGGCTGCTAAATTAGATGTTAAAGTTGCTAAAGCACAGTTTTATCCATCATTAGGAATTTCTGCTGCAATAGGTTACCAGGCATTTAATCCTTCTTATTTATTGAGAACGCCAGAATCCCTGATCTACTCTTTGGCAGGAGATCTTGCCGGACCGCTGATCAATAGAAACGCCATTAAGGCGGAGTATTCTTCTGCAAATGCAAAACAATTACAGGCTGTTTTTGATTATGAAAAAGCCATTCTAAATGGTTATATTGAAGTAGCCAATCAGATGTCTAAAATCAGCAACCTGCAAAAAAGCTATGATCTGAAGTCAAAACAAGTTACCGCGCTTACACAATCTATTGATATTTCGAACGATTTGTTTAAAGCTGCCAGGGCAGATTATTTTGAGGTATTGATGACACAACGTGATGCGTTACAATCAAAATTAGAATTGATCGAAACCAAAAAACAGCAGTTAAATGCTGTAGTTGATATTTATCAGGCACTTGGTGGCGGCTGGAAATAGGTGAATACCCAAGGCCACTTAAATAATTACAATAATTTAAAGTAATATAATCCTTATATTCAATCAGGCTGTTCCATTTGGAGCAGCCTTTTTCTTTTTTGTCATTCTGAGCGCAGCGAAGAATCTTTATAGCTACTAACGCTCGTTTCTAATAGGCGTTGAATACCTCGCGGTATCGTCATCCGATAGCAATCGGATGCGAGAAGGCTTTTTCACCCGATAGCCTGCCCCGATTTTCGGGGAAGCAATCTTACAACGATCGCTATTAGCGTATACATTAAATGATAACTTTTCTTTTTTGATCTGTGAACAGTTTATCGTTACAACCAGCACCCGCCTTACAATAGCCCTTTTACCCTTTGTTCATTTATTTATCATAAAATTCGTTTGGCAAACAATGCCATCAGCATGTGGTTATGTTTATCATAGAATTTATCATCATATCTGAAATAAAATGGAAACAACATTTAAATTTGGCGAATTAGAAGTTAACCGTTTAGGTTATGGCGCAATGCAGTTAACCGGTAATGGTGTTTTTGGTGAGGTAGAAGACCGCGAAAATGCAATTACCGTTTTGCGAGAAGCAGTTGCAAATGGCGTTAATTTTATTGATACTGCAGAGGCTTACGGACCAAAGTTTAATGAATCGCTTATTGCCGATGCTTTATCGCCTTTTCAAAAAGATCTTTTTATTGCAACTAAAGGCGGTTTTGACCGACCAGGCCCAAACAATTGGGTACCCAATGGTGCACCTGAAAAAATTAGACAGGATATTGAAGGAAGTTTGCAGCGTTTAAAAGTAGATTCAATTGATTTATGGCAACTGCACCGCATAGATCCCAATGTTGATGTTGCCAAAACCTTGGCACCCGTGGCAGAAGCCGTAAAAGAGGGTAAAATAAAAAATGTAGGTTTATCGGAAGTAACTATCGACCAGATTAAACAAGTGCAGGACATCCTTCCGGTAGTTTCTGTTCAAAATTTATACAATCTTGGTAATAGGCAATGGGAGCGTGTTTTAGATTTTACGGCAGAACAAGGTCTGGCCTTTATTCCATGGTTCCCGTTAGCTTCCGGTCCGCATAAACTAGCCGATAAGATTCAAGTGATTGCCGAAAAACATAAAGCAACCACTGCTCAGATTGCTTTAGCGTGGTTATTAAAAAGATCATCAAATATTCTTTTAATCCCGGGAACGAAATCTGTAGAACACTTAAAAGAAAACTTAAAAGCTGCAGAAATTGAATTGACTGAAGAAGAATTTGAAAGCTTAGCAAATTAAGGAGAAGTGGTGTCATTCTGAGCGCAGCGAAGAATCTTTTTTTTACAGGTCTTTAGCCTATTTAGAGGTTTTAGCGTCTCGCTAAGACCTTTTTTTATTAAAACGTGTCATCCTAAGCGCAGCGCAGGATCTTTTCCTGCCCACTTCTAAAATTGCATTTGTAAATAAGACATGACGGAAGCATTTTAATTACCATTATTCGCATTTTAGTATGATATTTAAAAATGAAACAAATCATTCTAACCGTTGCTATTCTATTTTCTATTACCGCTCAAAAAACTATGGCGCAAAATAAACCAGAAAACACACCTGCTATTTTAAATCATATTGCTGTTTATGTTTCCGATCTGGGCAAAGCAACTAGTTTTTACGAAAGTGTATTCAATCTTAAAATAATTCCTGAACCTTTTAAAGATAATCGCCATACCTGGTTCACTTTAGGGCCGGCCGGACAGCTGCACCTCATACAAGGTGCAAAAGGTAATGAAACTTTTGATAAAAACGGGCACTTGTGTTTCAGTGTTCCATCGGTTGATGATTTTGTAAAGAAACTAAACGCCTTAAATATAAGCTTCGAAGATTGGGCTGGAAAAGAAAAAGGAATTACGCTCAGGGTTGATGGTGTAAAACAGATTTATTTTAAAGATCCTGATGGACACTGGCTAGAAGTAAACGACGACAAGTAAAATTTTAATGAAGGTTGTATAACTTGTAATTTCGCCTTTAAGTTGTCACGTTGAGCTTAGCCTGTGCTGAGCTTGACGAATTATCGGAAGGCCCTTAAAACATTTAAAAGAGGTACTTCCATAAACTTAGGGTTTACCATACAACCTCATATCATGTATGTTTATCCATATCCTACAAGCCTATGAAATTTAAATACTTTTATGCGTTTTTCCTGATCGTTGGTTTAATCGCACCATCAAAAGCACAGCAGAAAGAAGCTGAAGCAGATTTTAAATCTGTAATGAATAAATATAATGCTGTTGGTGCTTCAGTAGCCGTAGTTAAAGATGGCCAGATTATTTATAACCACTCATTTGGTTTAAAAGATTTAGAGAAAAAAATGCCTTTAAACGATAATGATATTTTTAGGATTGCCTCAATATCTAAATCTTTTTCAGCAACAGCCATTATGCAACTGGTAGAGGCAGGCAAAATTTCACTTGATGATGATTTTGGAGATTTAGTAGGTTTTAAAATCAGGAATCCAAAATTTCCCGATCAGAAAATCACTTTAAAAATGGCTTTATCTCATACGTCCAGTTTAAACGATTCGCAGGGATATTTAAATTTCGATGTGCTTAATCCTGGTAAAAATCCAAACTGGGCAAAATGTTATAACGATTATGCTCCAGGCAGCAAATTTGATTACTGTAATCTTAATTTTAACCTGGTTGGTGCCATTATCGAGAAGCAATCTGGCGAACGTTTCGATAATTATATTAAAAAACACGTAATAAAGCCTTTGGGTCTTTATGCAGGTTACTGTGTCGATTCTTTAGATAGTACACGTTTTGTGAATCTGTACGAATATCATGATGATACCAAAACTTATACACTTTCTTCAAGCGCTTATGCACCAAGGCGCACAGAAATTGCTGACTACGTGATGGGATATTCTACGCCGGTTTTTTCACCAACAGGAGGAATGAAAATTTCTGCTCATGATTTAGCTAAGTACATGATCATGCACATGAATTATGGCACCTCAAATGGTATAAAAATAATAAGTAAGAAAAGTGCAAAAAAAATGCAAACGGCCTTAACAGCTGATGAAGGCTATGGCTTAGCCATTAGAACTGCAGATCACCTTATACCAGGAGTTAAGCTGAAAGGCCATAGCGGTTCAGCCTACGGTTTACACAGTACCATGTTCTTTAATCCTAAAGAAAAATTTGGCTTCGTGATTATTACCAATGGAATAGATGCAACCTACACAGATGGATTTCCTGATTTCAGTCGTGCGGCAATAAATAGTTTATACCAATCTTTTATTAAATAACTTATAGTAGGCTAGATAAACCATTCTTATTAAAGAAAGTGGTTAAAGTTCTGAAACCTGCTTTTGGATGACTGAGATTGTTTCCCTTCACTTTCTGATCTAAAACACTTTTAACTGGCTGTAGGTCAACTAAATGGGTGTGGTTGGTAATGGGTTGATCAACTGTCAACGCATTTTTGCTTTCATTTTTAAAATCCATCTCTCTATTATTGGTTCACAAAGCGTTGGTAAGTACTTCCAGATTTAACTTTTTCCATCATGAAATGTTCCTTCAGTTTGGAGAATTCCATGCTGTGTAATGCTTTTACTGCTGATTTAAGTTTTTCAGTGCTGATGCCTAATCTGGCGGCCCAATAGTTGCGGTCTTGCTCGTCTGCAATATCGACAAATTCTTTTCTCGAATTCATCGAATTTAGTTGATATTCCATTTTATAAATTTTGGTTAGTAATCATATGTAGAAACAGAATAGGTTCCGTTTAGTTTTCGTGATTTGTCAGTAAATTCTCAGAAAAAATAATAATTGGATCGCTCAAAAAGGTTAAATTTTAGCCATACCCAGGTTTAGGGTCGCTCAGAATAAGATTAAATGCACAATTAAACTTATTTAGATTTTTTTGCATGAGCATTAGCACTCAGAAGAGTAATCTTCATTTTGAAACATTAGGTTTTGTCAATTTACATCTTTATTATTGTATTGTAATATATTTTTTACAAATGATAAGTTATTTTCTACCAAACGATAAACGTCTATCTCCGAATCGTAAATTTTATCAGGATAATCGGTTTGTATTATTTCTCTGGGTTTTAATTACCTTGATTTTTGTCATAGATTCTTGGATCACAAACCGTTATAATAATTACCTGATTTTTGAAAATACATTTAGAAACTTACTGCATGAGCGTTCACTTTATGCAAATTATCCGGCTTACCATGATGATGCCAATCATTATGGCCCGATTTTTAGCGTGCTAATTGCCCCATTTGCAATTTTCCATAATTGGATAGGATTATTGTTATGGAATCTGTTTAATTGTTTACTGCTTTTTAAGGCCGTACAAACATTGCCATTAATCGAGGATCAAAAAATAGCTATAGGTTACATTGCCATTCCCTGCTTAATTGAATCAATGCTTAACCAGCAGTTTAATGCCGGAGCAGGCGCATTGATGGTGTTAAGTTATACACTGCTATACAAAGATAAAGGTATATGGTCTGCGCTTTGTATTGTATTGGGAACCTTTATTAAATTATACGGCATTGTTGGCCTGGTTTTTTTCTTTTTTTCTAAGCATAAGCAGTCATTTATCTTATGGTTGGTTTTATGGTCGGTATTAATATTTTTATTGCCTATGCTTATCGCTTCTCCTCATTATGTAATTCACAGTTATGTAGATTGGAAAAACTCATTAATAAATAAAAATATAGTTAATGTATCAGGAGGTGGGATCGATATTTCCATTATGGGTTTCTTTAGGGAAATTTTAAATGCAAAGAAAATACCGAATTTCTTATTTCTGAGCCTGGGTGCCGGATTGTTTATTTTGCCTTTTATAAACCTATCGCGTTTCAAAAAAAGCAGTTTCCAGTTAATGATTCTGTCATCGGTATTGATTTTTCCAATATTGTTTAGCACAGGAGCCGAAGATTGCACTTTTATCATTTCGATTATTGGGGTAGGCGTATGGTATGTGAAAGAAAAGAATGAGTTGATGAAAAAGATAGTATTACCTATTTTACTGGTCATTACATGTAATTTCCCTTTATTGTTATTTCCGGTCTTTGCCAAATCACATCCTTTGTCTTTAGTGATCATTAGTTTTCCTTATTTCCTGGTGTGGTTAAGGATTATTTATAATGCAACCAATAATAGATATTCTTTTGCAGAAGAAACAGAACCGGAAATGGTTACTGCGCTAATAGATTAAATTTTTAATGTTTATTTTTTTAGGTTTTAATGTCTGTTTGCAAAAACAGGTGTTAAAACCTTTTTTGTTATGGGGCTGTTTTATAACTGTCTAATCAAAAAAATTATGGATAATAAACAAAAAGCAGGTAGTGCTGATCGTACGCGGATCAACATTCATGAAGGTTATGAGCTAGATTATTGGTCTGCCAAATTTGGAATAAGCAAAGAAAAACTGAAAGCTGTAGTAGAAACGGTTGGCACATCTGCCAGCACAGTGGAAGATTATTTAAAAAAGTAAAATATTAATTTATGAGTCTGAAAAAGTATGTTTCCAAACGCGATTTCTCCAAAACTGCCGAACCGAAGTCGGGCAAAAGCAGCGATAAGAATAAATTACATTTTGTAATTCAAAAACATGATGCTTCGAGGTTACACTACGATTTCAGACTCGAAATGGAAGGTGTTTTAAAGAGCTGGGCTGTACCAAAAGGTCCATCAACCGATCCCAAAATTAAACGCCTGGCCATGATGGTAGAAGATCATCCATACGATTATAAAGATTTTGAAGGCATTATACCACAGGGTGAATATGGTGGCGGAACTGTTATTGTATGGGATAAGGGTACATATGAGCCAATAGAAACCATTAAAGGCAAAAAGGCGCAGGAAAAACATTTATTAAGTCAGTTAAAAGATGGTTCTTTAAAAATCAAGCTTAATGGAGAGAAACTTCAAGGCGAATTTGCCCTGGTTAAAACAAATGGCATGGGTGAAAACGGCTGGCTGCTAATCAAACATAAAGATGACCATGCATCTGTAAAGGACATTACCAAAGAAGATAAATCTGTACTTTCCGGTAAAACAATCGAAAAGATGGAAGAAACATCAGATAAGGTTTGGAAAGCAGGCAAGGAGCAGGATTTAAAAACGGAAAAAAAAAGCCCGAAGCAAAAAGGAAAAAAAGAAATCAAACCAGTTGGCGATGAAGTAATTGTTGATATTAAAAGCATCCTTAAAAAAGCACCAAAATCGGCTATTCCCCAAGGCATAAAACCCATGTTGGCTACGCTTGTTAATGAACCTTTTGACGATCCGGATTGGCAGTATGAGGTAAAATGGGACGGTTATCGTGCCCTGGCATTTCTAAATAAGGGAAAGGTTGATTTGTTGTCGAGAAATAATAAATCTTTTAACGAAAAATTTTATCCTATTTACGATCTGCTTTCAGATTGGAAAATAAATGCGGTGTTTGATGGCGAAATTTTGGTATTAAATGAAAAAGGTATATCTAATTTTGGCTCACTCCAGAATTGGAGAAGCGAAGCAGATGGTGAACTTGTTTTTTATGTGTTCGATATTCTTTGGTATGAAGGTAAGAACCTGATGGACCTGCAGCTTAACCAACGTCAGTCTATATTAAATGAGATTTTGCCCACTAACGATGATCGGGTGCGTTTAGGTAAAGTTTTTAGGGCTAGTGGTATCGATTTTTTTGATGCAGCCGGAAGAATGGGCCTGGAGGGGATCATCGCAAAAAAAATAAGTAGCACCTATAGTGCAAACTACAGATCCAAAGAGTGGCTTAAAATTAAAGTACATAAGCGGCAGGAGGTTGTTATTGCCGGTTTCACTAAAAATGCCGATACAACAAAATCTTTCAGTTCCCTGCTCCTTGGTGTTTACGAAAAGGGAAAGCTGCAATATGTAGGCAAAGTAGGTACGGGATTTTCAGATAAGTTGCAAAAAACAATGATGGCGCAGTTTAAACCGATTATTGTAGATAAGAGCCCTTTTGAAAGTATCCCCGATGTAAATAAACCTTCTCGTTTCAGACCCAATCCGCCAAAGGCAAAAGCCACCTGGTTAAAACCCGAATTGGTATGCGAAGTTTCTTTTACGGAAGTAACTGATGATGGTGTTTTCCGTCATCCATCTTTTAAGGGCATGCGCGAAGATAAAAAAGCCAAAGAAGTGGCTAGAGAAGTGGGAGTGTCTACACCAGCAGTTCTTGATGATACTGAAACGCAAAACACACATGCAAAGGCAATAAAAGCACCAGAAGGCAAAGTCCCTAAAACTTTATTGAATCCGAAAGATGAAACTCAAGTACGCAAAATTAAAGGCCATGAACTTAAATTTACTAACCTGAGTAAAGTATATTGGCCTGAAGATAAGGTGACAAAAAGAGATATGTTCAATTACTACTATCAGGTTGCTGAATATATTTTACCCTATCTTAAAGATCGCCCGCAGTCACTCAACCGCTTTCCTGGTGGCATTCATGGCGCTAGTTTTTACCAGAAAGATGTAAAGGGAAAAGCGCCGGATTGGGCTGAAACTTTTCCTTACGAAAATGGAGAAGGGGAAAAAAAAGAATATCTTGTGGGAACAGACGAAGCTTCTTTGCTTTGGATGGCCAGTTTAGGTTGTATAGAAATGAATCCTTGGTTTAGCCGGACACAAAGCCCCGATCATCCCGATTATTGCGTAATTGATTTAGACCCTGATAAACAGTCTTTCAATCAGGTGGTAGCGACGGCGTTAGAAACCAAAAAGGTATTGGATGCCATCGATGTTCCCAGTTATTGCAAAACATCAGGTTCAACCGGCATGCATATTTATATTCCGTTAAATGCCAAATATAGTTACGAGCAAAGCCAGATGTTTGCCAAAATAGTGGTTAACCTGGTACATCAACAAATACCAGAATATACTTCTCTGGAGCGGATGATCAGTGCCCGAAAAGGAAAAATGTATCTCGATTTTTTACAGAACAGACCAGGAGCAACCATAGCTGGCCCGTATTCTTTACGTCCAAAAATAGGTGCAACGGTATCTATGCCATTACATTGGGATGAGGTTAAGCCGGGTTTAAAAATGAAAGATTTTAATATTTTTAATGCCATTGATCGTTTGAAAGTTGAAGGCGATCTGTTTAAAGGGGTATTAGGTAAAGGAATAGATTTAATGAAGGCTGTAGATAAAGCTAAAAGTGTTTTTGGATAAATATCCAGCTTTTTTAAGGCTTTCATTATATTTGGCAAAAATATTAAAATGATAGCACACCACGTTTTATTCTGGCTAAAAGCCGATACCACCGATGAGCAGAAAGTTGCTTTTCGCAATAGCTTACAAACATTAGAAAATATAGAAGTTATTAAAACTTTTCATATTGGTGTGCCTGCACCAATTGAGCGTGCTGTGGTAGATACCACTTACACCTTTAGCCTGTTTTTATTATTTGAAGATTTGGCCGCGCATGATGTTTACCAGGTTCATCCATTGCACAAAGCTTTTTTAGATGAATTCAGAACTTACTTTGAAAAGGTTGTCATTTACGACGCAGCCTAACAAAAATGCCTTCGATCGATAAACCGGAGGCATTTTTTTTTATCTAATGATTGCAGAATATGAAGGGAAATTCAATCGAAGCAAAAACTGATTGTTTCTGTTCATTAATAGGCTAATGAAATGGAAGAAAATGTTATTTTTTTAATAGATTCTATTAAAGTGAAAGCAAATATCAATTAATTTCTTTTTTGGAGAATTCTTCACTTTGGAATAGGCTTATTTCATAAATCTCACCTCATGATACAAATTTAGCGCTCGATGAATGATAAGAGTGTGAATTTAATTACTACATTTTAGTATTATTTATTTTACTTTTAATTTTAAATTAATTTACATTTTTGTATGTTTGAGTGTCTATTTGTAAGTAATTTGTAGTATAGTAAAACCAAAGCGTTTTAGAATACGTAAATACCTCAAAACGCGATCATCATGGAAAAAAAAGCTACATTAATTAAGAGAGCCTCTCTCGATATAAACCAATTGGACAAAATTAAAATTGGTGATTTTTTATTTGATGAATATGGCAAGTCTGGCAAAGTATGTGAGATTGAAAAGATAAAGCGCCGCGGCGAATATCATTATTACTTTAAATTATCTAAATCGGGTACCATATTAATCATTATGTGATTTTTATGAGTTTAACCTATTGGTTGATCGAGTGATAGCTAAAATTTTAATTGCCATGTCTTAGCTAATCTTGTTTGATAGAATACTATTCTGGATGATTATGTCTGGTGGTATATATGCTATTTATAATTAGAATCTATAGGATAATGCGGTCAGAAACTGGCGCGGAGCAATTTGATTTAGCCAATCAAACTAACATTTTCAATCATCCTGGCAATCTTGTATTAAACACCTTGGCATCTTTACCATAGCCGAAGGCATTGCTGGTTACTCTGATTTGATCAGCATCAATAACAAATAAAACATGATGTCTAATTTCTCTTGTACTAAACTTTCGTTAATGTTAATTACTGGTTGTAAGTATAATCTTTACTTAATGCCCTCGAAAGACTTCTGACCGCAAGACCAGATATATTGGCGCTTATTATTTTAAGGATTGAGCGACAGATTAATTTGGATTAGACAAAACCATTAATTTAACGGATAGCGAAACATTTATGAAGTTAACTTGTATGATACTTAGTTAATTTGATTTATTAAGCATATCAGTATAGTCGAGTTTTAATTTCTACCCCATATATGGAAAGTTATTCAAAGGTTTTAAGTAATGATCAGCTTTTAGAGGTTCTTTTCTTATCAAAAGATGCGACAGCCATATACACTTCAGAGCATATTGTAATCGAAATGGCTAATGATGCCATGATTGATTTTTGGGGTAAAGACCGGTCTATCGTTGGCAAACCCCTGGAAGATGCAGTGCCTGAGTTAAAAGGACAGCCCTTTATCAACATCTTAAAAAATGTGCTGCTAACAGGCATTACGGATAAGGGCGATGCCGTCCCGGCTGAAACGATGAGGGATGGAAAATTACAAACCGCCTATTATACTTACGAATACAGGGCCATTAAAGATAATTCTGGAATACCTTATTGCATTCTCCATACTGCAAGCGATGTTACCGATATGGTAAAAGCGAAAAAAGTTATTCAGGAAACTGAACTGCAACGCGAAGCACTAGATCAGGAACAGATATTAATCAGCATAAAGGAAGAGCAGCAAAAAAATGATTTTATCAGTATGGTAAGCCATGAACTGAAAACACCCTTAACTTCCATCAGTGCTTACATACAATTATTACAGAGTAGGGGTTTAACAGATCTTTTTGTAGTAAATACACTGACCAAAGTACAAAAGCAGATCAGGAAAATGAGTACATTAATCAGTTCTTTTTTAAATGTATCGCGTTTAGAATCAGGAGAAGTCCAATTGAACCTGTCAAATTTTGATGTTGATAAAGTAATTCTGGATGTGGTAGAAGATTTAAGATTGATTTATCCAACCAATCAGATCGATTTTGAATCAGGAGATCGTAAATTAATTTATGGAGATAAGGATAAAATTGGTTCCGTTATTTCAAATCTGATTAGCAATGCCGTAAAATATTCAGATCTAAATAGCACAATTTTGGTCCAATCTGAAACTAGCGCGAATGAAGTACATGTTTCTGTAACCGATCAAGGCATTGGCATAAAAGCTCATGATATTGAAAAACTTTTCGACCGGTTTTATCGAGTAGAAAGCCTGCAAACCAAAACCATTTCGGGTTTTGGAATAGGTTTATACCTCAGTGCTGAGATTATAAATTTGCATCAGGGTAAAATCTGGGCAGAGAGCGACTATGGTGTAGGTTCTACTTTTCATTTCTGTATTCCGCTTGCTTCGTAGCCTAATAATATTCAAATAAAAAACACAATTTAAAATGCTCGTTTGTTATAGTCAAATGAGCATTTCATCAATAAACCCTGTAAACGGGTCAATCATAAAAAATTACCAGGAACATACTGAAAACGCGATTGATCAGAAAATTGATCAGGTGCACCAGGCCTGGTTAAGTTACAGAGAAACTGATTTTCAAACCCGTTCCAGGATGCTGTTACAGGTATCAAAGATCTTAAATGAACGCAAAGATCAATTGGCCGAACTGATGGCTTTAGAAATGGGTAAACCATTAAAAGCTGGTGTGTCCGAAATTCTTAAGTGTGCTTCTGTTTGCGAATATTATGCTAAAAATGGAGCGGAATTTTTAGCTGATCAAATCATCAGTATAAGTGCATCCAAAAGTTATGTGAGTTTTCAGCCAGTTGGTGTTGTATTGGCCATTATGCCTTGGAATTTCCCATTCTGGCAAGTATTTCGCTTTCTTGCTCCTGCATTAATGGCTGGCAATGGCGGTGTGTTAAAACATTCATCAGGAGTTACAGGCTGTGCGCTCGAAATAGAAAAGGTAATCGAAGATGCTGGATTTCCTAAAGATATTTTTAAAACGTTAATCTGTAGCAGTAAGGCTATTTCAACAGTAATCGAAAATCCACATATCAAAGCGGTAACGCTAACCGGAAGTACTGAAGCTGGTAAAAAAGTAGCAGAACAAGCTGGTAAATTGATTAAGAAAACGGTACTGGAACTAGGGGGTAGCGATCCATATATTATCTTGGAGGATGCCGATTTAGAAAAAGCAGCGAAAGTATGTGCAGAAGCCAGGTTAATTAATAACGGACAAAGTTGCATTGCAGCCAAACGCTTCATTGTAATAGCATCGGTAGAAGAAAAATTTACCCAACTTTTTAAAGCCGAAATGGAAAGTAAAAAAACTGGCGATCCATTAAAGTCTGATACAGATCTTGGTCCGATGGCTAGGGCAGAACTACGGGATGAATTACATCAGCAGGTTTTAAAAAGTATAGAACAGGGGGCTGAATGTATTCTGGGAGGAAAAATTCCAGTTATGGATGGCAAGCATGCTTATTACCAGCCTACAATTTTAAACAATGTAAAAAAGGGTGTACTGGCATATGATGAGGAGATATTTGGACCGGTAGCTGCTATCATCACTGCAAAAGATACTGATGATGCGATCTACATTGCTAACGATACCAATTTTGGATTGGGGGCAGCCGTTTTTACTGAAAATGCAGCACTTGCGGAAGATATTGCCCGAAATAAACTTGCTGCAGGTTCTTGTTTTGTGAACGAAGGTGTAAAATCAGATGCTGCTCTTCCATTTGGCGGCATCAATCAATCCGGTTACGGGCGCGAGTTAAGTATGTTTGGTATTCATGAGTTCGTGAATATTAAAACAGTGTACATCAAATAATAATATCCTATATGAAAGCAGTTAGAATCCATGAGTTTGGCGGTCCGGAAGTTTTATCAATTGATGATATCCCGATGCCCCGACCAGCGTTAGATGAAGTATTAATTAAAGTGCATGCAACCAGTGTTAATCCGGTTGATTGGAAAATTAGGGAGGGACACCGTGCAGATAAATTCCCGGCTAAATTACCGCTCACCATGGGCTGGGATGTTTCTGGCACCATTGAAGAAGTAGGCGAAAAAGTAAGTGCCTTTAAAAAAGGTGATGAGGTATACGGCAGACCAGATCCTACAAAAAATGGTGCTTATGCTGAGTATATCGTAGTAAAATCCAATATCATCAGTATTAAACCCACCAGCATAGGACACACAGAGGCAGCTGCTGTGCCATTGGCAGGTTTAACTGCATGGCAAGGCTTATTCGATCATGGTTTGCTAAAAGCCGGTCAAAAAGTGTTGATCCACGCAGCAGCAGGTGGGGTAGGAATTTATGCGGTACAATTTGCGAAATGGAAAGGTGCATATGTAATCGGTACGGCATCAGATAGCAATGCTGATTTCTTGAAGCGTTTAGGTGCTGATGAAATTATAGATTATAAAATGGAAGATTTTGAGTCTATATTAAAAGATGTAGATCTCGTTTTGGATACCATTGGGGAAGAAACGCAGCTTAAATCATTAAATATATTAAAAGAAGGTGGTCGGGTAGTTACTACTTTAATGCCCGAGTTTGTGGCTGAAGCGAAAGCTAAAAAAGTTCACCTGATTGGTTTTATGGCACAATCCATTCCTGCTCAATTAGCGGAAATTGCCAGTTTGATCGATTCAGGAAAAGTTAAACCCGTTATTGAAAAAGTTTTGCCTTTTACCAGTGCAAAACAGGCACAAATAGAAAGTGAACAAGGGCATACGAGAGGAAAAATTGTGTTGCAGGTCATTTAAAAATAAACGCTATAAGGTTTAATAAAGTCTTGAATATTAATGAATTATTCACATTATTATCGTCCTCCTGTTTCGGTAGGACGATAATACTTAGACTTTATCTTATTGAACCTAACCGCTTATAGTAGAAACACGCTTTCTCTCTTTGCATCTTGCCAATTTCGAGCATACTTTTCATTAAAAGCAAATCCTACCCCAGGTTGATGTCCTGACTAAAATCATTTTCTTTTACATCAGCTGATTGTGGCTGGATCATGACAAATTTAACCACATCATATTGTGTCTTAATTTTATCTCTCAGTCTGTCAATTGCATTGGTTAAATCAGTTGTATTTAACTCTGCTTTAAAAGTGAGAATAAGCACCAATAATACCTCCTTGGGCGATTGGTATTGAGATAAAACACTTATTACCGTAATTACATCTGGATCATTCTCCGCCAGTTCTTTAATTTTTTGCTGTGTTTCCGGAGTTAAACCTTCGCCCATTAATAGGCTGCGGCTTTCTCTTGCCAATATAAACGATACAAAAATTAAAAGTGTGCCCACCAAAACGGAAGCTAAACCATCTAAAAACGGTAAGTTTAAGTTATGGCTGAGTACCATGAAGATAAAAACAATCAATAATCCTAAAACTGCAGCGCCATCCTCAAATAATACCAAAAAGCCGGATGGATCTTTACTTTTGATGATCGCTTTCCACCAGGGTAAACCTTTGCGTGTTTTATTAAATTCTTTCATTGCTATGAGTAATGAAGCACCTTCGAAAATGAAGGATAAACCCAATACAACATAGTTCCATGTTGGATTTCCTAAAATTTCAGGATGACGGATGTGTGTAATACCTTGCGATATTGACACAACACCACCTAAACCAAAAATCATGATGGATACAATAAACGACCAGAAATACAACTCTTTACCATAACCAAACGGACGTGATTTGTCTGGTGGTTTTACACTTCTTTTTAGGCCATACAGCAGTAAAAGCTGGTTGCTTGTATCAACGGTAGAGTGAATGCCTTCTGCAATCATTGAAGAGCTATTGGTAAACGCCCCAGCAATAAATTTAGTTACTGCAATTAATAAATTTGCTGCTAAAGCACTGTAAATAGAATTATTGGCTCTTGCCATAAATTAAGAAATATAATAGATTCATCTCTTAAACCCATATAATATGATTTGGTTTTAGAACAAGTGATGAATCATTCCGCAATATTTAAGGCTAGAAGACGATTTTTAAGGGTCTTAGCCTAAAATTTCATCAATCAATTTAATTTCAGTTTCGCTAAATTTAATATTATCTAATGCTTTAATTGAATCTGTAATTTGCTCTGGTTTACTGGCGCCTATCAATACAGTAGTAATTCTATTATCTTTCAATATCCAGGATAAAGCCATGTGTGCCAATTTTTGTCCACGCGATTGAGCGACATCATTTAATTTGGCAATTACAGCTAATTTCTCTGGCGTAATGTTACTTTCTTTCAGAAAAATACCACTTGTAGCCACTCTAGAATCGGAAGGAATGCCATGTAGATATTTATCAGTGAGTAAACCTTGCGCCAATGGCGAAAATGGAATGCAACCCACGCCATTTTGCGCTAAAACATCAAGCAAACCATTTTCTACCCAACGTTCAAACATCGAATATTTAGGTTGATGGATTAAACATGGAGTGCCGTTATCTTTTAAAATTTTAATCGCTTTTTCAGCTTCTTCAGCCTGATAATTTGAAATTCCTACATACAAAGCTTTTCCTTGCTGAACCAATAGGCTTAAAGCACCCATCGTTTCTTCCAATGGTGTTTCAGGATCTGGGCGATGGTGATAGAAAATATCTACATAATCCAGTTTCATGCGTTTTAAGCTTTGGTCTAAACTGGAAACCAGGTATTTTTTAGAGCCCCAATCGCCATACGGACCGTCCCACATGGTATATCCTGCTTTGCTCGAAATAATCATTTCATCACGATAACCCTTAAAATCTTCATGTAGGATTTTGCCAAAAACTTCTTCTGCAGATCCAGGAGGCGGGCCATAATTATTGGCTAAATCGAAATGGGTAATTCCGTTGTTAAAAGCAGTTTGGATAAGGTTTTTGCTGTTTTCAAAAACGTTTACGTGTCCGAAATTATGCCATAAGCCCAATGATATGGCAGGTAACTTTAGTCCACTGTTTCCACAACGACGATAGGTCATTTTGTCGTAACGATCGGTTGAAATGATGTGATTCATATTTGGGTTTTGATTGTCGCAATAATAATCAGTTTTAGCGGATTTTAATCAGTATTCAATATTTATTATCAGCTTTTAATTTGTAATTGAAAATCGGGTACTCAAGTTGTTGCAAGTGGTAGACTAAAAATCGATTAGAAGTTTTACTTTAGTATGGAATTAGACCACATTTATAAACAAGTATTCCTTTCAACTAAAAATAAAGATCATCTATCTTCTACTTCCACATTTTGCAATCAGCATTCTACAAATCGTATCGTTACTATTCTCTTTAATGAATAATTTTCTAGATATGCTTTTTTAATTCTTCTAAATCGTTTTATTTGTAAAATTAAGAGATATATTTACAACTAAATCTATACCAAATATCATAATTTATGAAACCACAATTATTATTAAGATTGAGCGTCCTGGTCGCCGTAGGATTTGCATCCTGCCAATCCGGAACCAAAAACTCATCCTCAAAAGATACTTTAAAAAGCAACGCTGTAGCAGTTGTAAAACTAGTTGCAGATTCTTTTAAAAAAGTAATTGATGGCAAACAAACTGCTTTATACACCTTAAAGAATAAGAGTGGCGCCGAAGCCATTTTTACCAACTATGGCGGACGTCTGGTTAGCTTGGTGGTACCCGATAAACATGGTAAAATGGTCGATGTAGTAGTGGGTTTTAAAAGCATTGGCGATTACGAAAAATCTACTGAGCCTTATTTTGGTGCAACAATTGGCCGTTATGGTAACCGTATTGCTAAGGGAAAATTTACACTTGAAGGCAAAACCTATTCGCTTTTTACCAATAATGGGCAGAATACGCTTCATGGCGGTAAAAAAGGCTTTCAATATGTGGTTTGGGATGCAAGCCAACCCAATGCCAATACTTTGGTGCTGCATTACCTGTCGAAAGATGGCGATGAAAATTTTCCCGGTAATTTGGATGTTAAAGTAACTTATAAGTTGACAGATGATAATGAATTGAAAATGGATTATGAGGCTGCAACTGATAAAACTACTGTCATAAATTTAACCAATCATGCTTTTTTTAATTTGAATGGCGACGGAAGCGGCGAGATTTTAAACCATGAAGTGCAGATATATGCAGATGAATATACACCGGTAGATTCTAGCTTGATCCCAACAGGAAAAATAGAAAAGGTGAAGGGTACACCGCTCGATTTCGCCACTGCAACAACCATTGGTGCGCGCATAAATGATAAAAACGAACAGTTAACTTTTGGTAAAGGTTATGATCACAATTATGTGCTCAATAAAACCAAAGCCATGGGCATGTTCCATGCCGCTACCGTAAAAGGAGACCAATCGGGCATTATAATGGATATTTATACCCAGGAGCCTGGTTTACAGTTTTACAGCGGAAATTTTATGCAAAGTAAAAATACCTTTAAAAGTGGTGCCAAAGATAATTTCAGAACGGCAATTGCTCTGGAAACACAACACTTTCCAGATTCACCAAATCAGCCTGCTTTTCCATCAACAGTTTTAAAACCGGGGCAGGTTTATAAAACAAGCTCGATATACAAGTTTACGAAATAGTCGTTCTGGTAATCGCTAATAATGTAAAATGAATACGGCCTGTGAATAAGCTGGCCGTATTTATTTTTAGAAAAGTTCCTGTAAAACAGGATCTGTATAATCTTCTATAAAAGCAATAATGTTTTGATAAGCAGAAAATTCTTCGCGGGTATGCATGGTAGTCAACACAACACATTTCATCCCTGCATTTTGTGCAGCCTCAACACCTTTTGGTGCATCTTCAAAAACAATACACTGTTTGGCCGGAAATCCTAAAATTTCAGCCCCTTTGGTAAAGGTTTCCGGATCTGGCTTGCTATTTACCACATCTTCAGCACTGACTATGGCTTTAAAATAAGAACGGAGATTTAAATTATCGAGCACAAAGTTAATGTTAAAAGGAATAGCTGCAGAGCCAATGGCCATTTGAATATCCGATTGTTTTGATTTTTCCAAAAAATCTCCTAATCCAGCTATTAATGCCAAATGCTTTTTATATGCTGCCTGATACCGATGCTCTTTTTCGATGGAAATCTGATCAATTTGTTCCTGCGAGAAATGGCCGACACCAAAAACACGTTCCAACAGATCCTGGTTTTTACCATACATCTGTTTTTTAACAGCATCAAAGCTGATGCTGGCACCTAAATCCTGCGTAAGTATATCATGCCAGGCACGGTTGTGAAAAGCCATATCATTAATCATGGTACCGTTAAGATCAAAAAGGAATGCTTTAGGTTTATCGTTCATCATAGTGGCAAAATTATCAGATTTTTTTTATCAATAGGTCAAAATACATTCAATAAAAAAATAACTGAAATTTATTTCCCTAAACGGTTTGGTAAAAAACAGTGCGAAAAATCTATAACCCTAATTTTTTAGCTTCTAACTGTACGTTACAGCAAGAAAAACATGAAAACAGATTTAATTTGTTTTCCTTTTAAAATAAAAGTAGCAAAGTGGAAAAAGGCAAATCAAGCCCAATAGGAAACCACCAACAGTATCTGTAAACCAATGTGCACCCAGGTAAATTCTGGATGGGGCAATGGTAATCATTAAAAATGCTGAAATATAGGTTACGATATTTCTGGTGAGTTTGGGCACATCTTTTAATGTATTCATCAAAATGATTAAAAACCCAAAAAAGAGTGTGTAAGAAAGTACATGTCCGCTTGGATAACTTTGAAAACGGTTTACTTCTACCAGCCGAACGTAAAAGGCTGTAGGACGTGGGCGGTTAATTACATTTTTTATACCAAGAATAATTAATCCAGATAATAAAACCGTCGAAATGAATATTCCTTCACGTTTATATTTTTGCTGAAAAAATATAATGGCCACTATCACTACCGAAAGTAATGAATAGGGGAGTTCGCCAAAAAAGCTGATGGCCAACATTAGTTTATCTAACAAGTCTGTGTGGTATTGCTGAATAAATAACGAAGTTTTAATGTCAAAATCAAATATGGGGTGTTGTTCAATAAAAAAACTTAAATAAGTAAAAGCAGCAATTAGTAAAGCGAGTATAAAAATTAGCGTATTTCGTTTTAAAGGCATAGGTGTAGTGATAAAAACCAAAACTATGGATTTTATTCCACTAGATGCAAACAGTTTCAGTTTTTAAAAATAGTGTGATCTGTAAATGGGCGCTGTAAGCATTTGTGTTTATCAATAAGTATAATGAAATCTTTAAAAATATTCATCAAGAAAATTAGACGATTCATCAAGGAAATACACCTATCTGTATAATCTTTTGGGAGATATTGAAATGATTTTTAATCTTCGAACCAGATAATAAGGATATCTATGCTTACGAAGTTGGCAGAATTAATTTCTGCCAACTGAATAAGCACAAGTTCGACAATTTACTTCAAATTATACTTTTTGTATTAACGCTTCGGCCAAGCCCACCTCCTTTAAACGAGGAGGTGCTTGTGTCTATATCCCGTTTTAGTACCAATTTTTAAACAATTCACAATTATTGAGGGTTTTCTTAATCATGGAGCCCAAACCATATCAAGAAGAAGATATTAAAGTTCCCCGCTTTGAAGAAAGTGCTGGTTTTTACACCACCACACAGCGAAGTAAGAACATGTCTAAAATTAAGGCAAAAAATAGTTTGCCTGAGTTAAAACTACGTCAAGCACTTTGGGCTAAAAATGTTAGGTTCAGGATCCATCCTAAAAATTTTCCAGGCAAACCAGATATGATTATCAATAAATACAGGCTTGCCATATTTGTTGATGGCGATTTTTGGCACGGTTACAAATGGGATGAAAAGAAATCTACTATAAAGACAAACTCGGGTTTTTGGATTCCGAAGATTGAAAGAAATATACAGCGCGATAAATATGTTAACCAACACCTAAGTACCAAAGGTTATACTGTAATGCGTTTTTGGGAGCATGAGGTGAATGAACATTTAACCGCATGTGTTAATCAGGTTTTGCTTTACATTGAGGCCGCGAAAGCTGCTACGATACCGCAGTTTGATGATTAATAGATTATTTAGTACCTTATTGATACTGTATTTCCAGATTACCGATCGGATGTAGCGTAATTTTTGCAGCTATGCTGTTAATATCCGTAATTTGGCCTTTAGATTTGCAGATGGCAAATCCTAGCGCTGATGAAGACTAAGTTATTTTCTTTTATATTTTTTCTATTATTTGTAGTTCAGTTATATGCAGAAAATGCCAATAACATTCAACTGCTCACTTTTGCGAAGCCATTAATAGCTATTGTGCTTTTAGTGTGGCTTTATCTTTGTACAAATTTAAAGGGACGCTTTCATAAGCGTATTTTTACGGGATTAATTTTTGCATGGATAGGCGATATTTTGCTGATGTTTCAAAATGATAAACCGTATTTTTTTATATATGGGTTAATTGCATTTGTTGTCTGCCATATTTTTTATATCAGGGCATTTACACTTGATCATAAATCGAATCCCAATCACAAAACGCCCTATTTTTTATGGGTTGTAGGTGCTTTTGCTATTTTTTGTTCAGGATTGTTTTTCTACCTGCAGCCTAAACTGGGGCCAATGCAATTTCCGGTTTTAATGTATGCCATTATCATTACCGTTATGGCTATTATGGCCTTTAACCGGTATGGGAAAGTAAACATTTTCAGCTTTAAACTCATTTTATATGGGGCATTGTTTTTCTTATTGTCTGATGGTATTTTGGCTGTAAATAAATTCGCTCAGCCTATTTCACAAAGCGGGGCTTTAATTATGGCAACCTATATGATTGCACAGTATCTGATAGTTTATGGGACAATTTCGCGGCAGCTGGTGGTTACAAGAACAGAGGTGTAGTTAACTGATTCAATAATTTGGGCTGAATAATGTATTGATTTCAGATTTTTTGGATTTTTACTTACGTTATTTCAAAAATGATTGATGCATTTGTAGCGCGAAGTTTGTGCTCATCAATAAGTTTCTTCCCGTTTTCTGTTTATACGCTTCGCTGCCTCGTACTTCATTGCTGCAGGGTAAACGCTGCAACCGCCCGCCTGCAACGATCAGGGGGCTAGATGGCCAATGCTGTTTTTCATTTGTGGGGTTGCAGGGTGCACAAACCTTGGTTGTTAAACCTGATTGTAGTGAAAGCCTCCGCTTTTTCAGCGGTGCTTATAACGGAAAGCGGGGCTAAAAGCCGCCAAGACCACTTAACGTTCATTTCCCAGTTTTAAATAATCTAAGAAATATAAGCGCATATAAGCCTACAATTATTACCATGTGTTATATGGTTAAATCAGCTGTGTTTTTGAAAAGCAGTTTTTCATTTGCGGGGTGCAGGGTGCGCAAACCTTGGTTGTTAAACCTGATTGTAGTGAAAGCCTCCGCTTTTTCAGGCGGTGCTTATGACTGAGCAGGGCCAAAAGCCGCCAAGACCACTAATGTTCATTTCCCAATCTTAAATCATTTAAGAAATATAAGCGTATATAAGCCTACAATTATTACCATGTGTTATGCTGTAAAATCAGCTGTTTTTTTGAAAAAGCAGTTTTTCATTTGCGGGGTTGCAGTGCACAAACCTTGGTTGTTAAACCTGATTGTAGTGAAAGCCTCCGCTTTTTCAGCGGTGCTTATAACGGAAAGCAGGGCCAAAAGCCGCCAAGACCACTTGACGTTCATTTCCCAATCTTAAATCATATAGGAATATAAACGCATATAAGCCCACAATTATTACCATGTTTTATGCTGTAAAATCAGCTGACTATTTGAAAAAGCATTTTTTTATTTATGGGGTTATAGCGTGCAAAAATGCTTGTTTCTAAACCACATCCCCTAGCTATCGAATGCAATATGGAAGCGTAAAAACTTGCGGTAAATTTAATTTCTTTCTGTTAAGCGATTTGACATTATCTGTATGAAAATGTGGCTAGCATTTGAAATTACTTCTTTTCTTTATCCAAAACCGTAAAAACCTGTACCAGCCTTTCTCCATTCTCATCAACTAGGGTCAAAGTATGTTTGCCGGGCGGCGGAGTAATGGCCAATTGATGAAAATTTGTGGTGGTGCTTACATATTCGTTATCAATGTGCCAATATATTTTAGCACCTGGATTTCTGTGTGCTGCATTAATTACGATTTTACCTCTTGATCCATCTAGTTCTAATGGAATATAGACTATCGCATTATTTTTAGGATAAATAACTTCCATTACACTATTTCCACCTGAAAGGTCACAGCCAGCTTTAAAAGAAGGGAGCGATTTATAATCGCTATTTTTTATTTTGTAATAATATTCCATAGCTGGTGGTAAAATAAACCAGCTTTTGTGCTGCATTTCTGATGTGCTTTCACATTGATCGGTAACCCTGAAAGTACCTGTTTTGTCTAAATGAACCAGTTTGTGAAAAGGACAAACGGCTGTTTTTTCTCCCGCAACCGGAACAAGTTCTTGGATCGCATCGGTACAATATTCTCCTGCTTTATAACCACTTTGTTTACATATGTTAAGTTTTTTTAGTTTGGTTACAGGTGTTTCGAACCATTTACCATTGGGCAACAATCTAAAAATATCAAAGAGTACTGGCGCAGCCGCCTCTATCCCCACTAATCCTGGACGGCCTTCACCATCGGCATTACCCACCCAAACGCATACTACATAATTTGGTGTTAAGCCTACTGCCCAGGCATCGCGGAAACCGAAACTGGTACCGGTTTTCCATGCTACTCTTTGCGATGAGGAAAATTGTTCCCACAAACCTTCATCTCCAGGGCGCATCACTTCTTCCATAGCATTAAATGTTGCCCATATGGCGCCATGATCTAAAAATGAATTGCGCTGATAGCCTTTTTCTTCTTTAGTTTTATTGTTAAAATAACTTGCCTGTTTGTAATCTTCGGGATTGTAAAGACCTTTATAGGTATTGAAATGGTTTAGTGTTCTCACCATGCCCATATAAGTGTTGGCCAGATCCCACATGGTAACTTCACTGCCACCTAAAATTAACGACAAACCATAATGATCTGCTGGCTGGTTCAATGTTCCTATGCCCAGTTTTTTTAATTTATCATAAAAACGTTCATACTTATACTGCTGCAACATTTTTACTGCAGGAATATTTAAAGAACGGCTCAGCGCTTTATCAGCAGCAATAGCGCCATCGTAGCCAAGATCGTAATTTTGTGGCGAATAGCCAGCTATTTGAGTAGGGATATCTGGAATTATGGTATGTGGCAATATGAAGCCATCGTTCATCATACTGGCATAAAGTAAAGGTTTTAAGGTACTACCAGGGCTTCGCGGAGCTTTAATCATATCTACATGACTTTGCAATTCGGTATTTTCTGGTTGATAGATATTACCTACATAACTTACAACCTGGCCTGTTCTGGCATCAAGTACCAGTGCCGAAATATTATTGATATCGTTTGCCCGATAACGGTTATTGTATCGTTTTAAGATGGCATTAACTTTTAATTGTATATTTTCATCCAATGTGGAAGTAATTCTGGTAGAAGCAATTTCAAGATTTGCTCGTTCTATTTTAAAACGATTCAGTAGATGTGGGGCATTTTGGGGCAGGGGCATAGGCATGCCCGGAACAGGCTCTAGCTTCGATAAGTTTGCGGTTGCCTGATCGATGTATTTTAACTGAGCCAGTTTATCCAGTAGATCATTCCTTTTTTTGATAAGCCTGGTCGAGTTTTTGCCTGGGTGAACCAATGATGGACTGTTGGGCAGAACAGCTAACGTGGCCATTTCACCCCAGGAAAGCGTTTTAGCATCGCGACCATAATACCGCCAGCTTGCAGCTTCCAATCCCACCACATTACTTCCAAATGGTGCATTAGCTGCATATAGACCTATAATTTCTTCCTTTGAATATTTTATTTCCAGGCGAAAAGCTAAAATCACTTCCAATAATTTTTGCCAAACCGTTCGGTCTTGTTTTCGTGATAAACGGATTACCTGCATGGTTAATGTACTACCACCGCTTACCACACTTTTAGCTCGCCAGTTTTGTCGCAAGGCTCGGCTCATGGCCAATATATCTACGCCAAAGTGGTTATAAAATCTTTTATCTTCGAAAGCAATAATGCAATCCTTAAATTTTACGGGAACACTATCAGCTACAGGGAAACGCCACTGTCCGTCGCTCGCAATTGCTGCACTTAATAAATTACCATTGCTGGCCTCGATAACATAGGAGGTAGGTGTTTTGAAAAGTTTTGATGGCAGCGAAAAAAGAAAAACCAAAAGCAATGCAAAGCATATAAAATCGGAAATGAGGAAAGCTTTTGGTGTTCTGTTCATTTAATTGTTAATATAAATTTCGGTCCGTGGGGACACGGACCAAGGCTAACTCTAATCTTAGCGTCTCGCTAGGACATGCAATATTTGTATTTTTAAGTCGTAGCTATTCTAGTCGTAGCATCTCGCTACAAAATGGTTTTGTTTTTTTTTATTCAATAATTATAACCTCAACCCGTCCTTTTCCATCGCCATGGTTCGTGTCTCCACTAACCATTCTTGCGTTTCGTTCATTTAATTTTTATAAATTTCTGTTCGTGGAGACACGAACCGAGGCTGAGCAATTTTTGCCACTTATTGATGGTTGCTGTCCAGAAATAAATTTTTCCAATTTCGATATAATTCTTTCTTCTGGCTTCAAATAATTTATCCATTGATATTAGCTTTATTTTTGTTGAAAAATTTAGGTAATAAATAGTTTAAATTTCGGTTTGTGAAGACACAAACCGATGCTTTGGTAGAACCGTTGCTTGAACTAAATGCCATGGTTCGTGTCTCCACGAACCATTAGCAATAAACTACTTCACCACCTGTACCCATTTTCCTGCCTCGGTTGCCGAAATATCATTATTATACATCGCTTCGCATTGAACTGCCGATAAATAGTATTTGCCCAGGTAAGAGGCATTAAGCAATACCTTATATACCAAACTTTCGCCTTCTCTTACATTAAAATAAGTGAAAACACGATCATCCCTGATATCCTGATAGGTGAAAGGAGATGAAGCCAAGATACTTTGGTTATCATTTACACGTGTATTGATAATTTCCCATCCCGAAGGGAAAATCTGCGTTAATGCCATCTGTTCGTAGTAGCCCATCCGACCAGGATTTTTTACCGTTACCTCTGCATAAAAATCTGTTCCTTGTTTTAAGGTAGTAGGATCTAAAACTTTTCCATTTAAACGTTTGTAGGTTACGCTCATATCTAAAACATCAGGACGGTTAGGTAAAAAGTTATTCTGACCAGCAACTGGTTGTCCTTCTAAAACCAAACGAACAAAAAGTACATTGTTTCCATTATTAGTAACCGAAGCGGTATTTCCTTTAAAGGTTACAGGCGTACTATTAATATATTGATTTGAATTAACAGGAGCTGACTTTCCATCCAGTACGTATTGATATTGCAGTTTATTTGCCGATTGGTTTGATCCACAGAATTTAGCAATAGCCAGCAAACTATAAGCCGTTGTTTGCGTGCTATACCAGGTGTTTTCGCCTAGTTTAGCTGCTAAAGGCTGCAATAAACCTGCGGCTTTTGCTTTCTGACCAAGTAGGGTCAACGTTTCTAAAATCATAGCTTCATCACGCACATCAGAGCCATAAGTTCCACCCAATTGTTTGTAGGCCTGTATAGATGTATCTAAACCTCTGATCATATTTTGTGCTACCTCATTTTGTCCGGCAAGTTTATAAGCCGCTGCCAAACGCCATTTCGCTGCCACAGATAAATACTGGAATGCTTTTAACCGGTTCATGGCAGCCATTTCTGGTTTTTTAGCTAGCGCGAGCATATATAAACGGTATGCTTGCGATAAATCCCCACCATAAAAATTATTACTATTAGGTGCCCAGTTTGTGGCTTTTGATTTTTGAAAGCGTAATAGTTCATCTAAAAGACCAACAGGTAGCGTATACCCCGCATTTTGTGCCTCAATTAAGAAATGACCGGCATAATTACTTCCCCATTCATCAGATGTACCTTCTCCGGGCCAGTAAGATAAACCGCCATCTGTAGTTTGGAAACCTTTCAGCCTGTTTATTCCTGCTTTGATATTTTTCTCTGTTTTGGCTTTCTGTTGTTCGTTCAATGGGCTTAACCGATCTAAAAATAACTGAGGGAATATGCCAGAAGTAGTCTGCTCGATACAGCCATGTGGATATTGAATGAGGTAACTCAATCTTTTGCCAAGATTAATCGCCGGGATAGAAGATACCTCTAGCGAACCAGAATTGGTACCCGACATCCCAATCGGTAAATAATTTACAGCCCATTTGGTGTGTGGCTGAACGGTTGCAGAAACTACATTGGTTACATAAGGGTTTGGATTTCTGATATCCATTTCTACATCGTAAACTGTTTTTTCAGCGCCGCTTTGTGCAATCACTTTTACTTTGGCAATACCTACTGTATTTGGTGCTTTCACCTCAAAATAGGTCATCTGTTCGCCTGTTTGTTTATAATAAAGCTGTTGCTTGTTACTGCCCTGAACAATTAAATTGCTTGCCTGCAGTTGTACCGATACATTTTTAAGGTTGTTCTCAGTAGCAAAAATAGTTACCGGTAACGTGAAACTTTCACCAGGACCAATAACCCTTGGCAAGGTAGCCAACACCATTAAAGGTTTTTTAACCTGAACCGATTTCTCAGCAAAGCCATATGCCGCATCTTGTCCGGCAACTACCATTGCCCTTACCGCACCGATGTATTGTGGTAATTTAAATTTGTGCGTTTTACTTTCGCCTTTACCAATAGTAAATGGCCCCATAAATTTAACTACTGCTTTAAAACGGTTGGCTTTTGCTGGATTCAGGTTTTTGTTGATGCTACCATCACCGCCAATACTTAAAATACGTTCTAAGTTTCCACCCCATGCGCCAAGTACATAGTCAAATAAATCCCATGTTTTAACGCCTAAACCTTCGCGGGCATAAAATGCACCATGCGGATCTGGTGTCTTAAATCGAGTTAAGTCAAGCAAACCTTC
Organism: Pedobacter sp. PF22-3; assembly: GCF_026239555.1. Classification (GTDB taxonomy): domain Bacteria; phylum Bacteroidota; class Bacteroidia; order Sphingobacteriales; family Sphingobacteriaceae; genus Pedobacter. The sequence goes on along the minus strand of NZ_JAPIVP010000009.1, from coordinate 155,673 downwards.
ATCAACCAGCGCAATGGTATAAGTCATCGCTTTACCGTTCTGCTCGGCCACGGTGATGGTGTTTTCAGTTTCCGGTTTAATTTTATCGGCCATTTTGATGGTCGGTTTTAATATCGTTTGCGGATCTTCAATAGAAAGCGGAATAGCACCATACATTCTAATTGGCAAATCGTTAACGGTTTGTGCGTGGGGTTGTAATAAAGTAATGTTGGCAAAAACATTAGGGGCCATTTCTTTCTCTGCCTTGAATTTAAATTGTGTTTGGCCAGCTTTGGTATCTACCCAGAAGGTTTTTAATACGCGGCTTCCATTTTCAATCGAGATGAGTGCTCTTCCATTTTTACCTGTTGGTATAGTTAAGGTGATATCTTCTCCGACGGTGATTTTTTCTTTATTAGCTGTAAAAGATAGCATTGAGGCCTCTGTTGGATTACTGCCTTGTTCGCGCTGAGCCCATCCTGGCCAATCGATGTAAACCGATTTTCCGGTAACATGTCCGCCATTTACATCGCGTACCAGAATTAAATAACGGCCCCATTCTGGTTCGTCAACACGCAAATTCCAGCTTCCTTTTCCGTTAAATAAGTTTACCTGATGAGTTTCAACTAATTTGTTGTATTGGTTTTGGGTAAAGTTGGCGTACGTATACTGGTCATCCTGTTCCCACCACCAGCGCCATTGGGTTTTATATAGTTCTACTGTAACGGTTTTGGTGCCAATCAATAGTTTCCCGTCGGTATTTACATTTACAATTTCAACTTTATGTTCTTTTCCGGTAACCAGCATACCGCTTAAGCGGTCGCCTTTTTCGGTGCGGATACCCAAATAACTGTTATACACATGATAAGGAATGCTAAAATTATCGATACTGAAATTACCTCCAGGTTCGAAAACCTTGGTTGTAAAGTTTGCCCTCAATACACCAGGAGCAGTATTGTTCTCGTTTAGGTTGGTGTTGATCTGAGCGGTACCGTTTTGGTTTAAAGTACCTTCAAAAATGGTTTTAACCTGCGATTGGAAGTTAACCGTAGGATTATCAAAACTGAAACCTTCAAAGCCTTTAAACTTAGTTTCAGTGGTGTTTAAGTTCACATCAACCTTTGCTTTTAAATTTTGTGCAACCGCACCAAATAACCATTTGGCAGATAGGGTAGCGGCAGAAGTTCCTGTGCTTAAATATGTTTTATTGCCAATGTTGAAATCAATTTTCAGACGGTTTGGCATGATGGTTTCAATTTTTAAGGTTTTGGTAAATGTTGCACCACCAGCCTTCACTTTGGCCATCCAGTTACCGGTTGGCGCAGTACTTTCTGTTGCGGTTTTAAAGGTGTAGAATCCATTTAAAGGCTTGCCATTAATCAATCTTTTGTAAAGCTGACCTTTTGGATTATAGAACTCCATGGTTACCGGATAATTGGCCGGCAGTTTTTTGAGTTTATCTTCCAGAACAAAAGAAACAAATAAACTATCACCCGGACGCCAAACGCCACGTTCTCCATAAATAAAGCCTTTTAAGCCGCTTTGTACTACATCGCCACCTACATCAAACCTGCTTAAAGGCAATGAGCTACCATCGTCTAATTTAAGGTAGCCACGTTCTGATCCATTTTTAGCGATCAATAAAAACGGCTGTCTTTTCAGGTCAAATCTGGCAAAACCATCACCATCAGTTTTAGTCGTAAAGATGATCTGTTTCTGATAATCCATTAACTCCAGGTTTACACCACTCAATGGTTTTGCGGTTAATAAATCGGTTGCCACAATTAACATGCTGTTATCATTCCCACGTTTGGCTACCAAACCTATATTAGAAGCAATTAAGTTTCTGCTGGCCCAGCGCTCGTTGGTATAAAAAGATGGTGTACATGGATTGTCTTTATCATTCCATTTGTAATTTCGCGGGTAATAGTTGTTGTAGCGCTGCCAGAAATCATCATCCTCATCAATTTTTTCACCATAACCTTCGTTATCACCATATTCTGCATCTTCGTCGCTACCATCGGTTTTTTCTTCTCCGGTTTTGCAGTTGTAAGCATTGTATTCCTGTCTGAAAGCAATGGTAACCCTGTACATTGCGCCTGGTTCTGTACGGATCATTTTATCAAGATCAAGTGTAAAGCGGTTCTTTTTGTGAAGGTTAAGTGCTTTATCTTCATCTAACCGTACCGTTTTTTGTAGAATAGGTTTCGCCACCCTGCGCAATTCGTTACCATCTTTATAACTATTGGTTTGAAAAAACTGAGGGATATTATTCTCGTAAATCTTGATCACCGTCACATCAACGGCCTTTAAATTAATCGCCTCGAAAGGTAAAACCAATTTTCCTGAATTCGGTAAAATAGTGCCTGCACCGGCAATGGTAACCGCAGGTAATTTATCTTCAAAAACAAGATTGGCTACTTTACCACTTGTTAATGTTTTGCCATTGATATTTTCAACCCCGGCATTAACACTTAAGGTATAGTTGCCTTTTAATTCTTCTGGGGCATACACTTTAACCTGACTGGCATCAATGGTGTACCTAACATCGCTTAGATTGCCCAGTGTAATCATACCCGTTAAATCCTGGCCAACACCAATCGGTTCTGAAAACTGCACTAAAGCATAATCCTCTTCACCCTGAATGGCCTTCATATCCAGGATTTCGAATTTATTTACTGCGGGAACACGAACTTCTACTTCACCTTTTTGATCTGCGTCAATAGCATCACCATTCCATTCTATTTTTAGATTTTGATCGTTGCCCGTCTTTTTGATGCTATCGATGGTGAATTTAGAACTATTTTTAGCAGGGTCGTGCTGCCATTTGATTTTTAATTTCTGATCAAAATCCAGCGAAAGCGTTTTTTCTATTTTACTGGTTTCTTCCACATCGGCAGTGGTTACCTCGCCGGTAAGTTTCATATAATCCAAAGAAGTATTATTCTGTGAAACCAATCCGTTTTGAGAGAGCATTAGCCCTGGGGTAATTACTTTAAAATCGAAATCGAAATCCTCCAGACCTTTTTCTGTAGCCGAAACTTCCGAAAGTTTAAAGGTAGCCTCGTAATTTTTACCAGGTTTAAGGTTTTCATCAGGTCTAAACTCAACGGTTTGAGGGTCTATCCAAAAGGTTTTTCCCGAGATAGAAGGAGAGAAGTCGAAAAGCTCGCGTGTATCTGCTTTACCCAGATCCTGCATGCCTGTTGCAGCATTGGCCAGGTGAACCCGGATGAAACTTTTTTTAGAAATGGTACCGGAAGTATAAGCTTCGATATATTTCGCGTAAGCCTGATTTTCTTCGAAGCTTTTCTTTTTTCTATTAAAATAAATAAATACAATTGCCGCTATCGAAACAGCAAGCAGGCCAATAAAAATAAATTTCTTTTTTGAGGACGATTGATAGGTAGATGGTTGTTCCATAAATGAAATTCGTTAAGATAAATGAGCAATATAATGCAGCGGTTGGAGCAATTGCCATGCCGTAATTGATGCGTTTTAACCGCAAATCCATATTTCATTTGAAAATTAGCTAAAATCGATGTTAAAAGAAATAATGTTGAAAATTATAACGAATATGTTGCTCATTTAAGTGCTTTTGGATAAGTTTACTTCATCAACCTTAAATGACCAGATATGATCAGGAAACTTTTAATTCTTTCGTGTTTACTAATTTCTACAACTTTTTGCTATGCACAAAAAACGAATGCAGAAAAAGAAGTTAACGAAGCGGTAGATAAACTTATTGGCTTAATGATTAATCCCGATAGCCTGGGCTTAGATAAGTTGTTACTCCATAATTTGAGTTATGGCCACTCCAGCGGGAAAGTGCAAACTAAACAAGAATTTATGCATTCGCTGCTTTCTGGTGAATCTGATTTTCTAGAAGATATTACGCTGGGCGATCCAAAAACAATTATTCAGGGAAATACAGCGCTGGTAAGGCATAAGTTAATGGCAGAAACCAATGATAAGGGCGTAAGAGGGAGTGTAAATTTATATATTCTTTTAATCTGGAGTAAAGAAAAGACTGGTTGGAAATTGCTTGGTAGGCAAGCGGTTAAGGTACCTTAGAATAGTTTTCAGTTTTCAGTTGGGCGTTTTCAGTTCTGGGCGCAGAACCACTTAGATAGTTAAAATGCCTTAGGATAGTTTGGACTTTGCAGTTCGGAGTTGTTAGTTTTGGTTGAATATCGATGTGTCCAATTTCATCCCCATACTATAAAATGGGTAATAGTTCCGAAATAATAACTTTATTTTAAAACTAGGGAGAGGGACTCCAAACTCTCAACTATTTTATCATCACACCAGGTTTATTTACTAAAGGTATCTTGATCAGGTTGGAGTCTATGATGCTTTCGGGCAAGAAAATAAATTTTTTGTCGTAAATGGTACTGCCTATGTAATAGCTTAGCCAGTATTCATTGGTTAAACCAAAAACCTCTGGATCAATGGCTTCTACTCCTGCAAAAGAATTTGCTTTCATATCGCCAACAAAGTGTCTCAATACAGAAGTTTTAACCTGTTTTCCGTCCTTTTCACCGTAACCTTTAGAACTGATCAACACATTGGTTATGGCTTCGTTTTTTAGGTTAACGAGATAAACCGTCCAGCTTTTTACTTCAGGTGTTTCGCCCATTAGTACCACGGCCATGGCGATATCTTCAACTGTATTTTCTGGTAAATCTGCTTTCAACTGGGTTAACTGTTTAAACTGCTAATCGGTTAATTGTATAATTTATTTTAGAATGATAGAATCCTACCATCCTAAAATCATTTAATTCTGGCCTATTTTTTCTTGGCTACCACCTTTTTCGCTGGTGCCGCTTTTTTCTTTGCCGGTGCTTTTTTCTTGGTTTCGAAAGCGTTTGGTACCTGCTCCACAATCATTTTCTTAACGGTTTCCAAGTCAATATCGGCCAGTTCTTCTGGTGTATATTTTTGCTTGGTCGCCTCATTATTGCGTAATTTAAGCATCAGTTTGCCAAAACGGATAAACGGTCCCCAACGGCCATTTTCAATCGAAATTTTTTCAGTATCCCAGGTTTTAATGTATCGGTTGGCCTCTTTTTCTACTTTTTTGCCAATTAAGGTATTAATATCCTCTTGGGTTAAATTGTCGAAATCGTATCCTTTTGCAGGGATATTGATAAAGAGATCGTTCCATTTAATAAACGGACCAAAACGGCCTTTTCCTTTTGTTACGCCTAAACCTTCGTAAAAAGCAATAGGCGCATCGGCATCCATTTTCTCCCTGATAATTTCAACTGCTCTGTCATAAGTTACCGATAAAGGCTCCTCATTTTTAGGAAGTGAAATAAAACTTTCGCCCCACTTTACATATGGACCAAAACGGCCTACACCGATCATGACCTCTTTACCTTCAAAATCAGGTAATTGGAATGGAAGTTTAAACAGTTCCAATGCATCATCCAAAGTAATGGTGGCTACCGATTGATTACGCATTAAACTGGCATAACGTGGTTTTTCTTCCTCATCAAGCTCGCCGATCTGCACTAATGGTCCAAATTTACCTACTTTGGTATATACATTTTTACCCGTTGCTGGATCTAAGCCTAATAAGCGTTCACCTGTAGCACGTTCAGCAGTTTCTAAAGTGGTTTCTACTTCACTATGGAAAGGATTATAGAAAGAGTGCAGCATTTTGGTCCACTCCTGTAAACCTTGTGCAATTTCGTCAAATTCCTTTTCTACCTTGGCCGTAAAGTTAAAATCTACAATGCCTTTGAAATGTTCTACTAAAAAATCGTTTACTACTTCACCAATATCAGTAGGGAAGAGTTTTGATTTCTCGGCACCGGTAATTTCCGATCTGATTTCTTTTTTTACCTGTCCATTTGCTAAAACAATGGAAGTAAACTTACGCTGTTTACCATCTCTATCTTCTTTTACCACATAACCACGGTTCTGTACAGTAGAAATAGTAGGCGCATAGGTAGATGGACGGCCAATGCCCAATTCTTCTAGTTTTTTAACTAAACTGGCCTCGGTATATCTGGCTGGCGGACGTGAATAACGCTCCGTAGCCTGCATTTCTTTTAAAAATAGTTCCTGTCCTTTTATTAATGGAGGTAAAATGGCGCCACCTTCTTTTTCTTCATTTTCATCATCGTCGGTAGATTCCAGGTAAACCTTTAAAAAGCCGTCAAATTTTAGTACTTCACCTTCAGCAACTAAATGTTCTTTTCTGGTTGATGCGGTAATTTGTGCGGTGGTTTTTTCGAATAATGCCTCACTCATTTGCGATGCAATGGAACGTTTCCAGATCAACTCGTACAAACGTTTCTCCGAAATATCTCCATCTACCGTATGTCGGTCGAAATAAGTAGGGCGGATGGCTTCGTGAGCCTCTTGTGCACCTGCAGATTTTGTTTTATAAACCCTTGGTTGGTGGTATTTTTCGCCATAAGCCGATTTAATTTCGGCAGCAGCAGCATTAACAGCCGTTTCCGATAAATTTACAGAGTCTGTCCTCATGTAGGTAATCTTACCGGCTTCGTAAAGTCGTTGTGCTACCTGCATGGTTCTCGCAACAGAAAAACCTAATTTTCTGGAAGCTTCCTGTTGTAGGGTAGAGGTGGTAAAAGGAGCAGCGGGATTGCGTTTGGCAGGTCTTGTTTCTAAGCTCGTAATATCAAATTTAGCATTTAAACAATCCTGAAGAAATTTTTCAGCATCAGCCTCATTTTCGAAACGTTGTGGCAATTCTGCCTTCACCATTTCTTTTCCCTTACCGGTTGAGAACTGAGCGGTGATTTTATAGGCAGCAGTCGCATTAAAGTTTAAAACTTCACGCTCTCTATCTACAATTAAACGTACAGCCACCGATTGTACACGGCCTGCAGAAAGTGATGGCTTTACTTTTTTCCATAACACAGGTGAAAGTTCGAAACCCACCAAACGGTCTAATACACGGCGTGCCTGCTGGGCATTTACCAGGTTATAATCAATTCCCCGCGGACTATCAATTGCTTTTAAAATGGCTGGTTTAGTAATTTCATGGAAAACAATGCGTTTGGTTTTCTCCACTTTCAGACCTAAAGTTTCGAATAAGTGCCACGAAATGGCTTCTCCCTCGCGGTCCTCATCGGATGCTAACCATACCATTTCGGCCTCTTTAGCTAGTTTTTTTAATTCGGCAACAACATTTTTCTTGTCGGCTGGTACCTCGTAGGTTTGGGCAAAATTGTTCTTGATATCAATCGCCATATCTCCCTTAACTAAATCACGGATATGGCCATAGCTAGATTTCACCAGGAAATCTTTGCCTAAATAGCCTTCTATAGTTTTAGCTTTTGCGGGTGACTCTACGATCAATAAATTTTTGGCCATGAAATACGTTTTTGTGCAAATAAAGCTATAATTAAGGCACAAATCCAAACCTGAGGAGAATTTAATACATTTTTTTTATTAATTAAGTGATAAATATGTTGGTTTCTAGGCCGATTTTAATGGGGTTTTAATCTATCACCCAATACCTATAAGGTTTTCAAAACCTTATTAGACCTGTACTTGCGAGTGCCTTTTAAATATATTGATTTTGGAAATGCATGGTTCTGTTATAGTGGCGGCCGGTAGCCCTGCTATCGCTTCAGGTCCTCACTCGTTCCTCGCTCCGGGCTTTCCGCTTTATCAGGTTTATAAACAAGGGTTCGGTTAATTCCATCTTACCTTTTACATCGTTCATCACATAATTTACAGGCACATTACATCAAGACAACCGATTTGTGCCTATATTCGTAGATAAAAATAAAAAAAACGATGATCAGCACAATTCTAATCCTATTAAACTTACTGGTGTCTCCGCCAAAAAATGTTTACGATTTCAGCTTTAAAACCATTGATGGTAAGGAAATTAAACTTTCTAAATTTAAAGGTAAAAAAATCTTGATTGTTAATACAGCATCTAAATGTGGCTTTACACCGCAGTACGAAGATTTAGAAAAACTTCAGAAACAATATGGTAAAAAGGTAGTGTTAATCGGTTTCCCGGCAGGTAACTTTGGCGGACAGGAGTTTTCTACCAATGCAGAAATTAAAGAGTTTTGTACCGGAAAGTATAATGTTTCGTTTTTGCTTGCAGAGAAAAGCAGTGTTAAAGGAGATGATATCAGTCCCTTGTTTAAATATTTAACTTCGCAAACCAGTACAGAAGAACAGGGCGATATTAAATGGAATTTTGAGAAATTCTTAATCAACGAAAAAGGACAACTGGTACACCGTTTCCGTTCAAAAACGAAACCTACAGATGAAGCCCTTACTAAATATTTGTAAAAGGATGTAAAATGGGTAGGTAAAAGGGAAGTTTGATAACCTTTCGCTTTTTAAATAATTTAAAGGTAAAGTGGTTAATAGCCATTTTGCCTTTTTTTTATACTAATACGTGAAGTGTTAGAAATATTTAGACAAAAGAAAGGGGCTTAAATCCATAAGCCCCAAATAAACCAAACAAACTATTTATGAAGTAAATATATAACGCTTGTTCAGGTAAATAGTTTTTGAAAAAATTAAATTATTCTGCTCTTTATTTAGCTTTAGTGGTTCAATCGGGTTTATAATCAAGAATAAGTCGTATTGTAACCAGATTGATGGAAAAAAACAGGTCGTTTTTGACTTTACAATGTTAAAATAGGTTAAGTTGTGCCGGTTGGTAGAGGCTAGGGTCGAAGCAATAAGGTTTAGGCATATTTTGATTATTGCTAACGTAATAAAGCTCCGTTTCTTCATGTCTTGAAGCTACTTTGATAAAAGTATCACCAGCAACATTTTTAAAAAGATTTTCAACAAGGGTGGCGTCGTTATTGTCTTTTGATAAATGGCTCAATAACAGATGACTCATGTATGGCGCCTTATGATTAATGAAAAGCTCCAACGCCTGGGTATTACTGAGGTGGCCATGACCACTGGTAATCCTTCTCTTCAGAAAGTAAGGATATTTGCCATTCTCCAACATCTGTGGATCATAATTGGCTTCTAAAAAAGCGGCATGGCAATTCTTGAAATGGGTAATTAAGCGATCGCATACTGAACCTATGTCAGTAAAAACACCAACTCTTACCTCGTTGCATTCAATAGTAAAACTATAAGGATCAGCTGCATCATGGAATTTAGAAAAAGCAGCAATCTTTAAGCCGCCAATCTGAACATGCTGTTGATCACTTAAGGAGAAGGTATTATTGGTATCCAAAAGGAGCCTGCTGCTTTTTAAGGTTGGCGCACTAATGTATACGGGTAGCTTATATTTTTTAGCAAAAACAGCCAATCCTTTAATGTGATCGCTGTGCTCGTGCGAGATAAAGATTGCTTTTACCCTGCTTAAAGGCAAGCCCAAACGGTTCATGCGGATTTCAACCTCTTTACAGGTTAAGCCTATGTCAACCAAAACAGCCTCATGATCATTACCTATATAGTAACAATTGCCATTACTGCCCGAATTAATTGAGGTGAAATATAGTGCCATTTTGAAGTTGCAAGATACGGCTTATTTGGCGAAGGAAAAAAGAAAACTATACTCTTGTGCCATTGTGTTCTACCAAACGAGAAAGCAGTGGCAGGAAAGCCTGGATGAGGTTGATTTCTTCAGCAGAAAAGATTTTTTCCATGGTTTGTGCCAGCCATTCTTCTTTGATTTTTCGGGTTGCAATAATATGTTTTTCACCAAGTTTGGTTAAGCCTATAAAAATCTTTCTTTTATCTTCCTCACTTGGAAAGCGCTCTACACATTTGGCATCGAAAAGGCGGTTAATAATCTGGGAAATTGCTTGTTTAGATACCCTTTCCATATCAGCCAGCTCTGTAGATAGCATTTTGCCGTGCTGTTCAAGTAGCGACATGGTCAATAATTCAGCATTGCTAAATTCTGAACTTACATTCTGCTTGCGTAACGCTCTCGTTAAACGCGTAACAGTGCTTCTTAACTTTGCGGCAATTTCTTGTGTTTGAGTAGGCATCTTATTGGTAAATAAACTTTACAAATATAATGTTTTATTTATATACTTAATCGAATAGATATTTTTACAATATGTGATTTTTGATTTTAAAATGATAAAAGGTTGCTTTTTTGGCTTTAATGTTGTTTAATTTTTTTATACTTTTGTAAAGTTACTTTACTATTTTAATTATGAGTATTTTTCGTTCGTTAAGGCATTACAATTACAGGTTATTTTTTACAGGTCAGGCTATTTCGCTAATAGGCACGTGGATGCAGCGTGTTGCCATTAGCTGGTTGGTTTACCGTTTAACAGGGTCAGCTTTTTTATTGGGACTGATCACTTTTTTAAGTTTAATTCCTTCACTGGTGCTGGCGCCATACGCGGGTAGTTATGTAGACAGGCATAATAAATATAAGGTATTGGTTATTACACAGGTAATTCTGATGCTGCAGGCTGGTGCACTGGCATTAATGATCTGGTTTAAAGTGTATGATATGTTCTGGATTGCAGCGCTTTCGCTGGTTCAGGGTTTGGTAAATGCCTTTGATGTTACCGCCCGCCAATCTTTAATGGTAAATTTAATTGATGATAAAGAAGATTTACCCAATGCCATTGCACTCAATTCTTCTATGTTCAATGCGGCGAGGCTAATTGGCCCGGCATTGGCTGGGGTAATTTTGAGTACCCTGGGCGAGGATATTTGTTTTATCATAAATTTTGTGAGTTTTATTGCGGTGTTGGGTTGTATGGTGATGATGAAACTTAAAATCACGGAACATCAAAAATCTGCAGAAAATATCTGGGTTGATCTGAAAAAAGGCTATGATTATCTCAAATCATCTCCAGATTTGGCTTCTATGGTATTAATGATGGCAGCATCGAGTTTGTTAGTTATTCCTTTTACTACATTATTGCCCGTTTTTGCAAAAGATATTTTTAATGGAAATGCCACTACATTTGGCTGGTTTGAAAGTGCTGCAGGACTTGGCGCTTTTTTCGGGGCAATTTATATGGCTACCTTGAAAGCAGGACAGAATTTACAAAAAATCGTCATGATGTCCGGTATTTTGTTGGCCATTTCGGTTGTGGCGCTGGCCATATCACCATCACTTATCCTGGCATTAGTTTGTACCAGTTTAGCTGCTTTAGGTTTAATGGCACAAAACTCATCCATTAACACTTATTTGCAGACCCATGCCGATGATTTGATGAGGGGCAGGACGATGAGTTATTACATTATGGCTTATCAGGGCGTATTACCTATTGGCAGTTTGTTAATGGGTTATTTAGCTCATCTTTTCGGCACGCAAGTGGTTGTGGCTTTCGAAGGTGTTGCAGGATTGTTGATTGTGGCAGCGTTTGTATATCATGAAAAACATAGAAATCAATTGAATAGCAGTGCAATGTCGCTGAATTAGTATTTCATCCGTTTTTTTGTGTGAGTGGTCGTCACCCTGATCCGATAACTATCGGATTTATTTCAGGGTCTTAATAGATAAAGATGCTGACCACGCAGTAGCTACAAGACAATTGAAAATATTGATTTCTACTTGTAAAATAAATTCAGCATGACGATCGTGTGGATATAACGTTGCGCGCAAAACGCCAAACGCCAGCCGCTATACGCTACACACATCTACCCGTGTACAACCAACTTACAATCGACCATCACTTTCTGATAGTTTTCAATGTCGATTTCCTTATTGATTAGCTGAAGCAGGAGTTTGATGGCATTTTCACCCACCGATTCGGGATTTTCTTCAATAGAAGCGATAGGGGGCGAATCGAGGTAACCGATGAAAGCGTTGTTTCCAAATCCTATACTTTCAATTTTATTAAAGTTGGGATGGTTTATAGATTTCAGGTATTTTATCGCATCAAAAAGAATTGGCTCTTTAAAAGCCACAAGCGCAGTAGGCATGTGGTCTGGATCAGCAAATAAATTCTTGATTGCAGCAATCGTATTTTCCTTATCAAAATCAGTATAAGCTACAAATTTTGCTGAAAAAGGTACTTCATTATCTTTTAAGGCATTAATATAACCATTAAAGCGGTCGTGCGTAAAATTGGTCATTTTAGGGCCGCCCAGGTAAGCAATTTTGCTATGCCCTCTGTCGATCAGAAACTTAGTGGCATCGTAACAGCCCTGAAAAGTATTGCCTAGTACCTTATGGCAGTTTAAATTAAAACTTGGGTTTCGTGTGTAATACACTACAGGAGTACCCATCTGCTCAAACTGATCGAGGTGTGAAAAATCTTGTGTTTGTTTTGAAATGGCAACGATTAAACCATCAACACGACTCCTTAACAACATATTCGCCGATTGGATTTCCTTTTTCGGGTCATCATGCGATTGACTGATGATCACATTGTAGCCGTTTTGTGTTGCAAACTGCTCTACGCCATAAATACTTCTGGTAAAAAAGTGGTCTAAAAGATTAGGTAGGATAACACCAATAATGCGCGATCTTTTTTCCTTTAAATTGATGGCCGATTTATTGGGCATAAAATGCAGCTCGCGGGCCATTTCCTGAACGCGCTGCTTGGTGTATGCATTTATGGTGGGGTAATTATTAAGGGATTTTGATACAGTAGAAACTGACATTTTTAACTTCTCAGCTAAGAATTTCAGGGTTACGGGTGTATTGTTCGTCATCTTTTCCAATCTCAATACATAATTAAGAAAAATAACGCAATAATTTCAAACGTTTGAAATTTAGTTTCGGTAAGCTTTATGTCATTTTGACCTATTTAAAGCCTTTTAATCAAGTCGGCTTTTTTAAATTCGTTATCAAATATGAACCCTACAAAACAGCATTTTGCTCAAATTTAGGCTGCTAACATGGAAACCGTCAGCAATTAATTGTTAGTTTTGAAACGATCAATTAATCATATTAAAACTTAAGTTATGCTAAAAACAACCTATAGCCTATTTTTAATCTGCTTTTCGCTTCTTTCATCCTTCAGTTACGGTCAGGTTACGGCTATACAGAACATTCAGGGACGGAAAACCCAGAGCCTGAACGGTAAATGGAATTATATTGTCGATCCTTACGAAAACGGTTATTACGATTACCGCCATGATCCATTTGATCAGTCGAAATCAGGATCCGGAGGCTTTTATGATGATAAGGTGCAGAAAGACAAATCAGAGCTGATTGAATATGATTTTGATCATTCGCCTCAAATGAATGTCCCTGGTGATTGGAATTCGCAATCAGAAAAATTAGAACTTTATGAGGGTAATGTTTGGCTGCGCAGAAAGTTTGATGCAAAACCCGAAAAAGGGAAGAGGTATTTTGTGTACTTCGGTGCTGTAAATTACGAAGCCCATGTTTACCTTAACGGTAAAAAACTGGGTGTGCATAAAGGTGGCTTTACACCTTTCCAGTTTGATGTAACCAGCAATTTAAAAACCGGAGAAAACTCCATCGTACTAAAGGTCGATAATATCCGCAAACAGGATGAAATTCCAACCGTAAATACCGATTGGTGGAATTACGGTGGCATTACACGTGATGTTTATCTCGCTGAATTCCCGGAGCATTTTATCAGTGATTATAAACTTCAATTGGTTAAAGGCAACAATAACCTGTTAAACTTTTCGGTAAAACTGGCTGATGCTACTGCCGGACAGGAAATTACGCTTTCAATTCCTGAGCTTAAGCTGGAAAAGAAATATAAAACAGATAGCGAAGGGAAAATTGCAGATGAGTTTACCTGGAACAACTTGAGTTTATGGTCGCCGGAAACACCAAAATTATATGCGGTAAATATCAAAACCGATAAAGAGAATATTGATGATAAAATTGGTTTCAGAACCATCCAGGTTAATGGCGATAGCATCCTTTTAAATGGTAAATCCATTTTTTTAAGGGGAATATCACTTCATGATGAGAACCCGCTTTTAGCCGGGCGCTTACGCAGTGAGGGAGATATGCGTATGATGTTGCAATGGGCTAAAGATTTGAATTGTAACTACGTGCGCCTGGCGCATTATCCGCACAACGAGGAAATGATCCGCCTTGCGGATGAAATGGGACTATTGGTCTGGGCTGAAGTACCTGTTTACTGGACCATTAGCTGGACTAATCCGGCAACTTATGCCAATGCAAAAAAACAACTCACAGATTTGATTGTCCGTGATAAAAACAGGGCAAGTGTTATTGTATGGTCAATAGGGAATGAAACCCCGCTGAGCGATGCCCGTTTGAGTTTTATGAGCAATTTGGCAGAAGCTGCCCGCGCTTTAGATGATACCCGTTTAGTAGCTGCCGCTTTAGAGGTGCACCGCGAAGGAAATAACATGGTTTTAAATGATCCTTTAGGCGAGAAAATAGATCTGGTTAGTTTTAATGAATATGCTGGCTGGTACTGGGGAGGTAATCCATCAGAAATTACCAAATATAATTTCGATATCAAGTACAAAAAACCAGTAGTGGTTACCGAGTTTGGTGGCGATGCTCTGGGTGGTTTTCATGCCGACGAAAATACCCGTTGGAGTGAAGAGTATCAGGAGTCTTTGTATAAAAATCAGATTACCATGCTTACTAAAATTGGTGCTTTACGCGGTATGACGCCGTGGATCTTAACAGATTTCAGGTCACCAAGAAGACAACATCCTATTTATCAGAATTTCTGGAACCGAAAGGGATTGATCAGCGAAACTGGTAAGAAAAAGAAAGCCTTTTTTGTGCTGAAGGATTTTTACGACCAGATGCAAGTAAAATACAAGTAATTAATGCAATAAATAAGCTTTCAAAAGTAGTTTTCAAAGAACTTATGAAAGGTTGAATTAGATGGAAGGCATACAAATGGAAATTAGGTAGCAATTTACTATCTATAACTTATTAATCTGGTTATAACATGAAGTTAAAATTAATCTTAGTATCATTAAGTATACTGTTTTTCAATATAGTAAAAGCCCAAGAATTAAATGTGACAAAGGCTTTTGCAGCTGCTGCCAAACAAACCGATATATTGATCAAAAATGTAGATTCAGCCAGGAAAGTTCAGCCTAACCTGGTTTCGCCACGTACCGTAGAAAATGGACAGTTCAAAATGGTGGGGTCAAAAGACTGGACGAGTGGATTTTTCCCGGCAGAGCTTTGGTATTTCTATCAGTACACCAAAGATAAAAAATGGCTCGTATTGGCTAAAAAATATACGGAAGATATCAAGAAAGAGCAATTTAATAAAGGAACGCACGATCTCGGTTTTATGGTTTACTGTCCGTTCGGTAACGGATACCGTTTAACAGGAGATCCGGCCTATAAAGCCGTCATTGTTCAGGCGGCAAAGTCCTTGTCTACCAGGTTTAATGCTACTGCAGGCGTAATCAAATCATGGGATCATAATGGCGATAAATGGAAATATCCTGTAATTATTGATAATATGATGAACCTTGAACTTTTGTTCGAAACCACAAAATTAACCGGCGATTCATCTTTCTATAAAATTGCGGTTATGCACGCCAATACCACTTTAAAAAACCATTTCAGACCCGATTTTAGTTCTTACCATGTAATCGATTATGATACCTTAACGGGTAAAGTGCTTCAAAAAGTAACGGCACAGGGTTATGCAAATGAATCGGCATGGGCAAGGGGCCAGGCATGGGCATTATATGGTTATACCATGTGTTATCGCGAAACTAAAAATAAAGTGTATTTGACTCAGGCTGATGGTATTGCATCTTTTATCTTAAATAATAAAATTACACCGGCTGATGGAATTCCTTATTGGGATTATAACGATCCTAAAATCCCCGGAGCTTCAAGAGATGCGTCAGCTGCCGCCATTACCGCTTCAGCACTTTACGAACTGGCAAAATACAGTACCTACGGTAAAAAATATAAAGCCGCTGCCAATAAGATCTTAAAATCACTCAGTACAACCTACACCAGTAAAACAGGCGCAAATTATGGTTTTATTTTAACGCATAGCACAGGGCATCGTCCGGCAGATTCTGAAATAGATGTGCCAATCAACTATGCTGATTATTATTACCTGGAAGCTTTGCTACGAAGTAAAAAATAAGGATTTAAGATCAGTAACGGCAGTTTCCATTGAATGATAAAAAACTTGCCCGGTGTATACTGAAAGGTATTGGATTTGAATAACATTAATAATAGAATAAAATATATATAACAAATGATAAAAGAAGTAGAAGGCCTGTTCTCGTTAAAAAATAAGGTAGTGGTGGTTACCGGTGCTACAGGTGTTTTGGGCGAGGCCTTTATTAATGGTCTGTGCGCTGCTGGCGCAACCATTGTAGTGATTGGAAGAAATGAAGAGGTGGCTAAACAAAGGGTTGCAGAGGTAACTGAAGCTGGCGGTAAAGCTATTTACATTATTGCCGATGTATTGAATGAGCAAGACCTGATGGAGGCAAACGCAACCATCATTAAAACCTATGGCCGCATTGATGCATTGGTAAATGCAGCCGGTGGAAATGTAGCCGAAGCCGTAATCCAGCCTGGAAGTGATGTTTTTGATCTTAATGTTCCAGCTTTAAAACAGGCGTTTGATTTAAATCTTTTCGGAACCATTATGCCTACACAGGTTTTTGGTGCAACAATTGCCAAAAACGGTGGTAGTATTGTGAATATATCATCGGTTTCGGCCACACAGGCACTTACCCGTGTATTGGGCTATTCAATGGCTAAAGCAGCCGTTGAGAGTTATACCAAATGGATGGCTGTTGAACTGGCCAACCGTTATCAGGATAAAATCAGGATGAATGCCATTGTACCTGGCTTTTTCATCACCAACCAAAACAGGGCATTATTAACCAATGAAGATGGTTCTTTAACGGCAAGAGGGCAGGCCATTATTGCTAAAACGCCATTTAAACGGTTTGGTGCGCCCGAAGAATTAATTGGGGCGTTGGTATATTTGCTAAGTGATGCTGCTAAATTTGTAAACGGCGAAAATATTAAAGTAGACGGTGGATTTACCGCATTCTCCGGTGTTTAAATGTCACATTATATTGTGAAAAATAATCTGTGTTATCCCTTAAATCAGTATAATCATATAAATGAAAAAATTAGAACAAACCTGGCGTTGGTATGGTCCGAACGATCCGGTGAGCTTACAAGACGTTAAACAGGCAGGTGCTACAGGTATAGTAACTGCCTTACATCATATTCCGCACGGTGAGGTGTGGCCTTTGGAAGATATTCAGGAAAGAAAAGCCATTATAGAAACTGCCGGATTAACCTGGTCGGTGGTAGAAAGTGTTCCTGTTCATGAAGCTATTAAAACGCGTAGGGCAGATGCAGGGCAGTATATCGAAAATTATAAAACCTCTTTACGTAACCTATCGGCCTGCGGTATTAAGATTGTGTGCTATAATTTTATGCCGGTATTAGACTGGACACGTACGCAATTGGATCTGGAAATGACTGATGGATCAAAAGCACTTTATTTCAACTGGATCGATCTGGCCATTTTTGATCTTTATATTTTGAAGCGTGAAGGAGCGGAAGGAGATTATTCTAAATCTATTTTAGATCGCGCTGCAGCAAAATTTGTTACTTTAACCGAGCAGGATTTGGTTGATCTCCGGATCAATGTATTAATGGGCATCCCGAACGAAAAAGAAATCGAACTGGAAACTTTGCGCAACAGTATTAAAGAATACAAAGCCATTGGAACAGAAGGTTTAAAGGAGAATTTAAAATTTTTCCTGTCATCTATTGCTGAGGTTTGCACAGAAGAAGGGATCAAAATGACCATTCACCCTGATGATCCGCCTTATGCCATTTTAGGTTTGCCAAGAATCGCGAGCACACTCGAAGATTTTAACTATATCATCAAAGCAGTAGACCAGGCTTTTAATGGGGTGTGTTTCTGCACAGGCTCTTTAGGTGCTGGTATGGGCAATAATACTTTAGAAATTTTTAACACGGTTAAAGAGCGGGTGTATTTTGCGCATTTGCGTAACGTTAAAAAGGATGAAGATGGTAGTTTTTACGAAGCCGATCATTTAGGTGGTGATGTAAACATGTACGAAATCATGAAAGCATTAACTGCAGAAAATGGTTTACGTGATAAATCAATTCCTTTCCGTCCGGATCATGGCCACCAGATGTTGGATGATCTGGCTAAAGAAACCAATCCGGGTTATTCGGCTATTGGCCGGTTAAGAGGTCTGGCCGAACTGAGGGGTTTAGAAATCGGGGTTACAGGGAATTATTAAATATTTCCTTTTTTTGTCATCCTGAGCGTAGTCGAAGGATCTTTTAGTAGAGTGGCGGAATAAATGAAAGCTTTTTTATGTGAATTATAAGCTACGAGAGGTCTTGGTTCCCAATCAAGTTGGGAACCAAGACCTGCTCATGAGTACCTATGAAAAACGGTAAACTTATGAATAATCTTAATGCAAACGTCTTAAGATTCCCGCATGCGCGAGAATGACGACCGTACTGATAGATTCTGTCTATGATAGCGTAGTCGAAGGATCTTTTTAGCGTTTAATTTACCACAGATGCGCACAGATAATTAATGATTTATTTGTGCGCCATTTTTGTAATGGCTGCGCTTGTATACGCCTTTCGCCAACCGCCAAACAATTACCGTTGATCCTTATTATCCATGAATACACCCAAATTGCCAAAATTTTAACTCACCTTTGCTTGTGGCTTGAAATTTGAGTCTCTTAAAATTATGGAAAATAGCAATAATCCCAGGAAGAAGATCTTAACGCCATCTGTTGTGCATGACGATTTACCAGAGGTTAAAAAGCCTGAACATTTGAGGAAAGTGCCGCTGGATCATGATAGCGGATTGCCTGAAAATCCTGAAAGAAATTATCACCACGAAGAATTAAAGAGTATAACCTCGGGTGGTGACAAAATCAGGCATGCTGATGACGATGTCTGGAACGGAGAAGACGCTTAAATTAAACTTCTAATCTTTTTTAGATAACTTATTTCAATTTTTTAACCGAGAATACGGTGTTTAATGTTGTTTTTGTGAGAAGAATTAAAATTTGTTTAGCATAAATTGAATTTTAATTGCTTCGCTCTTAATTACTTATTTGAATTGATAAAAGCAGCTTCTAAATAGTTTAAAATATATTTTTACATATTAAATAGAACTTCTATATTTGCAGCTCATTAAAAATGGGCCTCGGTAGCTCAGTTGGATAGAGCAACGGTTTTCTAAACCGTGGGTCAGGGGTTCGAATCCCTTCCGGGGTACAAGCTAAGGCTTTCAGTAAAGAACTGGAAGTCTTTTTTAATTTCATTCCTATATCTCTTTAAGTTGGGGCAAGTAGAGCAGTATCAAATGATGATTTATAATCAGCCTGAATTTTGGCCTATTTAAATATCTAAATCACCAAATGCAGATTTTTCCCAACGCTTAAGATCTTTGTCTGGTAAATAACTTGATGTTTTGTGTTTCTTACCATGGGTTCGTGCAAAAGGCCTCAAAGCTTCTGATTGATCAGTTTCATATCCATCATCATCAAAGTTTCCGTCAAAAGCGGCACCCAAACTTCTATTTCTTGATGGATTTCCAGGCCTCAAATTAAAAGGACTATTGTTTAATGCTTTAATTAGAGAACTATCATCGGTTATGTCTTTCACATCATTATAATACCCTTTGTAGCCTTTTTTGTATTTTCCAAAATCACGTTCAGGAATGGTTACTTTTTTTATAACCTGCTTAATAAGTAAATGGTCTTTGCTGGTCACAATCGTCCTAATATCTTTTAAAGAAAGCCTATGAGCCATATCGTATTTCTTGGCCTTTACGTGATCACTGCCGTTTTTCCTGATTTTTGCTGCAGGACCAGAAAATGACGGTCTGCCTGGGCCAAATTGTATAACATTAGAAGAAGTTTGTTTACTGTTTATATTGTTCTCGAAGGTTTTGAACTGGATGGCTTCGTAGCGACTATTTACCGTCTCCTGAAATTTCCGCTGTGCAACAGCTTTTGTTCTGTTATCTACAAATTGTGAAACTAATTTCTGCTGGTTGTTTTTCTGTGAATCAGTATGATTAGGAGTTTTACTTTCGTTACCTGCTTTTTGTTTAGCGTAAGTGTTCATACTTGAGATAGCGTAATATGTAAATCGATAAAAATTTTGTTTAACTTTTAGATAAAACCAATATAGCTATTAAAATGTCAAGTATGTTTATGTTTTGATACTTATTTGTCCAATTTATGAAATCTATATGCTTCGCCAGATTGTTAGGGATACCTATTCGTATATGCTGCGCATTGGCCTAAACTTTTAGGGTCTGAACAATGTTTCAATCTTGCTGATTGATCAGGTGGCCCGGTAAGGGAGATCAAAAAATATTTGCGCGTTTAATCTTAAAAAATTGTTATGGCTGAACTACCCGACTTATAAGTATTTGCGCAGATCCTCTCGCATCGGTTCAGGGGGAAGACCCTGGAGGAGTTGGAAGTAAAGGTGGCGAAAAAGCTAAATGTAACTGCTGCACAGCTCAAGGCAAAGCTCGAAGGAGAAAAACTTAGAAAGGTTTTACGTTATGGAAAAACCTTGCACTTTCACTTCAGTAAGGAAGTTTTACAGGTCCACCTCATGCTTCGGGGAAAACTGGAGGTATTAAAGAAAGATTCCGAACTTCCGAAATATACTATCCTTTCATTTCATTTTGCCGGGGGCGAGGGGTTTGCAGTTGTAGATATGTTGCGAGCAGCAACACCTACCTTAAATCCTGAGGCAGCCAAGGCACCAGATGCGCTGGAAATGGACGAGGGATATTTTACTGAAGTGCTTTTTAAGAGTAAGAAAATGATTAAGGAGGTACTGATGGACCAGAAAAAAATGCGGGGAATTGGTAATTCATATGCTGATGAAATCCTATGGGATGTCAGGGTATCACCTTTTTCGATCAGCTCAGCTATACCCGAAAAAATAATAAAGAAATTGTTCAAGAGTTTGGGAGCTGTTTTAAAAGAAGCCATTGCAGCTATCGCAAAAGAGAATGGAGATGAGCTTCGGGGCGAGCTGCGTGATTTTATGAAAGTGCATGGCGCACAGCTGGAGAAGTCCCCGTCCGGAGCGGCGGTAAAGGCAGAAAAAATAGGCGGAAGGACCAGTTATTATACCAACGAGCAGAAATTATATTCCTGAAAACAATACATCAAAGATGGGACATTGATTTTAAATTTAATTCATGCAAAGTAAGAAGTTATAAGCTGTCGGAAGATAAACCAGCCTCCGTATTTCGTTTCCATGCTGATATGTAGCTTAATAGCGGGCAGAGGCTTTTTCCAAATGCTGTGAGGGCATACTCAACCTTTGGTGGAATCGCTTTGTATTCCATCCTGCTAATTAATCCATCAGCTTCCAGCTCTCTCAACTGTTCAGTTAATACCTTTCTTGATATGGAGGGTATCCGAACGATGATTTCGCCAAAACGCCTGGTACCCTTAGAAAGCACATGCAAAATAATCACTTTCCACCGTCCTCCAATCAGCGCGATGGTTTCCATAGCAGGACACTCAGCCGTATTTAAATTATTCTCCATTAGTTACGTAAAGGTTACTACTTTTTGCGCTGTTTCGATTAAAATTGGTGTTTTTCAACATCAATATCACTTTCTTTGCCCAACAAAAGTAACTGATTTTTAATCTTAAAAACAATAAATATGATTTTAGTAACGGGTGCAACAGGTAATTTAGGCGGGGCCACTATCAACGCGCTTTTGAAAGTGGGGATAGCTGCAAAGGAAATTGCTGCCTTGGTAAGAAATGAAGAGAAGGGTGCCGCATTTAAATCGAATGGAATCCAGGTAAAAGTTGGTGATTATGATGATTTTGAGTCTTTAATAGCTGCATTTGAAGATGTAGATAAGCTGTTACTGATCTCCTCCTCATCAGATATCAAACATAGATTTAATCAGCACAAAAATGTGATCGATGCAGCAAAGAAGAGCGGCGTAAGCCATATCATTTACACGGGGTTTGATATGAAAAACCTGGTGCAAAGCACTATGGCTGATGATGTGATATATCATGCCTATACCGCTGATTATTTAAAACAAGCTACCGTGCCCTATACGTTAATGAATAATACCCTATATGCTGATTTGATTCCGATAATTGCCGGAGAAAATATCCTGGACAACGGAATCTCTATCCCGGCAGGTGATGGCAAGGTTCCTTTTTTGCCTATATCAGAAATGGCTGATGCCTTAGCTGGCGTAGTGACTACGCCAGGCCATGAAAACCAGGAATATATTATCGCTGCAGAAACCGCAATATCGTTCGCAGAAATTGCCGATATTATCTCAGCACTTAGCGGCAAAAAGATAGCTTACCATCAGGCTGTATTAGGGGTGTACATCGAACAACTTGTAAAACAGGGTATAAGTGAGAGTGATGCTGCTTATATGGCAAGATTCGCTGGAGCGATAGCTAAAGGAGAATTCGAAACCAATAAAAGTGATGTTGAAAAGATACTGGGCAGGCCTGCACTTACTTTACGAGATTATTTGGCGAAGATATACCTGAAGTAATCATTCAGTTTAAGATTACAATGAAAAGCAACCTAATCTTACGCTTTTCCTTAACCCGGTTCGTTGGCAAAATCCTGATTGTCGCTGCCAGACAGCTGCTTTTGTTTTTTATTAAAAAGGAAATGCACGTTGAAAACCACTACCGATAGGAAGATGACACTGTAGGCCGCCATCTGTAACGGACTAATCGGCTCCTGGTATACTAAAGCTGCTATCATAAATGCAATAATGGGGTTAATGTTAAGCAACATACCCACTGTTGAGGAGTTTAAAGCCTTTAAGGCATACAAATTCAGAAACAGTGGGATGATGGTAAAGCCAACGGCTATAACCTCTATCAGTAACCAAAACTGCGTAGCGGTGGGTACAGCGCCGCTGTAAGCAGGGTAAAAAGGAAGCATCATCAGTGCAGAAAGCACAATGTGAAACGTAAGGATGATGAACTTGTCAAACCCTGCATTTTTGCGCTGGCTTACCAGGTAAGCCGCATAAGTAAACCCAATAACAATGCCATAAACCATATCCATAATATCGGCATATGATAGCAATAAACACCCAAAAATACTTAATACCACAGCCGCCCATTGTATTTTATTGAGCTTTTCGCGCAACAGCCAATACGCAAGGAGCGTGGTAATAATGGGGCATACCAGATAGGCAAGTGATGTAGCCTTAATGCTGATATGATTAAGCACGTAAATAAACGAGAACCAGTTGATATTTAAAAAAATACTTCCACCTACATTCAGCAAAAGCATATTTCGCTTTTGCTTGGTGGGTAAGGCCTTAATCTTAGAAAAGGTTTTAATCAATTCGGCACGCTTAAACAATGCGGTAATACAAAGCATCAGTATTGCGCAACTAAAAATCCGATAAAATAAGATATCCACCGAAGCATATCCGCTCAAAGGTTTTAAAACTAAGCTAAAAAAGCCCCAGGTTGCGTAAGCGAATATAGCGGCCAGGTAATATTTTGCGTTTTTCAATTTGCCCAAATGTTGTGATCCCGCAAATATCATAAAATCTTTGGGCTTATTAGGCAAACATCTAAAACACCGCTGTTGGATGATACACAAATCAGGATATATTTATCGATCTTTTATCTGTCTGTTGTAAACACATTCAGAAATGTTAAAAAACCTATCAACTGTCAAAATATGCCGAACCAAAAAGTTCTCAGATTCTGCCCATTTTGCGCACAACCATCATCACTCTTTTTTTGTGCTGCAAATGTTTCCGGTAATGGTGTATGCGGTAATGGGAAAATAGCGCCGATCCTGGGTATTTCTAGCTATCCATCAGAAATTTATGGATCGTAAATATTTAAAATCAACTGAATACATCAATCATTACAGGTAGCATACTTTAACGATGTATGGAAGTATAATCTTCGCTAAAAAAATAGCTCCTCTATTTAATTAAATGATTGTCTGAAAGCCAAGGGAGAAATATTAGTCCTGGTTTTAAAAAGTTTGCTGAACGACTGTGAATGCTCAAAACCAAGTTGATACGCTATTTCAGAAACCGACAGGTTGGTGCTCGATAGTTTTTCTTTGGCCTTTTCTATAACCGTGTGCTGTATATACTGTTGCGTATTTAATCCTGTAAATGAACGTAACATATCACTCAGGTAACGCTGTGAAAGCTTTAATTCGGTACTGATGTATTTTACTGACGGCAATCCATTCTTCAAACTGTTCCCCTCATCAAAATAGGCAGCTAATAATCGATCCAACGTAGTGACGATATCAGAATTGACCGCTTTCCGGGTAATAAACTGCCGGTTGTAAAAACGATTGCTGTAATTCAGCAACAGTTCCAATTGTGATACCAGAACATCCTGGCTAAAATGGTCAATATGGTGCTTTAACTCATTGGCTATTGAAATAAACAGACCAGCTATAATTTCCTTTTCACTTGCTGATAAAAACAAGGCCTCAGCAACATTGTAGGCAAAAAAGCCATATTGGCTGATTGTTTTTCCCAAAGGATAATTCCTGATAAAGTCGGGATGAAAATAGAGGGCAATGCCTTCATAACTCGCGCTATCCTCCGGAGGAAAAACCAGCTGTCTGGGTTTTAAAAATGCAAGGCCGCCTTCTTCAAAATCATAATAACCCTGTCCATATTTTATTTGTCCTGTAAATGCAGATTTAAAGGATACTTTGTAAAAGTCCAGACTTATTTTTTGTCCCTTCGGGAATGTTTCTATATTTACATCATGATAATCCACCAATGCAATCAGCGGGTGGGAGGGTGCCGGTAGTTCCAGTAACCGCATCAGCTGCGATATACTGTTAATGTGGTTGATTTCAGGTGATGATTGCATTATTTTTGCTAATTTAATCAATTTTGTTTTGACGGACGAATTACAATTTCGCCAACTTCCACATCTTCCGGTTGGCTAATCGCATATAACACCGCGTTCGCAATGGATATGGGGTCAATGGCCATTTCTTGCATGCCCTGTTGAATGGCTGTTCTCATTTCTTCGTTCTTAATTTGGTTCGCAAAATCCGTATTCACATATCCTGGTGAGATTCCGGTAATACGTACTTTACCATCAGATTCCTGCCGAAAAGCTTCCGAAATGGTCCGGATGGCATTTTTAGTCCCGGCGTACACCCCCATCATGGGCGTAATTTTCAGCCCTGCGGTAGAAATGATATTAATGATGTGCCCGGCCTGTTGGCGTTTAAAAACCGGAATTGCAGCGGCCATCCCGTACAAAACCCCTTTAAGGTTAATATCAATCATCTGTTCCCAGCCTTCAATATCCAGTTCGTCAATGCGGCTCAGCTGACTAATACCCGCGTTGTTTACCATCACATCCAGTTTTCCGTATTGTTGCAGGGCGGTAGTAACCAGCTGCGCCAGATCAGCTTTATTTGTTACATCTATTGTACTAAAACTGGCTTCACCACCATTATGGTTAATCTCTTCTGCCAATTGTTGCAGTCGTTCCGTGCGTCTTGCCCCCAAAACAACTTTCGCTCCCTGGTTTGCCAGTGCTATGGCGATCGATTTCCCCATTCCGCTGCTTGCCCCCGTAATGGCGACAACTTTTCCTTTAATATTTTCCACTGTTTATGTCTTTAGTTTTTGTCTATCTGCCTGGCTAAAAATTCCGGATAACGGTCGCCCACCAATGTAATTTCATCCGCTGTTGCATTGATTTTTTTAAGTTCATCGGCGGTGAATAAAACGTGCGCACTGGCTATATTTTCTGCCAAGCGGTGCAGGTTTGTTGTTCCGGGAATTGGCACAATCCAGGGCTGCTGCGCCAGTAACCACGCCAATGCCAATTGTCCTGTTGTTACATTTTTCTCCCGCGCAATTTCAGAAAGCGCTTCCACCAAAACCAAGTTTGCCTTTATGTTTTCTTCGGTGAAACGCGGCAGCACATTTCTACGGTCTGCAGCTGCTAATTTTGTATGGATGGCCCCTGTCAGAAACCCTTTACCCAGCGGACTAAAGGGAACAAAACCAATGCCCAGCTCCTCCAAAGCAGGAATAATCTCCTCTTCCGGCTCACGCCAGAACAATGAATATTCGCTTTGCAGTGCAGATACAGGCTGAACGGAATGTGCCCTCCGAATGGTTTTGGCACTCGCTTCTGATAAACCAAAATATTTCACCTTGCCTTCCCTGATCAGATCCTTTACCGTGCCGGCTACATCTTCTATCGGCACATCAGGGTCAACCCTGTGCTGGTACAGCAGGTCAATATAATCGGTTTTTAATCTCTTCAGCGATGCCTCGGTTACTGCACGTATGCTTTCCGGTCTGCTGTCTAAACCGATTGCCGGACTGGCATCTTTGCAGCCAAATTTGGTGGCAATCACTACATCTTCCCTGTAAGGCTTCAGTGCTTCGCCTACCAATTCTTCGTTGGTATAAGGTCCGTACGCTTCCGCCGTATCGTAAAAGGTAATACCGTGCTCCACTGCATTGTGCAACAGCGATATGGCCGCATTTTTCTCCATGCCCTTACCATCAAGAAAGTTTAAGCCCATACAGCCAAAGCCCAAAGCAGAAACTTCCAATCCCTGATTTCCTAATTTTCTTTTTTGCATCATTATTCCTTTTAATGGTTTCTGAAAATAATTTTCTTTTAATTTTCAAAATTCAGGATTAACGCTTTTTAAAAAGTAGTTCAATTGGTAATTGTTGTAGTCAGATTATTTTAAATTCATACTATCATTGAGGAAGGGAGCCCGATAGTGGAAACTGAAGCTTTTGGAGGGCCATATTTGCTATTGGGCTAACATACTTGGCTGATTAAATCATTCCTCTGACCTGCAACCTGCCGGATGGATCGCCATCACGAAGGTTGCTGCATCATATCATTCCGGGAAGAATGTAAACTGCATTTTTTTAGCATCTATTCTAAAAAAAACAGACGTATATTCCTGATGCTGTGGCCGCTCTTGCGTAAATCCCGATAGTATGCACCGAATGTTAAAATAACCTTTAAAAGGCATTTTAACATTCGGGATTTAATCAGGATTAATTATTTTAAAGCGTATCCAATATACCCGCCATCAGCAAGCAGCTCGGCGCCCGTAATAAAACTCGCATCTTCAGAAGCTAGAAACAAAACCGCTTTGGCAATTTCTGATGGTTTACCCATTCGTTGTAAAGCTGTTGTTAAAGCAAACTGTTTTTTTACGGCCTCATCCGGCACGGCCTTGTCAAATCCTTCTGTTTGAGTGGGCCCAGGACTGATCATGTTCACCCTGATGTTTCTTCCGGCAAGTTCATTTGCAGCAATTTGAGCAATTTTATTGAGCGCTCCTTTTGTTGCAGAATAAATACTGCCGTACATCTGGGCCGCAGTTGCCACTGTAGATGAGTTGAACACTACCGATGCGCCATCATTTAGGTAAGGCAGCAGTTTTTGAAGGGTGAAATATGGCCCTTTTACATTGGTATTAAACTGGGCGTCAAAATCTGCTTCTGTAGCCTCTGCTATCGCGGCAAAAGTAGCTATTCCGGCATTTAAAAAAATAACATCCAGTTTTTCACCGCTTTCTGCAATGGCCGTAGCCAAAGTTTCAATGCCAGCTAAATTTGAGGTATCTGAAATAACTGTCGTTAAACGATCAGTTTTTAAAGCAGACGCTGCTTTGTTAAGATTATCGGCATATCTTCCTGTAATCCATACATGGGCACCAGCTTCAATAAATGCGCTTGCAGTTGCAAATCCTATACCCGATGTTCCCCCTGTAATCACGATATTTTTACCTTTAAAATTCATTTTCGTAGATTTTAATTTATGATGCAAATATATCGCAGCTTTATTTATTATTGTAACTTTGTAACTAAAAGTAACAGTAACATCTGGGTAACTAGGTAACTATCTATGGAAAATATTTGTGCTATAAAAGATCACGAACACAATAAAAAACAGATCATGGCTGTGCACGATGCCATGGATGTTTTGAGCGGAAAATGGAAAATCTCCATAATTTCTTCTGTATGTTATTTTAATCAACGCAGGTTTTCAGACATTCTAAATGATGTTAGCGGTATTTCAAACAAAATGTTAAGTAAAGAGCTTAAGGATCTTGAAATAAATAAACTGATTAAACGAACAGTCTTAAGTACGCAACCAGTTACCGTTTTGTATCAACTTACCGATTACGGAATGACATTAAAAACCATGATCGATAATCTCGCAGCGTGGGGTATGCAACACAGAAAAGAAATTACCGGTAAATAAGATTTGATTATTTTCTTGGTTTTTTAAAGTTAGGATACCTGATCAGTGTAATATTTCAAAACCAGAATAATTTCGAGCTAAATTTACCTGGTATAAACAGACATTTTTTGATGTAGTGATTTTAATTTTTAAATAAGTTAAGCAGCGAACCCGGCTTTACCTTAAAGTTGTCGCTACCAGGCACCATTAATATAAAAACAGAGCGTCATTTTTCTTTACAAGAGGATTTAAGCTAAAACTGAAAAACGGAGTGGTCATCCAACCAGCTCCATTTATTGTCATCCAAAACGAATAGAACGCTAGATGCTACGTTTACTTTTTATCATGCTGGCTGTCTTGTTCAATAAAATATTTGCGAAATACTTTCTCAACCGTTTCTGAAAATAGGTTTTATAAGGCTCTTCGTAAGTAAATGATAGCTGATTGTCCGGCTAGACTTATCGGAGTATGGTAATACTTCCAGAAAGTATCCGTTTACTATTTTTCAGCTCAATCATATAATAGTATGTTCCTAAAGGCAGGTCACTTCCTTTATAGGTTCCGTCCCAGGGGCTTTGATATCCTATGGAAGAGAATACGATTGCACCAGAACGGCTGAAGACTTGTACCCGGCACTGTGGATAATTTTGCAAAAAGTTCAGGGTCCATTGGTCGTTTATGCCATCTCCATTCGGTGAAAAGCTGTTGGTTACAATTGTGGCCTCTGAAACAGGGATTACTGTGAACAGGCCTGGGATATAACTAATGACATAATTGACAGCATCGGCCCCACCGATATCAATAGGGTATTGGCCTGAAGCCGATTGCACGGTAACGGTTGTTGTAACCTGTGGCGGGCGGATGAGCTGTCCGGGATTATCTCCGTTAACAAATCCACTATAGTTGACCGTTAATGGCGGATTCTGTCCGCCGGTGATTTTTTGCTGGTTATCAGCAGTAATGGTGAGCGGAGCTTTAGCAATGGTGAGCACACCTGGCACATAATTGACAACATAGTTTCTTGCCGATGCGCCGTTGACATCGATTGGATAAAGCCCGGCATCAGACAGTTTTGTTGCTGTCGATGTGGCAACAGGCATTGCCGTAAATACGGATTGATCATCACCGTTGATAAAGCCGCTATAATGGATCTTAAACACGGGATTGTTCTCTCCGTAGGTTCTTTGGTCGCTTTCTGCACTAATGGTGAGCACTGCCTTGGCTATCCTAAAGAGAGCCGGGTGATAAACAATATTATAATTTATTCCTGCACTGAGGTCTCCCTGGCGGATGGTATAGTCGCCAGGTGCCTCTCCGGTATCCCTTAAAAGCTGGCCTGTAAATTGGTCGCTGGCGAGAAGGCTCCCGCTGGTGAGCTGATAACTTAATAGCGGATCACTTTCGCCCGGGTTTTTGCCCTGGGGCAATGCGGTCACGGTGAGCGGCCTGGGGGTAATGTTAAGTTCGCCGGCAACAAAGGAAATATCATAATTGTCTGTGCTAAAGTTTCCGCTGGGAGCTGCTGGTACAACCGCGCCCGCATAAATCCCTACGGCTGCACCCTGTGCAGCACCACTGCCATAAATTAAACTGACATTACTAATCATCTCACCGTTTTTCAGTCCCGTAACGGTAAATCCAGATGCCAGGGGGCCATCGGTTAGTATTGTTCCATATAACTTGGTCAGGGTTTGGGCGGTGATAGTAAGCGGCGCCCTGGCCACGGTAATATCTGCGGTCTGGTAACTTACCTGATAATTTGCAGGCGAGAACGTACCGCCTGTTGCACCGGAAAGGCCGATTTGATTATTATAGCTAGCTACCGCCGCTACTGCTGCCGCTCCATTGCCGTACGCGATGGTAACACTGCCTATGCGTTCGCCATTTTTTAGCCCGGTGGCCGTAAAGGCTGTGTAACCTGTATTACCCGTAAGTACCGAGCCATAGGTTTTGATCTGGTTTGCTGTTGTGATATTGAGAGGTGCCGGAACAATCTGGCTAACAGTTATCGGAACATTGATGCTGGTTGCCCCTGTACTGCTTAAGGTAATATTTCCACTGTAAGATCCTGCAGGAGATGATGCGCTGAGCCTGACATATACTATTTTGGGGGCTATGTTGCCGGTGCCGTTAATGGTAAGCGTCTGGCTAAAGGAAAGATTGTTCAGGCTGATCTCAAAACCCGCTGGGGCACTGATTGTAATACCCTGGGTAAGGCCTGAGCCACTAATGGTAAAGCTTGAAGATGCAGATGCCTCGCCGTATATAGTGTTTTGAGCACCCGGAGTTCCGTTACTATTGATAACCGGCCCGCTCGGATTGACCGTGATGGTGAAGGTTTTTGGGGAACAGCCTGCATTGCTACCGGCTTTTATGGGATTGCCCATCGCATAAGGCTGGCTTCCAGCGGTGATGTTGGTCACCAATAAATTGGTTCCTGTATCAAACACAGAGACCTTATCGATGGCGCTGCCTACCAGTAGTTTTTGACCGTCGGGGGTGATGGAGATCCCGCATGGAGAGAGGCCTGTAGGGATAAGGCCAACTACAGCGTTTGTTGTTAAATCGAGAATCATTATGTTATTGTCGCTGGTATTTGTGACATACAGGTGCTTGCCATCTGCACCCATCACCGCGCCTATGGGCAGCCTGCCTAACGGAATGTAAACTGAGGGATCACCTGTTAAACTCAGAATCGTGAGGCTGTTGGAATAACTATTAACGACATAAAGTTTTTTGTTGTCCCTGCTGAATATCATCTGTCCGGGAGCATCACCCCTCGTTTCATATTCCTTCACAAACCGGTTTGTCGAAGTATCATATACCTGAACCAAGCCGTTGTAGTATCCCATCGATACATAAAGAAATTTTCCGTCCGGACTTATGATCACTTCTCTCGGGTTTTCATCCGTAGGTATGGTGGCAATAACCATTCTGGTAAGGGTATTGATAACCGAAACGGTATTGGCGTTAGAGATGTTGTATGCGTTGACATTGGTCACATAGGCCCTGCTACCATCTTGGCTAAAGACTATACCTATCGGCGTCCGGCCCACGGCAATGTTGGCAACTACCGTATTGCTGATTGTGCTGATGACCGAAATGCTGTTAGCCTCGGCATTGCATATATAAACCTCACTGCCACTGGGATTAACACAAGCAGTATTCGGCGTGTTGCCCACCGCTATTGTTTTTTCTACTCTATTGGTCGAAAGATTGATCACCGAAACATTATTCGAACCGGCGTTTGGAATGTAGGCATAATCGGCTGTTACCGGTGTAGCTATGATGGTAGCGTTAACTGCTGAAGCGCTGTTATTAACAGCCGTAAATGAAGGGATGTTACCTGTACCACTGGAGGCAAGACCGATGGATAGCCTATCGCACGTCCACCTGTAAGTACAGCCCTGTGGAAATATTACTGGTGCAGTAGCTTCGCCGTTAACAACTGTCTGATTGGTCTGGGCTATTACGTTGCAGAAGAATAAAGAGAAAAATACAATATAAATCAATCGGTTGAGAGTTGTCATTAGACGGTAAAGTGTTGTTTCAAAGGGACAAAGGTAAACATAAAGTTTTATAACCAGGGCTGTTACATGGTACCAGGATGAAAATTTTTAAATTGAATAATTACCCAGATAAGCAGGTTGATGTATTCGTTGTAGTCTTAAAATTACATACTGATATTTAAGTATTTTTAAATATGTATGATTAACTGTTTTTATATATTCCTTAAAATTGTAAATTTACTTCATCAGTAACGCTTTCAACTCAGTTCATGTCCGCCTCTAATTCAGATCACAGTCAGGTGACCTTTATACCAGTTACCAGCGCAAAAGCTTTAGTTTATATCGTACTGTGTTAATGTTCACAATTTAATCTATCAAATCATTAAACTTATGGAAAACCCATCTTTTGATGCTTATCAACAGGTTTTTGGCCTGGCCTGCATCGCTAACCGGGCCGGGGGCTACAAAGGCACTGCCGATGCCTTACAACTGCAGTTGCAGTATGACTTATCTTTTTATCTGAACGGTGTTCCACCTGTTGAAGTAATGGGGCAAACGGCGCCTTCGGTAGCTGACCCGTTGGCGACGGCAACACTGGGCAGCTGGAAATTGGTATGGGGACCTGCACTTATTGAGGAGCAGGATCAACATGGAAAAGCTACCGGCGTTGCTGATAATGCCCTATATGTTGCTCAGTGTGATGCCGTTGCCTACCCAGGTGGCCCAACTTTGCCAACTTATGTTGTAGCAGTAGCGGCAACTAACCCGGCATCGCTTTACGACTGGGAAACGGAGGATTTTTCGGTGGCTGAAGTGGTAAACTGGTCAAGCTATAATCCGGCAACGTTCTCACCATCGGCCTATAACGGCACTGATCCCTACATTTCCAATGGCACTGCAACAGGCATTAAATTAGTGCTCGGGCTTGTTAGCCCCCCAAAGGCTGTATCGCCCAATACCACACTTGAAGCATTTATTGCCAGTTTAAATCCCGGTAAGCAAAGCGCAATCGTATTTTGCGGACATAGCCTGGCGGGTGCACTTTCCCCAACGCTTGCACTTTATTTAAAACAGCAAAATAAGCTGGGTGCATTTGGTACATCATTGGTTTATCCTACAGCCGGCCCTACACCTGGTGAAAGTGCATTTGCCAGTTTGTTTAATAAAACATTCCCAGCGCTTCCCGAAGGATGGGTTGCACAGACCGGTGATTACCAGAGCTGGAATACCATGCACTGGAATACCCTTGATGTTGTGCCACATGCCTGGGACGAATTGGACCTGCAGGAAATTGCTCAGATCTACGGTCAATCCACCAATTTGCTAACGAAGAAGACGCTTGACACGCTCCAGCGACTGGTGATTAAAAGGGCGGCCACATCAGGCGCGAGCTATACCAGAATACAGAATCAATCGCTACCCGGAACACTACAACATTCGGATAAATTGAGCACCCCGCCCGATACAATGAAAGATTATATTACCCAACTCTTTCTTCAGCACGTTAGCCTTTATTCGGGCATACCGGCACAACAGGACAGTCCAGCTGTAAAAGGCCTCATTTTGCCGCAGCCGTTGCCACAACCAGTTTATAAACCACATAAAAAGCTGGTTCCTCACGTCAAAGCCGTTACCGAGTTAGACATGATCATTAGAATTATTGAGCAAATTCTGGCCTGGATAGTATCCTATGCTACTTCAGTGGATGGGACAGGGCTGGAAGAAGAGCGGAAAAAATGGTAATAAAGATTAAAAATCAGAAATTATATCTCCTTAATCATGAGAAAAACAGATGATCACCATACACACGGTTGCACATGCGGCTGCAAAAACCCGATAGTTGAAATTTTAAAGCATGAGCTTTTCAGTAAGGAACATATTGAGAAGCTGACTGCCCATTTACCAAAAAGTAAGCCTCTTGCAGCCTCTCCCAAAGCAATTCTCTATTCGGGCGGAACAATCAGGCCTATGGTAAACGGGGATGCAGGCAGAGTTGAATCGATCGGTATTGCCGAGGGTTATATCATTGCAAGCGGTTCGTATGCTCATGTAAAAGCGGAAATGGATGCCAGATATAACAATGCTTATCAAAGCATTTTGCTGGATGATACCCATACCCTGATCCCTGGAATGTTTGAACCCCATGTTCATACCGTATTTTCGGGCATGATGGCTTCATGGATAGACGTAAGCCCTTTTGAAGGACAGGATTTGAGAAAAGTTTATACAAAGGAGTGGATATCAGCAACCTTGTCTTCAGCCCTTTCTACATCTTCAGACAGTGTGTTACTGGCTACCGGACTCGACCCTGCACTTATTCAGCCGCAAAGCGGAAAAAACTTTACGCAGATTGATAATGCATATCTCGATAGCGTAAGCATGGATAAACCGATCATCATTATGAGTGCATCAGGCCATACCATCTACGCCAATTCTGCCGCCCTTCGGGAAATTTACAATAGCCAGAAAGGGAAGCCAGCCATGCACGGCTATACCAGCGCTGATGATTATATTGCCCATACACATGGCTTACTGGAAGAGGAACCCATGATGATGCCAGCTGTAAATACCTTTAAGGATGCAATTGCGACAAAGTCACTTGATATTGTAGAAAATATGGATGCCTTTTTCCGGCAGGCTAACTCGAGAGGGGTAACCTCGATGTACGATGCATTAATTAACCATATGTATGTTCCCTATCTTGAAAAATACCTGGAGGCCAGACCGTTATCTGTACGTTTGGGCGGAGCGCTGTACTGCGAAACATTTAAGGATGCGCAAGCTTTACCACCTTACCGCCAGCCCGGCAGTTATTTGGACCTGTACCTGGGCCATGTGAAAATTGTATCGGATGGGTCTAATCAAGGACTAACCGGATACCAGTCTGAACCGTACTCAATAATACTCGAAAAGGATCATTCCTGTGGTATATTTAACTTTAAAAATACCGAAGCATATCAAAAGGTAGTTGACGAGGTAATATTGGAAAAAGGCTGGCCTATTATGATCCATGCAAATGGAAATTTGGCCGTAACAGATACCATTGCAGCCTTTAGTAGCGCATTAGCGAAATATAAGGGGCCTAAACTGCGCAACCGGATTGAGCACTGTTCACTTCTGGAGCAAAATGGCATAGATGAAATGGAAACATTAAATATTTCGCCCAGTTTTTTAATTGGCCATGTAGGGTATTGGGGAGATGTATTTGAAAAAGTTATATTCGAAGGGCAGCATTTACCAGAACACAACGACCCTAAGGTATTTTCTCTTGACCGCTGTGCATCGGCGGCTAAAAAGCTGCGCATTTCCCTTCATAGCGACCACACGGTTACCCCACTTGGTCCGTTAAGGATGATGGAACAAGCTATTACCCGTGTAATGGAGGCGAGCGAAAATACGTGGCCATTAAATGTGCTGAACACCGAAGAACAGCTTACCAATGAGCAGGCACTAAAGGCTGTTACCTATGATGCAGCCTGGCAGTGTTACGCCGATGGCTGGGCCGGAAGCCTTGAGGAAGGAAAATTTGCCGATTTCGTAATTCTGGAACAGGATCCGATTATTATGACCCGTAAAGATTGCAGCATGAATATGCGGAATATCAAAGTGCTGGAAACCTGGGTGGGCGGGATAAAGGTTTATCCCGGCAGCTAGGTGTAAACTGCACATGTTTTATATTCCTCTTGCAGATTGATCTTAAGTTTGCAGGGTTATAAGCGCCAGAACTTAACGATGGTTTTAACCGCTGATTTTGGATAACAGTCCGTTTATGCTGACTGTTATTTTTTTTTTAGCCAGCACCAAAGCCAGCCACAAATTGCTGATGAATAACACTATATAAAAGCAAGCACTTATGAATAATCTTATTGCGATGGCTTTAAGATTCCCGCATGCGCGAGATCCGATATCTGTAGTTGATACTTCTCATACTTGATAAATTGCAAGCAAATACTCATATACTAAGCTCAGGTTGATATCTTTTTGCGATATATTTCTTAAATTGATAAGAATGCAACTCTCTAAGTTGTGTGAAGTAGAAGCTATAGCTTGCGTATACAAGCTACTTTTAAACTATAAAAAAAATGGGTTAATCAAATCCATGATTACAGCCCCTCAAATCTAAATTAACGCTCTCAAGCTTTCGCTAGATGTAGGACTCTCACCCCCTACATATTAAACAGTACGTAAAAATTGATTAGGCGGTTTTTTCCATACCCATAAATTTCTTAAAAAATGTTGGAATCATATTGATCCATTTGATTTTGCTGGTAAAACCTTTGTTAAAACTATTTTTTTAACAACTCTTTTAGCTTAGCAATAATTACTTCGGCACTTTTGTTCTTTGGATTTAGCTTAAATGCCTTTTCATAGTTTGTAAGGGCTAAATCATACATTTCCAACTCCGCATAGGTTTCGCCCAAACTGTCGTAAGCATTTGAACTGGATGGATATAAAGACACATTTAGCTTAAACAATTCTAAGGCATCTTTCAGTCTTTTCTGTGCTACCAATTTATATCCCCAATCATTCACTTCAGTCTCTGTAAGGATAAAATTCTTATTTTTAGCTTTCAGCTTTTTAATGGTCTCATCCACATTTTTGTAGCCATTCTTATCCAAAGTCAGTTTCAAAGACTTAGCAGAAGGAGACATGCCGAAGCCATTAGCAGCCTTCATATCTGGTATAAACAATCCTGCCAGTTCATCTATAAATCCATCTGGCGTGCCGCCTGATAAATTGGTTAATATGATAATGGAAAGATCATCCTTTGGGTAAACAAATACAGCAGACCTTCCACCACCTACAGGAGCCACTGCGGGGTGTTCATTTCTAACAATAATAGGCCACCCTGCAGCATAACCATTAAGAAGTCCGCTAAAACCGGACGTTTTTCCATTGTTGAGGATATCTGGTTTCCAAAGTGCTTCTAAACTTGATTTTTGCTTTAACAAAACCATGTTTTGCAGCGCAATAACCCACTTGGCCAATTCACTGGCTGTAGCGCTCATGCCAGCCGCTGTTTGTAATGGCGCAGGAAAAGAAAAGAACATATTATTAAGCTTGCCTTTAGCGAATTGGTATTGGCTGGCTGCATTTGGTACGAGCTCCTTTGTTGCGCCGAATCCTGATTGAATGGTGAGCGGCATGCCTACCTTTTCCAGCTGGTTTTTGGTAATATACTGCTGGAAGGTAATTCCGCTGAGTTTATTGATGATAAGACCGAGCAGATAGTAATTCGTTTGATTATAACGGAATGCTGAACCTGTAGCAAAATCATTGGGCATTGTTAAAACCTTTTTCAACGACAGGTCAAAATTATCAGCAATCATCACCGCTTCCTCTTCATCCACAAGATCAGGAATTCCTGAAGTATGAGATAACAGTTGCTGTACTTTCACGGTTTTCCAGGTTTCGGGAATATCTGTCAGGTAATTTGAAATCGGTAGATCAAGCTTTAATTTTCCTTCTTCCACAAGTTGCAGAATGGCAACGCCTACAAAAGCCTTTGTGATGGAGTTAATGGTAAATACTGTTTTTGGGTTTACCGCAATAGAATCCTGGATATTGGCAATTCCATAATAGCCTGTTTTGATGATTTTACCATGTCTCACAATGGCCAGATTGAGTCCTGGAATCCTGCGTTTTTGCATCTGATGCTGAATAAATACATCGATGCTGTCTGTTTGAGCGAAAGCGGAAAAGGTACATGAAAGTGTGAGGGAAACTGCTAAAAAAAACTTCAAAAAATGCTTCATTTAGAATGATGGATTAGGTAAGGGTAATGAATGGTAAAGATATACAGATATAGCAATCAATTTATATAAAACCAGAGAATTGTACGGTTTTAATTAAGGATGAATAAGTTTGGGCGGTGTATTCGAAACCCAAACGAACTTTATGGCCTTCCTTGCTTATGGTTCTGCTTATTAACCACTGGTTTTAATCCATTCTGGCCATCTTTTCAGTTATTTAATGTAGATATTAGTCGCTTAATGATCATGTACTGGGTTTTATCCGTAAAAATATAAATCTCTACAAATTGGTATGGCTTTATGATGATGTTATGCTGTAATTTAAGGAATGATCTTTTCCTGTTTCAATTTCTGGAATAAGCTGAAAAAAGAATCTGCTGTGCTTTCGAAAGCATTAAAGCCGTATTTCCTGCTTTTAGACATATCGGTCATCACTTCCAGCGGCCTGCCCAGATCGAGATCCGTATGCCAGGCAGAACTTAACCGATCAAGGCTGGATTCTTTCAGTCCATGTTGATGTGTGATCTGGTTCCAGATTTCCTGTTTATTTTCCATTTCTTTTTCAAGCGGCCTGATGGAGCCATTGTAACCGTCGGCTTCAATTCCGAAGTAGTCTGCAATTTTGTTCCATAACCATTTCCACCTGAAGACATCGCCATTGGTGATGTTGAAAGCCTGATTTTTAGCATTTTCTGTAGTAGAAGCCCAAATGAGCTGTTTGGCCAGTATTTTAGCATCAGTAACATCTGATAACCCATTCCACTGGGCTGCTGAACCAGGCCATGTGAACTTTGCACCTGTTTCTTTGCAGATGCTTGCATAAACCGCTAAGGTAATTCCCATGTTCATCAGGTTGCCGATGGCGTAGCCGATAACGGTATGCGGCCGGTGAATGCTCCAGGTAAAGTGATCTCTGTTTGCCGCTTCATACACGGCATCTTCCTGAGCATAATAGAAATTGGGGTAGGCTAACCTGGGATGTTCTTCCCTTACTGGGGTTTCAGGTAATATTCCTTCCTTCGCATAGGCTTCAAAAGGGCCTAAATAGTGTTTTAAACCGGTAACCAATGCTACATGGCGGACTGACTTTTTAGGAGATAATGCATTGAGCAGATTGCTTACCATGGTAATGTTAACGATGATGTTTTCTTGTTCATTAGCTTTCCGCATCCAGGTGGTAAAAAAAACGTGCGTAGGAGAAACATCCTTTAACGCAACAGCTAAACTTTCTTCATCAAGCAGGTCTGCTTTGATAGGTTTTAGCCCTTCAACTGGCCTGTTATGGTTTCTTGCCAAACCAAAAGTAGTCCAGTTTTGTGCAATTAATTCTTCAACCAGATTGCTTCCTGTAATTCCGGTTGAACCCACAACCAATGCACTATTTTTCATCATAAATGCCTTTTTTTAACTTGTAAGAACAGCACAAAAGTAAGCACGAACCGATGGTAAAATACTTGACCGAGATCAAGTATTTGATAACATAAATTAAGGGATTATTGAAATAACAGCTTTTTTCTGATCCTGCTCACCGTTTCCGGACTTAATCCTAAATAGGAGGCAATAAGGGTATGTGGAATTCTTTTCACCATATCAGGATTATGGTGTACGAGTGACAGGTACTTTTCCATTGCAGTAGACTTATTTGAAATCATGAGCCGGCGATCTTTGGTAACCAGGCTGTTTTGATACAGGATTCTGAAATAGCGGTCCATTAATGGAATTTGAAGTGTTAATGCTTCATAATCATCAAAACTGATCAGCAGCAATTCAGCATTTTCAATGGCGCTGATATTCAGCAGGGCTTTTTCCCGGTTGATAAAGCTGTTAAAATCAGAAATCCACCAGCCTTCAAATGCAAAAAGATTAATTCGTTCCTGCGCTTTTTCATCACTGGTAAATGATTTTAGGATTCCACTGCTTACAAAAGCGAGATGATTGCAGATTTCCCCTTCACGCAATAAAAACGCTTTCCGGTTCAGCTTTTTGGGGGTAAAAAAAGTTTTCAGCAAGATCAGATCCTGTTGGCCCAAATCAACCTTCTGACGAATATGTTTTATTAAAATATCGAACATCAATAATTGAAATTAACAATGATGCAACTCAAAACAGCTTTACTGCAAAACCAGTTCGCCAGAAAAACACCTGAATAATGTAAATTCTGCCATGATTTTGGGCAGCTATCACCATGAATAATGAACGGGATCAGCGCAAATTACAAAAGAATTCCGGATGTTTTTAGAAATATAAGACAGTAAACGTAACGCGCTTTTCAAAACCCGAAGAATACTGCGTAGCGGAGGATATTTTTCTTCTGGCAGGCGTCGAAATTCAGGAAGGTTACATGCACATTGCCTAAAGTTATTGGAGGGTAATGTATCTGACATGATGGATATCCGAAACCATAAAACCATGCATGCAGATGAAGAACCATCTGCATGCATGGGAGAGCTGCTGGAACGGCTATCCCTTAGGGGTTTTTGTCAGTTTACCAGCCATAATTTTGAACCAGGTTTGGATCTTTATCAATTTCAGATTGTGGTATGGGCATGAGATAGTGTTTATCGGCAAAGACGCGGTTTTGCAAGGTAACGGTTTTGTAAAATACGGCTACCCCCGCCGCCTCGCTGGATACATCCAGACCGGTACTGCTCAGTTCGGCTGCTGAAGGGCGTGCATTGAGGCCCAGCGCTGGTGCATTATCTACTGTTTTGGCGATTAACCAGCGCCTTACATCCCAGAACCGTTGGCTTTCAAAAGCCAGTTCAACCCGGCGCTCATTTTGGATCC
Source organism: Pedobacter sp. PF22-3 (assembly GCF_026239555.1). Classification (GTDB taxonomy): domain Bacteria; phylum Bacteroidota; class Bacteroidia; order Sphingobacteriales; family Sphingobacteriaceae; genus Pedobacter. The sequence continues at coordinate 115,484 of NZ_JAPIVP010000009.1, read as the reverse complement.
GGTTGCGCATACCGCCTTTGGTATTATCTGCAGGCAGAATGGGCAGGTTGGGCATGGCCACCCGGCCGCGTACCAGGTTGAGGTATTGATAAACAGATTGATCTGGTGCATCAAGGTATTCATTCATGGCTTCTGCATAATTGAGGTACATCTCTGCCAATCGGAAAATTGGAAAGTTGCGGGTCCCTGTGCCCGAATTGGCGTTTCTATCATAACCGGGCGATAAAAACTTGCGGACATTATAGCCCCAGGGGTTGGTACCCGATTTGCCCGTTGCCCAACCATCTGTAATGCCGTTGCCGGCACCGTACCAGGCCAGCCTTACCGGGCGCTTGGTGGCATCGAAACGCCATACATCGTACTGGAAAAAGATACTGGCATAAAACCGGGGGTCGCGATCTTTGAACATGTTGGATATATTACTTACCGTCTGAAATTTCAGTCCGTCCCACAGCTGCCCGCTCCACACCCCGGTAGTGCTGTAGCCAGAACCGGTTTGATTAATCGGATAACCATTTTTCATCTCATAAGCATCAACAAACTGCTGTAACGGCGTTAGTTTTCCATTTCCCTTAAAAGGGGAGCCATTGGGCAGATAGTTACCATCAATATCAGTGGAGTTGCCGAGGATGCGCTGAAAGATGGTTTCGGTATAATCTCGGGTATAAAACTGTGCTGCATAATTTTGTACCGGATTATCCGGAAAAGGCGCATACAGTTTGTAAATGCCTAAATCGATAACGGCCTTTGCCGCATCTGCGGCCTTTTTCCATTTTTCTTTGTCATAACTACGGCTAAACAGAACTTTGCCATCTTTATTTTGTATGTTGGCGTAGAGCGGATTGCCGTTAAACAATGGACTGGCGGCATACAATAAAGTCCGGGATTTTAAGGCCAGTGCTGCGCCTTTGGTAACGCGGCCGGTTTGTGCGGCTTCCTGGGTGAGTGGCAGTACGGTTGAAATCTCGTCGCACTCTGAAGTGATGAAATTTACCACCTCATCTACCGAATTACGGGCAACCTGCGTATCTTCCAGGTTGCCAGGGTCTACATCATTTGAGCTGGTGATTAACGGAACCGCTCCATAGCGTTTAAAAAGTTCAAAATAAAACTGGGCACGAAGAAAGCGGGCCTCGGCTTTGTAACGTGGTTTCCAGATGGCATAATAGCTTTCCCGATCGAGTGGTACCGGAACCGCATCTATGCGTTTGATAAAGATATTGGCCCTGCGGATATCCTGGTATTTGCCAGACCAGTTACCGTATGGATTGTCGTTGGTGCTCCATGCGCCAAGGTTATATTTGTAGGCATCTATCGCTTCGCCATTATCGAACCAATGGTGGTAGGTTTCATCTGTTGCGGCCGTTAGGGGTGAGGCTAGCTCATTCGGCAGCGCGTTATATAAACGGGCAAGTGCCTGTTCAGTAAGGTTGATGTTATTATAAACATCATTTTCGCTCGAGTATTCGGCGGGAACCACATCCAGGTATTTTTTACAGGAAGTGGTGCTGAATAATAGTACTGCCAAGAGCAGCTTGGTGATATTTTTCATGAGATTACAATGAAGCATTTATTCCTAAGTTGATTACGCGCATTTGAGGATAGTCTCCAAAGCCATTGGTTCGCTCCGGATCGAAAATCTTCATTTCAGACCAAGTAAAAATATTTGATCCGGTGGCAAAGGCCCTGATATTGGTGAGTCCGATTTTTTTGATCCAGGTTTTGGGCAGTGTGTAACCTACCTCTACGTTTTTTAGGCGTACATAATTGGATGACCGTAGCCAGAAGGTGGAGTTTTGGTTATTATTTACATTGTTGGACGAAGATAATCGTGGCCATTTGGCATTTGGGTCAGGATTCTGTGTGGTCCAACGCCCATCCATATAGTCGGCCAGTACCGAGCTGTTGCTGGCGAAAGCCCAGGCTGAAGTACCGGTTAACCAGAGTTTGCCCCCGGTAGCACCCTGAAAAAGCACATTCAGATCAAAGTTTTTGTAAGTATAGGACACCGTTAAACCCAAAATTGATTTTGGGGTGGTTACCTGGCCCAGGTAACCTTCATCCTGGCTGTTGATCACACCGTCTCCGTTTCGGTCAAGGTATTTGATATCACCCGGGCGCACGGCACCGAATTGCTGGGTAGGACTTGCTGCGATATCTGCTGCATCTTTAAATAAGCCAAGAGCGGTTAAGCCGTAAGCTTCATTGATCTGTGTACCTCTTAGTCCTCGGTATGGCAGGGCATAGGTGGGCTCTGCAGCATACTGTATCCGGTTGGTGGCATACGAATAGGAGCCACGTAACATCAGGTTGTGGTTGCCGAAGCGTTTGCGGAAGGTAATTTCTCCTTCAAAGCCCTTGTTATCTACTATACCGGCATTAATTGCTGGTAAATTTTGAACACCCGTTACATTTGGAATGATGGCTGCCGTGGTTAGAATCTGCGAGCGCCTTTCGGTAAAAACATCACCGGTAAAAGCGATCTGCCCTTTAAATAATTCGAAATCTACACCAATATTTGTTTTTTTGGACTGTTCCCAGGTGAGGAATGAATTTCCGGTGGCACTTTCCTGTGCGCCGGAGTAGCCATCTCCATCGGCAGCCAAACCAAAGCGATAGCCACTGCCGTTCCCGGTTTGCCAGGTACTGAGGTACGCAAAACGCCCAACACTGTTATCAACCCCAACTATACCATAAGAACCCCTTAATTTCAATAGGCTTACCAATTTAGAATCTTTCATAAACTGCTCATTGGATATGATCCAGCCGGCAGACGCTGCCGGGAAAAAGCCCATACGCCGCCCTTTCATAAAGTTCTCTGAACCATTATAACCCGCATCGAATTCCAGTACATAACGCCTGTCGAATGAATAATTAACCCGACCTACTATGCCCAATTGTTTATAGGGTAAGGCAGCGATGGCGCCATCAGCAGTGGCGGTGGCCAAAAAACTCTGCGATTGGTTGTAACGGAGCATACCCGAAACCACATGTTTCTGCGCAAAGGTCCGGTCGTAGTTCAGGTAACTCTCAAAGGTTGATTTGCGGCTGCCGTTCGCAGCAATGTTAAAACCGAGCAAACCATCACCCGTGGTCAGCTCTTCGTAACGGCCTTTGCTCAAGTCTGTTTCGTTTTCGTTGGTAATAAACCTGTAAGTAGAATAATTCCGTTGCCGGGTAATGTTTCTGAAGTTCTGGGCATCGTATGCAAAGCGTGTTCTAAAGCTCAGTCCCTCGGTAATAAAGGGCAGTTTTAGGGTAAACCCGATAATCGAACTCAAGGTGTTTTCGAAAAAACGTCCATATCCAAACTGGGTTAAACGGCCGTAAGGATTGGCTGGCGAATCTTTTTGCCCGGATACCGAACCGTTAGGATTGGTTAAAGGATAAAGATAGGCTGGTGTATTTCGTATTTCAGACCAGAAGGCGCTTGCCGTTTCTGTCGGATAGTTGCGATCGCGAACAATGTCTGAAAGGTTGAGCTCCAACTTGAGTGTAGGTAAAAGATCGATATCGATGTTGCTTCTGAAATTGTACTTATTCATCACCGCATTGATGTTGTACGCATTCAGATCATCGTATTTGTACAATCCATCCTGTTTTAGATAGGCCATAGATACAAAGTACCGGGCCGTTGAAGAACCGCCGTTGACATTGAGGTTAGCCTGGCTCATCATTGATGAGGGCTTGATCAGTTCTTCTGTCCAGTTCACATTTGGATAGAGGTACTGGTAAGTAGGGTTACTGCGGTCGCGGAATTTATTCAGGTAGGCATCCGTGTAGAGGTTAGCATTCAAGCCATCATTGTTCAGGGCTTCCCTGAACAGGGTGAGCGCATCAAATGAGTCAAGGTATTCTGGCATATTGAACGGGCGTTGTTGCGAAGTCTGTGCGGTAAGTGAAATAAGTGGTTTACCTGTTTTTCCCCGTTTAGTCGTAACCAGTACCACGCCATTTGCACCCTTCATACCGTAAACTGCTGTGGCAGCTGCATCTTTTAAAACGCTTACCGTTTCTACATCGTTCGCATCAATACCGTCGATACTGTTCTCGATCCCATCAACCAGCACGAGGGGGCTTTTGCCCTGATAGGTGCCAAACCCACGGATGTAGAGTGCAGAGCCGTCGGCTCCGGGCTCGCCACTGCTCTGTATGGTTAAAAGACCAGGTAAACGTCCGGCAAGGCTGTTGGTTAAACTGGCTGTTGGTGTGCGCAGCAGTTCTTTCGAACTAACGGAAGTAAGTGCACCGGTAACATTGTTTTTCTGCTGGGTGCCATAGCCTACTACAACCACATCCTCTAACATGGCCTGGTTCTGGCGCAGTTTGACTGCAATAAATCCGCGTGAACTGACGGCCACTTCCTGACGGATAAAACCCACCATGCTATATACCAGCGTGGCATCTTCAGGAACTTTGATCAGGTAGCCGCCATTAACATCTGTGACTGTACCAAAGCCGTTGCGGCCTTTTACGCTTATTACTACGCCCGGCAGGCCGACTCCGCTGGTATCGGTTACACTTCCCCTTACTTCAATATCTTTCCGGAGGTTTTTAGCAGATAATATGTACGGACGGGTTTTTTTATCTGTGTTGGCATGCGCGAGGGCAGCGGAACAACAACAGATGATCATCATGAAGCACATCGTACGGAAACCAAGGGTTCCGGCAGCAGTGCTTCCCTTATAATCATGTAAAAGTTTTCTCATAGCTGGTTTAGTTGTTTTTTTCAATTACTGGTTTAAAATTGGGTGGCAGATAGGACTTGGTCTTTTGGATGACCACAGCTTTTTTTGGTGTCATAAATTATAGATCTGGTTAGTGAGTTTTAGAAAAAAAAGACAAAACGGATCCCTCTTGCCGCTTTAGCGGCACAGTACAAAACGGATGGTATGCATTAGCCTATTGTTCGTTGATGGGACAGGAAAGCTTGATCCCCGTACTGATGGCGGTTCCGAAATCGGGTGATCCATCTGCCTTCCAGGAAAGTTGCTGCATTCTGGTCGTTCTGGCCTGACCAGGATCATTTGGCATACTGCGTGCATGATAGATAAACCAATTTTCGGTTTTCAACGTGCCGTTATCATCCCTGTTGCTACTGGTGAAAAAACCATTATGCCCGAGCCCGTAAACCGCATTTTTATCACTCCTTACAAATACCTGTTTTTTGTTGATCCAGTTTTCTGCAACTGCCGGGTCGCTGCCGGTTTTCAACTGGATTTGTGCCAGGCAGTAATTGTCACTGCTGTAACGGCTGGCCGAGAAAATAATAAATAAGGGGCTGTTGGCGTCGCGTTGTAGCATAACCGGTCCTTCGTTTACGCCTGCGCCAAGAAAAGTGGGTTCCCATTTTTCCCAGTCGTTTGTTGGTGAGGAGATTTTGATTCGCGGTCCGCTGATGGTCCAGGGATTAGACATGGGCGCGAGGTAAATATATTGTTTATATTTCTCTGCTGGATTTTCCCAGCCCGACCAGACGAAATAGTTTTTACCGCCTACTGTAACAACAGAACCATCTATCGCCCACTGATCATTTGCCGCATCGGCAATTTTACCTTTGAAATTCCAGCTACCCTGTGTGGGATCGGCGTTTTCATTTTCCAATACAAACATGCGGTTACTATCGTCTACACCCTTTTGTGCTGCGGCAACATAAATATACCATTTGCCCGCTAAAAAATGCAACTCCGGCGCCCATAGGTCGGCTGAGTGATCGGTATTTTCGGGTGGGGTCCAAACCGTGGTTTCCGTAGCTTCAGCGAGTTGAGACATGGCTTTTGTTTTTGCGATGGCTACACGGTTGCCTTTAGTAGACAAAAAATAATAGTTTCCGTCTTTCTGGGTTACAAAAGGATCCGCATGATCGCCATTGAGCAATGGATTCTGAAAATACTTTACTGCTGTGCCCTGTGTGGTGAGAACCGTATCTCCCTGAGAAGTTTTCTGACAGGCTGTGGTTAAGAGCGGAAGCCCTACTGCCATCAGGATAAAAAATCTGTTTCTCATAAAGTTGAAATGATCGTTATTTGGTTAGCCAAAAGTAGCGATCAAAAAACGCTATCATTTCAATTTGAAACCCACTTCCATGTAAATCAAAACCAGATGGATTTTAAATGACTGAAATAAAACGCTTTATGAATTGATAATGCTTTTAAAATCAAGACTTTTTTTCAGGGTTCAGGGGAGATAAATGCTGTGCGACTGGTTTTGAAACACGATATGGAAACAGCATTTAGCTTAAATCATAATTTATTGTATGTTTATATATCGAGCCGCAGGCCAACAGCATTATTGATGATAAAGAAAATTATTGCGATTATTATTCTGCTTTTTTACATTTTTCCCGTTCAGGCGCAAACTTCAAAAGCAGACAGTTTATGGAAAGTGCTTAGGTTGGAACTTTCAACAGAAAACAATTATATCAGGCAAAAAGAAGAAAAAATTGCCAGACTGCGTAACCAGCTTGCGGCCATCACAACGCCCCGGTACCAGGAGCGGTACAGATTGTTGTCTGCCTTATTTAATGAGTATAGTTCTTTCCGTTTCGACTCTGCCATTACAAACGCCAATAAATTAGTTGCGCTTTCAAAAAAGCTGAACAATAAACAATACCTCATTCAAAGCCAGATGGGACTGGCAACAGTTTTGGTGAAGTCTGGCTTTTATAAGGAGGCTTTTGAAACCATTGCTGAAATAGATACGCTTGGGGGGACGGGTAAATTTCATTATGACTATCTGAATTTACGTGGCATGCTTTTCGACGAAATTGCGGCTTACAATAATGATGCATATTATGCCACAGACTACCGTAAGGCTGCCCGAAAAGAATTTGAAAAGGCGGGGAGTTTGATTGATCCGGGTGAGCTTGAAAAAACCATTAACCTTGCTTTTTTGCAGGGTTCCGGGCAAAATAAGCAGCCAGATGCAGAATTTTATTACCGCTATTTATTGAATCACAATTTATCCGAGCACCAGATTGCGATTATCGCCACCAGAATTAGTCATGCTTATTCAGGTAAGGATAAATTAATGTTACTCACACTTGCGGCCATCAACGATATCCGCTCGGCAACAAAAGAAACCTTTGCCATATTTTTACTGGGGCAGGAATTGTTTAAAATGAACAGGAATGATGATGCTTATGTGTGTATGCAGGAGGCGCTGGGTAATGCCGCTTTCTATGGAACCAGAAACAGGGCAGCACAGATAGAATCGGTACTGCCGCTCATTGCGAGCAGGTTGATAGAGGAAAAACAGCATGAAAAAGAAATGCTTTGGATTGGAATTGTGTTATTTATTCTGGTGGCCATAGTTTTGCTTTTTCAATTGGTGCTTTTCCGCAAACAGATGATCCGGATTGAACAGAACGATCTGATCATTACAGAGAAGAATACAGAACTTGAAGATGTAAATGGCAAGCTATGGGAATCATCACGGATTAAGGAAGAACTTATTGGCCTGTTCTTTAAAACCTGTTCTTCCTACATCGAAACGCTCGATAAAGTAAAACGAAAAGCGCAGCACAATATTAAATTAGGAAAATATCAGGATGCCACCCAGGTATTGGGAAATGTACACATCCAAAAAGAGAAAATCCAGTTGTTTGGTACACTGGACAGTGTCTTTTTAACCCTTTTCCCCAATTTCGTTTCTTCATTTAATGCACTTTTAAGAGCCGACGAACAGATTGAGCTAAAGGAAGGGGAAATGCTTACCGCATCGCTACGTATTTTTGCGCTTATCCGTTTAGGGGTAACTGATACGGAAACCATTGCCCGCATATTGGATTATACGGTAAATACGGTTTATACCTACAAAGCCCGTATGAAAGCAAAAGCGCTGGTGCCTCCGGAGCAGTTTGAACAAAAGATTATGGAAATTAAATTTACAGATGAACGTTGATGAAGCTGGAACTGCCAAATATTTGCCCACATCGATGATCAATTTAAAATTAAGGCTAAAAATAGTGCTGATTATTGGCTGGACGGTGTAATAGTGCGGTTTTTACCCGTATTGAATTAATACGGACAAATATGATGCTATGGAGATACAGATAGTGAGTTCTGTGGCAGATACCCGCTAATAAAAGCAAACCTATCTGAAATAAAATTTCCGGGCTTTTATTTGGTGTATACCAGTTCCGGTACCAAAAAAAGGGGATTAATTATATCCATAATTAACCCCTCAATCTAAATTAACGCTCTCAAGCTTTCGCCTGTGTAGGACTCTCACCCCCTACATTAAAACATACGTAAACACTTATCATTCGGTTTTATACTAACCAGAATAAATTTACTTAGAAACAGGTGAATCAAAAAAATCATTAAGATGACTCCATATGTTAATAATCGAATGATATGCATCTCTTTGGAAATCAGGTAAAGTATTAATAGCTCAATACAGTACCTCTTCGCTTTGTTATGCTCTGCTTCGTCTTCGTTCCGGTCAGGTTTAGTTGGCCCGGCCGGCAAAACTATTTGGGTTGCAGGGCGGAAGGGACTTGTTGATAAGAATGAATCTTTTGGTTTGTGACATCTATGCCAATGCATTTTGTTTCACTACCATTTTAACTTTTCAATTACCTAATCCAAATCCTTAGCTATAGCTAAGTCTTTTCACGAACATCATATTCATTCATAACACCAGATCGGTTTAGAAATAAACCTGATCTGATCGGGATTTTAAAGCCGGGCTTCCATCATTTTCAACAGAAATGAAAGCAATTTTTAGAAATATCCATTGTTAAAAGTGTTTTTTTGCAAATTCAAATGCTTTTAATAACAATGCGTAAACCTTTCCGGCCATTTCATGTTAAGAGGAAGAGTGCATAACCATTGAGTTATGATAGCTTAATGGCCGTCACATTTTACATTCAATAAGATCATTTTTTAAAAGTGCCCAGTATAAAAAGTGATTAAAACATTACTAAATCCAACCTAAAACTTAATCGATTATTATGACTCCCTTCGACTGGAAAAACATATTTCTAAATGATCTTGACCTCACAATTGCGTTCGAAATTGGCATGCGTACCGTTATTATGTTTGCCCTGGTACTGATATTCCTGCGGTCTACCGGTAAAAAAGGCGTTCGGCAGCTCAGTATCTTCGAGGTGGCCATTATTATTGCGCTTGGTAGCGCCGCCGGCGACCCCATGTTGAACGGTGAATCGGCCATCATTCCATCAGTACTGGTTTTTTTTGTCATTCTATTGGTTTACAGGATTATTACTTTTTTTGCGGCCAAGTACCAGAAAGTAGAGAACATCCTGGAAGGTATACCGATGTATATTGTTGAAAATGGCAGGTTTACGATGAGTGAAGAAGGAGATGCGAACTTTGCACAGGATGAATTTTTTGCTGAAATGAGGGTACAGGGCATTGAACATGTTGGCCAGGTGAGAACGGCATTGCTCGAAACCAACGGCCAGGTCAGTTTTCTTTTTTTTGACGATCAAGGGGTAAAACCGGGCTTGCCCATCTATCCAAAACTATACAATAAGAAATCGAAAGTGATTGCTGAACCCGGACTTTATGCCTGCACACATTGTGCAGAAGTTTTGCACTTAGTGCGCCAACAGCCTTGCAGCCGTTGTAACAAAGAGGAATGGGTAGCCGCAATTAGCGATAAGCGTATTAAATAGCACTTTCACCGGTAAACCGGCTCAGGATTTCTTAATGCTTGTATCTTACATTTTAAAAGTCTCGCTTGGTATATTCCATGTTAAGATTATTTTTTAGCAGTTCGGAATCCGGAACAGGAAACATTGCGCTGCTATTAACCCCTAACGAGATACTTGGGGAGGAGTTATTGAACGAAGTGCACAGCCATATATTCTTTTTTAGTGTAATTATGCATCAGATAAAAATCATAGCTGCATAAATTGCTGTTCAATATTTAAGCCATATAAATTGAACATTGTATATTTAGAGCACAATAGATCGGACTGTAATACCTGGATAAAACTGCAGATGTGCCAGGTCAAAGTTTGAAACTGTAAAACAATAAAAGATACTTATATCACCAGGATGATACCATCAATTATTGATCAAATTAAAAAAATTGAACATGGCTTTAAGCATATCATAGCAGCCGGCGACCAGATTTTGGCAGATCAGGGAACGCCGCATTTTGACCTTGCGCTTAAGTTTCTTGCCGACAACAGTTACCAGGTAAGGATGCTGGCTACCTATATTTTAGGGGAACTTTCGCCAACCCATCCTGAAGCGCTTCAGATCCTAAAGACACGGGTGGCAGAAGATCAAAACTGGCGGGTGCAGGAAATGCTGGCAAAAGCTTTTGATCAATATTGCAAAGTTATAGGTTACGGTGAGAGTCTTCCTGTTATTAAAAAATGGCTTTCAGATCCTCATCCGAATGTGAAAAGAGCAATTACAGAAGGGCTTCGCATCTGGACGGGCCGCCCTTATTTTAAAGATCATCCGCATATTGCCATTACGCTGATCAGTGTAAATAAATCAGACGATAGTGAATACCTGAGGAAATCAGTTGGCAATGCCCTTCGTGATATCAGCAAAAAACATCAGCAGGAAGTACTGGATGAGCTTTCGACCTGGGATTTGACCGACAAAAAAGTTGCATTTACCCGTCAGCTGGCGCTGGGAAAGTGAATTCCAGCTGTTGAATGGGAAGACTTGGATTGATTTTCAGATGAAAATATAAACATGCTGTAGACACGAGTAGGATTATTGTTCGATTACAACTGAAAGCAATAGGTAAAAAGCGAATTGTCTTTATTATGAATAAAAAAAGCTCATCTTCATTAACGTCTGCGCTATTTGTTATTTTTGTGGCGAATGATGACCAAATGGTTGGCTTATAAAATGGAAAACAAATTTTCGGATCGTGCACAGGTGGCGGTGGTTTCTACTTTTTCTCATCTGATGGATACTGTTTTTAAGGGAGAGGTAAACGCAGCTTGCTGGCAGAGAACACTAATGGGCGATTTTAAGGAAATTGTATCTAAACTCGAATTAAAAGCAAATTTAACCGAAGTTTCAATGGAAGATCTCCAGGCACTCGAGCTTTCAGAAAAAGGGCATATAGCCAGGGAAATTATTCTGAGCGATTTTCAGCTATTAACGGATGCCGGCGCATCACCCTCGCTGAATTTAATTAAAAGTTACGAGCGTGATGAAGAATTGGATTTCATTTCAACAGATGTATATTCTTTTCACGTAGACCGATCGCCCATTGGTACCGATACATTCTTATGTACGTATTATGGTGCTGATAGTGAAATTTTAGGCAATCACCAGGCTGAACAAAAAGTGCTGGTACCACAGATCCGGCAGCAGCTTAAAGAACTGTATGATGGTCCGAAGGAGGAATTTGAAAGTTTTTTGACGGAGAACTATTTTGATCTGCATTATCAGGCTAAGCCAGGTGCAGTACCAGTAAAACTGGGGTTGGGCCACTTGTGGAGGCTGGCAGTAGATCATCCTGATCAACAGTGTTTACCCTGTATCCATCGTGCACCTATTGAAAAGGATGGGGAGTATAGGTTGCTGCTCATCTGCTAAAGGGTTTAGTTAAATTTAGGGTGATGTATTGGATAAATGGCTGTTCATTTTCATGACCACTTAAAATCCAAAATCTTGCTTGGTGCTTTTCATCCATATCATTCGCATATATTTGTCACATGTTCAATAGCGTCATCTTTTTGCCTGTCATTATTATGGCTGGCATGGCTTACAGTATCCTGGCGAAAAAGCTGACTGTTATAGCTGCTTTTACCGGCGCTATATTGGCTTCTTTGATTTATTTTGCAACTGGTTATACAGGCATTGCCATGATGACTACATTTTTTATTTTGGGTTCTGCGGCTACTTCCTGGCAGCGGCGTAAAAAGCAGGATGCGGCCGCAATATCGGAAACTAAAAATGGCCGCACGGCACTGCAGGTACTGGCTAATGCCGGGGTTGCTGGTATTGCAGCTGTAGTGATTTTATTTTATCCTGCACTTACTTATTTATTGCTTCCGGCAATGGCGGCGGCTTTCGCCGCTGCTACTGCAGATACCCTGTCATCCGAGCTGGGCATGGTTTATGGAAAGCGTTTCTTTAATATCATTTCCTTTAAACCCGATCGTTGTGGGAGCGATGGTGTGATCAGTTTGGAAGGAACGTTAATTGGTGTTTTAGGTAGTGTTATCATCGCTGCTATTTATGCCCTGGGATATCGATGGAATATGAATTTTTGCTTTATTATTATTGCAGGTACGGTGGGTAATCTGACTGATTCTGTACTGGGCGCTGTATTGGAGCGCAAAGGTATTATCGGCAATAACATGGTTAATTTTTTGAATACATTTATAGCAGCGCTGGTGATTTTAGTGATGGAAATTGTTTTGATTTAGAAACAGATCTGATCCAAAACGATACGGTATAAAATCAATGCAGATGATGATATAAAAATAACTCATTGTTATTAAGTTCAAAATGCCATAAATGCGCTGAATGTCAGTATGTTTATATCTTTATTGCTTAGTTTTTAACTCCTTCATTTATCATGATCAAAATTTGTTTTTAACAAGCTTTTTTTGCGATATTTATTTATTGTTTAGTTCTTATAAGATCATGAAAAAAATCATTTTTGTTTCAATGCTGGCAGCCTGTGGATTTTCAGGCTATGCGCAAACCTATCAACCTATCACCAGTAAGAATAAAACCTACCTGGAAACGCTGAAAGGAGTGAGTTACACTTATAAACAGGGTGTTATTACCTTGAAGAATAATGGTAAGTATGCTTTAGGTACAGTGAGCGTTACGGCATCATCAAAAGTAGACAGCACCCTTTTTGGTATTGCTTTATTTGATGATGGTGTTAAAAAAGGGGAGACCATCAAAGCTGATGTTTATTTTACAACTGGCCTGGGCAAAAAGGTACATGAAGTGCCTTTAAAGCAGGTTGACCAAAAGAACCTGGTATTATCATTTGATAAGGCAACCAGGGCTGCAAAATAACCGTTTTGAGGTTTTCAAATTATTGATTTCCTTAAAGGCCGGGCATATCAGGATGAAATAAACAATTAATACTGATGGCACAAAAAATAAGCCTGGCACCGGTTTCAGTAATGACTAAGGATCAAGTTGCCATAACAGATCATAAATATTTAACACTACATTAATAATCGATATTTAGTTTTGCGATGTAAATATTTGGTTAGTATTTATAAGTTTAGGTTAGTTGATAAAAAAGCCCGGATGGATATCCGGGCTTTTTATATTTTAAGCATCATTTCGATACATTTTCATTGAACTAATCTATTTTATCAGGACTGGTCAATCCTTAATAATACTTCAGAACTGATTGATGTAGTTTATTTCACACCGGTTACCATATAAATACTCTGACCAACAGCACCTTCATAACCAAATACCAATTTATATTCGTAAAATTTTTCGATTTCGCTTTTAAAAGAATCAAAAGAAGGCGTTTCTTTTGATGCATGTTTAGGATCCCATTGAAATTTACTACCAATTTTTAAAGTAGCTTTATTACCGTTATTCGCGTGGTTGATGATTAATTGGGTAGGGGTGATGATGTTTTCCATATGTCAATATTTAATAATCTTATCTATTTAAATTAACGCCTGGTCAGCCGAATTATTTCCAGACCAATGTAACAATTAAGAAACCGTATCGGGCGCCTATCGCGTTAAGTTAATAGGAAAATAAAAAAATGATGGTCTTCAATTTGCCAGATCACCTTAGCATCTATATAAAATGATATAAAAATACCACGTCACCTACATAAGCTGGCTTCGGTTGGTCTTTAATTACAAGCGTAGCCTGGATGGTTACTTTGGTTATTCCCCTCAAATTACTAATACTCATTAATTTAGCTTTTAGCTGCACTTCATTATCCACTAAAACAGCCTGGCCAAATTTAAAACGCTCAATACCATAATTAATTTCCATTTTAATATTACGCACATCCGCAATCTGTTTCCATAAATAAGGAATTAAGGATAATGTTAGATAGCCATGTGCAATTGTGGCCTTAAAGGGGCCTTCATTTTTAGCCTTTTCTGGATCGGTGTGTATCCATTGATGGTCCAAAGTTGCATCAGCAAATTTATTGATCTGTCCTTGGTCTATAGTATGCCATTGCGAAACACCTAGTTCTTTACCAAGATATGATTCGTACTCTTCAAAGTTATTGATCACCAACATATATTCTGATTATAAAATTAATATTGTTTAAATTATTAAAGCACAACAATCCTTTAGTATTATAGTTTCATTTACTTTTCTGTGACAATATTAGCCATAAATAACCATGTTTACTGCGATATATCGTCAAAAATTTAAATGAAATTCTACTGATTTTAGTTTGATTATTGCAGGTCTTTTATAATCAGATAGATATAGCTTATAAAGCATTTTATAGAGTTTATAGAGTTATTAAATTTACTGTCCGCTTGCGTACAGTATTGTTCGTTTCTGAACAGTAATTGTATTTCATTTGCGCTTTCTGCGTTTCAAACCGCATATCTATATTTGGCATAAGAATGGAGTTGTTTGCCAAAATTTAAGTCTATGTTTAGATTAAACCTGAAAATTGCTATTAGAAATCTGGTTAGGAACAGATCATACACCTTGATTAACGTACTTGGTCTGTCTATCGGGATGACAAGTTGCATTTTGATCTTCATATTTATCAGGTTTCAATTAAGTTATGATAAACACTTTAAAAATACAGATCGGATATATAGGTTTGTAACCGATTGGAAATACAATAATTTTGATGATTATTCTGCAGGTGTGCCCATACCGTTTGCTCCTGCTGCTAAACAAGAGTTAGAAGGAATAGAGAAAATAGCAAGAATTTCGCGCAATAGTGGCGTGGTGATGGTTAAGAATCATGATGGTACTGAACTTTTTAAAGCAGTTCGTGATGTATACTTTACCGAATCTGATCTGTTTGATATATTATCGGTAAAATGGCTTTTTGGTCAGGCGGGGCAATCGCTTTCCCAGCCTAATACTGTAGTGCTATCTGAAAAAACTGCCAGAACCCTTTTTGGTTCTGCCCAGCTTGCTATTGGTAAAAGTTTTACTTTCTGGAATTCTATCCCCCTAACCGTTGTCGGTGTATTTGCTGATTTACCACAAAATACCAGTATTCCAATGGATATTATGATCAGTTTTCCAACTTTTACTGGAAGTAAAAACCAGGACTGGGATTCGGTAAGTTCATATAATGAGTGTTTTGTGCTCCTGAAAAAAGGCGCTTCCATGCCATTATTAGAACAGTCGTTAGAAAGGTTAAATAATAAATACTTAAAACAGAAAAAATTAGCAGGCAATCAAAAGAGTCGCTTACAGCCTTTAGCTGATGTACATTTTAGTGAACGTTACAATAATTTTGCTGATACCGCTATTACCAAAAAAGAAGTATACAGTTTGGCCATTATCGGACTCTTTTTAATGGTCACAGCATGTATTAACTTTATTAATCTGGCCACGGCTCAGTCACTAAGCCGTTCAAAAGAGGTAGGCGTACGCAAAGTGATGGGCGCAATGCGCAAACAGCTTGTGCTTCAATTTTTAATGGAGACTGCTGCAATTGCTACTATTTCCATGCTGTTGGCCTGTATATTTTCAGAATTATTATTACCTCAGTTGGCCAGCCTTTTTAAAGGGCAGCTCAATCTTTCTCTTTTTGCAAGCCCTGTAATTCTTGTTTTTCTGTTTTTTATGGTGCTAACTGTAAGCTTTCTTGCAGGATTTTATCCGGCAATGATTATTTCAGGTTTTAGTCCTGCTTTAGCCATTAAAAATAAAGTGCGCATCAAGTCTGGAAATTTTAACCTTCGCATGGTGCTGATTGTAGTGCAGTTTGCCATTACTATTGTGCTGATAATTGCTACGGTTGTAGTAGTGAGGCAAATGCAATATGTAAGGGAAAAACCCCTTGGTTTTAAAAAGGATGCGATTGTGCTGATCAATTTTCCAGGAGATAGTGCCAGCCTGACCAAACAGCAAATGTTCAGAGAAAAACTGTTACACATACCTGGTGTGGAAATGCAGAGTTATTTTATGCGGCCACCACTTTCGGGTCTGATGAATACTACCAATTTTTATGTAGATGGCCGTGAGAATAAAGACTTTGAAGTGCGGCTTTCTATAAACGATGAACACTATTTTGATTTGTTTGGACTTCAGTTTGTGGCCGGTAAGGTTTACGTGAAAAGTGATACGGCAAATGCTTACATCGCCAACGAGACCTTTGTCAAAAAAATAGGAATTTCGAATGCTCAGCTTGCGCTGGGCAAAGTAATTTCGCAAAATGGAAGAACAGGGCCAATTGTTGGGGTAATAAAAGATTTTAATGACCGATCGCTTCAGGAGAAAATTTCGCCCATGGTTTTCTATCAGGAGAAAAAGCACTATTATAGTATGGCTGTCAAGCTTAATCGTAAACAGCTTGTTGATGCGATGAAAAACATCGAAACCACGTGGAAAAATAGTTTTCCGGATGAAGTGTATTCAGCAAAATTTATAGATGACGATATTAACGGATATTATGAGTCTGAAAGGATTACGGGACTTTTGTTTAAGATTTTTGCCTTTATAATTATGTTTATTTCTTTTATTGGCCTTTTTGGATTAATATCTTACGTTGCCATACAGCGTACACGCGAAATGGCAATCAGAAAGGTTTTAGGTGCTACCACTATCGAACTTATAAAAATGCTTAATGGATCTTTTGTTAAAATGGTTTTTATAGCAAACCTCGTGGCTTGGCCCTTAGCCTATATTTTGGCAAATAAATGGCTATCTGGCTTTGCTTATCGCACTTCTCTAAGTGTATGGCCATTCTTATTTGCAATGATGGCATCAATGCTTTTAACAATGGTTACTGTAAGTTTTAGATCGTACCGAGCAGCTAAAGCTAACGCTGTAGATGCATTAAAATATGAATAAGTTAAAATCAAAATAGTTTCGTAACAGAAACCGGAAGCCCAACTAAAACGCTTTCCATTATCCTGATGTACTGTAATTTTATTCACGTCTGCAATTACCTTTAATGCTGAAGGCGCTAAGTTAACGTTTGAGATTAAGCCTTAAATTCATTTAACATTTTCTCTACTCGCTTTTTTGTTTCTTAATAAGCTGATTTTAAGTGTGTAAAATATTGTCTAAATATTTTATTTGATATATTTAAATTAAAATTTAGATTTGTCTAAAATTATATTTAGATAAATCATTTTATGTTGGCAAAATTCTTATCAATTTATTGTTTCTGTCTTATTGTATCCCTAAATGCCATAGCCCAAAAGGTAATCATTAGCGGAGTAATAACTTCCAAGAACGAACCGCTTGAAAATATCAACATTAAAGTATGGGGGACTAAAATTTCAACAAAATCAAGCAGTTCAGGTAGATATCAGTTAAATGGAATCCCTTTTGAAAATTGTGATCTCCTTTTTTCAGGCATTGGTTATCAATCCAAAAAAGTGAGGGTAGCCCTAAAAGGAGATACAGTAACGGTTAATGCCGAATTATTAAGTTTAGCTTCCGATTTAAATGATGTGGTAATTACTGGCGTAAACCGTGCCACGCAGTTACGAAAAAGTCCTGTGCCCATTGCCGTACTGTCTAAAAAAATGATGGACCAAAACGTAAATACCAACTTAATAGAAGCTATTGTGAAAGGTGTACCTGGCATTACCGCAGTTACTACTGGTCCTAATGTTTCTAAACCCTTTATAAGGGGCTTAGGCTATAACCGTGTGTTAACTTTGTATGATGGGTTAAGGCAAGAGGGGCAGCAATGGGGCGATGAACATGGAATTGAGGTAGATGAATACGCCATTACCAGGGCCGAGGTTGTAAAAGGCCCTGCAAGTTTAACCTATGGCTCTGATGCTTTAGCAGGCGTAATTAATATGATCCCTTACACACCAAATTTTGAAGATGGAAAATTGAAAGGTGATTTTACAACAAATTACCAGAGTAACAATGGAATGATCGGATCGTCGATCGGATTGGCCTACATTAAAAATGACTGGAAATATACCTTTAGAGCAACGGGTAAAACAGCACATAATTATCGGAATAAAATTGATGGATTGGTTTATGGAACCGCTTTTAGAGAATACAATTTATCTGCCAGCGCCAGATTAGATAAAACCTGGGGTTTTTCTAAAACAGCCATTACGTATTATGATAATTTAATGGAAATTCCTGATGGCAGTAGAGATTCTTTATCAAGAAGATTTACCAAACAGGTTTTGGATGATGGAGACGATATCAAAAACAGACCCATTGTGACAGAAAGCGATCTGAATACCTATACCATTAACCCCTTACATCAACACATTCAACATTACCGGTTTTACAATACCAGTCAGTTTAAATTCGGAACCAGCGATTTAAATCTTTTAATTGGAGGGCAACAGAGTGTAAGGAGAGAATATAATCACCCTACTTTGGCAAGCCAGGCCGGACTTTACGTGGTGTTGAACACCTTTAATTATGATCTTAAATATAACCTGCCCGATTTTGCAGGTATAGAAAGTACTGTTGGGCTTAATGGCATGTACCAGGCAAACAGGAGTAAGGCAGCCACCGATTTTCCCATTCCTGATTATAACCTCTTTGATGTCGGTGCATTTTATTTCGCAAAAAAATCAATGGGTAAGATAGATGTTTCCGGAGGAATCAGGATCGACAGAAGAAATATCAATTGGGATAATTTTTATGTAGGTACCAATGTGCAAACTGGCTTTAATAAGCAAGTAAGCGCAAATGATCCTACAGGAAAATTGCAGTTTCCATCATTTCATAAAAACTATTATGGTTTATCTGGCAGTTTGGGCTTAACTTACAATATTTCAGAAAAGTTTTTGATTAAGGCCAATATTGCAAGAGGTTACAGGGCTCCAAATATTACAGAAATCGGTTCGAACGGACTAGATCCGGGTGCGCACATTGTTTATTTAGGGAACAGAACATTTAAACCAGAATTTAACCTTCAGCAAGATATTGGCATTATTGCCTATTTAAAAGATGCCGATATCAGTATAGAACTGTTTAACAATAATATCCAAAATTATATTTATCAATCGCGCTTAACCGATGCCAATGGGAATCCGGTGGTTATTGTTCCCGGAAATCTCACTTATCAGTACCAACAATCAAAAGCCAGGTTATATGGTGCAGAAATTTCAATTAATTTGCATCCCACAGCTTTAAAATGGTTAAGTTTCAATAATAGTTTGGCTTATACCGTAGGATTGAATCAAAACCGGGAACTATTGGATCAGCAGGGTAACGAAGCCAAATACCTGCCTTTTATTCCGCCTTTGCAAGTGAGAACAGAGATTAAGGCAACAGCGCAAAAATCTATGGGCATTTTTGATAAACCTTATATTAAAATAGATGCAGCCTTTTTCGCCGATCAGGACAGATTTTATGCGCTAGACAATACAGAAAGCTATACTGCGGGCTATACCTTAATTAATGGTGGAATAGGATCAACGCTAAAAACAAAAAAAGGGAGAACCATCTGTGATATTTTCCTTCAGGCAGATAATATTTTCAATATTGCTTATCAGTCTAATCTAAACAGGTTGAAATATTTCGAATATTATAATCGCTCGCCCAATGGCCGGTCGGGGATTTACAATATGGGTAGGAACTTAAGTTTCAAAGTGATTATTCCAATTTAAGAGCAGAAAATTATTGGTCATCTTTTTTCATCATTGCGAAGATGAAACACAGTCTGCCCCAATTCTTCAGGGAAGCAATCTTTTAATGGAATGCAGGTTATTTGAAAATGAACGTTAGTGGTTCTTGGAGGGCGCTAGTCCTGCTTTCGCTTATAGTCCTCGCTACGTTCCGGGCTATTCCGCTCAATCAGGTTTAGGAACTGGGGTTTATGCACCCTGCCAACCACACAAATGAAATGCTGCATTGGCCATTTAGCCCCGGTTGCAGCGTTACCCTGCAGCAACGAGGCACGAGGCAGCGAAGCGTATAAGCGGAAAATGGGAGGGAACTTTGTTTTTTGTACTGGCCCTGCGCTTTAAATAATTAAATGTATTCGTCAAGGTTTTTGGAAATGGGCATACAGTGGTCCTTGGCGGGCGCTAGTCCCGCTTTCGCTAATAGTCCTCGCTGCGCTCCGGGCTATTCCGCTCAATCAGGTTTAGAAACAGGGGTTTGTGCACCCTGCCAACCACACAAATGAAATGCTGCATTGGCCATTTAGCCCCGGTTGCAGCGTTACCCTGCAGCAACGAGGCACGAGGCAGCGAAGCGTATAAGCGGAAAACGGGAAGAAACATATTGTTTTGTACAAGCCTTGCGCTCCAAATAATAAATTTAACGTATTCGTAATTTAAAGATGAAGGTTTTTGGGGAATGAGCATACATTGGTCCCGCTTTCGCTAATAGTCCTCGCTACGCTCCGGGCTATTTCGCTTAATCGGGTTTAGAAACAAAGCCCTGCGCTCCGAATGTGTAAAAAGTATTTGCTCATGTAAATAATCACATAAAGGTTATTAACCCTTCATTCTAGCGACTGTGCCTCATTTTTCCTATCTTTACCTAAAGCATCAATTATTATACACTTATAGCTATGGAAGCCTCTTTGAGCGAGCAGCGACTTCATTTTTTAAGACAATCAATTGGTAAGGTAATTACTGATTCGCCCTCTAACTTTATGAACTGGCTGGCGCCGGTTTTAATTAAAGCAGAGCATGGTATCTTGGTGTGCCACTACACTATCCGTAAAGAAATGACCAATCCGTATCAGATTTTGCATGGCGGCGTAACAGCAGGCATTATTGATGATCTGATTGGTGCGACGGTTTTTACGATGGGATTAAATGAAAGGTATACCACCGTAAATAATTATATCGATTATTTTGCTCCGGCAAATGAGGGCGATGAAGTTGTTGCAGAAACCTCGATTGTGAAAAGAGGCCGCACGATTTTAAATTTGCAATGTGAAATATCTTTGCCATCGAAAAACCGCTTGATTGCTAAAGGTTATTCGAACATGTTAAACATAGGTTAATTTAATTCACAACGCTTAAGAATAAATTGTTAATTCCTTAAAAGTAACGAAACATTCTCATTTATATTTTGTTGTAAATTAACCTAAAATATAATGAGCCATGTTAGAAAATTATTCCACCCTGCAATTTGACGTGAGAGGCAAAATTTTTAAGGGATTTTGCATGCGTATTCAAGATGATTTTCATGAAACCTATGCTGTAGTTTTAGATGGTTACCACTCTTTCTGTATCTGGTTAGATAATAAGACAGAAAAATGGTGTGCTTCTAAAAATGCCGTAATCGATCCTGACGCAATTGATGAAATCATCAATAGAATATCTCCTCAAACCTCCTGCTAGTAACGCATCATAAAAATATTGAAGCATAAAATCCTGTAAATAATTTACAGGATTTTGTTTTTTAGGCCCTATTTCTATTTTCTATATTTTCCTCAATCAATTTCATAATGGATTTTGCTGGGTTAAATTGTGTATTTTAACAACAACTTAACTAATCAATTACCTAAATCTTTCATTATGAACAAAAAATTACTAATATTATTAGGGATTTTAACATCTTATGTCGTTTCTTATGCCCAAATAACTGTAAAAGGCAAAGTAACTGATGGTAGCAATGTTGGTATTCCGGGAGTAAGTGTACTGGTTAAGGGCAGTACAACAGGGTCTTCTACCACTGGCGATGGCACGTATAGTATTACCGTTGCATCAAATAATGCCACACTCATTTTTAAGTCCATTGGTTTTGTAACCCGAGAGGTAGTTGTGGGTGAACGGACACGTGTTGATGTTCAACTTTTAAGCGATGCTAAAGATCTTTCTGATGTAGTGGTTACGGCTTTAGGTATTAAACGATCTGAAAAGTCGATTGGTTATGCAACCCAAAAGATTGATGGGGGTGCATTAACCATGACCAAAGAAACCAATGTTATCGGCTCATTGGCGGGTAAAGTAGCTGGTGTTCAGGTAACTGGCTCGTCAGGTGCAAATTTAGGCGGAACACAAAAAATTAAGATCCGAAGTGTAAATTCCTTAACTGGCGGTGGTTCTCCCTTAATCGTGATTGATGGCACACCCATTACACAGAATAATTTTAGTGGTAGCGAAAATGGTGTAGATTATGGGAATACTTCTCAGGATGTTAACCCTGATGATATCGAATCGATCAGTGTTTTAAAAGGACCAGCTGCGTCTGCACTATATGGTATAAGAGGGCAATATGGTGTGCTGTTAATTACCACTAAAAAAGGAGGCAAGGGTGCTAAAATGCAGATTGATGTCAGTTCTGCCTACACTATAGATAAAATTGGCAATTTTTTACCCTTACAGAATATTTATGGAGTAGGAAACAGTCAGGTTTTTTCTAAACTTACCAATGGACAAAATTATGTAAATGGAAATGACGAAAGCTGGGGACCAAAAATGGATGGTACCCCGATCAGAAAAATTAATAGCTTTTATCCGCAAGATCCAACATATGGACAATTAAGTCCGTTTGAACCACAACCCAATAACATTAAAGACTTTTTTGAAACAGGCCAAAACATAAATAATGGTATATTTCTTACCGGTGGTTCAGAAAATTCTACTTTCAAAATTGGCTACACCAATGCTTATACAAAAGGTACCATTCCAAATACCTGGTTAAAAAGAAATAACTTAAGCTTAAGTACCACTTTTGATTTAACTAAAAAGCTTACTGTAGGTGCAAATGTAAATTATGCTAATAATTCTGGACAAAGACCTACCCAAGGTTATCAGGGCTCTTTTACCGGGGCTGTACAATGGTTTCAGCGTAATTTAGATATTAATACCCTTAGAAATTACCGCTATGCCGATGGCACCATTTTAAACTGGAACGTAAATCCAAATACAGCCGGAGTGATTACCAATAATAAACCCAGTGATTGGAACAACCCATTTTTTGATGCCTATGAAGTATTGAATAATGATGACCGCAACCGTTTATTTGGTGATGTAAACATAAGTTACCAGGTATTGCCTGAATTAAGAATCAGTGGTTTTGTTCGTTCTGATATGTTTAGTCAGAATATCACGCATAAAGAGCCTCTCGGTGGCCGTAATTTAGATAATTATGCCATAACCAAAGCAGATGGAATAGATAATAATTACGAGTTTTTGGCACAGTTCAATAAAAATATTGATGATTTTTCGATCAATGTAAATGCCGGAGCCAACCTGTATACTACTAAGTTTACGCAAACATCACAAAGTACTGTAGGTGGTTTGTCTAGTCCAAATACTTACACCATCGCTGCTTCTGTAGATCGGCCAAACAGCAGTTCATATCTACGCCAAAAGCAGGTGAGAAGTATATATGCAATGGGTTCCTTTGGTTTTAAAGATACTTATTTTCTGGATGCCTCTATCCGTAATGATATCTCATCAGCTTTACCTACGGCTAATAATTCTTATTGGTATCCATCTGTTTCAGGAAGCTTTTTGTTTAGTAACCTCATCAAATCAAAATTACTAACATATGGTAAATTGCGTGCAAGTTATGCCATAGCCGGTTCTGATTTCGATCCTTTTCAAACCGCTATTACCTATGCTTTTGGTAGCCCATATCCTGCTACAAGCGGAACCATCAGTTCTTTAACAGTACCTGATATTTTAAAAAATCCCGATCTTAAACCTTCCTTTGCAAATTCTTATGAGGCTGGTGTAGATTTAAGGTTTTTAAATAACAGGGTTGGAATCGATTTTACCTTATACCAACAGCGAAATAAAAACCAGGTAATTAATTTATCCGTTTCCGGGGCAAGTGGCTATGAAACTTATGTGGTTAATGCAGGCTTGATTGAGAATAAAGGATTAGAGCTCACCTTATTTGGCCAACCGGTTAAATCAAAATTATTTACCTGGGATATCAGCCTGAATTATGCCAAAAACAGAAATACGATTAAAGAGTTATATCCTGGAATTAATGTTTATCAGCTAGATCAGAATGTATATTCAAGTCAAACAATTTTTTTAAATTCTTCGCTAAATCAATCTTTCGGAAATTTAGTTGGGCCGGGTTATAAACGCGACCCTGCAACTGGCGAAATTCTTTTAGGCGCAGATAATATGCCTATTTCTGTAAATGGAGTAAATTTTGGAAGTGTGGTGCCTAATTATACGGGCGGTATCACCAATAATTTTAAGATCTGGAAGTTCGATCTGGGCGCTGCGCTAAGTTTCCAAAGTGGCGGTAAATTCTTTAGCTGGAGCCAAATGCTGGCGGCGAAATCTGGTCAATCGGAAAT
The DNA here is from genome assembly GCF_026239555.1 of Pedobacter sp. PF22-3. GTDB lineage: Bacteria > Bacteroidota > Bacteroidia > Sphingobacteriales > Sphingobacteriaceae > Pedobacter. Next base: position 91,160 of record NZ_JAPIVP010000009.1, on the reverse strand, counting down.
TACGGCTGCACTTAATGATAAAGGTGTAAATGTTCGTGAACCTATTGCAAATGGAGGTGGTGTAAAAGTTTCGGGAATATCTTCTGTTACGGGGCAACCTGTTACGGCCTACGTAGATGCCAGAACCTATTATAGAACAAACCTGGGGACAAAATTTTACGATGAATGGATATATGATGCATCTTATATCAAAATCCGTGAGTTAAGTTTAGGCTATAATTTCGATTCTAAAATTCTAAGCAAAACACCATTTAAAGCCATTAAACTTTCTGCTGTGGCACGTAACCCGGTAATGATCTGGCAAAGGGCCCCTAAAGGTGTCGATCCTTCCGAACTTTCATCAGGTAGTTCAGCAATTAGCTGGATTGAAAAAGGGGAATTGCAAACCGTACGTTCTTTCGGTTTAACTTTAAACGTTAAATTTTAAATCTTAAAGCCATGAAAAAAATTCACGAATCTATATATTACTGCTTAACGGTTTTAACCTTATTTAGCAGTTGCAACAAATTTAATGGTGCCATTAATACAGATCCAAATAATCCTACTAAGGCATCGGGCACACAGTTAATAGCCAATTCAGAGCAATTTTTACCAACGTTGAGTTCGTCTCCATTTGGTGTCCACTATCCGCAATATTTATCCAATACCTCTTTTCCTGATAATTCCAGATATGTAACCACCAATTTTAATTTTTACGGTTTATACCAGGGGCCATTGATTAATTTACAGAATGTAATTACCAATACCGCTCTTGATGCGAGTGAAGGGCCAATCGCTAACCAGATTGCTGTAGCTAAAATATTAAAGGCTTACTTTATATGGCATGCAACAGATCGCTGGGGACCCTTACCCTATACAGAAGCTTTGAAGGGAAAAGAAAATTTTACGCCTAAGTACGATACTCAACAAAGTATCTACAACAGTCTTTTTACCTTACTTGACGAAGCTAATGCATCATTAGTTAATGGTAATTTAAAAAATGATATTGTTTATGGTGGAGATGTATCGAAATGGAAACGTTTAGGTAATACGATTCATTTGTTAATGGCCCTGCGCTTAAGTAAAGTTGACCCAAACACAGGAAGCGCCGAATTTAATAAGGCTTTTACGAATGGTATCATCACGGCAAATACTGACAATTTGGCCTATCCTCATTTAGCTGTTACCGCCCAGGAGAATTATTGGTATAATTCATTTACTGTATTGGGTAGAAACTGGTTTGCAGTGAGTAAACCTGTTGTCGATTTTATGTTGCCATTAAACGATCCACGGTTGCCTGTTTTTGCAACAAAGAATAACGCGGGAAATTACGTTGGTTTAGATTATGGTTTAGCTACTACAGTTACGCCAGGTAACTATTCTTTATTGGGGACAGCAATCCGTCAGCAGAATTCGCCGGTATATCTGGTTACCTATGCACAGGCCCTTTTTGCTTTAGCAGAAGCTGCAAAGAGGGGGTGGATAAGCGGAGGAGATGCGACTGCAAAAACCAATTACGATTTGGCCATTGAACAATCGATCCGTCAATGGAATAATAATGATATCAGTGGATTAGCAGCATACAAGTTAAATGCTAGTGTAATTTATAATCCTGCAAATGCATTAGAACAGATTGGTAATCAGCGCTGGGTTCATTTATTTATGCATGGTTACGAAGGTTGGGCAGAATGGCGCAGAACAGGTTTCCCTAGTTTTTTAGCCCCTCCTCCAAATAATAACGGCAAACTTATTCCCAGAAGAGAAGGATATCCTACTCAGGAACAGGCTAACAATACCGAGAATTATAAAGCGGCGATTGCAGGCTTTCCTTACCTTGGGGGCGATGATTTAAATACCCGGGTTTGGTGGGATAAGCCTTAAGAAAAAGTTTAACCTCGTTTAATTAAAGCACTATAAACGCAAAGATCCCCGCCAGATTTAATGCTGAAAGGGATCTTTGCATGATCATCTAACTTTTAACCCAGCTCAGTGAACTTTTTTTATCCCCTTTGTGCCCTCTGTGGTTAAAAAACTATCCAAAAAACATATAACTAAGTGCTATAGCGGTACAAACACCAACTAAATCGGCCAATAACATCGATCCAATGGCATAACGTGTGTTTTTTATCCCAACAGCACCGAAATAAACCGCTACCACATAAAAAGTAGTATCAGAAGCGCCTTGAAAAACCCCGGAAAGTTTGCTTGCAAATGAATCTGGACCGCTAGAAATCATGGTGCTCACCATCATGCCACGGGCTGCACCGCCACTTAAAGGCCTGATTAAGGCTGTTGGTAATGCATCAACAAATTTGGTATCGGCTCCAAAAAATACAAACATGTTTTTAATGCCGCTCATGATCACATCAAAAGTGCCGCTTGTTCTCAGCATACTTACCGCAACTAAAATACCAACCAGATAAGGGATAATTTTTAAAGCAGTTTCAAATCCACCTTTGGCACCATCAATAAATGCATCAAAAACATCTATTTTTTTGTATAGTGCGCCCAATACGATCAATAAAAAGATCAATAAAATTATTCCACCGCTTAGTAAACCAGAAAATGATTTTATACTTTCTGCATTTAACTTACTTACATACCAAACCAGTAAACCAATAACTGCTGAGATACTTAATACCCAGGTAATAATTACGGGTTGCAGTAAATTTATTTTTTGTTTAAAAGATACAATAAGCATGGCCGCCATGGTACCAACAAAGGTGACGATTAAGCAGGGGATAAAAATATCGGTAGGATCTTGCGCATTCTGAGTTGACCTGATGGCAATTACACTCACAGGAATTAAACATAAACCAGCCGCATGCAGGCATAAAAACATAATCTGCGAATTGCTGGCTACGTCTTTATTTGGATTTAACTCTTGCAAACTTTCCATCGCTTTGATACCAAATGGCGTGGCCGCATTATCTAAACCTAATAAATTGGCAGAGAAATTCATGATCATATGCCCCATAGAAGGGTGTCCTTTCGGAATTTCGGGAAAAAGTTTAGAAAAGAAAGGACCAATAATTCTGGATAATAAACGGATACCGCCTGCTTTTTCTGCAATGCTCATTAAACCCATAAATAAAGCCAATGTTCCCACTAATTTAATGCAAAGGTCAACCGCAATCCAGCAGGTTTCTATAATACCATCTAATTTTAAAGGATTTAAAGGATCGGATGATTTCCCGATCACCATCCAGTTAAAAATATCGCTGTGTCCGAAAAAGAAACATTTAATACTTGCTACAACAATAGCCACAATAATAAATGCCGACCAGATTCTGCTTAATGCCATTAGGGTTGTTTAATTTTATTTTTATGCGTGAAAATAGTTTTTTTAAGCCGAATTTCATAAGAATCATTGTTCTATTTACGATCGTCATGCTGAACTTGTTTCAGCATCTTTTTTGCTGAATAGACCCTGAAATAAATCCGATAGTTATCGGATCAGGGTGACGATCACAAGTATACACTAGACTTATCATACCCCTCAACAAAAAAATCCATGGTACAAAGCAATCATGTTGTTTGTGCCATGGATTTGAATTTGGTTGTCAGCTTTGAACTATCGCTTATATTATCGGTGCTAACCCCATAACGCTAACCGCTAAACCCAACTAAGGTTTATCATCTGTTAATTCAAAACCCCAGGTTTTTCCTTTTTCGGTAGCCGGAATTCCACTGGTCATCCAGGCTGGTGCTTTTGCACCTTTTAAATAATAATCGAAAAATTGTTGTTCACGGATTTGAATATCCTTACGGTTCTGGCGTTGTACCAGGTTGTGCGCTTCACCATTGTAGTTTAACATCCATACTGGTTTACCTAAACGGCGTAATGCGGTAAACATTTCTATACCCTGGTACCAAGGCACAGCTCCATCTGCATCATTAGCCATAATCACAACAGGAGTATTTACCTTTGGAAGCATAAATAACGGAGAGTTTTCGATATACAGTTCTGGTTTTTCCCAAAGTGTTGCACCAATGCGGCTTTGTGTTTTCTCATACTGGAACTGACGGTTCATGCCGGTTTCCCAACGGATACCACCATAAGCAGAAGTCATGTTTACTACAGGTGCACCCGTCCAGGCAGCAGCATACATATTATTTTGGGTAATGAGGTAAGCTACCTGGTAACCGCCCCAGCTTTGACCTTGAATACCAATTTTATTACCATCTACCCAACTATTTTTCTTCAGGTTTTCTACACCAGAATTGATATATTCTACTGCTGATTTTCCTGGATGCCCGGTTTCATACTTGATATCTGGTGCAAATACCAGGTAGCCATTACTTACAAAATAGGAAATATTTAAACGGGATGGAGTAGGAGCAGGCGCCTGGTAGGTGTATAAACCATCTGTTAGTTTTTCGTAGAAATAAGCAATCATCGGATATTTCTTATTTGGATCGAAATTTTCTGGTTTGTATAGAATACCTTCAGCTTTATAACCTTTTGGCGTAGTCCACTTCACCAATTCTGCTGTACCCCAATTATAATCTTTTTGTTGAGGATTGGTATTGCTTAATTTGGTTTCGGTTTTGAAATCGGTAGTGATATAAACATTAGGCGATTCTACATAATTGGCTTTATCATAGATATAAATATCAGCATCTTTAGCTTTTATCAGGTTAGCGTATTTAAATTTTGCCATTACAACCAGCTCAGGTGCTTTAGCAGAACCTACATTGGTGCGGTAAAAACCATTTTCTTTGGTAAGATTATTAAAAGCAGATAACCAAACCAACTCGTTTGCTTTAACAAATTTATTGGTATTTCTTTCTGTTCTGTCTGGCTGTACGTTTTCGTAACGGAAAGTGATGTTGTTCGCTCTTCCAAAACCGGCAGTGATGTTTTTAGGTGCCGATTTTCCATCAGGTGAGAACGACCAGATATCGTATTTATCGTTGATTAGAACAGCTTTATCACCTTCGGTCCAGGTGGCTAAGCCATAAGCAGAAGGTAAATCGGGTACATCATTTTCTTCATCAACAAATTTTTCAGTTAAACCAGCTGTTAAAACGGTAACTTTTCCCGTGGCGATTTGGTATGTATTCCAACTGCCCAATTTCCGATCGAAGTAAAGGATATAATTTCCTGCTGGTGAAGCTAGCGCATAGCCGTTAAGGTTTTCGATGATTTTCTTCTTCTGGCCATTTTTAGTGTCAACCAGGTAGTAATCTTTTGAAGTTGAACCACTCCATTGCGATTCTATCCGCCGCCCATAATCAGTAGCGGCCAAAACCTGTGCGGCATCACCTTCAGCGATGATATTGGCATCAGGTAATTTGGTATCTGTTAATGGGATTACCTTTGGATCGCTACTGTAAACGTCAATTACCGATAAATAACTCTTTTTGCTGTCTCTTTCTGCATTTTTAAGCTGCATAGGCTGCAAATAATCGTCTTTATAATTCCAGACATCAACTTTAGCCACTTCAAAATCTACAATAGTGGTGTCTTTTGGCTTTTTGATAGGAGATATGCCAAAAAACAATTTCTTACCGTCTTTACTAAAAGTAATTTTACCATCACCATTAACCGACCATTTTTCAGGTAGCCCTGGCATATCAAAATCAACCAGGATCTGCGCTGTATCAATTGTTAAAGAGTTATAATAGATATTGTAATCTTTTATTTCCTGTTTTTCCGGACTTTGTTCGCCAACAAAGGCCACATGTTCGCTTTCCTCATCAAAAGTGAAGTTTTTGAAATTTCCCTTGCCTTTAATCAGTGTTTTTAAGATACCTTTTTCTGTGTTGAGTAAGAATACCCCTTGAGGAGCCATTTTGTCTTTTTTAGATCCACTGCACGCAAAAACCAACTGTTTGCCATCTTTACTGAAATAATAATCGGTAACGAATTTATAGGTCTTATCTGTTCCTGTAATCAGATTTTTGACAACCAGATCTGTTCCTTCTTCTGTTTTAGCTTTTCCGGCAGGTTCATCATCCGCAAAATCGGTTTCACCATCTTTTTTTTCAGCTGGTTTTATTGCTTTTTTTGCGGTATCAGGCTTTTCAGTTAAATAGGCTAATACTCCAGCACCATCTTCCGGGAACTTAAAAGATTTTACTCTTGGTACTTTTATAACCGCATTACTGGTAAGGTTGACAATCCCCAACGAATCTTTTGGTGATTCATCTGGCTTTTTCTTTTTTATTTTAGCCTGGCGCAGATCTTTATTGAGCGGACGGATGTTAAAAGCCGCCAATTTGGAATCGTTGCTGAATTGCGCATTCATCCCTCTGGGAATATTAATCTTGTTATTTGTTTTAATATTCGTTAGGTATAATTGTGCATCACCTTCTTGTTGTAAGATGCTGTACATCGCCCATTGACCATTATTTGATAGTTGCTTTGTACCTATTGATTCCCAGGTATCATATACCGAATGATTTAAAGGCTTCTTTTGTGCGTAGGCAATGCTGACAACGAAAAACAGAATAACAGTTAGTCTCTTTTGCATTTTAAATGAATTAGTTTGTTGGTTGAGATTTTAATCTTCTAAAATTGGAAATTTTTAGCTTATTAAGAAACTTGTATACCAAATATTACAATTAAAAGGTGTTTTTGGGGAGGTTAAATGGATTTAGTCTGGAGAGTCAGAGGTCGGATGGCCGAAGTTAAGCTGAGCAGGCCAAACGCCTTACACTTTAATCTCTTAGCTCCACATATGTCCATCTCCATGGTCTGCGTCCTCAAAGATCACAAATAAACAGTTATTACAATTATAAAGATTTTGGTCAAAACGAAAAACCCTCGACTACTTAAGCAATCGAGGGTTTTCATATCATTAAAGGCTAAGTTATTTTTTAGCTTGTTGTTGCTGACGCATATAATCGTCTAAACGCTGTTGGAATTTAGATTTTTTCTTTTTCTCATCAACTGGTCTGGCTTTGTTTTGCTGGATTAAAGCATGGATTTTTTCGTCGTCAACCATTTTACGGATCAGGAACTGCTGTCCGAAAGTCATTAAGTTGGCTAAGAAATAATAATAGTTTAATCCGGCAGGATAGCTGTTTAATACCCCTAAGAAAATGATCGGCATAATGTAACCGATGTATTTCATCTGCCCGGTAGCTCCAGAAACCTGGTTATTGAAATAAGTCATAATTAAGGTAGAGATGGTCATCAATACACACATTAAACTTAAGTGATCGCCAATGAAAGGGATTTTTACACCAAATTTGATAAACTCATCATAGGTTGATAAATCTTTCATCCAAAGGAAACTCTCACCACGTAACTCGAATAAGTTCGGGAAGAAGAAAAAGAAGGCCATTACCAAAGGCAATTGTAGTACCATTGGCAAACACCCACCAAGTGGGTTTACGCCGGCCTTTTTATATAATTTTAAATACTCCTGTTGAACCAATGTTGGGTTATCTTCGCCTACTTTAGCTTTAATCTCATCCATTTCTGGTTTCAATACACGCATTTTAGCCATTGACAAGTATGATTTGTAAGTAAGTGGCGATAACGCAACTTTTAACAAAATGGTTAATACCAGAATGATTAAACCGTAGTTCCAGCCAAAGCTGTTTAAGAAATTAAATACGGGTAATACAATAAAGCGGTTAATGTATTTTAAGGGCCAGTAGCCCATATCAACCTGTTGTTCTAAATCATAACCCTGTGCTTTTAAGGTAGAGAATTTGTTGGTACCAAAATAAAACTCCATTTCATAAACCTGGTTTGCGGTATGTGCATATGGCAATTGCATATTGGCATCATAAAACTTCACCTCACCAGGAGCTGTTGGGATTTTAACTTCTAAACTTCCTTTTTCGAAAGCCTGCTTAGAGATTAAAGAGGCTGAGAAAAAGTGTTGTTTGAAAGAGAACCATTGGATTTTACCTTTCGATAATTCTTCTTTTTCCTCTTTAGAAACACTTAAATGGTTTACATCGCCATCTAAATATTTGTAGTAAGGTGCAGAGTAACGGTGTTCGCTTTCAATCGATTTTTCTTGTTGTAATAAAATCGTCTGCCAGTTTAACCCGATGCTATTGCCTGCAATAACCTGCTGTAAGCCAACTAAATTGATGTTGAAATTAACTTTGTTGCTTGCAGCTTTTAAATCGTAAACATACTCTACATAAGCATTTGCACCATAATTGGCACGCATGGTAACCGTATTACCGGTTTTGGTCGGTGTAAAATATAAATCGTTCGTGTTAATTACTTTGCCAGCAGCATTAAGGTTTAAGCCAAATTTATTCTCGTTACCCTTAAATAAAATAAGTGGTTTACCAGTAAAGGTTTTCTGTCCTTTAACCTCAACCGAGGTAATTTTACCGCCTTTATTGCTTAAAGTGATTAATAACTTCTCGTTTCCCAGAACCGTATTAGCTTCTGTACCACTTATGGCGGTACCAAAAGGACCTTTTAAGGCTGCAGAATCTACAGCTGGATTAGCTATTGCTGCCGTTTTAGTGGTATCTTTTTGTGCAGGTGTAATGCCGGCTTTTTTCAAAGAATCTAGACGTTCTGTTTCTTTGGCTTTTTTTATCTCTGCCTCATTAGGCTTCAAAAAGTAGAATGATCCTGCCAAAATGATCATAATCAGGAACAGTCCTGTAAAGGTATTTCTATCCATTATTTATGTATGTACTGCTTTTTAATTCGTTTTCTTTTTTGCAAACTCCATTGCAGCGGCGACAAATTTAACAAAAAGTGGGTGAGGATTAGCAACTGTTGATTTTAATTCTGGGTGAAACTGTCCACCAACGAAAAACGGATGGTTTTTAAGCTCTACAATTTCAACTAAATTAGTCTGTGGATTCATACCTGAAGCAATCATTCCTGCCTCTTCATATTGCTTTAAATAAGCGTTATTAAATTCGTAACGGTGACGATGGCGCTCATTGATATGCGATTTGCCATAAATAGAAAAAGCTTTTGTGCCTTTTTTAATATCACAAGGATAAGAACCTAAACGCATTGTACCACCTTTATTGGTGATTTTTTTCTGTTCTTCCATCATGTTGATAACCGGATTTGCAGAATTTTCTTCTATTTCTGTAGTATGAGCATCTTTTAAACCTAAAACGTTGCGGCCGAACTCAATAACTGCACATTGCATACCCAGGCAGATCCCGAAGAAGGGCACGTTGTTTTCACGAACGTATTTTATGGCATCAATTTTACCCTCAATACCACGGCTACCAAAGCCTGGCGCAACTAAAACACCTTGTAAATGGCTCAACTTCTCTTTTACGTTATCTGGGAAAATACCTTCAGAGTGAATGTATTCTACCCTAACTTTACATTCGTTTTTCGAACCTGCGTGTACAAAAGATTCGATAATTGATTTATAAGCATCTGGCAACTCTACATATTTACCAATTAAGCCGATTTTTACTTCAGCTGTTGGATTTTTCAAACGACCCAGGAAATCTTTCCAGCTTTCCATATCCGGATCATTTTTGGTAGGCAGTTTTAATTTCGATAAAACCGTTTTATCCAGTTGTTCTTTTAACATCAGCAATGGCACATCATAAATAGTAGATGCATCCATCGATTCGACTACGGCATTGATGTTAACGTTACAAAATAAAGCAATTTTTTTTCTGATATCAGCGCTAATGTGGTGCTCGGTTCTGCAAACCAATATATCTGGTTGTATACCGTATTCTAATAATGCTTTAACTGAGTGTTGTGTAGGTTTGGTTTTTAATTCACCTGCAGCTGCTAAATAAGGTACCAGTGTTAAGTGGATTACAATGGCATTGGTACTGCCTTCTTCCCATTTAAACTGGCGAACAGCTTCAATAAATGGTAAAGACTCAATATCACCAACTGTACCACCCAATTCAGTAATCACAATATCGTATTCGCCACTTTCGCCTAAAATGCGCATGTTGCGTTTAATCTCATCAGTAATATGTGGAACCACCTGCACCGTTTTACCTAAATATTCGCCTTTACGTTCTTTGCTAATTACGTTTTGGTAAATGCGGCCGGTAGTAATGTTATTTGCTTGTGAAGTTGGAACGTTAAGAAAACGCTCGTAATGACCAAGATCCAGGTCGGTTTCTGCACCATCTTCAGTCACAAAGCATTCGCCATGCTCGTAAGGGTTTAATGTTCCCGGATCGATATTAATGTACGGATCGAATTTTTGAATGGTTACACGGTAGCCACGTGCCTGTAAAAGTTTAGCTAAAGATGCGGAAATGATGCCCTTGCCTAAAGAGGAAGTAACACCGCCCGTAACAAAAATATACTTTGTCATGATTGATTATTTGTGATATTAACCAAGCTTTTTGAGCCTGTTTAATTGTTTTTGTACGGGATACAAAGGTATGAAAAATTATCGCCCGTTCAGATACGAAACGGAATATTTTTTAATTGTATTATTGCACTGATATTGAATCTTTTAGCGAAAATGCCGGTTAAAGAAATAATGAATAAAGCTCCTTTTTAATATCTGCTATCTTTCTGGGATTCTTTTTATCATCATAACGCGTATAAAGGTCGATCATTTTTTTAAAATCTTTCTCCGTATCAGTCCGCTTTCCCTTTGCCGGCGCTGTGATGTTTAAAATGTCGACATTTTTTGCTTCTATCTTTGTGGCAAACCATGTGGTGTTGTACCGCGGGATGGCTAAACCCAATATCATTCCTGGTAAACCGGTGAAGCCCTCAGGGCCACCTTTCAATAAAATCTCATCAGTATAAAAAGCGACTACAGTAACCGTATCATTGATCATGGCGATAGCCTTTCTGCATTCGTAACCGGCAATTTTACGCAGGTCGTGCGTGATTTTCCACTTTAGACGCGGAATACTATCCTTCAGTATAAAATCATTACCCATGATACTTTTTCTTTTCATACGGTTGCTTTTCGCAAAATCTGTAAACAGCTCATCTGTATTGTCAGCGCTGAAGAAGAAGGCATTGTCACTTAAACTTTCCTTTGCTTTAGCCCGGTAAACCGAGGTGCTGTCATTAAAACTGTATTCCCAGTTCGTGGTGCGGTATTTCCCCATTTTTTCTTTGGCCTCATCATTCAGCCATTGGTTATTGGCTAGCTGCTCTTTAATGTTCACCTTTTTCTCAAAAATAATTTTAGCACTTTTGATGAATACCGTTTGAGCGGTAGCCAACTGAAGGCCTAGGCACATGCTGAAGATCAGGCAAAAAAATCTGATGTTATTTCTTTTCATTTTTAACAAAATTGCCGTTTAAATTATAAACCACACCTACCAGCACGTATCTCGGAATAAAGCTGTAAGTACTTTCGCCTATGCTGTTCCCATTTACATAACGGTTGTAGCCAACCCTTTGGCCCAGGATATCGGAAATTGAAACCTTGATCTCCATTTCTTCGGCCTTAAGCATCCTTTTAGACAGATAGGCGTTCCAGATGGCAATGTTTACCGGGCGGGCAAATGAAGCATTGGCGGGCTGGTAAGACAGGGACATGGAGGTATTGAATTCTGTATGATAGGGGAGATTGATGTTTCCTGAAATCTCATGGTCATGACGGAAGTTTTTACCATCATTCACCGTACCGATAGTAGAACGGCTTCGGGAAAAGTTTAGCGAAACGTTGTACTCCAGGCTGAACTTATCATGATAGATACTCACCCGTGGCCTTAAGGTCATGCTGCTCCGGTTGGTTTTATTCAATTCTTTATTCAGGATCGAAACGTCCTGATTAAAATTATAATTGAAACCCATATTCGTATTCAGGTGGATCTTGCTGAAACTTTTTCCGATACTTCCTCCGGCATAAAGGCTTTTCCCACCATTGAGGTTGACAAAGGTGGTCACAGTTTTGTTAGATTGATCGACGGTTGTACTGGCCGACACCGCATTTTGTACGAAGTTGTATCCCGCGTAGCTATAGGCATAAATTTCAGATTTCTGCTGGTAAGTATTGATGTTCAGGTTAAAGTTGTTGTTGAATGATGGCCTCAGATTCGGGTTACCGATTAACTGGTATAGCGGACTGTTCACCTGTCTTAAAGGCTGCAGCTGCTCAATATCGGGCTGATCTGTACGGCCATTGTAACCTACCGAAATACTGCCGCTTCTGCCCAGCTTATAACTCAGGCTCGTTTCGGGTGCCCAGTTGAGATACGAACGGCTCACCTGACGGTTACGGTCGATATCATCCAGGTGGAAGGTCGTTTGAATGGCCTGAGTTCCACCCCGCAACGTAAATTTTTTAGCTTTATATTGTAATACTGCGTTCCCCACATTGGAGAAATTGTTGAATTTGAAAAAGTTACTTAACGAGTCAATCTTTTGTCCGCCCAGGTCCTGGTTATACGTATAGCGCTTACTGCTGGAACGAATCGTTTTAAAACTATATCCCGCCTGTAACGAAAGTCTTTTGCTGAGGGGCTCGGTATAAGAGATCCGCGAAGCCAGGGATGTTTTACTAGCCTGGTCATCATTCAGGTAATTCCGGCGGTCGGGAGTCAGCGCCACACCCGTAGAATCAAAGAGATTAGTCTGATTCAGGCTATTCCGTTCGTTATTATTCCGGTTGTTTTCCGGCTGCAGGTCTACCGTTAAAATCCGCCCTTTGGTTTTGAATTTCTTCACATAGCCGATATTACCGTTAAAAGCATCACTTTGACCATTAGCATCGCCATTTTCGTGGTTACTATTCACCATAATACCTCGTCCGTTTTTCGTTTCGCTATTGCTGAAACTGCTGGCTGAATTGCGTTGCTGGCGTCCACCGAAAGAAATCTTCAGGGTCGATAGCGAATCCAGCTTTAAATCTACACTGCCGCGCAGGCTTTGCCCGGTCGTACGGTTTTCCTCCCGGCCTGCGCTCTGGCTTAAAAAGGTGGTGCCATTTGGAATCAACGATTCATTACGACTGGTGCTTTCGTTAAAAGAACTGTTATCAGCACCTTTAAAATTCAGCTTCATACCCACCTTGTTATCTTTCCATTTGTTTGAGAAGTGACCTCCGTAAGTAGTGATGTTCGGGATTCCACCCCCCGCTCTGAAATCTTCATCTTCGTTATTGCCGTAACTGATCATGACGGTGCTGCCATCATCACCAACCTCAATCACATCATATTCATCACCCTTCAGGCGGCTCATGGCATTGTTGGCTTTAGATTCGGTACTGATGTTGTTATTGAAACCGAAAGCGGCCACTTTCATCTTCCCCTTATAAACTCCCGCCATGGCACCCAAGTTGCGGTATTTGTTCAGGTCGCTGCTCGCTTCCGTTGTGCTGATGTAGCCGTTTTTTGCATTCTCCTTCAGCTTCACGTTGATCACCTTTTCTTTGGAATCTTCCTCTTTAATACCCGTCAGTTCTTCACTTTTACTCTTTTTATCATACACCTCTACTTCGTTCACGGCATTGGCCTTCAGGTATTTTGAAGCCAGCAGGGGATCGTCGCCAAAAAATTCTTCGCCATCAACCAATAAAGTATTTACATCTTTTCCTCCTGCTTTTATTGCGCCATTTTTATCAACCTCGATTCCTGGTAACCGCCTTAACAGATCCTGCAGGTTGGCATGTGGTTTTACTGCAAAACTATCTGCCTGGTAGGTTATGGTATCGCCTTTCATGCTGATGGCTTGTTTTTGTGCCTTAATTGTCACTTCATTCAAAAGTGTGGCTTTACTATCCATTGCAATAAGCCCCAAATTAAATTTCGATGAATCTGCCAATCGGATATCTCTGATATAGTCGGCCATTTTAGGGAAGGTGATGACTAAAGTATAATTGCCTTTTTTTAAGTCCGATAATTCGAATTCGCCATTGGCTCTGGCCCGCGTATTTTTAACTAAAACGGAATCTTTGCTTGATATCAGCAGGATAGAGCTGTTTTGTAATTTTTTTTTCTCAACGGTATCAACCACAACACCCTTTATGCTTGCTTTTTGTGCCAGTGCCGGAAAAAATAGTAATGAAAAAATAAAAACCGAGAAAAGTTGCTTGAGCATGTATGTTGAGGAACGTTAAATAATTTGCGTGGTTCAATGCTCTAATATAAAACTATTTTTTTAGTTTAAAAATAAATATCAAAATATTTTTTTAGGGCGAAAAGGGGAGAGCAAGCTTAGTACACAGCGTTTTGACATTCTATTTCCCTGTTGCCAAAATCAATTTTTTAATCAGTACAATCTGGCCTAAATGATAATAACTGTGTTCAATTACAGCTTCTATATTTCGTAGGTAAGTGCCATACTTTTCGTTTACAAATACCTCGTCAAATTTTTCTTCCTTCATATTTTCTACAGCGATAGCAAAAACTGAAGCATTATTAAATAATTCTGCAGCTAATTTATTCCAATCAGCTGCTGAGTGTATAGGAGGGAGATCAAAACTATATTGATCTTTTATTTCCAGCAGACCGCCATTAAACACAGTTAAAATTCCGGCTAAATAATAATTGATATGATAGGTTAGGGCTGCGATGGTGTTTAAATCCCCTACCTGATGAACAGCCTGTTTCCAATTGATGCTTTTTAACTGATCTCTATAGTTGGTATTGGCTATCCAATAGCCATTTAAAAAAATCTCTCTTAAGCGATTTGCAATAAAATCTGATTTTTTCATTGCTAAACTTTTAAATATTTTTGATTAACAACAATTATAATAAATTTTCACCTTCTGATCTTTTTCGCTCCAGGCAATGTAAATGTTGTTCTCTTTTCCTAGACGGTATTTGAAGCCATTTAAACCTGATTTTTTTAATTCTTCGTAAAGCGCTTTGTCTGGAGTATACTTATCGGCTTTATCTTCCGGCATTACGGCAGGCTCTAAAAAATTATCGTCGCTAAAAAAATCATCAGCAATGGTTTTTAAAAAAATAATCTGGTCTTTTTCTTTAGAAAGATCAACATTTGGATCGGTGTTGCCCAACAATTCAGTGCCTTTAATTTTCGTGTTGTATATTTCTTTTCCACCTGCATTTTTAATTGTAAAATTCAATACCATCTCCTCTGGTTTTCTGCCGGTAAGTTCTATTTTAAAGGTATCTAGTGTTTTTAAATCAGAAAATGATTTGGCCACACTTTGGTTAACATTTTCAAACTCAATCGCATTGTTTTCCTTTTTGCCTTTCGAATTGCAAGCTACAAGCGCTAATAAACAGATGGCAACAAAGAGCAGTATATTTCTCATATCCAAAACTACAAATTTTATGTTTTAGTCATGCCCATATTTTATGATATCCTTTAAATTTAAAATGAATAACTGATAGATATCCATAGCACAGCTATTGCAGGTAGTTTAGCTGCTAAATTGAGCATGTTAGTCTTAATCATAAGCTGGATCGTGTTGTGCACAGCAACAATGTACATACAAAACGAATATATAATATGAGCGTTTTATTTTTCATAACCAGACAAAAATAATCTAATATTTGCATCAGGTAATTAAAATTTGCGATAAATATTAACAATATTATTATATTTGCGTAACTGATTACGTAATTGATGTTTTTATGGATTTTTTTGAACAAACAGGCAAAGTAGCTATCGGAAGCAGGTTGAGAATGTTAACAGATAAAGTGACAGAGGATGCAGCGCAGATTTATAAGTTGTATAATATCGATATGCAACCCAAATGGTTTCCTGTATTTTATGCTTTGGCCAAGGAGCAAGAAAAAACGATTACGGAACTTGCTAAAGCCATTGGCCATTCTCACCCCTCAGTCAGTAAAATCATCAGCGAGATGTTGAAAAAAGGTTATGTTAAAGAAAGTAAAGACAAAGCGGATGGGCGTAGAAATGTAGTAAGCCTTTCTAAAAAAGGAATACAAATTTCAGAAGAAATAAAAGATCAGCTTATTGATGTAAACGCTGCCATTGAAGAGATTTCGGCACAAGCGCAGCATAAACTTTGGGAGGCAATAGGAGAGTGGGAATTTTTACTGGAGCAAAAAACCTTATTGAGAAGGGTAATAAAAAAGAAAAAAGAAAGAGATAGCTTAAAGGTTGAAATTGTAGATTATCTTCCGAAATATCAGGAAGTATTCAGGTCGTTAAATGTAGAGTGGATTTCGAAATATTTTACAATGGAAGAATCTGATTACAAAGCTTTGGATGATCCTCAGGGTTATATTTTAGATAAAGGAGGTTTTATATTGGTTGCACTTTATGAAGGTGAGCCTTTAGGCGTTTGCGCACTAATTAAGATGAATGATGGCGAATATGATTTTGAATTAGCCAAAATGGCGGTATCGCCAAAGGCTCAGGGAAAAAACGTAGGATTTTTGTTGGCAAATGCAATTATTGAAAAAGCAAAATCGTTAGGTGCATCTAAAATTTACCTGGAAAGCAATACCATTTTAAAACCGGCCATTAATCTTTACCATAAGCTAGGATTCCAGAAAGTGGCAGGTAAGCCTACGCCATATGAACGCTGCAATATACAGATGGAACTTACCTTGAATTAGTTTCATTCTATACGTCACCCTTAATTTATTTCAGGGTCTTTATCCATAAAAGATGCTGACCACGCAGTAGCTACAAGGCAATTGAAAACGCTAGCGCTACTTGTAAAATAAATTCAGCATGACGGAATTGATAAACTCATTCCGCCTCCAATAAGTTATTTAACTTCAATAAATCCTCTGGTGTATCTATAGCAACTGTTTCTAAATCAGTTACTTTGGTTTGGATATAAAATCCGTTTTCAATCCAGCGTAATTGTTCCAGACTTTCGGCAACTTCTAAAGACGAAGGCGGTAATTTAGTTATGGCTTTTAAGGCTTCTGTGCGGTAACCGTAAATACCAATATGTTGATAAAACTGGTGTTTTTCTGCCCATACACCCGGTTCGCCATTTCTGATAAAAGGAATCGGACTGCGGCTAAAATACATGGCACGGCCGTTTACATCAATCACCACTTTTGGGCTGTTTGGATTGTAAATGCTTTCCTGGCTTTGGATAGATTTGATTAATGTTGCCAATTGTACTTTTTCTTCAGTAAAGCAGCTGGCCAACAATTCAATCTGTGCAGGTTCGATAAATGGTTCATCTCCCTGTATGTTGATCACAATATCGTATCCTGTTAATGTTTCAATAACCTCAGCACATCTATCGGTTCCGCTTTGGTGGTGAGCAGCAGTATAAGCAAATTCACCACCAAATCTTGTCACTTCATCGGCAATCCGCTCATCGTCTGTAGCAACAACCACTTTCGATAAACTTTTCGCTTTCGAAGCCTGCTCATATACGCGCTGAATCATTGTTTTTCCAGCAATATCAACCAAAGGTTTCCCCGGAAAGCGGGTAGAGGCATAACGGGCAGGAATAATTCCGATAACTCGTAGATCATCAGGAGAAGACTTTAAATTTTTATCGATCATACATTGTTGCGATAGCACTGATAAAAAACAAATACAAATATGGATGCGATGATAAGGTAGGAAATTGGATGGGCAAAATTAAGTGTCCATCCCAGCAATTTTAGGCGTTTAGGGACAATTAGTCTGGAATCTTTTTTGTTGAAATAAAAAGTATCCCATTTCCAATTTTCCGGATTTTCGTGCCCGAAATCTTTTTCCATAGTTATTGCATTAAATAGTTAAACCGTTAATCATCAATTCAACTCCCCTTTGAGGGCTGAGGATTAAAACAGCCCGTTAATCTCTGCCTCTATAGACTGGATGACTGTACCTAAATCTTCAGGGTTATTGGTGAAATCTAGTTTATCCTTATCTAAAATTAATAATTTTCCGAGTTTATATCCTTTAATCCAGGCTTCGTATTTTTCGTTCAGTTTAGAAAGATAATCGATGCGGATCCCGGCTTCGTACTCACGGCCACGGCGTTGGATATTATTAACCAGGGTTGGCACCGATGCACGCAGGTAAACCAATAAATCGGGTGGTTTAATGAAAGAAGTAATGTTATCGAAGATAGCCCGGTAATTATCATGATCCCGGGTAGTCATTAAAGCCATATCATGAAGGTTTTCCGCAAAGATATGTGCATCCTCATAAATGGTTCTATCCTGAATTACATTCCGTTTATTTACTTCAATATCAGTAATTTGCTGAAAACGGCTGTTCAGGAAATAAATCTGGAGATTGAAGCTCCAGCGTTTCATGTCGCTATAAAAATCTTCCAGGTAAGGATTATTGTCCACAGCCTCATACAAAGCTTCCCATCCATAATTCTTGGCCAACAAGCCTGTTAAGGTAGTTTTACCGGCACCTATATTTCCTACAATTGCTATGTGCATCTTTTTTTGCGTTTTGCGGTGAGCGTGCTGCGATGGGCGTTTTTCCGCCAAACGCAAAGCGCTTATCACAATATTAATTAAAAACTTTTAAACCCGATTAAACTACGAACCTCTCTGATCGTTTTTTGTGCACTTTCACGAGCCTTTAAAGCACCATGTTTAGCCACTTGCCTTAAATATGCATCATCTTTGGCAATGTCCTGGATACGCTCACGCATAGGTGCAGTTGCAATAATCATATCTTCTGCCAGTTGTTTTTTGAAATCACCATAACGGATTTGCATTTTATTGTACAGATCATCAAAATGCTGATGCGTATCTACACTTGAGACCACCTTCATTAAATCGAAAAGATTCTGGATTGCTTCGGGTTTTGGTTGATTTTCTTCCGTCGGACCACCGTCACTAACCGCTCTCATCACTTTTTTACGAATAGTTTCAGGATCATCAGACAGGTAAACAGCATTAGCTTCGCCCTCTGATTTGCCCATTTTACCTTTGCCGTCTAAGCCTGGCACTTTAACCAATTTATCCGTATAGCTAAAAGCATAGGGCTCAGGGAAATACTCTGTATGATATAATCTGTTAAAACGATTTCCAAAAGTACGGGCCATTTCTAAATGCTGCTCCTGGTCTTTTCCAACAGGTACTTTGGTAGCCTTGTGGATTAAAATATCAGCAGCCATTAATACCGGATAGGTTAATAAACCCGCATTTACGTTATCAGGGTTGGCACGTACTTTATCTTTAAAAGAAGTACTGCGCTCTAATTCACCCATGTAGGCATTCATGTTTAGGTATAAGTATAGCTCTGCAACTTCAGGTACATCACTTTGTATATAAATAGTGCTATTCTCCGGATCTATTCCGCTGGCCAGATATTCAACCAAAACATGTTTAATGTTTCCGTGCAAATCGGCCGGGGTAGGGTGTGTAGTTAAAGAATGTAAATCGGCGATAAAAAAGTAACAGTTATAGTCGTTCTGCATTTGAACAAAGTTTTTAACTGCGCCATAATAATTACCCAAATGTAATTTTCCTGTTGAGCGGATTCCGCTCACCACTGTTTCTTTCATAATGCCACGAAATTAAAAATAAAATGCAAGCAATCCAGCAATCGGTTTAATTTTCATGCTAAGAATTTTTCTGAAGGCCTTGTCTGGTCATTAGTTCCCATTATGCCATCTTCCTCTCAACTGTAGCGCAGTGTAGTGGAAAGATCTGTGTTCCATTAGTGGTTAGTGTATCAGCGACTACAAGGATAGTATTTAATAGATTTGAAAATGAAAGGGAGCTTTTCATCGGAAACTTCAGTCCTTCTTTCCATTACAAGTCCGCACCCGATGAAAAATCGGGTTTACGGGCTTTTCATTTTAATAAGGTTTATTAACAACGGTTTTTGCGAGAAAAAAGCAATTATTCTATTCTAGTGATTGGTGTCGCACCTACAAAAAAGTGATATTTCTCTATTCATTTGGAAATGAAAGCCAGTATTTCATTGTAGTTCTCAGTCCTTCTTTCCGTTACAAGTCCTGGCTCGTGCCTCGCTTGCAGGCTTTTCACTGCAATAAGGTTTATTAACAAAGGTCTATGAACGAAGATCGTTGTAACTGCCAACTAAAAATTGCCAACTGATAACTTTAGTTTGGAATTTCAAACAATTTTATATTTTTGGTATAGCTATGATCAACTTTCTAAGGCAAGTACACCGGATATGGTTTCTATTCTGGATACTGTTTTTTTTCGCGCTGTTTTATCCTTTATATTACGTTACCTCCCGTAATGAAAAGTATTATAGTATGCTGAATTTTTTTAGAAAGGCCAACAGCTTTTTATGTAGTCTTTTTTCAGGTGTTTTTTTTCGTTATCAATATGAAGAAAAACTCGATCACAAGCAAACTTATATCTATTGTGCTAATCATACTTCTAACCTGGATATCATGATTTTTTGCATTTTGGGTCATGGTAAATTTCACTTTATGGGAAAAGACGAGTTATTGAATAATCCTGTATTGGGCATTTTTTTTAAAACCATCGATATTTCTGTGAACCGCGACAGTAAGATTTCTGCTTTTAAAGCATTTAAAAAAGCTGGAGAGAACTTGGAGAAAGGAATGAGTCTGATCATTTTTCCGGAGGGTAAAATTGATGATCATTATCCACCGAAGTTGGGCGAATTTAAAAATGGACCGTTTCGTTTGGCCATTGATAAAAATATCCCTTTGGTGTCCGTAAGTATCATCGATGTTTGGAGAATTAATTGGGATGATGGCGCAAAATATGGAAGTAAGCCAGGAATTTGCGATATTTACGTCCACAAACCTATAAATACTTCAGTTTTGGCCGATGTTGAAGCTGATGGTTTAAAAGAAAAGGTTTACAAATTGATTGAAAGCAAGTTGATATAGATATGAATTTAGACGCAAAAACCATCCATAAAATTGCCGATCTGGCCCGAATTCATATTGATGAAAAGCAGGTAGATATCCTCATCCCTGAAATGAATAAAATTTTATCTTTCATGGAAAAGTTGAACGAACTGGATACTTCAAACGTAAAACCTTTGGTTTATATGAATGAATCGACAAATGTTTGGAGAGAAGATGTAGTTAATCAGGAAATAACGACCGCTGATGGTTTAAAAAATGCGGCAAAGCATACTGACCAATTTTTTATGGTACCGAAAATTATTGAAAAATAAAGCTGTATGATAATGCTGATCCGATAGCTTCCGAATTAATGCAGCATCTTTAAGATTAACAGGTATGCTTAATTTTTAATCCTGCTGTAACATCTTACCTGCTTCGATTGTCTAAAAAAGAAAAAACATGGAGAAACCACTCATCACTATAAAGGAAATTGGCCGCAAATATGTTATTGGATCTGAAGTGATTCACGCTTTAAAATCAGTTTCTTTAGATATCAATAAAGGCGAATTTGTAGCATTGATGGGGCCTTCTGGTTCTGGTAAATCAACCCTGATGAATATTTTAGGCTGCCTGGATACACCATCAAGCGGCACATATATTTTAAATGGAACAAATGTGAGCCAGATGAGTGATGATGCACTAGCCGAAGTTCGTAATAAAGAAATTGGTTTTGTTTTTCAAACTTTTAATTTATTGCCACGTTCTACATCATTGGATAATGTTGCTTTACCTTTAATTTACGCCGGAACAAGTAAAAAAGATAGGGATACAAGGGCAGCCAAAGCACTTGAAAATGTAGGTTTGGGCAACCGTATGGACCATAAGCCCAATGAACTATCAGGTGGTCAGCGCCAACGGGTAGCTGTAGCCCGGGCTTTGATCAATAATCCTTCTATTATCTTAGCCGATGAGCCAACCGGTAACTTAGATACCAAAACTTCAATAGAAATTATGGGTTTGTTAGAAGAAATTCATAGTAAAGGCAATACCATCATTCTGGTTACGCATGAGGAAGATATTGCGCAACATGCCCACCGCATTGTAAGGATGCGTGATGGTTTGATTGAAAATGATTATTTAAATACAGATATAAAAAATGTATCTCCCCGTTTGCAGGCATTGAAAGAGACTGGCAGCGATTGGGAGAAAATTAATTGAGGTGTAAGGTAAAAGGTTTATGGCGTAAGGTTTTACCCTCAACCTTCAACCCTACACCCTAAACCTTTTTAAATGAAAATTTACACTAAAACAGGCGATAAGGGCCAAACCTCTTTGATAGGTGGTACCCGCGTACCTAAATATCATTTACGTATCGAAACCTACGGTACTGTTGACGAATTAAATTCGCACATTGGTTTAATTATGTGTCAGGATATTGAGGCGCAGGACCAAAAATTGCTAAAAGAAATTCAGGACAGGTTATTTACCATTGGTGCATCACTGGCGGCAGACCCTGATACATCTAAAATGAAGATTCCCGATCTGCATGATGCTGACATTACCTTATTGGAAAAGGAAATGGATTTAATGAACGAAAAGCTGCCTGCTTTGAAACATTTTGTTTTACCTGGCGGAAACACCGTCATTTCATACTGCCATATTGCACGCTGCGTTTGCAGAAGAGCTGAACGTTTGACAGTAGCGCTTGCAGAAAATAGCTTTGTAGATGAACGTGTAACCATGTATTTGAATCGCTTAAGCGATTATTTATTCGTTTTGGCACGAAAACTGACCGTATATTTTAATGCGGAAGAAAACATTTGGATTCCGAGGGTATAAAGTGGAAAAATAAGTTTGTTTTGCTCAAAAATTTTAATATACTTTGCGCAATAATAAGAACAGGAATTTAATTGAATTGACGATATGTATTGGACATTAGAACTAGCATCGCACCTGGAAGACGCACCATGGCCTGCAACTAAAGACGAATTAATTGATTACGGTATCCGTTCTGGTGCCCCGGTAGAAGTTATAGAAAACCTACAGGCATTGGAAGATGATGGCGAACCTTATGAAACCATTGAGGAAATTTGGCCAGATTACCCAACCAAAGAAGACTTCTTCTTTAACGAGGACGAGTACTAGAACTTAAAACAGATAAAAAACCTTTCAATAATACTGGAAGGTTTTTTTGTTTATTTATTTTAATGATGTAAATCAGTAAGATAAGCGAAATCTTTACATTTTCTAAACAAAATCTAAAAGCCGTGTGTTAATAATGCAAAAATGTAACATTACTTAAAAAAAAATTAACACTATGGGAAATTTATTGTACTTAGTCGCAGTGGTATTGGTAATACTATGGGTGATCGGATTTGTATTTCACGGCTTCGGCGATGTTGGTAATATAATCCACGTATTATTGGTAATCGCAGTAATTGCCATCTTATTAAAAGTAATTGGCAGGGCAGCGTAAAAATATATCGCACCGACATTCATTCTTTTAGAAGTAGGAATTACTTTGAATAGATGAATTAAAAAAGGAGTTCCATTTTTGGAATTCCTTTTTTAATATCAATGCTGATATAATTACTTTCGGTAAGTGCTCTTAAAGCTTGGCGTACGACAATAGCTTGCCGCTAATGGAAAGATTAGCTTATAACAGTGAGTTAAAAAATATCTCCTGGATATTTAAGAAATGTTGTTAATCTAGATCGAGTCAGCAAGAACTTATAATTTCAGAATCAAGCTTTTAATTTTTTAATAACAATTCCGCCAGCTCGAGATCAATAGGGTAGGTAATTTTAATATTAGCTCTTTCTCCTTCAATGATATTGATCTCATACCCGATAGATTCTACAACACTTGCATCATCTGTGAAATAGGGGCTGAATTCCTGTTTGTAAGCTTCTTTAAGGATGTTAAGGTTAAAAGTTTGTGGGGTCTGCACCAGATAGATTTCATCGCGTTTTAAAGCCGATGTTTTGCTGTTTTTAAGCAAACGAACACTATCGCTGGATTGTACCGCTGCAATAACATTTCCCTGTTTGGCGGCTTCAGTAAAACAGCTATCAATCAGTGTTTTCGAAACCAGCGGACGAACGGCATCGTGTATGGCAACATAACTATCTTCTTCAATCGTATAGACTGCATTTTTAACCGAATGAAAACGTTCTGTACCACCATCAATAACCTGGTGTGGGATATGGAAATTAAATTCTTTACATAACCTGGCCCAGTAAGCCTGTTGATCTTTATTTAAAACCAATAAAATTTTGGGTTGTGTATCGCTTGCTGCAAAAGCTTTTATGGTGTGCATTAAAACCGGAAGGTTTTTAAGCAATAGAAATTGTTTTGGGGTTTCTGTTTGCATCCGATTTCCAGAACCGCCTGCTACAATTATAGCGTAGTATTTCATGGTTGTGCGTTTAGGGCATGGCGTTTAGCGCTAAACCGCCAAACGCCAACCGCAAAACTTATATAATTAGCATGGCATCGCCATAGCTGTAAAATTTGTATTTTTCTTTTACTGCAACTTCATATGCGTTCATTACATTTTCATATCCGCCAAATGCACTTACCATCATCAATAAAGTAGATTCTGGCGTGTGGAAATTGGTAATCATAGAATTTGCAATGCTGAAGTCGTAAGGAGGGAAGATAAACTTGCTGGTCCAGTCGTTAGCCGCTTTTAATGTTCTGTTAGC
The DNA here is from genome assembly GCF_026239555.1 of Pedobacter sp. PF22-3. Classification (GTDB taxonomy): domain Bacteria; phylum Bacteroidota; class Bacteroidia; order Sphingobacteriales; family Sphingobacteriaceae; genus Pedobacter. The sequence goes on along the minus strand of NZ_JAPIVP010000009.1, from coordinate 66,907 downwards.
AGAAACAGCCGATTCGATAGCGCGCATTGACGTAGTTCCTACGGCACAGATTTTTCTTTTTTCTTCTATAGCTTTATTTACAATGCCCGCATCTTTTGGTTCGATGATAAACTGCTCAGAATCCATTTTGTGTTTGGTTAAGTCTTCAACCTCAACTGTTCTGAAAGTGCCTAAACCTACGTGTAATGTTACTTCTGCAAATTCTACACCTTTAAGTTCAAGACGTTTCATTAGTTCGCGACTGAAGTGTAAACCGGCAGTTGGAGCTGCTACTGCACCCTCATGTTTAGCGAAAATAGTTTGATAACGTTCCTTATCTTCGGCGGTAGCTTTACGTTTAATGTACTTAGGAAGAGGAGTTTCACCTAAAATTTCAACATTTTTTCTGAATTCTTCATCTGTACCTTCAAACAAGAAACGGATAGTACGACCACGTGATGTAGTGTTATCTACAACCTCGGCAACCAGTAAATCGTCGTCGCCAAAGTATAATTTATTACCTACGCGGATTTTACGTGCCGGATCTACCAGTACATCCCACAAACGTAGTTCCTTATTTAATTCACGTAATAGGAAAACCTCGATAGTTGCACCGGTTTTTTCTTTATTACCATATAAACGTGCAGGAAAAACCTTGGTATTGTTTAATATCATTACGTCTTTGTCATCGAAATAACCTAAAACGTCTTTGAAAATTTTATGTTCAATTTTACCGCTGTCTTTGTGTAAAACCATTAGGCGAGCTTCGTCGCGTTGTTCTGCCGGATTGTTGGCTACTAACGATTCTGGTAAGTTGAATTTGAATTGTGATAATTTCATTCTTGATGAATTTTTTGAGGTGCAAAAATACGAATTTAATTTTTCTTTTCCGTATTTTATCAAACGCAATTTGTGTACATTATGTTTTGATCATTTTAAATCAAATTATACAGTACTACTGATGCATGAATAGATATTAAATTAACTAGTTTTGAAGATAAACTGTAACCTTTTCAAAGGCTTTGCATCTAACCTTTAATTATGATAATCTTTAGGCTGATAGGCGAGAGTTTCCGATTTGCATTTGATGCGTTGCGCCAGAATAAATTACGCACCATGTTGTCGCTTCTGGCTATAACAATTGGTATTTTTACCATTATAGCTGTGTTTTCTGCGGTAGATACTTTTCGCGGTAAATTGCAGGCCAGTGTAGATAAACTTGGCTCAAATACCATTTATATTCAAAAATGGCCCTGGAGTTTTGGTGATAATTATCCCTGGTGGAAATATATGAACCGCCCTCAGCCTTCGTTGCGGGATTTCGAAGCGCTCCGCGAGCGAATTAAAAATGCTCAGGGCGTTACATTCGAGATATCGGCTAGCGATAGGGTTATCAAATATAGAAGTAACTCGGTTGAAGGAATTTCGGTTTGGGCGGCATCGCATGATTTTAATAAGACCTGGAATTTCGAACTTGAGGATGGGCGTTATTTTACTGAAAATGAAAGTAAAAACGGATCTCCTGTTTGTATTTTAGGTTCTGATGTAGCCGATGGACTTTTTAATGGTGATGCAGCAGTAGGTAAACAGGTACAGATTTTAGGGAGAAGGTTAACGGTGATTGGTGTTTTTAAAAAAGAAGGGGAAGATATGTTGGGTACTTCTCTTGATAAAAATGTAAATATTCCAATTGCTTTTGCAAAAGGTGTTTTAGATATCCAAAATGAACGTTATGGACCACAAATTACCGTTCGTGGTAAGGATGATGTGAGTTTAGAAGAAGTTGAAAGCGAATTGAAAGGGTTAATGCGCTCCATCCATAGAATTAAGCCTGGCAAGGAAGAAGATTTTGCGCTAAATAAAACCACCATTATTTCTAACCAGTTAGACTCGATGTTTAAGATGGTAAATATTGCCGGTTGGGTTATTGGTGGATTCTCTATTTTAGTTGGCGGTTTTAGTATTGCCAATATCATGTTTGTATCGGTTAAGGAACGGACCAATATTATTGGTATCCAGAAATCGTTAGGTGCAAAAAACTATTTTATATTGCTTCAATTTATTTTCGAATCTATCTCACTTTGCATTTTAGGTGGTTTACTAGGGCTATTACTCGTCTTTCTGCTCGCTCTGGCCATTGGGGCAGCCACAGACTTTCATATTATATTGGGCCTGAATAATATTGCTTTAGGTATTGGAATATCCATTATTATCGGTACTATCTCTGGTTTTTGGCCAGCTTATTCGGCTTCGAGGTTAGACCCTGTTGAGGCGATTAGAAGTTAATTCAGCTTGCGGTAATCATTTGGCAGTTTGCTTTGCACTGCCCTCAGTTCATAAACCTTATTGTAGTGGATAGCCCACAGCGAGGCCACGAGCGAGGACTAGTAACGGAAAGAAGGACTACTGTTCCCGATGAAATGATGGCGTTCATTTCCAAATAAAATAAAGATGCTGTATGTGGTCGATGTGATACCAACTACCAGGGTATACAGTTGGCAGTTTTTAGTTTGCTTTGCACTGTCCTTGGTTCATAAACCTTATTGCAGTGGATAGCCCACAGCGAGACTACGAGCGAGGACCAGTAACGGAAAGAAGGACTAAAGCCCGCGATGAAATGCTTGCTTTCATTTTCAAATCATGAAACTGTAATAAAGACCCTGAAATAAATTCAGGGCGACGACTGTGCTATAAAGCTGATACGAAGAAAATAAAACCCCTCGCTAAATTTTAATTAAAGAGGGGTTTCTGTTTATATGAAGTTAACTGAAAAAAGCCAGCTTAAAACTGATTAGGCTAATTTGCCTAAAGCTTCTTTAATTCTTCTTAATGCTTCAACCAAACTTTCGTCAGATGCTGCATAAGATAAACGGATGTAGTTATTGTTACCAAACGAATCGCCGCCTACAGTTGCTACGTGCCCTACATTTAATAAATACAAAGCCAGGTCTGAGGAATCTTTAATCACATTTCCGTCGGCATCTTTTTTACCAAAGAAAGAGCTGATTTCAGGGAAAAAGTAAAAAGCCCCGTCTGGAAGATTTGTTTTTACACCTGGGATTTCATTTAAAAGGTTGTAAACCAATTCTCTGCGACGTAAAAATGCTTCTTTCATTTTTAAAACACTAGCCAAACCTTGCTCGTAAGCCACAATTCCAGCTCTTTGCGCAATAGAACATGTACCAGAAGTAGTTTGTCCCTGCAATTTATCGTTAGCGGCTGCAATTTCTTTATTAGCAGCGATATATCCTAGTCTCCAACCCGTCATAGCAAAAGCTTTAGAGAAACCGTTAACAATGATTACGCGATCTTTAATGCTGTCGAATTGTGCAATAGATTCATGTTTATCAACGAAGTTGATGTGCTCGTAAATCTCATCAGAAAGAATGTAGATATTAGGGTGTTTTTCGAAAACCTCTACTAAAGCAGCCAGTTCTTCTTTACTATAAACCGAACCTGTTGGGTTACATGGCGAAGAAAACATAAATAATTTCGATTTCGGGGTAATGGCTGCCTCTAATTGCCCAGGTGTAATTTTGAAATTACTTTCTATATCTGTATCGATAAAAACAGATTTTCCTTCTGCCAGGGTAACCATCTCCGAATAAGAAACCCAGTAAGGTGTCGGTATAATTACTTCATCCTCCGGATCGATCAAGGTTAAGATAACATTTGATAAAGATTGTTTTGCACCTGTTGAAACAACGATCTGTGAAATATCGTAATCCAGGTTGTTTTCTGTCTTTAGCTTGTTTACAATAGCCTGGCGCAGGTCTGGATAACCCGGAACTGGCGAATAACGGGTGTAATTGTCGTCTAATGCTTGTTTAGCAGCATTTTTTACATGATCGGGTGTATTAAAATCGGGTTCACCAACACTTAAACTGATTATATTAATGCCCTTTGACGCTAATTCGCGGCCAAGTTTGGTCATTTTAAGGGTTGCAGATTCTGATAGACTGTTGATTCTTTTAGATAAGGTGCTCATGGTTAATTACTTTGAGCGCAAATATATAAACCAAATATTATTCTGCACTAAAAAAGACATAGTTTTTCTCATTTAATTTATCCGATAAACGTATTTTTGAAAAAAAATATTCTCGTGTCGGTAAAAAAGAGAGCAATAATAATTTCACTGGTAGTGAGTGTGGTGCTGATGTTGGCTAAGTTTGTTGCATATTTTATTACAGGCTCTAACGCAATCTTAACCGATGCGGCAGAGAGTATTGTAAACGTAATAGCAGGTAGTTTCGCTTTTTATAGCATTTACCTGAGTACACGTCCCCGCGACGAAAATCATCCTTATGGGCACGGAAAAGTTGAGTTTTTCTCTGCCTTTGTTGAAGGAATATTGATTTTGATTGCGGGTGTGGTAATCATTTTCAAGTCATCATACAACCTTATTTATCCGCATGCAGTGGGCGAGCTATTAACCGGAACGTTAATTATTGGCACTACCGGGTTGATTAATATGATTGTAGGCCTCTACTTAATCAAAATAGGTAAAAGGGAGCATTCGATCACTTTGCAAGCTGATGGTGAACACCTGTTGACAGATACTTATACCAGTATCGCAATTGTGATTGGCTTAATCCTAATACAATTAACAAATATTATTTGGCTGGATAGCTTACTTTCTTTTTTAGTAGGCTTTTACATTGTTTATTCTGGTTATAAACTTACACGCGGATCAGTAGGCGGTTTAATGGATGAAAGCGATTTTACACTGGTTGAAGAAGTAGTGGAAGTGCTGCAAAAAAACAGGCATAATCCCTGGATTGATGTACATAATCTACGTACGCAGCAATATGGTCCCGAATTTCATATTGATTGCCATGTAACTTTGCCCTATTATTTTGATTTGAATAAGGTTCACCGGGAAATTTCTCAGATTGATGAGTTGATTAATTCGAATGGTGTGCGCAAAGCTGAGCTGTTTATCCATGCAGATCCCTGTTTACCTGAATGCTGTCATTATTGCCATATGAGCGAATGTCCGGTGAGAGCAGAAGCCTTTAAAAAAGAAATTGTGTGGACACCTGAAATCGTAATCAAAAACAAAAAACATTTCGAAAATGAGCTACTTTAATGTCCGCGTTTACGGACTTTTAATTAACCACGATAACGAGGTTTTGGTGAGTGATGAAGAAGAATACGGATTCCGTTTTAGTAAATTTCCTGGTGGTGGTTTAGAGTTGGGCGAAGGCCTGATTGATGGATTAAAGCGCGAATTTGTAGAAGAATGTGAAGCTGAAATAGATGTGTTATCACATTTTTACACCACAGATTTTTATGAAAAATCATCGTTTAACGATAGTCAGGTAATTAGTGTGTATTATCTGGTGAAAGAAAAAGCGCCCCTGCAACTGGCTTTTAAAGATAAAATCTACGATTTCGATGGAGAAGGGGAGATTCTTCAGGCCTTCAGATGGGTTAAAATTGAAGATTTAAATATTGAAGAAATCACTTTTAAAACAGATAAAACCGTAACCCAGCTTTTAAAAAACCAATACTTAGGTAAATTGTAAATTTTTATGTCTGATATCTCCAAACTTCAAACTCCAAATTCCAAACTTAACCTAGCTGAACGCGATAAAAAAGTAATTTGGCATCCTTATACCCAAATGAAAAATGCATTGCCGCACATTCCGATCGTGCGCGGAGAGGGCGTTTATGTTTATGATGAAAACGGAAAAAGGTATATTGATGCAGTTTCGTCCTGGTGGGTGAATATCCATGGGCATGCAAATCCTCATATTGCACAAAAGGTAGCTGAACAGCTCAATGTGTTGGAGCATGTAATTTTTGCAGGTTTTACACACGAGCCTGCTGTATTGCTTGCAGAAAGATTATTGCCCATATTACCAGGTAAACAGGATAAAGTTTTTTACACTGATAATGGCTCGACAGCGGTAGAGGTAGCCTTAAAAATGTGCTTACAGTACTGGGACAATAAGGATAAACCTAAAACCCGAATTCTGGCATTCAAAAATGCTTACCACGGTGATACTTTTGGCGCCATGTCTGTAAGCGGGCGCAGCATTTTTACCGATGCTTTTAATAGTTTATTATTTGACGTCGATTTTATCGATCTGCCTAGTGAAGGCAATATCTCACATCTTACATCTTACATCTCACACCTTACCGATACCGCTTGTTTTATTTTTGAACCCTTAATTTTAGGTTCGGGTGGCATGCTCATGTATGAGGCGAAATACCTTGATGAACTGATTATTGCCTGTAAGCAAGCAGGTATTTTAATTATTGCAGATGAGGTAATGACCGGCTTTGGGCGGACAGGTACTTACTTCGCCTGCGAGAAACTTAGCAATAAGCCTGACATTATCTGTTTAAGTAAAGGTTTAACTGGCGGTACGATGCCTTTAGGAATCACGACTTGTACAAATGAAATATTTGAAGCTTTTTTAAGTGATAATAAATTAAAAACACTTTACCATGGACATTCTTTTACCGCAAACCCGATTGCTTGTGTTGCCTCTTTAGCAAGTCTAGATATTTTATTGCAGAAAGAAACACTGGGCAATATTAAAAGGATTGAAGCTAAACACGCTGCTTTTTTACTAGAGATTAAAGCGCATCCTAAAGTTAAAGGTGTAAGGCAGACAGGTACCATTATTGCCATTGAATGGGAAACAGGTAATGAAACTTCTTATTTAAGTAATCTTCGTAACTTATTGTATTCGTATTTTTTAGAAAAAGGAATTATATTAAGGCCATTGGGTAATATTATCTATATCCTTCCGCCATATATTATCAGCGATGAAGATCTTGATTATATCTACGAAGCTATAAAATCGGCTTTAGAAGAAATTTAAGTGTTTTTGGGTCGTAGCGCGACGCTACGACCAGTAAGTGAGGCCACGACCGATGTTTCTTTTAAAAAAATTAACCCAAGGGCATTTTGCTCATGTCCATGTAAAGGATATTCCATCTTTGACCATCCAGATCAATAAAACCACAGCCATACATCCAGCCGTCTTTGTAGCCAGGTTCGCCATAAAGTGTGCCACCGGCAGCTACCACTTTTTGTGCAAGGCTATCTACTTCTTCCGGACTTTCTGCATCAAAGGAGAATAATACTTCGCTGCCATTACGTTTATCGGCAATGCTGGTTCCTACAAAACCCTCATAAAGGTTTTCTTCGAAAAGCATAATGACCAAATTACTTTCTCCTACTAAAAAGCAGGCCGAATCTTCACGAACGCCATATTGAAGATTAAGTGTAAAGCCAAGTTGCGTAAAAAATGCCTTAGATTTATTAATGTCTTTTACCGGAAGGTTGATCCAAAGTGATTTTATCATAACGTTTTATATTTTGTTGTATGTAAAGATAGGGAACGGATTGTGGAGTTAACCTTGCTAAAAACGAAAAATTATAGGGGGATTTGAGACAATTATTAAATCAACCTGTTTTTTTAGAAAGTTATAATGCGAGGAATCGTCATTCCCAACTGGATTAGGAATCTTAATGCAATAGACTCTAAAATTAGCTTGAACTTTGTTGTTAATGCCTGAGCTCAAGGGCACGTACAAAAATAAGTCTAATATTTTATACTGCTCTCTGCCGCAGGGCATGGTAGTTTTTCGCAGTTCCTGTTGTTTTTAGTTGTACTCAAGAATGCTGCGCATTTTGGAGCGCCATAGTACCTAAAGCGCTTTTCAATCCAGCAATGAGCCTTTTGCATAACCCTATGCGCATTAAAAAAAAAGCGGCACTTTGTTTAATCAGTCGTGTTTGCATTTTTTTTAGTCTGATTGAGCCCTTCGGAAGTTTTTGTTCAATGTTTTTTTAAAATTAAATCATCGTTTATTGAGATTTAACATCTATTCCGGGCTTTAATTTTCAGCTTACCAATCTGATCAGGAGGTGTTAGTATCCGGCACCAGGTTAATGTCGGTTTTCCTAAAGAATTGCTACGTTGTTTTATTAGTGCACAAACAACGTAGCAATTGATTTATCAGTTTAAATAAGCTTTCATTGCAAACTAATCGAAAAATGGAATAAAATGGGCTGCATGAGTCCAAGTCCCATTCTTTTTTTCGAAGAAAAAGAAAACAGTTGCTCGAGCAATGTTTTTAGTTGTTTTGTTATATACTACAAACGCCTTTGTACCGTCAGGCGAGAACTGTACTGTACTAAATAGGAAGTTATCATGTTTTCCCTCATTTTCAGAATTAGTTTTCTCGCCTACCGTTTTTGAAAGTGAAATTTGTTTCCACGCCGCCGAATAAGATTCTGATTTTTTCTCCTTTAAATAATTCCACTTCCCTTGTATAAGTAGAGCTAATGAGTCGGTATTTTTTTCACCTTCATGAGTAGTCAAGTATCTATCGAGATCTGACAACAGTTGCTCACTGATGAACACCTTTTTTGGACGAACGTTTTTTTTAGATACTATATCAATCACTTTTGTGATAATAATCTTCTCATTGTTTAATTCAACTGTATTCTGCGTTGCTGTACAATAAGTGGCTGCCATTATTGCTACGCTAAAAATTATATTTTTCATCATCATAGACAATCTTTTTTACCAGTTGAGCCGGCTTGGTTTTTATATTCTCTCTCTGAATTAGCTTTTGATCTTGCGGCGTCGGGTGGTTCTAACCCCGAGGTTTGCTGTAGGCTTCCCCAAAATATATCCCGACAATACTCCTCCATTCCTATGGATGTATCTGGGGATGCTCCATATCCTTTGGCAACTGAAATGTCCACTAATATTTTTGCCATAGAATTAACATAGGTTTCAGCCATTTGCCAATGCTGCATGAATCCAAGTTCTGGGTAATTATAAGGATGGGGTGTGCCGTCTTCCTGGTTGAAAAGATATCTGTTAAGGTCGCTAAATGCCATTCCTTCTTCGCCGCTAAGATTATTTGCACCCCACACAAAATAAGCATGCATCATTTCATGTATTAATGACGCTGCGATTGCCATATCCGAGGCTTCATTTAGGGTAAGGGTGTTAAGTTTGATATTTCCTGTAATAGGATCGGTTTGGCCATGTGTCTCACTTACTGTTGTTGTCCCATCAGGAAGGGTTTTTGTTTGGTATGGTATTGTCTTTTCACCCAGGGTAATTGATACGTTAGGGTTGTTAGCTAAAGCCAAAACAGCATTTTGAGCTTTTGTATTATCGTTGTGCACTTGCTTTAAAAGATTGGCCATTGTTACCGACAATTGTGATGCACTAACAATTGAGTTTTTTATGCTTTCCAAACATGCACGGGTGTTAGGATCCATCGTTATTGTATTAGAAAGGTTAACGGGGTTAAAATCTCCTTCTCCACCGCCGCCCCCTCCGCCACCACCATTACCCGGGTCTGTGGGTGGATCTGGAAACCATTGATCTTGACAAACTGTTATTTCACTTGAATCAATTAAGCTATAATTGCTTCCACAGTTCCCTTGTGGCCAATTACAATCAGGACTATAAATAATATGTACTGTGCCTGAATTACAGTTAGTTGGCCCATCAGAAGCCCATGTGCAGTATTTTAGTTCTGTATGACATATAGATTCCCAATATGAAATTTTATTTGGGAAAGCTATAGATTCCCTATTTAAGGCAAGCATTTTTCTTTTTTGGTAACTTTGACTGACCTTGCCTTCAACATAATCGAGCAAATAACTTTTTCCATTTTCAAAGTTTGTTAAAAGCAGATTACCTGTGAACTTATCAATGGCTAACTTTGAGGAATTGTTTGGTGCTTTAGCCTGGTAATAAAATGCCTTGTAAAATTCTTTTTCGTTTTTTACAATCAAATAGTGTGCAGATCCAAGTTCAATTACAGTCTTAGTTACATTATTCTCTTTTACATAAGCTATTAAAGGGAAGAACACATAAGAAACAGTATCGTTTACAACTTGTGAGCTAGGATGTTCCCAATCGGGTATCCAAGAGTATTTTTGATTAACATTTGCAATTAGCTTTTGCTCAAATTTTGAACTATAAAACCTATCTTTAATGGCGCTAAGCCTCTTAAAATAGTCTGGTGAATTTGCCGAGAGGGTTTTACCAACGATTGCATCACTTACTAATCTGTCCTTTGCACATCTGGACATTATTAACGCAATTAGGCAAAGAAGAATGACTGAAATAGTTTTTACATTCGTTATCCTTCTCCGGAGAGGAACTATTTTTTTTTTTGTTTTCATAGTGCGGAGAATTGTTAACATTTCATATATAGACGTAAATATATACATTAGTGTCTATTTTGTAATATGTTAATCAAAAAATAATATATAGATTAGATCATTGCCTTTTACGAAGACTTTATGAATTCCAATTACAAATTATTAGTTAATGCTTCTAGTTCATCCCACTTTATTGCTAAATATATTTCTAAGTAATGCAAGATCTGATCATGAACAGCGAATCTAATTATCTGGTTTACGAGAGTTAAATTTCATCGTTAATGAACACAAAACCACTGTGTTTCAGGTTTGTTAATGTCGATTTATCTAGATTGCATCTGTTTTTTTGATTTCTCCGGCTCTTGGAATTGACAACGTTCTTCGTTAAGGGGTGTGATATTTTAAAGCAACTTATTTACAATTTATACAATTTCTGTGGGTATTGTTCTGCGTAATTTAGTATTAAATTTAAAATATAACTATTAGACTGGTAAGTGGATAGATCATTTTTAACTGTTGCCAATCCATCTGATAAATAATTTTTATCTGTAAAATAACCCATTCCATAGAATTTACCATTTTCTACAACTAAACAGCTAAACTCGTCCTCTTTTCTGCCATCATCTACCAATGCAAAACTTGGCTGTTGGTTTTGAACATCAATTAATGCTGCATTGAGTTTTTTATTATAAACGCTAACAGTTTCTATTCCACTGCATGCACCAAAACATTGGCCATTTTCATGCGCATAACATTTGGTCGCTGTTTTTTGTAAATAACAAAGCTTTGCACAAAGCTGGTATTTATTTATTAATTGATTTAAAAAATTGTACCCCTCCAGTAAACTGTTAAAACTTTGCAGGGCGTTATTGTTTTTTTTATGTTTATCTATCGCTAAGCGTAAATAGCCATTTTGATCTTCAAAAACATATAAATCATATTTATGCTCATAACGTTTCATTGCCCGGTTGTTTTCAGGCCAGAGACGTTTAATTTCATTGGCTTCTAAAATTAGCGCCATCAGTTCGGTGCCGCAAATTACGTGGTCTACATGATGGATGGTGCGTAAAAAATCCTGACGTTGGCGGTTAGGTGTATTACCGGTAAAGTGGCTGGTTACGCGTTTCTTCAGGTTTTTAGCCTTTCCAACATAAATGATTTTGCCTTTACTATCTTTAAAATAATATACACCTGGCCGGTCTGGCAATCTCAAAATAGAAGTTTTATCTAAATGCGGGGGTAAAACCTGTTCTTTCGATGTTTTCTTCAGCATGTCTGCTATGATGCCTTCCTGATCGTATTCTAGTAATAAATTGAACAATATACTGGTAGCATCTGCATCACCCGCGGCCCTATGCCGGTTTTGAATTGGTATCTGCAGCGCTGTACAAAGCTTTCCTAAACTATAAGAAGATTTACCAGGAATTAGTTTTCTGCTCAACCTTACTGTACACAACTTTTTGCATTGTAAATCATAGCCTGAAGCTGCTAAATGATGCTTTAAAAAAGAATAATCAAAGTTTACATTGTGTGCTACAAAAACCTTATCATTCAAGAGTTGATAGATTTGTAAAGCAACATCATCAAATGTTGGTGCGTTCATCAGCATGTTATCGTCAATACCAGTAAGCGCCGTAATGTAAACGGGGACCGGCTGCTTAGGATTAATGAGTGTAGTATAAGATTCAACGATTTTGTCGTCATCATGAATGTTAATGGCAACTTCGGTAATACCATTTGCTGAGGCATGACCACCGGTGGTTTCAATATCTACAACTGCGTATAACATTAAGAATAATTTGAATTACAAATTTATGCTAAAATAATTAGTATGGAAATTATTTTGATTATTTCTTTAGCATAAAAAAAGCGACTAAGTATTTAACGTAGTCGCTCTGCCTTTTTGTATGTAACCGTTATTTAAGTTTATTAAGCAATTTGCTTAAATTAGGTTTAATACCAACAGATATCGGTACGGTATTAAAAGTCCTGTTCTGGATTTTACTGAAACCATACATATAACTGGCTTCCACAAATAAATTAGCGCCACCAATATTATATTCAATACCGGCACCACCTTCGGCAATACCTAAACCATTTGATTTATTTTCCTGTATGACCTGTAAACTTGATGAATTAACTGATGCCTGAGGGGTAAGAATAAATCCTCCTCCAGCACCCGCAAAGCCATAAAATGCCCACTTGTTTACAATTTTACGATAACCTAATGCTACATTTAGCAAATAGGTGGTTGCCCTTCCTTTTTGCAAGGTATAAGTATATCCTGCATCGGGCGTAATCTGGTTAAAAGTAAAAGCATGCAAACTTACTTTCGGATAAAGAAATAATCCGCTATCGCCCAAACCCAGATTTAAGCCTAAAGATGTTGAAAACTTAGGCTTGAAATAGTCTGAGGTTTCACCCATGGGGAATGCAAATCCAATGCCACTCATCGAGTAGAGTTTGTCAGGCCTGTTTTGTGCCATTATTTTGGTTGATGCCAACATAAACAGCAGTAAAAGGGTTGTTAGTAGTTTTGGTTTCATATCTGTTTTTTTAGTTTTCCATTAATGCACCTACTTTTCGAAGTAAATCTGCAATGTTGAAGGGTTTTTGCAAATAATCATCAGGATGATATTTTTGAGATGTAATGTAATTTTCATCATACCTCGCTGATGCCATAATAATAGGTATGCCTGCTGTTTCAGCATTTTGTTTCAGTTCTTTAAACACGGCACGCCCATCCATTCCATTCAACATAATGTCCAGAATAATCAAATCGGGTCTAAAATCTTTAATGGTTTTAAAAATATACCGCGGCGAAAGTAGTGGGTAAACCTTATAATGTTCAGTTTCTAATACTTCCTGGAAAACTTCTAATACATCTGGATCATCATCCACAACCAACACTCTTTTCAAAACAGATCAATCAATTATTAATAAATAGATTATTCTAATACAATGTTTTGGCAGTAATGTTTCAATCTACTTCAAAATATAGAGAAGAAACTGATAATGGTTGGCCAAACACTACAAAATTGTACCTGGGTGAGGATTTTTCTGTAAGGAATTGTTCTTGAGAAAATTTGCAAAGGGTTCTATATAGCTTTCTGAAACTGTAAAGGATGTTTCACTGGAAAGCAGTACTTTATCATCAAGAACACTTTTAATGTGCTGCTTCGAAATCACAACAGTAGGCGTAACCTGAATAAATGAAGAATTTTCTTTCAATATTTTTAAAGTTTTGGTAAAGTTATATTTCGAACTTAAAAAAGTACTTTTTGTAGTTTTAAACTGAATATCTTCACCTATCTCTTCTGTGGCAATGAGCTCATTCAGATCTATTCTTATCAAATCGCTATTTTCGCCTTTTATCGGGATATAGAAGAAATGATCATCTAAAATTGAAAAAGGATGTTTTGCTTTTGTACCGGTTGGATAAAGGTTATTTATTGTTTTGGCTAAATGTATAATGGAGTAGGGTTTAAGCAAATAAGCATCAGCCTGAACTTTAAAAGCATCGATAGCATACCTTGAGTGTGCAGTGGTAAAAACCAGGTATTTCGTTTTTTGCCTTAATAAACCCGCCAGTTCTATTCCGGACAGCGAAGGCATTTCGATATCCATAAAAATAATGTCGACAGGATTAGATAGCGATATTTCTGCAAGGGCTTGGAGTGGTTCAGTAAAAGTTTGGATAAGCTTTAAATCTGGTAGCTTTTCCATATATGCCATTAAATTCTCCAGGCAATGATGATCATCATCAATAGCAATACAACTTATTGACATTTTTTATAGGTTTAATTATTGCAAAATACAATTTCATCAAGTAAAATGAAAAAAAAACACATTATGGAAGTACTTTTATGTATTTGAGAAACAAGATGGCTTTTTTTGGCAATGTATGATTGAATTTAGGGGCTGATTACGCTGCGAATGGTTTTAAACTTCATATTTTTTATTTTTATAGGGATCCCTTTTATGATAGCATCTGTTTTTTAGGTAAGAAACAGCACAGCGCAGAAAATTATTGAAAAAAATGTTTAATTAATTGATTAATAATATATTGTAATTTGGATAGTTGCTATTAATAGCTTATATTTAGTAAGCAGAATAATTATACCTAATTCTCTAAAACAACATTTCCATGAAAAACAGCATCCGTATAACGAACAGATTAAACGTATCCATTACAAAAAAGGTTATTGAACTCCAGGAACAAGGTTACGATTGCGATTTTCTCCTGCTGGCTAATGGTAGTTTGCTATGCATGCAAACAAACTTAAAGTATCCGGTAAGCACGGTAGCAATTAAGCAGAGAGAGCACGGCTACGATTTCTTCAGTCATTCTTACAAAAATGTGCACACCATAGAAACAGGTAATGGGGAAAGAGGAGTATTGCTTACTGAAAAGATATTTTAACCGACTATTTGTTAGTATTCTGATCCTTGGAGATTATTTATCATAAACGTTTACTCTTCGTTTTAGCATTTCACCTTACCTAACAATATAAATCTGGTGGTTAAGCAAAATTCGCTGTACATTTCCTGAAAAACTTTTCGTTCTTCTTTTTTGTTTAAGTTTTTATTAGATATATTTAAACAAAACAATGACTTACTCCATCGCAGATCTTGAGCAGCTTTCGGGCATTCATTCTCACACCATTAGGATCTGGGAGCAGCGTTACAATGCGTTGAGTCCGTTGCGATCTCAAGGAAATACACGGTTTTATGATGATCAGCAGCTCAGAAAACTGTTAAATATTGTAAGTTTAAATAAAAGTGGCTTAAAAATCTCTAAAATCTGCAGCCTTTCTGATAGCGAAATTGACGAACTTCTTGATCAACAGTTTTATTATTCTTCTGGCGATAAGGATGATGATTATTACGTAGGTGAATTGATCAGGTACGGACTAGCTTTTAATGAGCACGCTTTCAACCAATTAATTGATGAAAGTATTGACCAATTTGGACTTGCTGACTGCTACCGGAAAATAATTTATCCATTGTTATTACGCCTTGGATTAATGTGGAGAAAAGATGATATCTGCCCTGCGCATGAGCATTTTTTATCCAATATTATTCGCCAAAAAATATTTACCCATATCAATTATCTTTCCTTACATGGGCATTCTGGTCAGAAATGGCTGCTTTTTTTACCTGAAGATGAGGATCACGATATTGGGCTGTTGTTTGCCAGCTATATGCTGAGGATGCAACATCATCATGTTATTTTTCTAGGCAGCAAAGTTCCTTTGGATTCGATTAAGCGCATATTTTCAACCTTAAATGTAGACCATGTTATGCTTTTTATGATCAAATCGCGATTGGCGCCTGCAGCACAACATTATATAGATCGATTGTCTGAAATATGCTCAACCGCAAAAATCCATCTTGCTGGTAATAGTGAGGTTATCGGCAAGCTAAACCATATCGATCACATCAACTGGATTAAAACACTTGATGAATTTGAAAAAACTATAGCATCACCTCTTAATACATGAAAGAACTCTTTGATCAATTATCTGGCGATTGTAGCCGGCTTACCACTAAGTTATACAGCACCAGCTTTTCTTATGGCATTTATTTTCTTGGTAAAAAAATACGCCAACCCATACATGCCATTTATGGCTTTGTGCGTTTGGCAGATGAAATTGTAGATAGCTTTCATCAATATGACAAGAAATTTTTATTGGCAAAATTTAAGGAAGATACTTTTGAAGCCATTAACCTGGGCATTAGCTTAAACCCTATTTTAAATTCATTTCAAAAGGTTGTAAATCAATATCAGATAGATGAAGAATTGATTGTTCTTTTCCTGAAAAGCATGGAGATGGACCTTTCTACACAAAAATACACGCCAGAACTTTATAACGATTATATTTTAGGTTCGGCAGAGGTAGTAGGGTTGATGTGTTTAAAAGTTTTTACTCATGGAGGTGATGTAGATTATGAGTATCTGAAACCTTACGCAATGAAATTGGGTTCTGCATTTCAAAAAGTTAACTTTTTAAGGGATGTTAAAGCTGATCACCAAACACTTAGCCGAAATTATTTTCCCAATGTTAATCTAGCATTATTCTGCGATCGACAAAAAAGAGAAATAGAAAAAGAGATTGAGGCCGAATTTGCCATGGCATTAACCGGTATTAAGCTGCTGCCTGCTACTTCAAGAAATGGTGTGTATTTGTCTTATATCTATTATAAAAAATTATTCGCGAAAATAAAGCGCTTGAGTGCCGAAAAGATCATGACCGAACGGATCAGGATTTCGAATACCCATAAAGTGGGTTTGATGTTCGATTCGATTATCAGAAATAAGTTAAATGTAATTTAAATGGAAGAGCAAGTTATTCTGGTAGATGTGAATGATGTGCCGAAAGGGCAGATGGATAAAATGGAAGCACACGAAAAAGGTTTATTACACCGCGCCTTTTCTGTTTTTATTTTTAATTCTAAACGCGAATTGTTGCTCCAGCAAAGAGCGATGAGCAAATATCATTCGAGGGGCTTATGGACGAATACCTGTTGCAGCCATCCGCGGATCGGCGAAAGCAATATAAATGCAGCTAAAAGAAGGTTAATCGAGGAAATGGGTATGGATTGTGAATTAAACTTTCTGTTTAAATTTACCTATAAGGCATCATTCGAAAACGGTTTAACTGAACATGAAATAGACCACGTTTATTTTGGTATGAGTAATGAATTGCCGGTGATCAACAAAGAAGAAGTAGAATCTTTTAAATATATTGATTTGGATACTTTAAAAAAGGATATTGCAGTGAATCCAAGTGCCTATACACCGTGGTTAAGAATCTGTTTGGATGAAGTAATTGCACATGCATCAACGGCTAAACAAAAAACGGGCATATAGCCTAAGCCATATACCCGCATCTAAATTAACGCTCTCGAGGACAAATATAGGTCATGTTTAGAAAAATCCAAATATTTTAATTGAATAATAACATTTCTTTTACTTTAAGATTATAGTTCGTAGAACAAGTAGATAAGTCTTATTTGTTAATCTATTAGTATCTAGTGTTTTATGATTTAACTGCCGAAGACTTCATGCTGAAATATTTTTTGATTTATTTATAAATTTTCTGGCATTTTTCACAAAAATAAGTCTGACGGTGTGTTTTACCCAGTTCCTTTTTGTTTATTTTGTGCTTGAGAGGGCATTCTTTCTGACTATATACCTCCCAATGTTTACTTAATGCATTCTCCTTTTTCCATTTTAAAAAATCAAAACTATAATTCCTGGACTCATTAACCAATGCCTTCAATTTTGCAGTTGGTAAATCTTCAATTTTGTTTAAGGGATGTATACGGGCACGATATAAAACTTCATTTTTAATAATGTTGCCCACTCCACTAAAAACCTGCTGATCAAGCAATACGTCGCAAACCAGTGCGTTGGGTTTTTCTTTTAACTTTTTAATCGCTGTGCTGCTACTCCATTCATCAGCCATCACATCGTTTTGCCAGGTATAATGTTCGTTAACATTTCCTTCCAACAGGTCGACTTTGCAGGTGTAGAAATTTAATTCATCTTTTTTAAAGATAAGCCCCAGTTTTACGGCCGTTTTTTTACGTTCGTTAATTAAATAGCTGCCAAACAGCATAAAATGTATCCGGACGGTGAAATCGTTAAAGCAGATCAAAAAATGTTTTCCCCAGCTCTTAAAATCTTCAACCTTTTGATGGAGTAATCTATCCTTATCAAAATTTTTTACATTACCAGTAACTTCAAGCACTTCAGGCTTGCCCAGATGGAGCTCCTTGATTAAATCTTTTAATATTACGATTGATGGACCTTCGGGCATATTATTCTTCCTCTAGTTTCTGGAATTTATATTTATCTTTAATGTTGCTGTTAAAATATCGCCCTTTTGATCCAGATGCCTTTAACATCTTGTAAGCCTTTTCTGGAACATTTTGGTACAGATAAACCATGTTGGTTACAAAAATGATTTTTAATGTTTTTGTAACTTCATCATAACTGAAATATTTGATTACTGATGATGGCATAAAAACAGGTTATTACTATAAAACAGCAACCATTATAATTGGTTTCAATCATTTTTAAGTGCTGATTCTTCTTTTTGAACTTTGATTTTTTCTTTTTTCAAATCAATACGGATAATGTTATATAAACTCATGTAAACATTGGCCACCCATACTATCGAAAAAAAAGCAATGACATAGCCGCGCCAATCTGGATAAATTAAAGTGAATTTGGTAATAAAAAGCAAAATCAAGGTTACATAGTGACTAAAGCAGTATTCACATGTAAATACATAAAAAAACTTTCTTTTCACCAACTTATTGCAGTTTTTAGAACGGTCTACACAAAATTCGCGTGCCTCTCTGAAGATCTCTTCCTTGGTAACTGTCCAGGCGATACAGGCTACAGGCAAAGCCATAAAAAAAAGGTAATAAAGGTTTGTTTCCATAGTTATTTAATCGGGATATAAATACAACCTTAATCCCTTGAAAATGTTTAATTAGCCATAAACATTTTAACTATATTTATGTTAATTAGATTATAGCTAATTCATAATGTTATGGAAAGATCAGAAATCATATCTCTACTTGAGGTAATCAATCAACAGGTTAGTTCTTCTGTTTTGGGTGGGATGGAAGAAGAATATGAAGAATTAGAAAGTATGGGCTTAATTAAAATTAACCGCGAATCGGTGCAATGGTCATCTGCCATCACTCCTGCAGGCATTGCTTATTTGGGTCACGATTAAAATCGAATAGAATAATAAGATCATTGAGTTTGCAAAGCTATCAGTAGTTATTCATATCTGAAAAGGTTTAACTATGAAGAGGTGAATTAAAGGCCTTTGGTTCCTTAAGACATCGTCATTGTGAGAAGGCTTCGTCGTTCCTTCTCAACAGTGAAAATATTATTTAGTTATTATCGTCAATGGTAAGTATAATTATACGTAAAATAAGATGCCTGAATTTAATCGAAACCAATAGAAAATATTACTGGTTCAAAAATCCCCTTTAGTTCTTCTTTTAATTTCTAAAAGACTATTGAAGATTAGCCATTAGATTCCATTTAGGATCTTTACGACTAAACTTTGACCAATTTATTGTTGTAAATCTGCTAAATTTGCACCAAGTTTAGAATTGTGCATAAATAAATAAGTTACCATTCTATCTTCAAATATGAACGATTTACAACTTAGAACGGTAAATGTAACCAGATACGTTACGCCTTTGCGCGAAGGTGGCTCTATGCCTGCCATTGCAGAGGCTGATGATAACTTTTTATATGTACTGAAATTTAGAGGAGCAGGGCAGGGCACCAGGGCTTTAATTGCCGAACTGATTGGCGGCGAAATTGCCCGCTACCTGGGTTTGCGCGTACCTGAGTTGGTTTTTGCCAATTTGGATGAAGCTTTTGGGAGAACAGAGCCCGACGAAGAAATTCAGGACCTGCTAAAAGCCAGTGTAGGTTTAAATTTGGCATTACACTATCTATCGGGAGCAATAACATTCGATCCAACGGTAACTACAGTAGATGCCAAACTCGCTTCGCAGATTGTATGGCTTGATTGTTTTTTAACCAATATGGATCGCACCTGCAGAAATACGAATATGTTACTGTGGCATAAAGAACTTTGGCTAATAGATCATGGCGCTGCATTGTATTTTCATCATTCCTGGCAAAATTGGGAGGAACAGGCCATTAAACCTTTCATTTTGGTAAAAGACCATGTATTATTGCCATGGGCCTCTGAGTTGGAAAGTGTAAATGAAGAATTTCGTAAATTACTTAATCCTGAAAAGATAGCCGCCGTAATTAATCTGATTCCTGATGACTGGCTGGAAGGCGAAACGAACTTTGATAGCAAAGCAGCCCATCGCGATGCCTATAAACATTTCCTTTTGACGAGGTTAGCGCATTCAGACATATTTTTAAATGAAGCACAGCATGCAAGGGAAATTCTTATTTGAGTATGCTGTGATTCGCGTAATGCCAAGGGTAGAACGTGAAGAATTTATTAATGTTGGCATTATTTTATTTTGTGCCAGGCAAAAGTTTTTGAAAAGTGTTTTTGCCCTGGATGAGAAAAGAATAAAAGCTTTATCCGCGGAAATAGATCTAAATGAACTTCACGAAAATTTATGTGCTTTTGAAAGAATAAGTACGGCTGCTGCAGGATCAGGTCCCATTGGTCAATACGACCAGGCTTCCCGTTTTAGATGGCTTACGGCAACCAGAAGTACGGTAGTGCAATGTTCAAAAGTACATCCCGGCTTTTGTGATGATGCCGAAGAGACTTTACTGAGGTTGCACCAGGAACTGGTTCTGTAGCGCCATGCGCATGGCGCTAAGCGTTTGAATTAACTTTATGAACAACTATTTTCTGTTCCTGAACAATCTATCAATCTGACAATTAATCAGTTTACAATTGGCAGTCTTCAGTTATCAAGCAATCAATTTAACAATCAAGTAATTCAACAATTAAAGAGTTTCCACAATTAACACATCTACCCTTGCCAAAAGAATATTTTAAAAAGCTTCAGGATTTGCTTGATACCGAGCGGAACGAAGATTTACAATCATACTTAAAACTTACTGAAAATACTTCTGCCGCTGATAGGAGGGCTTTGGGTTTAACATGGTACCCCATTGCTATCAGAAATACTGAGATAGGGCGTGGCGATTATTTAACGGTAGAGCTGGAAAGGACTACCCATCAGGATTTTTCTCACCAGTTCCGTTTTGGTGCTGCTGTGGTATTATTTTCAAATCACGATGCCAAAGAAGATCGGCTGGAAGGAATTATCAATCATCAAAGTGGTAGCAGGATGAAAATCAGCTTCCGTGTTGATGAGCTGCCGGACTGGACGAGAGACGGGAAACTTGGTGTAGATTTACTATTTGATAATAACAGCTATGATGAGATGCAGAATGCCCTTAAGCAAGCCTCAAACTTAGCCGAAAATGAATCAGAAAATAAACTGATCCGCATTTTAACTGCAGGAGAGAAGCCGTCATTTCAGGGTGAGGAGAAGTTTATTATTCCCAATACGCTAAATGATTCGCAGCAACTGGCGGTAAATAAAATTATTGCGGCAGATCATCTGGCTGTAGTTCATGGCCCACCAGGTACCGGGAAAACAACAACACTGGTGCATGCTATAAAATCATTAATTAAACATAACGACCAAAAAATTCTGGTGGTAGCACCAAGTAATACTGCCGTTGATTTACTGACGGAGAAGTTAGCCGCCGAAGGACTAAAAGTAATCCGTGTGGGTAACCCCGCAAGAGTTTCTGAAAGATTGCTGGCGGCTACGCTCGATCATCAAATGGCCGATCATCCGGAGATGAAAACCATTAAAGCTTTAAAAAAACAGGCCAGTGAGTATAAAAACATGGCCCACAAATACAAGCGGAGTTTTGGCAAAGCGGAACGCGAACAACGCAAGGCCCTGTTTGATGAAGCACATAAAATTGGAAAAGAGGTAGAAAAAACGGAACAGTATATCATAGATAATCTGTTTAACAAAGCACAGATTATTACCGCCACTTTGGTAGGTGCCAACCATTATACGGTTCGGAATTTAAAGTATAATACCATTGTAATTGATGAGGCAGGCCAGGCTTTGGAGCCCGCTTGCTGGATACCGATTTTGAAAGCACAGAAAGTGATACTCGCTGGAGATCATTTCCAACTATCGCCAACCATAAAATCAAATGAGGCAGCCAGAAATGGCTTAAGTAATACATTATTAGAAAAAGCAGTAAATCTTCATCCTGAGTCTGTTGTGTTGTTGAATGAACAATACAGGATGAACAAGGATATTATGGGTTATTCATCTCAGGTATTTTATAAGAATGCTTTAAAAGCTCATCAATCTGTTGCAGATCGTTTATTGTTTACTGGCGATGAACCGATCCAGTTTATTGATACGGCAGGCTGTAGTTACGATGAAAAATTAGATGGAACCAGTACCACCAATCCAGATGAAGCCGCATTTTTGATTAAACATTTAACGCATCTGGTTGCAGGTTTAGGAGATCAAAGCTCAATGGAAATCTTTCCATCAATTGCCATTGTTTCTCCATATAAACAGCAGGTACAGCTATTAAATGCCTTGGTTCAGGAAAATGAAATTTTGATTCCATATCGCGATAAAATTGCTGTAAATACCATTGATAGCTTTCAGGGACAGGAACGGGATGTAGTTTATATTAGCTTAACGAGGAGTAACAGCGATGGAATTATCGGCTTTTTATCTGATACGAGAAGAATGAATGTGGCCATGACCAGGGCCAGAAAAAAGTTGGTTGTGATTGGCGATAGTGCTACGTTATCTAAATCAAATTTTTATGCTGAGTTTATCCGCTACACAGAAGATCTGAATGCCTACCATAGTGCATGGGAATTTATGGACTTATAATTTAAACTTTTTCCAGTTTCTTTTCTTCTTCAAGCTTGCCCGATATACTTGCACCTGCAATTAATAATTCGTGCGTAATGGTTTTGGTGTATTCCGTGATTTCAGATTTAAAATCTTTTACTGATGAACCGGAACGGATTTCTTCCAGTCTTTTTTCCCATTGGCCCGTAAGTTCTGCCTGTGCAATTTGTTTATCTTTTACCACTTCGTAAACAGCCAAGCCTTTATTGGTTGGTACAAGATTCCTTTTTTCCCTTGTAATGTATTCTCTTGTAATTAAAGTTTCAATAATGGATGCACGTGTTGCCGGTGTGCCCAAACCACTATCCTTCATGGCATAACGTAATTCCTCATCTTCAATCTCCTTACCACATGTTTCCAGCGCTTTTAATAACGAAGCCTCGTTATACATTGGCTTTGGTTTAGTCTGTTTTTCTAAAAGAGATTTTTCAGTAATAGGCAATTGTTCGCCAACAGCAACTTTTGGTAATGCTGCATTGTCTTCATCTTTCTTATCATCTTCAGGATCGTTAAAAACAGCGCGCCAGCCTGCAGAACGGATTACTGTTCCATTGGCTACAAAAGTAACGCCTGATTGAATGGTTATTTTGGTTAATTCCTTAATACATTCCTGGTGGAATGCCTCCATCATACGTCCTACAACCATATCGTATACCGCTTGTTTATCCGGGCTCAATCCATAAGCCTGTTCGCCTGTAGGTAAAACTGCATGGTGATCGGTTACTTTTTTAGCATTGACACTGCGTTTATTTAAAGCAATGGTTTGCAGGAATTGCGCCTGTTTTCCAAAATCAGCATGATCGGTAAATTTTGCAATCAGATTTGGTACCCCGGCAAAAACATCATCACCAATGTAGCGTGATCCGGTACGGGGATAAGAAACCAATTTACTTTCGTACAGGTTCTGCAGAATATTAAGGGTTTGATCGGCAGTATATCCTTTTTTCTTATTGGCTTCCTGCTGCAAACTGCTTAAATCATGCAATAGCGGAGGGGGTTCTTTTCTTGGTTTGGCTTCTACAGCTGTAATGTTGCCGCCCGTTGGAAAGCCAGATGCTACATCTTCTACCAGTCCAAATAACTTTTCTACTTCTTCCTTTTCCTTATAATTTGAGGTTGATATAGCTTTAAAAACCTGTTCATCTTTCGCTAATAAAATGCTGATCTGATAATAGGTTTGAGGAACGAAGTTTTTAATCTCTAAAAAACGCGCACAGATCATCGCCAGGGTAGGTGTTTGCACCCGTCCTAAAGAAAGAACTGTTCTATTACCTGCAGATATACTCAGTGCCTGCGTAGCATTCATTCCCACCAACCAATCAGACTCTGAGCGGCAATGGGCGGAGTTAAATAAAGTATCGTAATCTGTTCCCGGTTTTAAATTTCTGAATCCATCTTTTATGGCCTCATCTGTTTGTGAAGAGATCCAGAGGCGTTTGAATGGTTTTTTACATTTCAGGTAATAATAAATGTACCTGAAGATTAACTCACCCTCGCGTCCCGCATCCGTTGCCACTATGATTTCGCTGGCCTCATCAAAAAGTTTTTTTATGGTATCTAATTGCTTACGCACTGCCGGATCCTCTACAAAACCATCTTTTGTTTTAATCTTTCTAACGGCAAGCTTAAACTTTTGTGGAAGCATGGGTAAATGCTGCTTCCTCCAGCCAATAAAACCATAATCCTGAGGAGGAGCCAATTGTAATAAATGCCCGAATGCCCAGGTAAAAGAATATCCTTTACCTTCAATGTATCCATCTTTTCTGGTGGTTGCTCCAAAAACTTTAGCAAGTTCACGACCAACAGAAGGCTTTTCTGCAATTACAATCTTCATGAATGGGCTTATCTTTTCAAGCACAAAGATGATTAAAATATTGGCAACAGCTTAAAAAAATTACTCACAATGCCATTTAATCACAGTTTTGGTAAACAATTATCGGATAACTTTGTCCATCATTTAGATCGGCAGTTTTATATCGGATTGATTAACAATTCAGTATTAGCTATATCTAATCCCTGCAATTATTTTAATGAATGGATAAAATTTACGAACTGAAAGGAAATAAAATTAAAGTCGTGCTTGAGCCAAAGTTAATCCGTGTGTACAGTAATGCAGCGCTTTGGTCTTATCTTGAGGGAAAAGCTTCTATCAGGTTAAATCGATTTGAGCTTTTGGTAAACACAATTAAGGCTGATTATGAGCAACATTTTGGCAAGAAACTCGCTATTTCTAATGCCTCGCTCATTGTGGAAATTCTCGTACATGTATATTGTGATTATTTGGGATTATACTTCAACCGTATTGTACAAATAAAATGGATTCAGGCGATTGTTAAAAAACTGCTTAAGCGTGCCGAGGTTGTAGATTGCGGCGAGAAATCGGTTGATAGCAACCGTTGGGTGTGGGATTTGCTTGCAGGGAGCCAATCACTTTTCATCAGCATATTACCTAAAAAACTAAACGCGAAAAATATTAAACATCATTAATCCATTTTGGTTGCAAAAACCTGTGGTTGGTTTAAGGCCACGCTGGCTGCAAGCGTTTCGTTTAAGAAGGAAGAATAATATAACTGATCTGAATTATTGATAAAAAGCACTGTTCGATCTGAAATGGTGTTAATCACATGATCTGCCAGTTTAGCCGGAACAGCAGGGCAGCCCTGGCTTCTGCCCAATCTCCCCAATTCATCTATACTTTTCTGACTCACATAACTTGCACCATGTACCACGATTGATCTTTCTCTCGCATTGTTGTTAAAACCTTGATCCATGCCATCCAATTTAAGCGAACGACCATGTTTACCAGAATAAATCTCGCCAGTTAAATAAAAGCCTAAACTGCTCTGGTTTGAGTTGATGTTATTCGAGAATGAAGAAGGTTTATCGCCACCACTGTTTGATCCATGTGCCACCCATGTATTTAAAATTAACTTTCTACTGGCCAAATCGATAATGTACAGTCGTTTTTTAGTGCTTTCCTGATCGAAATCAGCAATGGTTAAAATAGATTTGGTACGTAACAAACCAGAATATTTCATGTTATAAAACCCGGTTAATGCCTTTTCGAAAACCTGTTCATTTAATCCCACAGAATCTAAATGGATTTCGTGGTAGATATTAGTGATGAATTGGCTGTAAAGACTGTCTGCAGCTATATTTCTAATGGCATCTTGTTGTGTTTGGCGGCGATCTATCGCTTTCCAACTTGTTCCGACAATGCTCATACCCACTAAAAAAATCGTAGCAATGTCCAGGATGTATTTCTTCATTCAGTTTGGTTTAGTTTGAAACAGCTTTTGTTTAAACGGTGGCGATGTGTAAATATTGCACACGCTCAGTTTGTAGTGCTAAAAATACATTATGTTTTGGCGAATTGTTGCCTTTTGGTAAAATATATAGCTTTTAGGAATGTAAAAAACTGTTTTTATTTTGAACCAGATTTTTTTGCGAAGATGATATGCTGAAATATTACCTTTTTCTTTTAATCTATTTACCTATTTTTGTGGCCTAATGTAAACAAGAATGCCAAACGAAGAAAATGATTATTCCTTCTGGACTAAATACAAAAAATTTGCCTCAACAGAAATTTTGATGTACCTGATTATGATTATCGGTATTGGCCTCGGAATTATTTTTTTAAGCTAAGCGCTAATTTTAAATAATCTGCAGCATTTACATCGTTTATAAATTTCGAAAATTCAGCGTATTTTTCTGCTGGAAATGTTCCATCGTTTAAAACAAATTTTCGGTAATAGGTTAATTTATTTCCTGTTAAACTTGCTTTGCAGGTATACTCGCCAAATACACTTTTAAAAGTTTTATTTTGCCCAATAATTAATTCTGAATTTACATTATCAGGCAGGATATAGATAATCGTGTCCTCATCCGTATAACCACGGTTAATGTAAACAGGTAGTGTTCTGTTTTTTATTTCAGCGATAGATCGTTTTACATTAAAAGCATTGAGCTGTAAAAACATTTTATTCCCGTTCACGGGTGCATAATTTCTGATATTGACAGTTATATCTTCCACCAGCTTAGGGTTGATATCTTTTTTCTGAGCAAACAAAACCGTTTCAAAATCGATATTGTCGATATTGTACGTTTCTTTTAATAATTTATGCTGCTCTGTTACGGGTTTGCCAATCAGTGGTTCCTGGTTTTCGTATTGTGAGCCTGCATAAACAGTGTTCATCTTGCCAGATATACTTCCATCTGGTTGAATCTTTAACTCAGCCTTACGTGTCTGTAGGTTTTCAGCAGTAGTTAGTTTTGGCGTATGCAATAATTTTCCACCGTCTTCGGTACAGGCGAGCACCAGTCTATCATCGGTAAAACCGCTTAAAAAACCAAATGGGATTTTTTGGCTGGTACATTCCAGCCAGGTTGTATCGCCCTTTAATGGCATACACAAGATAATATGATTACCTTGATCCATACTGGCATATGTGGGATCCATGCTTTTCTTTTCAGTGCCAGCAGATACCACACAATAATATGAAGCTATATTGGCTGCCTGGAGTAAACTTTGCATGTAATTGACCAAAGCTTTGCAATCGCCATAACCCAATCGGTCTACTTCACTTGAGGCAATGGGCTGAAAACCACCAATACCAATCTGAACGCTGATGTACCTTGTTTTATCCTGTAAATACTGATAAATTTTACGGGCTTTATCTTTGTCTGTTTTTTCGTTTTTGACCAGATCTTTAATCATCCCGATCGTAGCAGGAGGCAGGGCTTTACGTTCAGCCAATAAGTCGTCATAGATCCACTTGCCAAGTTCCTTCCAATTTGTATAACTGCCTTTATGATTATAATAGTAGAAAGTTTGTGGTGCTATATGGATATTGGTAGTGTAAGTTTCGCGTGCCGGGCTGTAGTGTTCAGGTCTTGCAGCCAGCATGTTATTTACTGTCCAAATCGTTTTTTTCTGCTTCTCATCAGTTATAACTTCTGGTGTTCCGTTATAATTTTGAGTTTTAATTCTTATCTGGTCTGTTGGTTTGCAGATAAAAGTATAAGTACTTTTTTCCACTGAAACATCATCTACCGGTTTAGGATTCCAATCGGGAATAATTAAGTTTTGTTTATTTCTAACTTCATAATTGTAAACCAGCGTGTAAGGATATTCATTTATTGAAGGTAAATAATGTTTAACGCGGCTATCAACAAAAAGTGAAAACCCATCTGCGGCGCTCATGTCTGAAAAATCATTTTGGGAAAATTTTCGGGTCAGTTTCCCTACACTATTGTAAACTTCTCCCTTAATGCTTTTAATCGAAATGTTTTTGTCGTAATAGATGACCAAACGGGCTTCATCTTCACCATTTGGGTTAAAAACGGTAATGGCCTTTTTTACATTAAGTATTACATTATCAGGAGCGCGCATGTCCACAGTTGTTTCTTCTTTACGGATACAGGCATTGGCGCGGTTACGGAGCTTTGATGGAATTAAATCAACATCATAGTTATCTTGTGCAAAGCCTGAAACTGATACTAAAAACAAGGAAATGCAACTGAATAAGAATTTCATTTTAATTTGCCTTTTTTAATAAAAATTCTGTTTTTTGATTCTGGATGATTTTGCTGTAAAATTCTTTTAGATAGAGGTATTCATCTGGCTGATAAATTGCATTATTAAACTGTAATATCTGACTCATTGAAATGGTATTATCTTCCAGTTTTGTTTGTAACAAATACTTTCCTCCGGCGTTTGGCAAAGCAATAGCCATATCTTTCGGTTTTTCCAGCAATTGGTATTTTTCTGGTAAAAGCACATTAACGGTGATGCGCTCGTCAGACGCTGCACCTAAATCAACAGGGTAGGTGCGTTCGTTTAAATTGAAAGGGTTTTTCGAAATGGTATTGATAAAAAACGGGCTAAAATAAAATTGATCTTTGTTTGAACCATCATTGATGGTAAACTCTAACTCATATTTCTCTATCAAAGAATTTTCAACGCTATCCAGGTTCGAAATTTGATGATCCAATATTTTTATTCTGGTTAAACGCTCATCAAGTTTCTCTACATACTCATCCTGAGCATTGTATTTAAGTATTTCTTTACGTTTTGCATATGCTGCATAACCCATTGTATAAGTGGTTAACGTGCCCACAATTTTTCCATCAGTGGTCATTTTTCCATCCATGATGTAAGTGGTAGTTGTTCTTTGACTGGCCGTTAAATCGATCCAGTAAGAAGGCTTTTTTAAATTGATTACCCTTCCCTGGTCGTTTATGCACCTTAAGGGGAGCAAACCGAAGGGTAATAGTGGTTCAGTAGCATCTAATAAATAACTTTTATCTGCAATATTTACTTTGGCAATGAGGTAGTTAAAATCGCTCATTACCGGATATAGCTTGTTTACCGTTCCATTATCTCGGGTAGAAAGTATCACGGCTTCTGCATCTAAACCTGCGGCAGAAAGTGCGGCAATTAAACTCAGATTAACATCAGCCACATTGCCTGACCAATTTTCCAATGCCCTTTTGATATTATCTTCTGCATACTTTCCATAGTAATTATTCCACTTGATCTGTTTTTTAATATAATTATAAATGGCTTTTGCTTTATCTAGATCTGTTAAACTTCCCTTTGTGATTTCCGGAATGAGGTCTTTAAAGACATCTTTCCTTTTCATCTGATCGCCCAGTGTTTTATAAGACGACAGTTCGTAATCAATATCTTTCCAGGTTTTGGTATAAGAAGTTTTACTTCCATTCAAGTTCTGAACATCAGAAAGTTCGA
This sequence comes from Pedobacter sp. PF22-3, assembly GCF_026239555.1. Taxonomy (GTDB): domain Bacteria; phylum Bacteroidota; class Bacteroidia; order Sphingobacteriales; family Sphingobacteriaceae; genus Pedobacter. Next base: position 37,568 of record NZ_JAPIVP010000009.1, on the reverse strand, counting down.
AATAAATGGCCGATTTGAAGTTGCTGGGCGCGGTCATATTATCTTCCTCAATAAATGCCGGGATGTTTTTCATCATGTAATTGATTTTGGAACAATCGATAGGTACGCCCGATAGCCTTAAACATTCTTTGCTCAGTTCTGATTTTTGATCAGTCAGTTTTTGAAAACCACGTAACGATACATTGTAATTATAAATACCCGGAATATAAACCAGATATTCGCTAATTACCTTCGGAATGTTGCTTTGAAATTCCCATGTTCTGAAATTAAATAAGTTGGGCGATCTTAATCTATAACTATATTCAATAATTGCACCTTCTTTTAGGTTTGGAAGTGTAAACTTGGTGAATCTGGTATACTTCGACCTGTTTTCCGTGAAAATGGCCTTTTTATCCATGATGGTTTCCACAAAATTATTGTCTACATAGTTAAATGTAGAAGCTTTTAATTCACTGATTGTTTCTTCTCGGGATTCATCTTTATAAGTCGGAATAACAATGTTGGCCTCTTTAAACCCTTCTTTATTGTAGATTTTGATTTTTACATGGTGCTCAAAAATCAGTTCCAAATTTCCAGTAATATCATCTCTTTGTATAGATGCAGTGCCAAATTCCTTTAAAACTATTGCATTGGCATTACTATCTAATTTCTTTCTGTCGAATTCATAATCGTCATAAGTAATCGATCCGAATTTAAAGTCTTGAGCGTGAATGGTTAATGATAAAAATACAAGTAATAACAGAGCTAATGCCTTATTCATCTGAGCGTGTGTAAATTTTTGCAATTTAATCTTAGCAACCAATATTCTGAAATAATTTGACAATTAAATTTATAAATTAATAAGGCTGTTTTACAGAACTAATGAAACCTTTTTAGCACTTTTGAAAAAAAAGAATTTGACATTCCGATTCAAATCTAATGTCGCCAATCTCACATCATAAGAAATGAAATTAAATTTAAAGCGCCCTTTAGCATTTTTTGATTTAGAAGCTACCGGGGTTAATGTTGGAGCTGACAGGATCGTTGAAATAGCGATTTTAAAAGCCATGCCAGATGGTTCTGAACTAATTAAAACCTGGCGCGTAAATCCAGAAATGCCAATTCCTTTGCAAACGTCGTTAATACATGGTATTTATGATGAAGACATTGCTAACGAGCCTACTTTTAAAACTTTAGCTGCAGAAATTGCTGAATTTATTGGGGATAGTGACCTGGCTGGATACAATTCAAACAAATTTGATATCCCAATGCTTTTGGAAGAATTTTTAAGGGCTGAAGTAGATTTCGACATGAACAACCGCAAATTTGTTGATGTACAGAATATATTCCACCAAATGGAACAACGTACCTTAAAAGCAGCGTATAAATTCTATTGTCAGGAAGATTTAATTAATGCGCATGCTGCAGAGGCTGATGTAATTGCTACTTACAAAGTTTTACTTGGCCAGCTGGAAATGTATAAAGAAACTGAGTTTGAGAGTAAACAAGGTGTAAAGAGCATTCCGGTTGTAAACGATGTGGATGCACTGCATATCTTCACTAATATTAATAAACCTGTTGATTTTGCTGGTCGTTTGGTTTACAATGATAACGATGAGGTATGTTTTAACTTTGGTAAGCATAAAGGTAAAACCACTGAGCAGGTATTTTCAGTAGAGCCCAGTTATTACGCCTGGATGAAAAATGGCGATTTTCCATTGTACACAAAGAAGAAGTTAGACGAGGAATGGGCAAAATTCAATGCGAAGAAAAATGAGAACAAGCCAGCACGACCTCAGCATAATACTTCTGCAAATAAACCTCAATATCAACAAAAACCTCAGCCGAAGCCGGAAAAACCTGCAAAGCCGATCGATACGGATATGTTGGAACAACTGAAAATGAAGTTTGGTAAGTAGCAGACTGGACAATTATTAAACGCTATGCGCATTGCGCCAGGCCCTAAGCTCAAAAAATGAAATCTATAAAAATATTTAGCCTGTTATTTTGCGCAGCAATTTATGCAAGTGCACAAACTACGCTGCCGATAGAACCCGTTTTTCATAAAGCCTACCAGAAAGAAACCAGGAATGTAAATGGTAAACCCGGGAAGAATTATTGGCAAAATACATCTAAATATGATTTGAATATAGATTTTAATCCTGATAGTAGGTTGTTAAAGGGGAAAGTTCAGGTAACGTATACCAATAACAGTCCGGATACTTTGAAGGAAATCTGGTTTAAGCTGTACCCAAATTTATATAAAAAAGGAACACCAAGAAAATCAAAAATGGCGGCGTCTGATCTTGGTGATGGAGTGGCTATTGAAAAGATGGCAGCGAACGGAAAATCAATTACTGACTTTAAAATTGATGGAACAAATATGACTGTTAATGTTCCTGCGGTTGTACCAGGGAAAACGATTAGTTTTTCAATTGATTATAGTTATACTTTAAATAAAGGATCGCATGTACGTACAGGACAAGTAGATGATGGTTCATATTTTATCGCTTACTTCTTTCCGCGTATTGCCGTTTATGATGATATTGATGGCTGGAATAAATTCCCATATACGGGTGCTGAAGAATTTTATAATGACTTTGATCAGTTTAACGCTTCCATTACGGTACCAGGTAGTTATGGTGTGTGGGCAACCGGTGATCTGAAAAACCCTTCAGAAGTTTTCCAGAAGGATATTGTTTCCAGGATGTTAGCTGCAGAAAAAAATGATGCTGTAATTGATGTAATTACCGCTAAAGATTTAACCGATAAAAAGGTAACACAACCTAAATCCTCTAATACTTTTAAATTCGAAGCCAAAAATGTGACTGACTTTGTTTTCGCTTTGAGCGATCATTATTTATGGAAATCGAGCAGTTTGGTGGTTGATCCTAAAACGAAAAGAAGGACGCGTGTAGACGCTGTTTTTAACCCCATGCATAAAGATTATTATGAAGTGATAGATTTTGCGCGTAAAACGGTGGAAGCCATGAGTTATACTTTTCCGAAATGGCCTTTCCCTTACAACCATGAAACGATATTTGATGGATTAGACCAGATGGAATATCCAATGATGGTAAATGATAATCCGGTAGACAATAGGGTTGATGCCATTACCTTAACGGATCATGAAATTTTCCATACCATGTTCCCTTTTTATATGGGCATAAATGAAACCAAATATGGCTGGATGGATGAAGGTTGGGCAACTATTGGCGAGTGGCTAATATCACCAATGATTGATCCTACCATAGTAGACGAGTATGGTGTGCAGCCTACCGCTTCATCTTCTGGAGGGAAAGATGATACACCGATTATGACTTTAACGCCTGATTTGAAAGGTTCTGGCTCTTTTACCAATTCTTATCCTAAACCGGGTTTAGCCTATTTGTATGTTAAAGATTATCTGGGTGACGAACTGTTTACGAAAGCTTTGCACACTTACATTCAAAACTGGAATGGTAAACACCCTATGCCATATGATTTCTTTAACAGTATAAACGAGGGTAGCGGTAAAAATTTAAACTGGTTTTGGAAGGCTTGGTTTTTTGAAGATGGTGTAACAGATATGGCCATTAAAGCTGTAGATAAAACTTCAGGTGGATATATGGTAAGTATTGAAAATAAGAGTGTTAAGCCATTGCCTATTGATTTGACGCTAACTTTTGAAAACGGTACAACTGAAAAAATTCACAGTACGATTGGTGTATGGGAAAAAGGCGACCGAATGGTAAACCTTGAAGTGAAGACTACCAAAAAACTATCTAAAGTTGTGATGGGAAATCCGCACACACCAGATAAGGTTAAAAGTGATAATAGTTTTTCGGTGAATTAAAGCGGGTACGGTGAATTGATATTTAATGAGCTTGTTTAATGCGCATATTCGAAACCTTTAAGCCAGAAAGTGAACTAATAAGGAAATATGTAAGCTATTATTACCTGCACATTACCGATGATCAACATGAGGAAAACGAGTATATCTGCTACCCTCATTATAACAATACCATCTCGTTATACAGCAGTCATCGTTTTAAATACGAAACAGACCATGCCACTTTAGAATTCGATATTGAGTCGAAACCTCTTCAAATTTATACCCCGATCAGAGAACGGCCATTAAAGGTTACGCAAACTGGAGCTGTTTTTAAAATAGCCATTGTTTTTAACCCCTTTGGAATTAATCAATTTTTAAATGGTTCATCATTATTGGCATTCGATGAAAATTTTTCGTTTTTTGAGGAGGAAGAAATTAAGCAGTTATTCGGAACAAGTAATACTGAAAAACTTATTACTTTAGTTGATCATATGCTTATTAAGCGATATGCTAAAGTTGAGAACTTATACATCGAAAAAGCAATAGACTTATTTCGCGATAACGTTGATGATATTTCAATTGATTCGATTGCTGAAAATAAACTAGGCATCAGCAGAAAACATTTAAACCGGCTATTTCATAAATATCTTAATATCAGTCCACAGAAATACAGGTCGATTGTACGTTTTAGAGAATTAATGTCGAATAAGTTAAGTAGTAACAGTGATCAGAACCTATCTGATCTTTCTCATCGGGCAAACTATACCGATCAATCTCATTTTATTAAAGCCTGCAAATTGCTCACAGGTGTTGCTCCAGCCAAGTTTTTTAATGATGGAAAGATTATTGGTAAAGAGGATACCTTCTGGAAGTTTAGCAGTTAGCCAAATGTCCCAATTTTACAATTATGGCATCCAATTCTCTCTTAAATTTGAGGATCTAAATCAATAGTCATGAAGAAAATTGTGATCCTGTTTTTGTTTTTAAGTATTGGTTTAAAACTAAATGCCCAAACCTACACCAGGTTAACTGATAGTGCATTAAACCTGATGTGGGCTGCAAAGGATACTGTAGATTACAGAAAATCTCTTAACTTATATAAAAAGGCATTTATACTATTTCCAAAAGAGGTTGGCGACCAGTCTCTCTATAAAGCATCTGTTTTAGCTTCAGAACTTAAAGATACTAATGGTGCATTCGAATATATAAATCATTTCCTGGCGCTAAATAATGATGAAAGAACGACATGGGATTATTTAACTTTTGAATATCCTCAAAATGAATATAAAAATCTTTTTAGCGATAGCAGATGGCTAATCGTATTGGCGAAAGCGCAAAAGATGAAGGCAGTTTTTTTTAAAACGTTGCACGATCGGCAGGATGAATTCCAGGCAGGCCCCTTAAAACAGGATACTTATTTTAAAGCTAAGGATGGCAAACAGGTTTATCAGAAGATTAAATCCTTCAATGCCTATCAGGCAAAAAAGTACGTTGGTTATTCCGTCGAATTTAAAGTGACAGATAGCTTAATTACCTCATATTATGTTAGTTTACCATCACGCTATAATCCGAAAAAAAGCTATCCTGTATTGTTTTTTCTTCATGGTGCGGTAAGTAGTAATGGCCTTTCAGGTTTTCAAAATGCATCCTCGGTTATGGATGGCTGGAATAGATATTATACTAAATATGCCGCTGTGAATGAGGTAATAATGGTTTATCCAAAAGGTTCAAAGAGATATAACTGGATGTATCCCGATGATGGTTTCTTCATGGTACCGGCAATGCTAAGGGAGATTAAAAAATCCATCAATGTTGATGATGATAAAGTTTTCGTCACCGGGCATTCAAATGGAGCAACAGGTTCTTTTTCTTATTTAATGAAGCAACAAAGTCCGTTTGCAAGCTTTTATGGATTTAACACACAGCCAAAGGTTAGAACCGGAGGCACATTTGTGCGCAATATTTTAAACAGATCGTTTTTTAATGTGTCTACGGATGAAGATTACTACTTTCCACCAGATGCAAATGATTCTTTAAATGTAATCATGAAAAAAATGGGGGCAGATTATCAGGATCACCGATATAACGGGTGGCCTCACTGGTTTCCGCAATTTGATGAATCTGAACCTGCTTACCAGTTGTTATTTAAGGATTTAAAAAGCAGAACCAGAAATCCATTTCAAAAATCCATTTATTGGGAATGCGATGATGTGAAATATGGCAAAACAGACTGGATCCAGATTACAGCATTGGATACGACCACTAAACCAGCAGACTGGCACAAAAGAATAAATTTTGATATATTTAAAGTAGTTGATTATGATCAATCAAAAGATACAGTTATTACAACCGATACATTATTTAAAGCATTTAACTTTCCAAGAAAATCGGGGGCAGTCAGGGCTACTTTTAGCAATAACGAATTTCATATAGAAACATCACGGGTTAAATCGCTGACCATCTTTCTATCACCAGAAATGATTGATGTAGCTAAACCGGTATCTATTTTTATAAATGGAATTAAACGAACTGAAAAAATGGCTGTTTATGATAAAAAAATCATACTGGATAATTTTAATAAAACTTACGATCGCAAGGCAGTTTGGATTGATCAGATAGAAATTTTAATATCAAACTAATTTTCTGGTTTCAGAAAATCGATATTCCTTTTCAGTCCGGTAAATTTAGTGCGCTTAACTGCCGATCCTTTAAAAACCTTTTTAAAAACATCATCTGTAATTTCGGTCAGGTCTTTTGCGTTCAAATCCAGTAATCCATTCCCGGGCTTAAAGGCCTCTTCATTGTGCGCTTTAGAGAAACGGTTCCAAGGGCAAACATCCTGACAGATATCGCAGCCAAACATCCAGTTGCTCATTTTATCTTTAAACTCATTTGGGATTTCATTTTTGAGCTCAATGGTGAGGTAGGAGATACATTTCGTTCCATCTACAACCTGAGGTGCAATAATGGCATCAGTAGGGCAGGCATCTAAACAACGGGTGCAGCTTCCACAGTAATCAGCCTGGTAAGGATGATCGTAATCCAACTCAAGATCAACTATCAATTCCGCAAGAAAGAAAAAGGAACCGTCTGTTTTGCTAATCAGATTAGAATTTTTACCAATCCAGCCAATACCCGATTTTTTCGCCCAGGCACGGTCTAAAACCGGGGCAGAATCTACAAATGCCCTTCCAGAAACTTCTCCGATATTTTCTTCTATAAAATGAGTAAGTTCTTTTAATTTCTCTTTGATTACGGTATGGTAATCCTGTCCGTAAGCATATTTGGAAATTTTCGGTGCGTTCTGGTCTGACTGCGTTTCTTCAGTATAATAGTTTAATGATAAGGAAATTACCGATTTAGCACCATCAACCAGTAATCTGGGATCAAGGCGTTTATCAAAATAATTTTCCATGTATTTCATTTCACCATGCCGGTTTTGGTTGAGCCAATTTTCCAGTCTTGGTGCTTCCTCCTCAAGAAATTCAGCTTTAGCAATACCGCAGGACAGGAAGCCCAAGCGTAAAGCTTCTTCTTTAATTAGCTGACTATATTTTGCAGAATTGTTGTACACCGGATTGCAAAGATAAGGCTTAGCATTTAAAACATTTTTATTAATCGCTTGTTCTACATGCAGAAACTAAATTAATTAATTATGGTTCACCTGATTGGTGTAACAACTAGAAAGGGAGAGCTTTTAGAATACTAGCTATGGAAAATATAGATCCACAACATACGGAATCAGGAGCAGCTCCGAAACCGATTGAAAAAGATTACGAAAGTCACAAAGAAGATCCAGGACCTGCAAAACCAGCGGTTACAGAAAAAGATGAGAATGGAGCAGGGCAAGCGCTAAAATGGGTAATACCAATAGCTATAATTATCGGTCTGATTATATGGTTTGTGATGAGAAAATAATTAGCTTTAGATTAAAAATGAAATGCCGGTACATTAATTTGACCGGCATTTTTTTATAGCTCTTATTTTAAAAGTTTAACCTGGTAAAGGTCTTTTCGCCTGTCTTTTAGTACTTTTACCGTTCCATAATGATGCAGTTCGTCTAATAAATGGAGATCCACATCTACCACCAATACCATCTCTGTATTCGGTGTTGCCTCTGCTTTAATGGCATTGGTTGGAAAAGCAAAATCGGAAGGGGTAAAAACTGCTGATTGGGCAAATTGAATATCCATATTATTCACTTTAGGTAAATTGCCCACGCAACCTGCAATGGCCACGTAACATTCATTTTCTATTGCCCTTGCCTGCGCACAATGACGAACGCGTGTATAACCGTTTTGGGTATCAGTTAAAAAAGGTACAAATAAAATCTGCATGCCCTGCTCGGCATAAATCCGGCTCAATTCTGGGAATTCTACATCATAACAGATCAAAATACCTACTTTACCACAATCAGTATCAAAAACCTGCACCTTATCGCCGCCAATCATGCCGTAATATTTTTGCTCATTTGGCGTGATGTGGATTTTCCTATACTCATCTATTTTACCTGTGCGGTGGCAAAGGTAGGTGGCATTGTATAATTTGCCATCTTCAATGAGCGGCATACTACCTGTAATAATATTAGTGTTGTAGCTCAATGAATATTCGTGCATTTTCTGCACAATCTCTTCCGTTTTTTCAGCAAGCTTGCGCATGGCCTCAATTTCTGGTAAGTGATTGTATGGCTGGAGCAGCGGTGTATTAAATAGCTCAGGAAACATCACGAAATCAGATTTGTAACCGCTCAATGCATCTACAAAAAATTCTACCTGTTCGTAAAAAGCTTCCATATTTGGAAATAAACGCATTTCCCACTGCACTAAACCTAAACGGATGGTCATTGCCGAGCGGGCCGAAGCATCAATACCCTGGTAATAAATGTTATTCCATTCTATTAGGGTAGCATATTCTTTTGATTCTTTATCGCCTGGTAAATAATTCTTTAATACTTTTCTGACGTGAAAATCATTCGAAATCTGAAAAGTAAGTGTAGGGTCGTAAATTTCTTTTGCCTTTACCTTATCTATATATTGTCTCGGGCTTAACTTCTCCGCATATTCATGGTAACCAGGAATTCTTCCGCCGGCAATAATGCTTTTGAGGTTAAGGCTTTCACAGAGTTCTTTCCTGGCTTCATATAGTCTTCTGCCTAAGCGGAGCCCACGGTATTCAGGGTGAACAAAAATTTCGATACCATAAAGCGTATCGCCATTTGGATCATGTGTGGTAAAAGAATAATCACCAGTGATCAATTTATAGGTGTGCCGGTCTCCATATTCGTCGTATTCTACGATAATAGCCAATGAGCAGGCCACAACCTTATCATCAACTGCAATACAGAGCTGCCCCTCGGGAAAAATATTTATAAGTTTTGCGATGCTGGATTTTGGCCAGATGGAACCTCCCATACTGTCGTAGGCCTGTTGCATTGATTCTTTAAGATCTGCGTAATCTTCGAGCGTTAGTTTACGTAATTCAATATTCATAATGTTTGATTTCTATGTTATGAACACTAAAAGGGCTTAAATGTTCAAGTGGACTGTATATTTCTTTGAAGATCCTGAAACAAGTTCAGGAGGACGCAACGTTTGATTTGATGAAATAGTAACCCGAGTAACGTCACCCTGATCCGATAGCTATCGAATTTATTTTACTGCGTAGCTTTCCGCTTCGCTCCAGGTCAGGGTCTTAATGAGTGTATAAAGCATTTAAAACAACTTCCCCGTTTGCCCAGGATAGTTTTTCTTTAAATGTTTGTAAGCCGCTTCGGTAACTTCTCTACCACGTGAAGTGCGCATGATATAGCCTTCCTGGATTAAAAATGGTTCATAAACCTCTTCAATGGTGCCTTCATCTTCTCCAACAGCCGTGGCAATAGTTTTTAATCCCACTGGGCCACCTTTAAATTTGTCGATAATGGTGACCAGAATACGGTTATCCATTTCATCTAAACCATGTTCATCTACGTTTAGTGCATCTAACGCATAACGGGCGATTCCTGTGTCGATACTTCCATTTCCTTTAATCTGCGCAAAATCTCTTGTTCTGCGTAAAAGCGCATTGGCTATACGGGGCGTACCACGGCTACGGCGGGCAATTTCATAGGCGCCTTCGTCACTTATAGGCGTTTTTAATATTTCAGAAGAGCGTAGCACAATTGTAGTAAGTAATTTAGCGTCGTAGTAGGCCAAACGGGCATTAATTCCGAAACGGGCTCTTAAAGGCGCTGTTAACAAACCAGAGCGTGTAGTGGCGCCAACCAACGTAAAAGGATTAAGCGATATCTGGACGGAACGTGCATTCGGACCAGTCTCGAGCATAATATCGATTTTAAAATCTTCCATTGCGGAATACAGGTATTCTTCCACAAGAGGAGATAAACGATGGATCTCATCAATAAAAAGGATATCGCCTTCATCCAGGCCAGTTAATAAACCAGCCAGGTCGCCAGGTTTATCCAATACCGGACCAGATGTTACTTTAATACCTGTAGCCATTTCATTGGCAATGATATGAGAAAGTGTAGTTTTACCTAATCCCGGAGGACCATGCAATAGAACATGATCTAAAGCCTCGCCACGAAGTTTCGCTGCCTGAACAAAAATCTTCAGGTTTTCCATCACTTTTTCCTGCCCCGTAAAATCTTCGAAAGCCTGCGGCCTTAAAACCCTTTCAATATCACGATCGGTAGGGGTAAGGTTGCTTGCTTCAGGGTCCAGATGCTCATTCATACAGCAAATATAAAATTAAATGCTAAAAAAATTAGGATTTTTTAAATTTATCTGAAACAATAAGATCCTTTGATCCAGAAGTGTATTTATAAAAGCCTTCACCCATTTTAGCCCCTTTTTTACCTGCTGCCACCATATTTACCAATAATGGACAAGGAGCATATTTAGGGTTACCGAAACCATCATGTAATACTTTTAATATGGCCAGGCAAACATCCAGACCAATAAAATCGGCTAACTGTAAAGGACCCATTGGGTGAGCCATTCCTAGTTTCATCACGGTATCAATTTCGTGCACACCAGCAACACCTTCATAAAGCGTATAAATGGCCTCGTTAATCATGGGCATTAAAATGCGGTTAGCCACAAAACCAGGATAATCATTTACCTCAACAGGAACCTTTTCCAGGCGCTGTGATAGCTGCATAATGGCACTGGTCGTTTCATCACTTGTGGCATACCCCCTTATTACTTCTACTAATTTCATCACCGGCACAGGATTCATAAAGTGCATTCCGATCACTTGATCACCTCTATTGGTTACGGCAGCAATTTGTGTGATGGAAATAGAAGAAGTATTAGAGGCGAGAATAGCGTGTGCAGGCGCATACTCATCTAAATCCTTAAAAATCTTCAGTTTTAAATCTACATTTTCCGTAGCGGCCTCCACAATTAAGTCAGCACTTTGAATACCATCTTTTATTGAGGTATATGTTACGATATTATTTAAGGAGGCTACTTTCTGCTCTTCTGTTAAGGTTCCTTTGGCAACCTGTCTGTCTAAATTTTTGGTGATGGTTTGTATGGCCTTATCCAATGCAGCTTGATTGATATCAATCAGGTTAACCTTATAGTTAAATTGTGCAAAGGTATGAGCAATACCATTTCCCATGGTGCCAGATCCTATAACTGCGATTTGTTTCATCCTTTAGAAGATTAAAAAAAGAAAATTATGATTAAATGATCGTTAAAAAGATCAACAGCAAAGCCGATCTCTTGATTTTTATAAGTAACGTTATGGAGCCAACCTGGTTTTGGTCCAGCTTCCTTTTACCAGTTCAAAGTTTATCCTATCGTGCAGCCGACTTCTTCTTCCTTGCCAAAACTCTATTCTTGTTGGTTTAACAATATAACCGCCCCAATGCGCTGGTTTAGCAACCCCCTTGTCGGCACTTTTAGCTTTAAGTTCTTCAACTTTTTCTTCTAAAAATGTCCTGTTTGGAATAATCTGGCTTTGCGGGGAAACTACAGCTCCAATCTGGCTGGCAATCGGTCTGGTGTTGAAATAGGCTTCCGAAGTTTCTTTATCCAGTTTTTCTACTGTCCCTTCAATTCTCACCTGTCTTTCCAATTCAGGCCAGAAAAACACCAATGCTGCATAAGGATTACGTTTTAATTCTTTACCCTTGGCACTCAGATAATTGGTGAAAAATCTAAAACCATTTCCATCTACTCCTTTTAACAGCACAATGCGGGCATCTGGACGGCCAGCTTTATCGGCTGTAGCCAAAGTCATTACATTTGGTTCGTATATCTGGGCATCAACCGCATGTTGAAACCATTTTTGAAACTGGACAATCGGATCTTGATCTACGTCAGATTCGTCTAGCGAAGCGCTTTTGTAATCTTGGCGCAGGTTTTGTAGAAATTCATTTGTAACTTGCATTTAACAAAAATAGGCATCTTTTACGGTGTAACAAATGATTATCATCATGCTGAACAATATAAAACCAAAAACCGGCCGCTTGCTGATCTCAGAACCATTTATGGCTGACCCTAATTTTAAGAGATCTGTGGTATTATTAACCGAACATGGTGATGAAGGAACTGTAGGTTATATTCTTAACCAGGTAGGAAATCTGGTATTGAACGATGTAATACAGGATTTATGGGATTCAAAAAATTACATTTATTTCGGTGGTCCTGTTGCTGCAGATACCTTACACTTTATCCATAGGTGTTATGATAAATTACACAGCGGTGAGCCCATTGGTAATGGTTTATACTGGGGCGGAAATTTTGAAACACTTAAAATCCTGTTAAATACCAATGTGATAAACCAGGATGAAGTGAAATTTTTTATGGGTTATTCAGGCTGGGATCATGGTCAGCTTGATCGTGAAATAACGCAGAATGCATGGATGGTGAGCGATATTTTTAACCCTGATCTTATTTTTAGCAATGATGATGAAAGGCTTTGGCGGGATGTAATTGTAAATCTCGGACCAAAATATGCGCATGTAAGCAATTTTCCAATTGATCCGAGTTTGAATTAAGTTTAACTGATAACGATCAACAGGAAATTGTAAACTGTTTTATCGCCATATCACTTTTTGAACGCTTTTATGGGCTTTGCTTATAATTTCTCCATATAATTCTGGCTTTCTCGCTTCTAAATAGCGATAACCCCCAGCCTGAATTATCTTTTCTGGATTTAACTCTGCTATCACAAAAGAATCCTCTAGTGATCTACATTCGGCAATTACATCACCAAAGGGATCAATAATCATTGAGCATCCGTTTTTTAACTGGTCGTCATCCATCCCGATAGGATTAGAAAAAATTGCATAAATGGCATTATCATAAGCTCGTGCGGGCAGCCATTTCATTAGCCACTGTCTTCCTTTTAAACTATCAAATTCTTCACGCAGCTGTTTAGCATTTGTTTCTTTATCCTTCCATAATTCTGGATCAACGAAGCCTGCACCTGGTCTTGTAGATGGCGTACACATGGTTACATGGGGCATAAATATAATCTGAGCACCAAGTAATGCAGTGGCACGTACATTTTCAATTATATTATTGTCATAACAAATCAGAATTCCACACTTCCATCCATGAATATTAAAAATGGTATAGTTTGTTCCAGCAGAAAGGTTTGGATTGATAAAAGGGTGAAGTTTTCTATGTTTTGTTACAAAACCTGTTTCATCAACACAAACATGCGCTTTATATAAGTTTTCTTCGTGATCTTTTTCGAACAACCCTGCCAATATTGTAATCTGATATTTCTTTGCGATAGATATCAATACGTTTATACTGTGGCCATCGGGAATAGTTTCCGCTAGCTCCAGCATCTGCTGTTTACTTAAATTTCTGGCAAAAGTATAACCTGTAATGGAGCATTCATGAAAATTAATGACGTTGGCACCTTTTTCTGCAGCTTCCTTTGAAAGTTTTTCTATAACACTCAGATTATATGCTTTATCGTAACTTTTGTTTTCAAACTGTGCAGTAGCAATTTTTAAATTTTTCATTTCGTTATCATAATTGTTAATACGAAGATGAGTAGAAAGCTATTTTAAAAATTGGAAAAAAGCGACAATATGTTAAAGCAAAAGAAAATTAACCGCAAGTAAATTACTGTTGCTTTGGTATTGAAGTGGCGTTAAACCGGTAAATTTCTTAAAGATGTTATTTAAATGTGATTGATCATAATAGCCACAACTATAACTAATTGATGAAATATTTGTATGCTGATTTGCTTGTTTGAGGCATTTAAGTAAGTATCTGAACCTGACAATATCAACAAACTTTTTTGGACTTAAGCCGATGTGTTCACGAAATTTTCTTTCCAGCTGTCTTTCAGTTGCAGGAACTTCTTTTAGCATTTTCGTTAAACTGCTCATTCCTTTCCGAGCATAAATATGCTGGAGCGAAGTAAATATTATTTTATCATTATGAGTATTTTGAATATGCAGCCCTAACAAAAAATCTTCAATCAAATGAATAGCTACAACATTTTCAGGTTGTTCCTGAATTCTTTCTAAAAGTAAACGGCCAGAATGACCAGTTAATTCATCAAACGAAATGGTTTTATCATTAACCTCAAAAGCAGCAATATTAAACAATTTAAATAGGGCAAATGGTTGTAAAACAACAATTAGCATATCTGTTTTTGCTGTAGTGGATAAGGTGTTAAAATGCGTAATCTGTCCGTATACAAAACATTTAGGCTGTATATTAAAATTACCATCCAATTTGTTTTTCTGTGAAAAGGGTATTTTCCTGTGAAAAACAATTCCGGGACTTCCATCAGAAAAAAATCTAAAATCATGTTTTATACAGACATCGCTTGAAAGAATCAGGTAGTGTCTAACAATATTGCTCAGAGCTGGTGATGGCGGTATTTGCATGAATTACATCGAAATTAAAATAGATAAAAGGTATTTTAATTCTTCTTTTGATTTCCAAACGTTAGACTTTCTGCGCTTATCACATTTCCAGAGCACTCTCTTCCACTTTTCTTCTCAGTTCATCCTTATAAGCCTGCATTTTAACCGTTAAAGATTCATCAGCAGTTGCTAAAATCTGAGTAGCCAATAAGCCTGCATTTTTAGCAGCATTTAATGCCACTGTAGCCACAGGGATGCCATTCGGCATTTGTAAGATTGATAAAATACTATCCCAGCCATCAATGGAGTTTGATGATTTAACCGGAACACCGATTACGGGTAAAGTAGTGATAGAAGCCATCATTCCTGGCAAGTGAGCGGCACCACCGGCACCGGCAATAATTACTTTTAAACCACGTCCTTGCGCTTCTTTAGCATAATTAAACATGCGTTCTGGTGTTCTGTGGGCGGAAACCACCGTGATTTCGTAATTTATTCCAAATTCTTTTAATACATCTGCAGCATCTTGCATTACAGGCAAATCTGATTTGCTCCCCATTATAATTCCTACTAAGGCCGAATTTGAATTTCCTTGACTCATATCTATTTATATTTCTTTTTTACTTCTTCTAAAATTTTGTATTTCCACCTCGCTATTAGTTCCCCCCTTCAGGGCGCTAGGGGGCTTATGCAATTACCTTCAATGTTTTTTGTACAAAACGTGCTTTTTCAATTGCTTTTTCCCTGTCGATATCAACAATGGTTACATGGCCCATTTTACGGAAAGGTTTAGTGTACTTTTTGCCATATAGGTGAACATAGACGCCGTCAATAGCTAATATTTTTTCAAGATTTTCATACCTGGCTACACCTTCAAAACCTTTTTCGCCAAGTAGATTGATCATAATAGCATTGGTAATGCTGCTTGTATCGCCAAGTGGCAGGTTATAAATGGATCGTAAATGTTGTTCAAATTGAGAAACATAGTTGCCCTCAATGGTTTGGTGACCGCTATTATGTGGACGGGGAGCTACCTCATTAACCAATAATTCGCCATCTTTACATACAAACATTTCCACCGCTAAAATTCCGGTAATGTTCATTGCTGAAGCAATGTTCTTGGCGATGTTTTCTGCTTTGTGTTGCAAACTTTCAGCAAATGTTGAGGGTGAAATCAGAAACTCAACCAAATTGGCTTCCGGATTAAATTCCATTTCTACCATAGGGAAAGTTTTTACATCGCCATTGGCATTACGGGCCACGATAACGGCTACTTCTTTTTCAAAATCGACCAGTTTTTCTACAATGCAAGGTGCATCGAAAGCTTTCTCAAGATCTGCCGCACTATTGATTTTCATTACCCCTTTGCCATCATAACCATCTTTACGCAGTTTTAAAATATATGGAAAAGGGATATTACAGTTCTCCATATCTTCCTTTGTATTTACAATCTGGAAAGGAGAGGTGGGAATATCATTTTCTTTAAAAAACTGTTTCTGAACACCTTTATCCTGGATTAAACGGATCACCCTCGATTGAGGAAAAACTTTTTTACCTTCTTTTTCGAGCTGCTCAAGCGCATCGATATTTACCTTTTCAATTTCAATGGTAATAATATCAGCTTTCTTTCCAAAGTTGTAAACGGTGTCAAAATCGGTAATGGAGCCGTTTTCGAAATAATTGGAAATGTGTTTACAGGGAGCATCAGGATCTGGGTCTAAAACTAATGTAGTTACATTGTAATTGATTGCTTGTTGAATGAGCATTCTGCCCAATTGTCCGCCACCTAAAATACCTAATTTTAATTCGCTAATCTGTTTTGCCATGCGCTTGAAAATAATGCTACTTTTGTGCAAAAGTAACCATAATAAATTTTATTGATGAATGCTGATGCAATAATTATTGGGGCAGGTGCTTGTGGATTGATGTGTGCGGTGCAGGCAGGCTATTTAGGCAAGAAAGTAATTGTGCTGGAGAAAAATGAAAAGCCAGGTGCCAAAATTTTAATTTCAGGAGGAGGTCGTTGTAACTACACCAACCAATATGCATCAGCTGAGCAATTTATATCTGCCAACCCGCATTTTGTGAAATCAGCTTTTACACAATGGACGGTAGAAGATACCATTGGCTTTTTCGAAACCTATGGTATTGAAGGCAAAGAAAAAACTTTAGGGCAATTATTTCCAGATCATAAAAATGCAAAAGATGTGGTAAAGGTTTTTACTTCAATTTGCGAAGATTTTGGGCAGGAAATTCGATGTAATGCCGATGTAAAGGATATCGAAATATTGCCTGAAGCTTTTAAAGTAAGCTATGAGAAAAATGGAAAAACAGTTGTTTTAACAGCTGAAAAGCTGGTAATTGCTGCAGGAGGGTTACCGATTCCGAAGATGGGGGCAACCGATTTTGCTTTACGTTTTGCCAGGAAACACAACTTAAAAATCATTGAAACCGCACCAGCGCTGGTTCCATTAACCATTACCGGAAAAGACGAAGAGTGGTTTGCACAACTTTCGGGCAATTCTGTTTTTTGCGAAGTCAGCAATGATGAAATTTCGTTCGAAGAAAATATCCTTTTTACCCACTGGGGATTAAGTGGGCCGGCTATTCTGCAAATTTCTTCTTTTTGGAGAAGGGGAGAAACGATTAATTTAAATCTGTTGCCACATCAGCATATTATTTCGCTATTGGATGATGAAAGAAAAAATAACGGTAAAACTTTATTGTCGACATTGTTAAACCGGATTTATACCAAGAAGTTTACCGATGCGTTGGGTAAATTTCTACCTTTAAGTAAACCAGTTGCAGCTTTAACGAAAGCAGAGATTGATTTAATTGAACAAACCATCCACCATTTTAAGGTTAAACCCGCAGGCGATAAAGGTTACGATAAAGCCGAAGTGATGCGCGGTGGAATTGATACGAATGAAATCTCTTCTAAAACCTTGGAGTGCAAAAAAATCCCGAACCTGTTTTTTGGTGGCGAATGTTTAGATGTTACGGGTTGGCTGGGTGGCTACAACTTTCAATGGGCCTGGGCCAGTGGTTTTGTAATTGCGCAGAATTTATAAGACTTGTTGTCGACAACTGAATGTTATTGGTTTAAATATTATTTTGGAAATGAGGGACTGTAATACTTAGGATTGTACAGCCCTGCCATCGTTCCAAGTCCTCACTCTCGCTCCGGGCTTTACACTTTATCAGGTTTATTTAACTTAAAACAGTAGGTCTTTGGCGAAAAGTTCAGACGCAACAAAATCATTTAGGCTTTAAAATTTACGATTAAATTTAGTAAATTTGATATACTATGGAATCGTTAAAAGATATAATTTCAACAAATGCTGATATTTTAGGCGGTTTACCTGTCTTTGCAGGTACTAGAGTTCCGGTTGAAACCTTATTTTTCCATGTCGAAAAGGGAATCACCATTAACGAATTTTTAGAAGATTTTCCAAGTGTTTCTAAAAAGCAGGTTATTAGTGTCTTAGAAGTTGCTAATAAATTGATAACATCAGATCATATAGATAAAATCTATGAAATTGCTTTTTGATGAAAACCTTCCCAAAAGATTAAAAGAACATTTCGAAGAACATGAGATTTATACTGTTCGTGACATGGGTTGGAATGGTGTTAAGAATGGAGAATTACTGAAGTTAATGATTGCGGATGAATTTGATGTATTGATTACTTTTGATAAAAATCTTCAGTTTCAACAAAATTTTTCAAAATATACACTTCCAATAATCGTTTTGAATGCATTTGATAATACTTATTTGACATTAAAAGAATTTATACCTCAAATTTTATTATTACTGAAATCGAATCTTAAAGTTGGTGCTAACATAATCACCTACAAATAAACATTTGGCATAATTTCCCATGCCCATGGTTTTTTAAAGGTTTTGAAAGTTCTCAGTTGAGAAAAATATAATACCTCACTTGTTTTTCTGTTAGCAATATCCCTTCTGTGCAGATTGCCAACGGTAGTAAATAATTCCCGGGTTTTAAAATCATAAACCCTTTCGGTCATATCGCCAGTATTTTGATTAAAGTAAAGATTGATGGCGCTCGTTAAAAACCAATCTTTGTTTTCAAATTTAAAGGTATAGCCCAACTCCCAGCGCCACTCAGAACCACCCTGAAAACGAAGATAAAGCTGTTGGTCTTTAATCGCAATCTGCTGGAGCGGATCGCCCAGTTTACCACCTTCTTCTGAGCGCAAGATAAAATCATTGTTCTGCGTAGATAAATTTAAAGTACCTGTTGATTTATCTTTAAAAAATATGGCCAATATTCTTGGTTTCTGGGTTTCTTTAATGATATCTGTATTGTTGTCTCCATAAACACGAGTTTCATCAATTGATCTGTTAAACTCAAAAACTACTGCTAAATCGTCTGTTGCATCGTTGTTTAAATCGCCATAAACCTGATCGATAACCTTCCAGTTTGACGGGGTAAACTGTTCAACAGAAGTACCTTGTGTTTTAATCTTAGGGAATATAAATGTTTTTTGCGCAAAGCTGATTTGCACGCAAAGCATCAGGACGTAAAAACAAAAAACTTTCATTCAGGTAGAAAAAGGTGTTGATGTAAGGATAAAACGTTTGGTTTCCGTTTTTAGTTTAATTCAGCAAAGTCTGTTGTCCATCATACTGTTTTAATTAACTGCCTGATTATTTTACTTTGAAATCGTAATATAGCTATTAATTGATTTGACGTTTTGTGCAAAATAGACACTGAAATGAATTCAGGGTGACGGCACTAGTTAAAAAAATCACTTACTTTTGCAGAAAAACAAATCCTTTTGAAAACCGAAATCCTTGCCATTACGCCACCGTTTACCCAACTGAATACCCCATATCCGGCAACGGCGTATATAAAAGGTTTTCTGAATACCAAAAATATCAGCGCAACACAGGCTGATTTGGGTATTGAGGTGATTTTAGAGCTGTTTTCTAAAAAAGGATTACAAGATTTATTCCATCATACTGAGCAGATTGTGGAAGATCAAAAAACCACAAGCGACAATGCCAAACGTATTTTTGCCTTACAGGATGAATATCTAAAAACCATCGATGCAGTGATTGCATTTTTACAGGGCAAGAATCCAACTTTGGCATTGCAGATCTGTAGTGATGATTTTCTGCCCCAGGCTTCGCGTTTTGCTGCTTTAGAAGAGTTGGATTGGGCTTTTGGCGCAATGGGTACACAGGATAAAGCGAAACATTTGGCTACACTTTATCTTGAAGACATATCTGATTACATAGTAGAGTGTGTTGATGAAAATTTTGGTTTTAGCCGTTATGCAGAACGTTTAGGCAGAAGCGCTAATTCCTTTGATGAGCTGTACTACGCTTTGCATAAAGAACCTACGTACATTGATAAGATCCTGATATCGGTTTTAAAAGCGAAAATTGAAGCGGTTGAGCCTAAATTATTTTTGATTTCGGTTCCCTTTCCAGGTAATTTATACAGCGCTTTCCGCTGTGCGCAATGGATCAAAGCCAATCATCCTGAAATTAAGGTTTCTATGGGTGGCGGTTTCCCAAATACTGAATTAAGATCTTTATCAGATCCACGTGTTTTTGAATTTTTCGATTACATCACCTTGGATGATGGCGAGCTTCCGATTGAATTATTATATCATAATATCATACATCCTATCCCTGCAGAGGCTCACTTTTATAAAAGAACTTTTCTACTCGAAAATGGCAAAGTAGTTTACCGCAATGATGCTTTCAGAAACGATTATAAACAATCCGATGTAGGTACACCAGATTATACAGGCCTGCTTTTGGATAAGTATATTTCGGTAATTGAAATTGTCAATCCAATGCACCGCATGTGGAGCGATGGACGCTGGAACAAACTCACCATGGCACATGGCTGCTACTGGGGAAAATGCACTTTCTGCGATATTTCGCTTGATTATATTAAAGTTTACGAACCTGTTGCCGCCAAATTGATTGTAGATCGGATAGAAGATCTATATGAAAAGACCGGGCAGAATGGTTTTCACTTTGTAGATGAAGCGGCACCGCCGGCACTGATGCGTGAGGTGGCCCTCGAAATTATCAGAAGGAAATTAGCTGTTACCTGGTGGACCAATATCAGGTTCGAAAAAAGCTTTACACAGGATCTGTGTCTATTGTTAAAGGCATCAGGATGTATCGCGGTTTCAGGCGGATTGGAAGTGGCATCCGACCGTTTGCTGAAATTGATCGATAAAGGTGTAACGGTAGAACAGGTGGCCAGGGTAACGCGTAATTTTACCGAAGCGGGGATTATGGTACATGCTTATTTAATGTATGGTTATCCTACCCAAACGGTACAAGAAACGATTGATAGCTTGGAAATGGTGCGCCAATTGTTCGAAATGGGCATATTACAGTCAGGTTTTTGGCACCAGTTTGCCATGACGGCTCATAGTCCGGTGGGAATGTATCCTGAAAAATTCGGCGTAGTTAAAGAGACCGAGGTCATCGGAACTTTTGCCAATAACGACATCAATTATACTGATAGCACGGGAATTGATCATAATAAATTTAGTTACGGATTAAAAAAATCGCTTTTCAATTTTATGCATGGAATCTGTTTTGATTATGAGCTGCAGGATTGGTTCGATTTCAAAATTCCAAGAACAAAAATTCCCGCTGATTTTATTGAAAAAGCATTGCATGATGGCGATCAGTTTAGTACTAAACCTACTGCAAAAGTAGTATGGATAGGAGGAAGGCCCTCTTCAGCATATTTTACAAAATCGAAAAAAGGAAATATCTGGGAAATGGCCTCACTTACTTTTCACGATAAAAAGGAAACTTTTACCGTTCAAACGAATAAAAAAGAGGGCAAATGGTTAACTGACATGTTGAATAAAATTTCGATCTCAAATGAAAAGGTATATACTTTTCAAGAGATTAAAACCGATTTTGAGTCTGAATTGGAAAATTTTGAACTTTTCTGGTATTCTAAGCCCATAAATACCTTGCGGGAATATGGTTTGTTAGTATTGTAAAGTGTTTATATTCATTCCAGCTAGCGTAATTTTTTTGACGATCCAATCTTCTTGCTATTGCTGCGCTCGTTAAAAACGAGCGAGCGCAAACATGAACGGTTTTTGAGTGCTTCGTCACCCTGAACTTGATTCAGGGTCTATTTGGATTAAATATTCAGTTTCCGATTTAATAGGTGGGATAAGTGTAGCCATTAACTACAAATCCAATTTTGAGTCAGAGTTGGAACTTTTTTGGTATTCTAAACCCATAAACACCTTGTGGGAATATGGTTTATTAGTACTGTAAAGTATTATGCTCATGCCAGCCTAGCGTAATTTTTTTGACGATCCAATCTTCTTGCTATTGCTGCACTCGTTAAAAACGAGCGCAAACGTGAGTCTATTTGGATTGAAAATATTAGTTTCCAATTGTATAGCTTTGTTAAGCGTGGTGACGAAATGCAAATTTTAAAAGATTCTTCACTGCGTTCAGAATGACATGTATAGGCGCATTGATAAAGGTAAAGAGTTTAATTAAAACTTACATAGGTATTGCTACATCTTCATTTTAAAATGCGTCAGGAAGTAAATGATGCAAATAAGTACAATTGAATTTAGAATTAAAAGCAGCCATGAAATGACTGATTTTCTATCTTTCATTACCGCAATAAAAGAAGTGATATAAGCCATTGCAATCAGGGCCAGAAACAAGTTTACGGTCTGGATACCCAGGATATAATACCCGCTATAGGAGAAAACCGCTACGCTTAATATTAAGAATATAACTGAAGCGGAGGTATAGAGTTTGTTTGGTTTCATATTAATTTAATTTACTATATAAAGAACATCAAACTAAAAGTTGATATTCTTTAATAGCTTAAAAATGTATTACTTAATCACAGTGCGGAACGGTGAAAGTCCAGGTTTCTGATTCTCCGTTAGGAATAATATAACCATTTCCTCTTGTGTTCTCAAACCATAATTTACCCCTTAGTTTTTCCCTGGTTCCTACTTCGTTTAAGGTTGCGCTATCATAAAGCCGGCCATTGATCATTACATATTTGATTTTTTCCGAGTTGCGGATGTCATCTAAAGGATTGGCATCCATAATGATCATGTCTGCCAGTTTACCTACCTCTAGTGAGCCAATTTCTTTGTTCATGCCTAAATAGCCTGCACCATTTAATGTTGCAGCCCTGATGGCCTGCAGCGGACTAAATCCACCTTGAACTAACATCCAGAGCTCCCAATGCGCCCCTAAACCCTGAATCTGTCCATGCGCGCCAAGGTTAACCTTTGTACCGCCATCTGCAATTTGTTTGGTGGCTTTGGCAACTTCAATGTGATTGTAATCACTGTATTCAGATGTGGTTCTGCGTCTCGCCCGTGCATCAATAATGGAACGGGGAGTGTAAGTCATCAATTTTTCGTTTTCCCAAACGTTAGTCCTGTCGTACCAGTAATTTTCGCCCCATTGTCCGCCATAAGCAACAATTAGCGTAGGGGTATAGCCCACTTCTGTATTGTTCCAAAGGGTAGTGACATCCTTATACACTGGCAAAACCGGAATACTGTGCTCAATGCCGGTATGTCCATCTGCAACCATGTTCATGTTCGTGAAAAATGTTGAACCACCTTCAGGTACAACTTCCATCTTTAACTGGCGGGCCGCCTCCAAGATTTGTTGGCGCTGCTCTCTGCGGGGTTGGTTGTATGATTTAACTGAAAATGCACCTACCGCTTTTAAACGGCGCAGGTTGGCCAGGGCATCATCCAAACTATTAATCACCACTTTGAAATCGCCATCTGCACCGTACAATATAGACCCTGTAGAATAAACCCTCGGGCCAACCATTCTGCCTGCCTTAAGCATTTCACTTTGGCTAAAAACCATTTCGGTATTGCTCGATGGATCGTGCGAAGTGGTTACACCGAAAGCCAGATTAGCCATATAACTCCAGTCGCTCTGCGGTGTTATTCCGTCCGGACTGGTACGCAGGTGGGCATGAACATCCACTATGCCAGGCATAATTGTTTTACCATTAACGTCAATTACTTTGGCATTGCCCGGAATGCTTATTGCATCTGCTTTTCCTATTGCCATAATTTTATTTCCATCGGTAATGATGGTTCCGTTTTCAATAACTTCATCGCCTTTCATTGAGATGATCCTTGCTCCTTTAAGTGCAACTAGTCCGGTAGGGATGTCAGACTTTAATACCAGATTAATGTCTATGGCAGAAGCTTCGGTTTTAGGGGTGCTTCCGTCAAAATTAAAGGCACTGTTTACGTCAATGGTAAAATATTTTGGGCCTAAGGTCCAATGCAGGCTTTTGCTGTCTGCGCTCCATTGCATGTATGTTCCGCCATCAGTTGTTACTTTAGTAACCGGAATGGCCTTATTTCCTGCAGATGCATCCTGCGCCGTACCGATATTGATCATCGGTGTGATGTAAACGTTAAATAATTCATTAAATGCCAGCCACTTATTGTCTGGACTAATCACAAACTGATTCGCATATTGAGAAGTAAAATGAGTTTTTTCGTTTGCGCCGTTCAAGTCGATGCTTTTTAGTGCCTTTTTACCATCAGCATAACTTTGGAAATAAATACGGGTATCAGTATTATTAAACTGTGGACGGATTCCGTTATCCAAAATCAAAGTTTTAGCGCCACCACTGGCCGGCATGATAAAAATTCCCGTGCCCCGACCAAAGTTATAACCTAAAACGTCGTTCCCACTTCCTTTTCTGAAAACAATTTTATCTCCTTTGGTAGAATATTGTGGAGAATAATAAAATCCTTTTTCATCGCTTAGCATAATGGTTTTCCCCGATTTTACATCCGTACGTTTGATTGCTCCACGTAATTCGTCATTCCAAGTGGTATAAACCACGTATTTTCCATCAGGGCTAAAGGCGGGTTCAAATTCAAAATCCAGGCCATTGGTTAACCTTTCTGGTGTTCCTGCTGGTAATTCCTGTTTGTATAAGTAGCCAGCAGCATTAAAAACAACTATTTTTCCATCTGGAGAAGTAGTTAACTGCCTTAGCATTTTTGCAGAAAAGTCGTTACTGAAAACCTGCTGTTCAAAATGTAAGGCTTTTTGAACAGTTTGGATCGTATTGGCCTGAAAGGGTATAATAGTATTGATCAACGTACCAATTTCTGTTTTTCTGATTTTTCCTTTCGCATAAAAAACGATGCTTTTGCTATCAGGTGTCCAGGCGAAATTAGGATAAACGCCAAAAATGGCCCATGTTTCCTGCTGATCATGCGATAAATCCTCATTTATTGGCCACTCTTCTCCCGTTTTAAGGTTCTGAACATACAAGGTAGACTTCAACCTTACCCTTTTTACAAAAGCAATTAAATTCCCATCGGGAGAAACCTGCGGACGGCAAGCGCCGCCCTGCTCATCAATTAAAGTATTAAGTTTTCCTGTGGTTAAATCGAGCTGACGAATGGCATAAATGGTTCCATTGGGATCTTTACTATATTCGAAATTAGGGCCTGGACTCACATCTTCACTAAAGTAAACGTATCTTCCATCCGGCGAAACATTTGGCTCGCCCGCATCCTGCTGGTCATTTTTGCGTTTAGTTAACTGCACGCCATCACCTCCATTTATATTATACATCCACATTTCGCCTGCTCCGAGAGAACGACTAGCTGTAAAATGCTTACGCGCAATAATGTATTCGCTGTTTGGCATCCAGGTGGCATTGTTTAATAACCTGAAACTTTCTTTGGTAATTTGTTTTTTACCGGAACCATCCCGGTTCATGATCCAAATGTTATCTCCTCCGCTTTTATCGCTTGTGTAGGAAATATATTTTCCGTTAGGGCTAAACCGAGGCTGAACATCCCACGCCACACCTCCGCTGATCAGTTTTGCTACGCCACCACTAATAGGCATCACGTAGATATCACCAAGTAAATCAAAAACAATTTCTTGTCCGTCGGCACTTACATCGAGGTTCATCCAGGTACCTTCATCCGTATTTAGCGTGAAATTTTTTGTAGTGCCCTGGTATTTTTCGATATCCCATTTTTTTTCCTGGGCATAAGAACTGAAAAATAATAGTGAAAGAGCGGATAGAAAATAGAAGTGTTTCATTATATGTTTGGATGGTTATTTGAATAATTCGTGTATTTTTCTTTGTAGTATTTTTTTATCAGGTAGTTGTGTTTTGTATTCTGCTACTAAAGTAGGAGAAAGACTTCGGCTCAATGCATATTCTACAACTTCATTATCTTTATCTTTGCAGAGCAGAATACCAATACTTGGATTTTCATTTGACTTTTTAACATCTCTATCTAAAGCTTCCAGATAGAAATTTAACTGGCCTAAATGTTCGGGCTTAAATTTATCTACCTTTAATTCAAAAGCGACTAAACATTGTAATCCCCGATGGTAGAAAAGAAGGTCAATATAAAAATCACTATTGCCGACCTGTATTTTATATTCTTCACTAATAAATAAAAAGTCTCTGCCGAGTTCAAGAATGAAATTTCTCATTTCCTGAACTAATTTTTTTTGTAGGTCGCTTTCGTTATGAGGCTCTGGGAGATTTAGAAATTCGAACACATAAGTATCCTTGAAACTATTTTCTATATCATCATTTAAAACTCTCAGCACTGCTGAGAGTTTTAAATCGTTAGAAATAGATCGTTCAAAAAAGCTACTGTTTATCTGTCTTTCCAGCTCTCTTGAACTATATTTTTCTCTTAAACAAAGTTGTATATAAAACTCCTGCTCTTCGATAGATTTAGTTCTTGATAAAATAATCAGGTTGTTGGTCCAATTGATTTCCCTCACCAGTAGTGAGAGTTTTGGATAATCTTTATAGCTTTCATAAAACTGTTTCATCCGCCAAAGATTTTTATCCGAAAAACCTTTTAAATCAGGTTCATTCTTTGATAAAAATTCAGCTAGTTGCTTTACTACTGATTGTCCCCATTCGGCATTTTTAACTCTGTTGTGTATATACTCCCCAATATTCCAATATAGGTTTATTAATGTAGAATTAACAGTTTTCAATGCCACTGACCGGGCATTTTTAATTAAGCTGACAATATCTGCAAACTGCGTTTCTAACATTTAATCCTTCTTATTTAGCAAAGTTAATAATCTTTTCTAAAGATGATTTTTTTCCAATTTCCAACAATAATAAGTGGCGATTTTGGATTAAATGTATAGTTTTGATACCGCCGATTTATGACAGCAATAGAGATTTTACAAAAATATTGGGGACACCAGGCTTTTAGGCCTTTACAGGAAGATATTATTTCCTCCGTTTTAGAGGGGAAGGATAGTTTAGCGCTATTGCCTACCGGTGGGGGAAAATCCATTTGTTTTCAAGTGCCGGCTTTGGTTAATGAGGGTATTTGTATTGTAGTTTCTCCTTTAATTGCTTTGATGAAAGATCAGGTAGAGAACCTGAAAGCGAAAGGTATAGAAGCCATTGCCATTTATGCCGGGATGGGCAAACGTGAAATCGATATCTTACTAGATAACTGTATTTACGGAAAAATAAAGTTTCTTTATCTATCCCCTGAGCGTTTATTGTCTGATTTAGTGCAGGTTCGTATTTCCTACATGAATGTGAACCTGATTGCGGTTGATGAAGCGCATTGTATTTCGCAATGGGGTTACGATTTCCGTCCGCCGTACCAACAGATTGCCAAACTCCGCGAAATTTTGCCTAATGTTCCCGTGCTGGCACTTACCGCCACAGCAACTGATTTTGTAAGGAAGGATATTATCGAGAAACTGGAAATGAAAGACCCGCAGGTTTTTGTTAAAAGTTTCGCCAGGGACAATCTGAGTTATGTGGTTTTTGGTAATGAAGATAAATACAAAAAACTGATCGATATTTGCCAAAAGGTAAAAGGTACAGGTTTGGTTTATGTACGTAACCGGAGAGAAACTGCCGAGGTTGCTAATTTTATCAATAGGAATCAGATTAAAGCTGATTTTTACCATGCCGGGCTGGAACGTGACGTCCGCTTCTTGAAACAGGAAGAGTGGAAGAACAACAAAACCCGTATCATGGTGGCCACAAATGCCTTCGGGATGGGCATAGATAAAGCAGATGTTCGTTTTGTAGTGCATTTAGATTTACCTGAAAGTTTAGAGGCCTATTACCAGGAGGCTGGCCGGGCAGGTCGCGATGAAAAAAGAAGTTATGCGGTTTTATTGGCCAATCAATCGGATATTATGGGCCTAGAATCGCGATATTTAGACAGCTTTCCTTCACCGGATGAAATCAGAAAAACTTATCATTACCTGGGCAATTATTTTCAATTGGCATTTGGATCTGGGGAAGGCTTAAACTTTGCTTTTGATATTGCTGATTTTTGTAAACGATTTAATGTTAGTGTTTTAAAAACAATTTCTGCGCTGAAGTTTCTTGAACATGATGGCTACCTCACATTTTCAGAGAGTGTGTTTCTACCTTCAAGAATAATGTTTATCGCCAGTCATGAGGATATTTATCGTTTTCAGATCGAAAATAAAGCTTATGATGGCATTATAAAAACCATTTTGCGCTCTTATGGAGGTGCTTTTGATGGTTTTGTAAAGATTAGTGAAGCGGATTTAGCCAAGAGAACAGGCTTATCTTATAAAGATATTATCGCGCTACTGGATAAATTGCAAACGATTGAGTTGCTTACCTATATTCAGCAAACAGATCAGCCGCAATTACAGTATGTTAGACCCAGGGTAGATATGGATCATTTTGATCTTGATGTAAAATACCTGGAGCTGAGAAAGGAAATCTTACATAAACAGATCCATGCTGTGGTAAGCTACGCTTCGTCTAACTTGTGTAGAAGCATCCAGTTACTTCATTACTTTGATGAACACCATGCGACAAAGTGTGGCGTTTGCGACGTTTGCCTGGCTGAAAAAAGAGCCGAAAACCATCATTCGCTACGTGAAGAAATAGATTATGAAGTTATTTTTTTACTTCAACAACAACCTTCAAATCTTGATGATCTGGTAACTGGCATTAAAAATGGCAATGAAGCGGAAAGAATTGATGCCATTAGAGAATTATTAGATGCAGGTAAGATTAAAACGGACGGGAAGAAGTATTACCTTTAGATGTGAGATGTGAGATGTGAGATGTGAGATGTGAGATGTGAGATGTGAGATGTGAGATGTGAGATGTGAGATGTGAGATGTGAGATGTGAGAAAAATGGCTATCAAGTTAGCAAGAAAATCTTAGTTTTGTAATGAACTATTTAATGAATGCAATCAAACAACCAGTATAACCTTCCGCGAAGCGAAAAACAAATGATAGAAAAAGACAATAAGAAAACCATCCGCTCATGGGCTTTCTTCGATTGGGCAAACTCTGCCTACAACCTGGTTATCACTTCAACAATTTTTCCTGTTTATTATGTAGCCATAACCACCACAAAGGAGCACGGTGATGAAGTCACATTTTTTGGGAAAACATTTATAAACACGGTATTATCCAATTATGCATTGTCTTTCGCTTACCTGATTATGGTGATTTTGCTTCCCATATTATCATCTTATGCCGATGCTAAAGGTAAAAAGAAATTCTTTATGCAGTTGTTTACCTACATGGGTTCAATTGCTTGTATGGGATTGTTCTTCTTTAAACTTGAAACGCTGGAAGTGGGGATTATATGTTTCGTCCTCGCTGCAATGGGTTACGTGGGTGGGGTAATGTTTAACAACTCTTACCTGCCAATAATTGCATCTACCGAAAATCAAGATAAGGTTAGTGCACAGGGGTTTTCTTACGGCTATGTTGGAAGTGTTATTTTGCAGTTGATATGTTTTGTTTTCGTATTAAAACCCGAAATATTCGGTATTACTGATAAATCGCTGCCTGCCCAAATTTCTTTTTTACTTGTTGGGATATGGTGGTTTTTATTTGCTCAGATTCCTTTTAAGGTATTGCCAAAAGATTTACCCAATTCAACATTGGTAGGCAAGGGGATCATAAAAAGTAGTTTCGGAGAATTTGTAAAAGTATGGAAACAGTTAAAGCAAATGAAGTTTTTAAAAACTTATTTAATTGCTTTTTTCTTCTATTCGATGGGTGTTCAAACCATTATGCTTGCAGCAGCAGGCTTTGGCGCGAAGGTTTTAAAATTAGAATCGGGAAGTTTAATTGCCGTAATCTTAGTTATCCAGCTGGTTGCAATTTTAGGTGCCTGGTTGATGTCGCTTTTAGCAAAAAAAATGGGCAATATCAATGTGCTCATCATTGTTGTAGCAATTTGGATAGCTTGTTGTATTTATGGTTATTTTATTACCAATGCATATCAGTTTTTTGCCTTGGCAGCAATAGTTGGTTTAATTATGGGCGGAATACAATCCCTTTCACGTTCAACCTATTCAAAAAATATACCTGAAAATACGACAGATACAGCCTCTTTCTTTAGTTTTTATGATGCAACTGAAAAATTGGCCATTGTTATCGGTTTATTCAGTTTTGCTCTTATTGAGGGGATTACACATAATATGCGTCAATCAATCATTGCTTTGGCATCATTTTTTATAGTAGGATTAATCTTTTTGGTAATCTTAAGGAAAATCGAACGCAAAGAACCAGCAAAATTGTAAGTTTGCAGCCGTAAAGAATATGATGAAAGTAGAATTATTTGTGCCTTGTTTTGTAGATCAACTTTATCCCGAAACTGCTTTTAATACTTTAAGGTTATTAGAAAAATCGGGATGTGATGTAACCTATAATTCAAAACAAACCTGTTGTGGCCAACCGGCTTACAATGCTGGTTATTGGGATGAAGCTAAAGAAGTGGGCACGAAGTTTCTGAATGATTTTACCGAAAACACTTATGTAGTAGCACCATCAGCATCGTGCGTAGGGATGGTAAAAGGTGGATTTAATGATCTTTTTACCAATACGATTGTACATAACAAGTGCCGAAGTTTGCAATCAAACATTTGGGAGCTTTCTGATTTTCTGGTGAATGTGGCTAAAAAAGATTATTTCGGTGCAGAGCTTGAAGGTAAAGCGGTGTATCATGATTCTTGCAGTGCTTTACGCGAATGTAAAATCAAAGATGAGCCACGCCAGCTCTTGTCTAAAGTTCATGGTTTGGAAATGATTGAAATGGAGGATACCGATATGTGCTGTGGTTTTGGTGGGACATTTGCCGTTAAATTCGATGCCATTTCTTCTGCAATGGCCGAGCAGAAAGTGAATCATGCCCTTGCGCAAGGTGCTGATTATATTATTTCTACTGATTTATCATGCCTGTTACACCTGCAGGGCTATATTGATAAAAATAACCATCCAATTAAAACCATGCACATAGCCGATGTATTGTGTAATGGCTGGTTGGAGAGTACGGAATACTAGTTTGAATCTTTCCATGGCCCTGTGTTCCACAAGCCATCATCGTTAAGTTTTTTCGGTAAAAAAGAACTACTGTTTTTTGTCAATTAAACCTGACCGTCAGCGTTATCCCGATTAAAGAGAAATTTTAAATTATAGCGTATGTTCTATCGGGATTAAGCAGAGGGCGGGACTATCGCAACCGAAGAACTACTGCAATTGCTTTCCAAAAAAAATGTAAAAAATAAATTACATCGGCCTTTAAATAGATTGCTTAGCTAATCCACTAGTAGATTTTAACACAATTTAACACGTTTACGTTACAATCTAAAATATCTTTGTTAAACCTTTTCAAGGCTTTCGTATCCAACTCACAAAACAAAATCATAATGAAAAAAATAACCGTCGCTTTACTTGGGTTTTTATCGATTGTATCTGTGGCAAATGCCCAAAAGAAAAAAACTTCAGGCGCTATACAATTCGAAAACACGGTAGACCCTGCCGCTATGGCTTCAGCCAGTGGCATTCAGTTAACGGATCAGATGAAAGCGAGAATGCCTTCATCGAGCAAAACCAATTTTGAGTTATTATTTACGGCAACCAATGCCAGTTATATGCCGGTTGAAGAAACTGAAGATAGTAATGGCGCAGGTGGTGGCGGTGGAGGAATGGGTAGGATGATGATGCGTTTTGGTGGCGCAGGTGGCAACCGCGAGTATTATTACACCTTTGCTGATAAAAGCTTAACAGAAGTATTCGACCTGAACGATACCACTTATTATATGCCAGGTAAGTTAACGCTTTCTACTTCCGGACCAATTTCTTCGTTCAGAATGGGAGGTGGCAACCCTAAAGACAGCACAAAAGCACAACCCGCTCCGGCACCAAAAATTGACGTGGTTAAAACGGATTCGACCAAACAGATTTTAGGCTTTACCTGTCACCAGGCCATTGTAAGATCGACAAGGGCGATCAAAATTTTAGATATGGATAAAAATGTGGTGGAAGAAACCAAAATCTGGTATACCAACGATTTAGGTTTTGATTTTTCTCCAAATCCAAATATGTGGACAGAAGGTACGGTATTGGCTATTGAGGGAAGGGGAAACAGCACAATTGCCAAAAGTATTGAATATAGAAATGTAAGTGCTAAAGATGTTACTGCGCCTAAAAAAGCAAAATTGATTACCGCTGAAGAATACAAATCTAAAATGGAAAACATGATGAAACGTTTTAGACAGAACAGATCAGGTGGCGGAGGTCAGGGAAGAGCATTTGGAATGAATTAATTCATTCTGCGAGACTTCCGAAGTTTTATATTAAAGTCTTGAAAGTACCAGCTTTCAGGGCTTTTTTTGTATCATTTCTGAAAAGGTTGGCTTTAGTTTTTGCATCTAAATGGAGAATAACTATTATTGGGGTTAAATAACCTAGCCAAAAGTGATTGCAGTAGAAAACAAGACAAACTTATTAGCAACTAAACAGCATTTCGAAATTTTAGATGGACTAAGGGGAGTAGCTGCCATTGTAGTGGTAATTTATCACTTTATGGAAATCGTGATTACCAATTACAACAAAAATTTTCTTTCTCATGGCTTTCTTGCTGTGGACTTTTTTTTCTGTTTGTCGGGTTTTGTAATTGCGTATGCATACGATACCCGTGCGCCGCATATCGGAATTACACAGTTTTTTAAGTTAAGGCTTATCCGTTTGCATCCGCTGGTGTTTATCGGTTCTGTTTTAGGATTGTTCACTTTTCTAATCGATCCATATAGCGACCTTTATGAGGTTTACGGATTCGGAAAAACTTTTCTTTTGTTTTTATCATCCGCTTTTCTAATACCTTATCCGGCCATGCCAGAGCGATATACCAATTTGTTCTGCTTAAATGCGCCAGCCTGGTCGCTGTTCTGGGAATATATTGCCAATATTTTTTACATTTTCGTACTTTATCGGTTAAGCAAAAAATCACTGATGGCTTTGGTTTTTATAGGTGCAGTATGTCTTTGTTATGTTGCCGTAAATGCCACTAATATAGGCGGTGGCTGGGGCGGACAGAATTTTTGGGACGGCGGAGCGCGTGTGCTTTTTTCTTTTACAGCTGGTATGCTGGTTTACCGTTTAAATTGGATAATCAAAAATAAACTTGGCTTTTTAGGTATGATCGCGCTTTTGCTAGCGGCATTTTTAGTTCCTTTTAATGATAAATATAACTGGATTACCGAACCTATCCTTGTAATATTTTACTTTCCACTTTTAGTCGCATTGGGTGCAGGCACAACATTAAATCCATCATTTAAAAAGGTCTGTAATCTGTCAGGCGAAATATCATACCCACTTTATATGGTACATTATCCATTTTTATGGATATTTTTAACCTACGTAGACGATGTTCAACCATCAGCATCCTTACTGTGGGTGATTATCCCGGTTTCGGTATTGCTTTTAATCGTTTTCTCGTACCTGGTCATGAGGTTTTTGGATATTCCGTTGCGTAAGTATCTTAAACATAAATTTTTAAACGATAGCAGCAGATGAAATCTTTAAAACCTGCATTCTTTTTTCTTCTTCAATTCTGTTTTTTGGTTGCAATTCGTCAAATGATTATGCCTATAATGAAAAAGTAACTTCCATTTTTTTAAGACAAATGAAGCAGATCGATGAAACAGATCGTGTTTTCAGTGATACTTCGAAGATCTACGCGAAAGGTTTTCCTGATTCAATTTACTTATCAAACCAGGCTGAAAACCTCATTAATAATTCGGAAATAGACCTCCAGGATATGGCAGGTTTGCGACCCGGTATCGCCGCTACAAAATTTAACAAAGGTGTAATCAAATATTTAACTGCTATAAACGATTATGGCAAAATGGCAAAACAGCTGTTGCAGGCAAAAGCTTTTGCTGAGAGGCGAAAGTACCATGATCAGCTAACTGTTAAATACGAAAAACTGAATGCCTATCCTGATCAGTTATTGGTGATACAGCAGGCTTATTTACAAGAAGTAGGACTGCAGCCGAAGTAGATTTTGAGCTAAAATGATAAATAACGGTATAAATTTCGTACATTTGCACAAAATAAAATCACATTGTAAGTGATCTTTAAAACTCTTTTATTTAAAAATTAAATCATAGTTGTAGATGATTAACATTACGTTACCTGACGGTTCTATTCGTCAGTATGAGAAGGGTACTTCTTCCCATCAAATTGCACTGTCAATTTCTGAGGGCTTGGCCCGCAATGTATTAGCCGCTGAGGTTAATGGCGAAGTTTGGGATTCAACAAGACCGATCGAGTCTGATTCAACAGTAAAATTATTGACCTGGAATGATACCGCCGGAAAATCGACTTTTTGGCATTCATCCGCTCACTTAATGGCTGAAGCTTTAGAAGCACTTTATCCAGGTACTAAATTTGGTATTGGTCCGGCGATTGAAACTGGTTTTTATTATGATGTAGACTTTGGCGACCGCGAGTTTTCTTCGGATGATTTTAAAGCCATTGAAACCAAAATGATCGAACTGGCAAAGCAAAAGGAAACTTTTGTTCGCGAAAGTGTAAGCAAGGCTGATGCAGTAAAGTACTTTACCGAAAAAGGCGATGAGTATAAACTGGATTTAATTGATGGCCTTGAGGATGGTAAAATTACTTTTTATACCCAGGGTTCATTTACTGATTTATGCCGCGGTCCACATATTCCAAATACCGGTTTTGTAAAAGCAGTAAAACTGATGAATGTGGCTGGTGCTTATTGGAGGGGCGATGAAACTAAAAAACAGTTAACCCGTATTTATGGTGTAACTTTCCCTAAGGCGAGCGAGCTTACTGAATATCTTTTAATGATTGAGGAAGCAAAAAAACGCGATCACCGTAAATTAGGAAAAGAACTTGAACTTTTTGCTTTCTCAGAAAAAGTAGGAATGGGCTTACCGTTATGGTTGCCAAAAGGAACTGCTTTGCGCGAACGTTTGGTTAATTTCTTAACTAAAGCACAGGCTAAAGCAGGTTACGAGCAAGTAGTAACACCACATATCGGGCATAAAAATTTATATGTAACCTCAGGTCACTGGGAGAAATACGGTAAAGATTCTTTTCAACCGATTAAAACTCCGCAGGAAGGAGAGGAGTTCTTTTTAAAACCGATGAATTGCCCACACCACTGTGAGATTTATAAAACAAAACCACGTTCTTATAAAGATCTTCCGGTTCGTTTTGCAGAGTTTGGTACAGTTTACCGTTACGAACAAAGTGGCGAATTACACGGTTTAACCCGTGTACGTGGCTTTACTCAGGATGATGCACACTTATTCTGTATGCCTGAGCAGGTAAAAGATGAGTTTAAAAAAGTGATCGATTTAGTACTTTATGTATTTAAATCTTTAGGCTTTGAAAATTACACTGCACAAGTTTCGTTAAGAGATCCGGAGAATAAGTCGAAGTACATTGGTTCTGATGAAAACTGGAAATTATCAGAAACTGCCATCATCGAAGCTGCTGCAGAAAAAGGCTTAAACACTGTTGTAGAATATGGCGAAGCGGCATTTTATGGTCCTAAGCTTGATTTTATGGTGAAGGATGCTTTGGGTAGAAAATGGCAGTTAGGTACCATTCAGGTTGATTACAATTTACCAGAGCGTTTCGAATTGGAATATACCGGTAGCGATAACCAAAAGCATAGACCAGTAATGATTCACCGTGCGCCATTTGGTTCATTGGAAAGATTTATTGCCGTTTTGATTGAGCATTGTGCCGGAAACTTCCCGCTATGGTTAAGTCCTGAACAGTTCATTATTCTTCCTATTTCAGAAAAATATGAAGAATATGCAAAAAAAGTTTTAGATGAACTAAATAATTCCGATATTCGCGGGCTGATTGACTTTCGTGATGAGAAAATCGGTCGCAAAATACGCGACGCGGAAGTTAAAAAGATCCCATACATGCTCATTATCGGCGATAAAGAGATGGCAGAAGGTAAAGTTTCTGTTCGTAAACACGGTGAGGGAGATTTAGGCGAAATGACGTTGGAAGAGTTCAACAATTTATTAAGAAAAGAAATAACAGTTTAAATTAAAACAATACAAATTTGGCATTAGGAAGACCAGGATTTAACAGGGGGCCACGTCCACCTTTTAAGAAAAAAGAAGCAGAGCATAACATTAATCAGTATATAAAATCGCCTGAAGTGCGTTTAGCTGGCGATAATGTTGAACCGGGGATTTATCCTTTGGCGAAAGCTTTGGCGCTTGCTGATGAACTGGAATTGGATTTGGTAGAGATTTCTCCAAACGCTGTACCGCCCGTTTGTAGAATTATTGATTACAGTAAATTTGTTTACGAGCAAAAGAAAAAGCAGAAAGAAATTAAAGCTAATGCGAAACAAACTGTAATTAAGGAGATCCGTTTTGGTCCTAATACCAACGATCACGATTTCCAGTTTAAATTAAAGCATGCAGTAAGCTTTTTAGAGAACGGTGAGAAAGTTAGGGCTTACGTGCATTTTAAAGGTAGAGCGATTGTTTACAAAGAGCAGGGAGAGATTTTATTATTAAAATTTGCCCAGGCTTTAGAAGATGTAGGAAAAGTAGAATTGTTACCTAAATTAGAAGGTAAACGTATGTTCCTGACAGTTGCGCCTAAAGTAGCAAAAAAATAAAAATAGGTTTATAAATTAAAAAACAGGTTATGCCAAAAATGAAAACCAATTCCAGTGCTAAAAAGCGTTTTTCGCTTACTGGAACAGGTAAAATCAAAAGAAACAACGCATACAAAAGTCACATCTTAACCAAGATGAGTACTAAACGTAAACGTGCCTTAGGTCAAGCAAGTATCGTATCTGATGCTGATATGGGTAACGTTAAACGTATGCTTTGTATCGGAAAGTAATTTATTAATTCACCAGGTATCAGGCTTTAAGTTTCCGGTTAAAAGGAACGCCGCTTACCAAAAAACAACAACAACATGCCACGTTCGGTAAACGCAGTAGCTTCGAGAAGAAGAAGAAAAAAGATCCTTAATTTAGCCAAAGGTTATTGGGGAGCAAGAAGTAAGGTTTATACTGTTGCTAAAAACACAGTAGAAAAAGGTTTGCAATATGCATACCGTGACCGTAAAGTTAAGAAAAGAGAATTCCGCGGATTGTGGATCCAACGTATCAACGCTGGTGCACGTCAACACGGTATTTCTTACTCTCAATTAATCGGTAAACTAGCTTCAAAAGAAATCGGTTTAAACCGTAAAGTATTGGCTGATTTAGCAATGAATCATCCAGAAGCTTTCAAAGCTGTAATTGATGCAGTAAAATAGAAGTTTTCGCTTAAGCGATAATCATATTTAAAAAAGGTTCCGATGCAAATCGGAACCTTTTTTGTTGAATAGGCTTACGATGTCCACCTGCAATACAGCCATTCAGACCTCGTAAGTCTTGCAACGTGAATAATGGCATGATAAATCTTAAAGGTAGTTATGTATGATGGATTTATCCTAAAACGGGTCGTCATCTCGACTGGAGCAACGCGGAATGGAGAGATCTATCTAGATAGATTTAGCTTCGCTGAGCCTGCGGGTTTTCTACTTTGTTGCAC
>NZ_JAPIVP010000008.1 GCF_026239555.1 Pedobacter sp. PF22-3 | reverse complement strand
ATCTCGCGCATGCGGGAATCTTAATGCAACCTACAAAACCTACCAAGGCATTACGATTATTCATAAGGGTTTGCTTTTTATGTGAGCACTCAGTGGTTCCTTGGCTCACGCTTATAACATTTGCTTCATTTATACGAGAATGTTTTGATGGTTCCTTACAGGAAACAGATAATAATTAAAGTCTTGCCAATATTTTATATTATCTTTCGATCTATACAATAGGCGATCAATTGTGGGTTATTCTGAAAATCAAGGCCTTCTCGCATTTTTTTTAATTGTTTTTCAACACTGCTTAAGCTATTTGGTTCAATGCCCATCTTTTGTAAGTGCTCTTTCATGATTTTCTGAGGCACACCTTCAGCTAGTAATTTCAAAATGGCTATATCCAATTTTTCGAAGTGATATACCTTGTCATTTATTGTTTTTTTGAGGTTGGGTGAGACATGTTTTTTATTAGCAAAAACAGTTTGGATGGCACTTTCTAAATCTTTAACATCGCCGCGTCCTTTTGGCACAAACCCATCTATATTAAAATTTTCAAAAAGAACTTGTGCCTCAGACAGTCTGCCTTCGCTAGAGAATACGATTACTTTTATATCAGGCTGTACTTCTTTTATTGCTTTTATTAATTGTGTACCATTTGTGATTTGTTGCTTGGGAAAATCTTCATTAAAGGATAAATCTGTAATGATGAGTTCGTAAGGGTTGTTTTCGGATTTGGCTTTCTGGATACGGCTTAATGCACTGTCACAATCAAACACGTAGCTCTTTAAATCGTGCTTAATACCTAGTTTTTCCAGTGTCATTTGTATGGAATAATTCATTCCCTGATGATCTTCGGCAATTAATATTTTTTGAAACATAATTTTTTGTTTAATGAATTGGAAAAGAAATAAAAATCCCTAAACCATTTTTGTCCATGGTTTCAAAAGTAATGGTGCCGGAAATATTTTTTATACGGGTTTCCGTATTTGTCAACCCGTTATTATAGGTCATTTTTTGACGTAATCCTATCCCATTATCATGATAATGTACGGATATGATATTCTGTTGTCTTTTGAACTCGATTTTGACGCTCGTGGCGCCACTATGCTTTTTCATATTGTTCATGAGCTCTAATAAAACAATAAAGATTTCTCCTTTAGTTTTTTCCTGAACATTAGCCCAAAGTTCTTCCTCATTATCAATTACCTCTATTAAACGTGTATTAGAAATATAAGCGGAAAATAGATCAGAAAGCTGTTGACTAAATGTTTTGATCTGTCTATTTTCAGTGATTTCATAAGAAATATCTCTTGAGGTGTTATAAATATATTCTAATTGATCGAGTAAGTGGTCTTTGTTTAAATCATCCTTATTCTCCACTTCCGACATTACCCTATAAATTTTATTGGCCACTTTATCATGTACCTTTTTCGAAGTTTGGAGCTGGTTTTCTCGAATAGCGTTTTTAGCTTTTAATTCTATCTTTTGTTTTCTTTTTTTGTACCAGAGTATACCAACGATAACCAACAAAAGAATGCCGATTAAGAGTATAATAATCTGGTATCTTTTACCATCATTATCTTTTTGGAGCACCAGGTTGTCGGCTTTGCTTTTTTCAGTTTCGTAGCGGATTAGTGCGAATTGGTTTTTCGCTGTATTCCGGGCAAACTGAATGCTATCGTTCAGTTTTTGATAGATACTGAAAAAAAACTTGGATTCATTTGTTGGGGTTAACTTTACAAGTTTTTGCAAAGCCTGTAATTGATCATCAGGGCTTTTTATTTTTTTGGCTACACTATACATTTTATGGGTATAGAAAAGTGCCGAATCCGATCGTTTCTCGATATAATAATCCGCAAGATGTGCGTAGCTAGAATTTTGCCCCCACAGATCATCTTTCTTTTCACGGATATTAAGTGCTTTTAAAAATCTAGGTACGGGATTATATTGCGGATTTTGACGCCATCTTGTCAACGACATATTAGTTAATATACGGGGAAAAACAGTACTGTCTTGAGTGAGTTCTTTATTCGTTAATATCTTCTCAAAATAAGATAATGCTTCAGGAAATCTTTTTTGATCTGATAAATTTATCGCAAGGTTACCTATATATATAATTTTGGATTTTTCTTTAATGGCTAGTTTAATCGACTTTAAGTAAAATGTATCTGCTTCTGCGTAGTTGTTAAGCTGATGAGCAACTTTTCCTAAATTATTATAATTTGTTGAAAGGATTTCTCGTTCTGAACTATCGGCAACATTGAGGTATTTAATTGCAGACAATGACATTTCTTGGCTTCCAAAATAATCATTTTGATCGCCACTAATGATTGCCATGTTTATCAGGCATTTGGCAATTCCAATACTATCATTTGTATTCGAAAAATCTTCTCTTGCTTTATTAAAATAAATGAAACTGCTGTCTGGTATACTATGATCAAAGAAGTACCAAGCTTTCTCGTAGTTTGGATTGGTATTGTTAACTTTTTTTTTGGAAATTTCTTTATTGCAGGATAAAAGCAATAATAAGAGAAGAGGCGTTATTAGTTTTTTCAATGCTTTTTTATTTAATCCTCTAATTTAAAAAAAAAGCGGGCAAAATTTACCCGCTTTTTAAATCCATTATCTAGGAGGATTATTTCCTGTATCTCCGCCGGTACCATCACCTGGAGGGGGGGTGTCTGGGTTACCAAGATCACCTGATGTGTCACTATTAGTCGTTACTGTACCACCGTTGTGGCCGCAATTGTTATTTGTATTTGTAGGCGTTGCCAGGCCAAGTAATATGGCAATAAAAAGAGGTAAAAACATTACTCAAAAATTTAAAGTGTGAATACTGCGCAGAGTACCCGCGACACGTCCGCGGGCCTTTCTGCATTTTGGTATTCAGAAGGCCTTCTGAAATTTTTGGGAAGTGTTGAGTGTCTGTCGCGGGAGCTAATAACTGCTTCCCAAACCGGCTACTAACGACCGCGATGTCTACTCGTTTTTAACATTTAGTTCTTTGCTTGGATTATAGTTTGAATCGTTGCTTGAATTAATTGTTGGGACAAATATCCAAGCTTCAAACTGCTAGTTTTCAGATAATTCCAAAGATTCTAAAGAATTCTTTTTAAATTCCAAGGAATTCCGGAAACCCGTAAAGATTCCAAGAATTCCATTTTTACTTTTACATCAAATTTTTTGAAAAATGCCTGAAGATTATCAAGACATAGTATTGGCTGCCTATAAAAAGATGAAGAATAAAGGGAAGCTGCATGAAATTTTGCCTGAAGAAACTACTACCAGATTGAGAAAGGCTTGTTTAAAGGTTTATGACAGCAGAAATAATCCAAATGATATCGATATCCTTTCGACGTTCTTCAAAGTGGACAAAATGAAATGCGATAATTTTCGAAAAGTTATAGATGATTCAGAGCCTGACGACTACAGAGCTCTTTGTAAGCACATCAAAGGTGAAACAGAGACAACAGATGAGAGAAATAGTAATCTTTTAGCATGGTTAATAGATTTGGAACCTAGACCTAGAAGTTCTTACTATTATTCAAGTACTGAAAAAGCACTTAAAATTGGTGGGATACCCATAGATGATCTTTTTCCTCCTCCAACTCCGCCTGATAAGGATACCACAAAGCCCGACCCTAAACAACCTAAGGCACCAGTTTATGTGCCAAAATTTACCCAAGCTTATATCACCATCTCCTGCATCATTCTATTACTTGTTGTTACCGCTTCTTTTGCGTTTTGGGAACGTCGTGCTATAACAGTTCGGAAGGCCAACTCAGATGAGAAATTTATGTACTGGGATGAAGATCACTATGAGCCGATTAAAGATGAAAAACAAAATGTTGGTTCAGCAATAATTCCTTTAAATGTTCAAACGTTAACGAGTCAAAGAAAAATTAATCTGCCCGATACGCTGACAAGCTACTCGATTGGAAAAGTATGGTATAAAGGGCATGGAAAGGATCATGAGTTTTTTACCTATAGCGGTGCGTATCCTCAAGATTTACAAAGAGTATTAAAGCCACTCACTAATAATATTTTAACCAAATATACTTCTAATGACAGGTATATGCTTACCCGTTTAGTATGGTTTATATGTGCCGCTTTTTTTACAGGGCTCTGCGGTTTTGCGGTGAGTAAGCTGGAGAAAGAAGTTAAGCCAGCTATAAAAGAAATAGAAACTGAGACTGAGAAAGAAGAAATACCAGAATTTCACGGCAATGAGCTGCAGGCTACCAATACGTAGCATCTGGGAAAATTGGTAGGGAGTTTTGGACATTAAAATGGTTTAATCCAAGTATTTCACCCTGAATTAAACCATATATTCTTAGTTTATTGTCCCCAGTTTACCTGGATATTATGTTGTTGTGCATAAACTTTGCCTTTTTCCATTAAGGCATTAAAGTTTTGCTCAAAACGAGCGCCGTATTTTTCATCAATGTTTTTAATCATTTCGTCTTTAGCGGCCTGGCTGCCTTTACCATCACACAGTTTAGCGTAAGCAAGATATTCGTTTTTATACACCGGGATAACGAGCTCATATAATTGCTGGGAGAGGGCTTTAATTTCTTTTTCTTCTTCTCCCGAAGCCGAAAGTTTTTTCACTTTATCCAGCGATTGCTCCAGGTATAATATTTTATTGTTAACGCTGGTGGCAGCTTCGTTGCCTTTCTTTTTACTGGATGGAATATCAGGGTATTCTTTTGATTCATCGTCGATATGACCGGCTAGATCTGCAGTGGCAAAATTATTGATCATGTTGGTGTTCAGGATGGCGATGTCGAAGAAACGTTCAGGCGTTTCTGAGCATGAGGAGAAAAAAAGTGTAAAGCCGATTAAAAAAGCGAATCTTGATTTTTGGGATAGTGCTTGTAATTTGTTCATGATCTAAATGGGTTTTCCTTATGAAATTTAAGCATCGGTAGGAACAAAGATTGAGCCGTTTTTGGGTTTTTACCATATAAGAAATATAAGATCATTTAAGTGCAGTCGAGAGTTGGGGTTTGGAGTTGGTTTACAAAAGATGTTTTCACCATTAAGAGGTTAAGAATATTAAGATAATTATCTAGCTTGGTATTCTCTTCACTTAGCTTTAGGCGCAACGCATATTAACCGATTAACCTTGCCAGGTAATCATTAATGACCAATAAACAACTTAACTAACACCTCCTTTCAAACTATACACTTTGCCATCATAAACACCCCTTAGCAACTGCACCGCCATTTTGCTCCTTTGCCCGGTTTGGCAATAGCACACCACTTTTTTGTTTTTGGGAATATAATCGAGCGAATTAGTTAATTCGTAAAGGGATATATTTACCCCGCCAATATTGTCTTCTTCATGTTCGTAATCTTCTCGTACATCGATCAGGAAAATTTCGTCAGGACATTCCGAAAGCCATTGATCCAAAATTGTCTTATCAATTTCGTTTATGGTTTTAGCTTCGGTTTTGATTGTTGCGGTCTTTTTTTCGGGTGCAATTTTGAATACAGATACGATATTGTTCAGCGCATCAATGGTCATTAATTTTCCTGAAAGGGTTTCGCCGATGCCACAGATCAGTTTGATCACTTCATTGGCCATGTATAAACCAATTATTCCGGGCAGGATGCCGATGACACCACCTTCCACACAGTTGATGTTCTCCATCGGCGATGCAGGATAAAGATCTCTGTAACTTGGGCCACCATTGTGGTTAAATACAGCAACCTGACCTTCAAACTGTAAAATAGAGCCAAAAATGAGTGTTTTTCCTAAACTTACACAGGTGTCGTTCACCAAATAACGGGTTGTAAAATTATCCGAACAATCAACTATCAAATCATAATCACGGCAAATGGATGTTGCGTGATCAGGTGTAAAACGTTCGTGATAAGCCCTGAAACCTACATGCGGATTAAGCAGTTCAAGTTTCGCTGCGGCGGTTTTTGATTTGGATAAGCCGATATCGGTATGGTTATACAAAATCTGACGGTGCAGGTTGCTTAACTCCACCAGGTCATCATCTACAATTCCGATTGTTCCGATGCCGGCTGCAGCCAAATATTGCAATACGGGGCAGCCTAAACCGCCGGCACCAATAACCAATACTTTGGCGGCTTTCAGTTTTTCCTGCCCGTCCAGGCCGAGTTCAGGCAAGATCATTTGCCGGTTGTAGCGGTTTAATTCTGCTTTAGTTAACATTATTGATGGATTAAACTCCTGTCCCAATCTTTCCAGATGGGTTCGTAACCTTGTTTTCTGATCATGGCGGCAATCTCCTGTGGCGAACGTTCATCAGATATTTCAAACTGCTCCAACGATTGTGGCGCTACTTCGTAACCGCCTGGATTGGTTTTAGAACCCGCACTAATGGCCGTGATCCCCAGTTTAATAATATGGTTCCTGAAAGTCTCCGTTTCGCGGGTAGAGATAGATAGCTCTACTTCGCTGTTAAATAGACGGTAGGCACAGATCAGCTGTACCAATTCCTTATCATTCATCACTACCTTAGGTTCCAGACCGCCACTAAATGGGCGTAATCTTGGAAAGGAGATACTGAATTTACTTTGCCAATACTGTTTTTCGAGGTAGGATAGATGTAGGGCCGTAAAAAATGAATCAGTTCTCCAGTCTTCCAGTCCGATGAGTACGCCAAGCCCCATTTTATGGATACCAGCTTGCCCCAGCCGGTCGGGGGTTTCTAAGCGGTATAAAAAGTTAGCTTTTTTACCTTTGGGGTGGTGTTTGCGATAATCGTCCTGATGGTACGTTTCCTGGTAAACCAGTACCGTATTTAAGCCATGTGGAATAAGTGTTTCATAATCTTCCACATCTAAAGGCTGTACCTCCATGGCTATATGGGCAAAATGCGGGCTGATCAGATCCAGTACTTTTTTAAAATAATCGGTATGCACCGTTTGATTGGCTTCGCCCGTTACTAAAAGCACATGTTCGTAACCCATGCCTTTAATTACGGCCACTTCCTGCATAATTTCTATTGGGTTGAGCGTTCTGCGCCGCACTTTATTATCGTAACTGAAGCCACAATAGGTACAGATGTTGTTGC
Source organism: Pedobacter sp. PF22-3 (assembly GCF_026239555.1). GTDB lineage: Bacteria > Bacteroidota > Bacteroidia > Sphingobacteriales > Sphingobacteriaceae > Pedobacter. The sequence goes on along the minus strand of NZ_JAPIVP010000008.1, from coordinate 248,972 downwards.
ATTCATTAGAAAGGTAAAGTGGAATATACATTTGGATGGTTCGGCCAAATCTGTCTAAGGTTAAGCGCTGGCTAATCTGCGCCATATCTTCGAGATAGGGCAATGCCGCTGGGGAGATCAATGCTTTAAAATCTTCCAGCGTTCGTTGCTGATTGTTTAAAGCGCTTTCTACATCGGCAGCGGTTTTGTCGTAAATACTGGCTTTGGTATCGTCCCAACTGTGGGATTCGAATACCCTGTTAAAACTACTCATCAAGAAATGTGGTTAGTGGACTGCTTGCTGCGGCAGCATGTTGCTGGCTGCCCAGTTTAGATTCGAAGGCCATTCTTCCGGATTCAACAGCCAGTTTAAATGCTATGGCCATATTAGTCGGGTTTTTGGCAATGGCAATCGCAGTATTCACCAAAACGGCATCGGCCCCTATTTCCATGGCTTTGGCCGCATCGGATGGTGCACCAATACCTGCATCGATAATTACAGGCACCCTGCTCTGGCTGATGATAATCTCTAAAAAATCGATGGTTCTTAAACCTTTATTACTGCCAATTGGCGATCCTAATGGCATTACAGCTGCGGTTCCCACATCTTCTAACCGCTTGCATAAAACAGGATCGGCGTGGATGTAAGGCAATACCACAAAACCAAGTTTAACCAGTTCTGCTGTTGCTTTTAACGTTTCGATCGGATCAGGCATAAGGTATTTGGGATCCGGATGGATTTCCAGCTTGATCCAGTTGGTTTCTAAAGCTTCGCGTGCCAATTGAGCGGCAAAAACGGCCTCTTTTGCATTACGCACCCCTGAAGTATTGGGCAATAAGTTAATATGCGGATGTTGAAGGTGCTGGAGGATATCGTCATCTTTGCCTTTTAAATCAACACGTTTAAGGGCTAAGGTCACGAGTTCGGAGGCCGAGGCGATTAAGACATTTTCCATCTCTCTGGCAGAAGAAAATTTTCCTGTACCGGTAAAAAGGCGTGAGCTAAAGGTTTGATCTGCAATGGTTAACATATTTATGATTTTAAAGCGAATGCATGATGAATTTTACTATTGATTTCTGCTAACACGAATGAAGTTTGGATTTGATTGGTGAGTGCTGCTGAGAGGGCAATTCCGTAAATTCCGGTTTCAAGTATAGCCGGAATATCAGCTGCTTCAATACCGCCAATGGCAATAATGGGGGTACTGATTCCAGCTTTCCTTACTTTTTCCATTAACGTCTGGTAACCTTCCAAACCTACAATGGGACTAAGGTTTTCCTTGGTTCTGGTAAACCGGAAAGGGCCAAGGCCAATGTAATCTGCTCCTTCGGCTACCCTTTGCCGGATATGTTCGAAAGTATTCGCGGTACCGCCGATGATCTGGTGTTTGCCGATAATTTTTCTGGCTTCGGAAATTGGCATATCCTGCAGGCCTAAATGCACGCCATAACTATTTACGGCTTTTGCCAGATGCGGATAATCATTTATGATCAGTTTGGCACCATAATTTTCGCATAAGGCCTGTGCTGCTTTTGCGAAAGGCAGGATCTCGGTTTCGGCCTGGTGTTTGATGCGGAGCTGGATCCACTTTCCGCCAGCTTGAAGTACTGCTTCAATGGCATCGATATGAGTGCCTGTTTTAGGGGCTTGCGAGATATATTGTAGGGGCGCTATCATATTGCTATGGTTAAATTTTAGGGTTAAGCCTGGCATTTGGCCTGGGCTTTTTTAAAAATAGTTAGTGCCTGTGAAGGATCGCTCCAGATACTGCCCAGTAGGGCAATACCATCGAAATTCATCCTTTTAACCTTATCTATTTCGGCTAAACCGATGCCGCCAAGGGCAATAATTTTTGGCATGCCTTGCTGTTTTTCCAGGCGGAAGTCGGGTGGAATAACGCCTTTATAACCGGGTTTAGAAAAGCTATTGAATACAGGGCTAAAGAAACTATAATCATATTGATGAATCTGTTGCAGATCTGCCAGTTGATGAAGAGAGGTGCTCAAAACCTTATCTGCTGGCCATATCTCATTATCTCTTTCTTTTCTGAAACTTTCGGTATGGTGGATTCTTTTCATATGGTAATCGTTAGCCAATACATGGAAATGATGTAAGGCAATGCGTGGATGGTATTCGGGTAAAATACCATCCATAAATTTACGGTGTGCAGACTCGTCTGCCGCTGGTTTACGCAAATGGAAAACGCTTAAACCGGCTTCGAAAAGCTGGTTGACGAGATGGCATTCTGCTTTAAAAAAGGTGGGCCTGGCGATCACAATCAGTTCCATAATGGCTTAGGAATAAATTTCACTTCCGTTTTTAGTAAATTCTTTTGATTTTTCCTGCATGCCTTTCGCTAAAGCTTCATCTGCTTCTACACCCTGTTGTGCAGCATACTCACGTACATCCTGGGTAATTTTCATCGAGCAGAAATTCGGCCCGCACATGGAGCAGAAATGGGCAATCTTAGCGCCATCTGCCGGCAGGGTTTCGTCATGAAACTCTTTTGCTGTATCCGGATCAAGCGAGAGATTAAACTGGTCTTCCCATCTAAACTCGAACCTTGCTTTACTTAAAGCATTATCCCGGTATTGTGCACCAGGGTGTCCTTTGGCCAGATCGGCCGCATGAGCCGCAATTTTATAGGTTATTACACCATCTTTAACGTCTTTTTTGTTTGGCAGGCCCAAATGTTCTTTAGGGGTAACATAACAGAGCATGGCTGTTCCGTACCAGCCGATCATGGCAGCGCCGATAGCCGAAGTAATATGGTCGTAACCCGGTGCAATATCGGTAGTTAATGGGCCCAAAGTATAGAATGGTGCTTCTGCGCAATGTTCCAGCTGTTTTTCCATATTGGCTTTAATCAGGTGCATGGGCACATGACCAGGCCCTTCGATAATGGTTTGTACATCATGTTTCCACGCAATTTTGGTTAGTTCGCCAAGAGTTTCAAGTTCCGAAAACTGTGCGGCATCGTTTGCATCTGCTATACAGCCCGGTCTTAAACCATCGCCTAAAGAAAAAGCCACATCATAAGCTTTCATAATTTCACAAATCTCTTCAAAATGAGTATAAAGGAAATTTTCTTTATGGTGGGCCAGGCACCATTTGGCCATGATCGATCCGCCACGCGAAACAATACCGGTAATTCTTTTGGCTGTTAAAGGCACATAACGAAGCAGCACACCCGCGTGGATGGTAAAATAATCTACCCCCTGCTCGGCCTGCTCAATTAAAGTATCGCGGAAAATTTCCCAGGTCAGGTCTTCCGCTTTTCCATTTACTTTTTCAAGGGCCTGATAGATGGGAACGGTACCAATGGGCACTGGCGAATTGCGGATAATCCACTCGCGGGTTTCATGAATGTTTTTTCCAGTAGAAAGGTCCATAATGGTATCGGCACCCCAACGGCAGGCCCATACCGCTTTTTCTACTTCTTCTTCGATGGTAGAAGTAACCGCTGAATTACCAATATTGGCATTGATTTTCACGAGGAAATTGCGACCGATAATCATCGGTTCGAGTTCAGGGTGGTTAATGTTGCAAGGAATTACTGCACGTCCGGCTGCTACTTCATCTCTAACAAATTCTGGTGTAATATATCCTCTTGGGGTATTGGCACCAAAACTATTGCCTTTATGCTGGTGGTTCATTACCTCATGCTGCCCACCCAATTGCGCATTCAGCAGTTCGATCTGTTGGTTTTCCCTAATGGCAATGTATTCCATTTCGGCGGTAATGATTCCCTTTTTGGCATAATGCATTTGCGATACATTGGCGCCAGCTTTCGCCTTGTATGGTTTTTTGATAAAATTAAAGCGTAAGGCATCCAGTTTTTCATCGGCTAGGCGTTGTTGCCCGTAAACAGAAGATAATTGAGGAAGTTCTTCTACATCAAGCCTGTCTTTAATCCATTGTTCCCTTAATCGCGGAAGTCCTTTCCTTACATCAATATCAGCATCTGGATCGGTGTAAGGACCACTGGTATCGTAAACTGTTACAGGCGGATTCGGCTCGGTTAAACCAAAGCCATTGTGGATTTTGGTTTCCATTAAGCTGATTTCACGCATGGCCACCTGGATATTGTGGATGTTGCCGGGTACAAATATTTTGCGTGAGGCTGGAAATGGACTGCGGCTGATGACTTCCTGATTTGGTGTTTTTTCTGTTTTCATTTTGAAATGTTTGAAGGAGAGAATGAGTGATTGAGTGAAGGGGAAATGAAGGAATGAGTGATTGAATGAATTTTTGAATGTAAGTATCCCCATCCCATCATTCAATCCTTCTATTTACCCCCCTTGAGTGGCTTTAATGAGTATAACCTGATCGCCCGGGCTCAGCACATATGTGTCCCAAGCAGATTTGGAAATGATGGTTTGGTTAACCGCTATGGCCAGGCCATTTGTTTCTGCTGAAATGACGGCAGCCAGCATCTGTTCGATAGAACAAGACTCGTTAAGTTGGTAGTTTTGATTGTTTATAGTTACTTCCATATTTAAAAAATTTGGAAAAACTGTAGAGATTGCCCCAAAATGGAGATCGAAAAGACAGCAATATAATATTGCTTTCACTTTTCCCTTCGGCAGTACTAACTGCATCAGGTTCAAAGGGTATTTCTCAGCACGTAGGCACCCCTAAAGTTTTTTGTAAATATATGCGATTAAATTTTTAATGCAAATAAAAAATGATATAGATAAAATCTATATCTCAAATCAATAACATAGTTTATCACTGTATTAGAATTTTTATCTTTCTGAAACGTAGGAAGAGCATTCGAGATAAACTTAACTGAAAGATAAAGATCCTTAGTGATACTCAGGATTGACAATTGAGGGAATTGGAAGCCTAAATTTTCGCTTAGCAACGTTATCACTCCTGCTTCTGCCAGAAACTCCAAGCCAAATCCCTTATCTTCGTCTCCGATTATTAAACCCAGTACATCTATGCAAAGCCTGTTAGCACTACAAAGCGGACAACTTAAAGGATCGGTATCGTTAAAACTTTCCGAAAATTTAACAGAATTCCCTATAGAAATATTCGATTTGGCCGATACATTGGAAGTACTGGATCTTTCTTTTAATAAGCTGAGCACTTTGCCTGCAGATTTTGGCCGTTTAAAGAAACTGAAGATTTTCTTTTGCTCTGAGAACCTTTTTACTGTTATGCCTGAGCAATTAGCCGACTGCCCTTTGCTTGATATTGTGGGTTTTAAATCCAACCTGATCACATCCGTGCCTGCTAAATCGCTAAATACTAATCTCCGATGGCTGATTTTAACCAATAACAACGTTGCCGAATTACCCAAAGAAATTGGTCTGTGTACGCGGTTGCAAAAGCTGATGTTATCGGGTAACCGTTTATCAACACTGCCTGAAGAATTGAGCAATTGCCAGCATTTGAGTTTATTGCGCATTGCCGCAAATAAATTGCATGAATTGCCACAGTGGATTACACAACTGCCTAAACTATCCTGGATTGCATTTTCGGGGAATAATTTTAGCAAAACACCTGCTGTTGAAACACTTTCATTGATCAACTGGCACGATTTAGAGATTAGCCATTTGTTGGGTGAGGGTGCATCTGGCGTCATTTCTAAAGCCAATAGAACCATTGGCGATGAAACCCAGGAGGTAGCGGTTAAAATATTTAAAGGAAATGTTACCAGCGATGGCTTGCCTGAAGATGAAATGACAGCCTACATTGCTGCAGGTTACCACCCCGGTTTGGTTAACCTCATCGGGCAGATTGCACACCATCCTGATGAAAAAAAGGGATTGGTGATGGATCTGATTCCCCTTCATTTTTACAATCTTGGCAATCCACCAAGTTTAGAAAGCTGTACCAGGGATGTTTTTCCTCCAGATAGAAAACTTTCCGAAAAACAGATTATTGGCATTGCCAAAACCATTGCATCACTATCAGCTCAATTACATGAGGCCGGCATTATGCATGGCGATTTATATGCACACAATACCTTGGTTGATGATGAAGGCAGTACGTTGTTCGGCGATTTTGGTGCAGCAAGTTTTTACGATAATACCGCTAAAACGGCTGCTGCGTTGGAGCGGATTGAAGTAAGTGCCTATGGTTACCTCCTGGATGATTTACTTTCTTTAAAAGACGAAGGGGTAAGTGAAGAAGTTTATAAAAGCATCAGCCAACTTAGGGATTTCTGTTTGGATACGATAGCTTTGAAAAGACCTGGCTTTAAGGATTTAGTTGAGGCATTGGCTGGAATTTAGTGATAATCGCTGTCCTTGAAATTAGCTATTATGGAGTGGTTCCAATAGAAAAATCGTCATCTCGATCCGATCGCTATCGGATGGAGCGAAGTAAAATGGAGAGATCTTTTAATTATGTTAAAAGATCTCTTCACTACGCTCTAAATGATGACCACATTATTAAAAACCAGATCAATTCTGTTGTTTTTTTGCCCAATCCAGCCTGCGCTGATCAGGTGTGGTTGTAACCTTAAAATTCTCAAAGGTGGCGTTAAAGCCTTTACCATCCGGACAGGCGGCTACCAAACCCACCATTACAGGTGCATTATCTTTAAAATAACAGGTGCGCAGCATGGTATATTTTTTATCGTCAAATGAATAGAAAATCTCAACGGCATCCAGTTTCCTAACCGCTTTCATCCAGATGGATGCCGGTGCTTTTTCCAGTTCTACCACACTCCAATCGCTGGTTTTATGCGTTACCACCGCACTTACGTTCTGCTTCCCATTTACAAATTCAACACCAGCTTTAATCCATTCCTCCTCGTTAATGCGGAGCATCAGTCCCATCTGATCAAATGTGGTTACGTAATTTCCTGTAATTTTCACTTTTACCTCGAATTCGCCACCGTAAGTAGCATAATAAAAAGGCGCATCATCAACTGTAAAACCATAATGCGATATCCTCCAATAATCGGTTTTGGCAGGTACAAACATGCTAAAAGTATTTTTATCCTTAATTTCCCATTTTTCAGGTTCGTTAAACCAGTTCATTTTGGTTAAACTCTGGGCATAGGTTTTTATACTCAATAAAGACAATAGTATCGCAATGGTGGCAAGTGATTTAAGTTTCATTTGTGTGTTTTGTATGTTGTGTGCTGCAAACATAATGTAGGGAAAATTTTTAGTAAAGGACATACATCACTATTTTAGTGTGATGATTATCACGCAAATATTTGGTCAAAGCAAGTCTATCAGGTTTAAAAATCTTGAATAAATAGTACATTTGTTTGCATCAGAAACATGGAATTAGATTTTTTAAGAGCGCACATCCATCAGATCGTTTGTTTAACAGATGAAGAATTTGAGCATGCTGCATCTTTTTTTACCAGGCGGAAATACAAAAAGCACCAGTATATTATCCAGGCAGGTGATACGGCCAGTCAGGAACATTTTGTATTAAAGGGCATTGTAAAATCTTCTTATACCGACCATGAAGGAAAAGAATATATTTTGCAGCTGGCCATGGAAGAATGGTGGTTTTCTGATCCAAATGCTTTCAATACCGGCATGCCTGCCACTTTAAATGTAGATTGTATAGAAGATACCGAAACACTTTCTATCTCTTTTGAAAATAAGGAAAAGCTCTGCGCTTCCTCTCGCAAAATGGAGTATTTTTTCAGAAAAAAGTATACAACTGGCAACATGGCTTTGCAAAAACGCGTATTGGCTTTACTCAGCAACAATGCCGGCGAGCGTTACAAGCAATGGCAGAACCAATATCCAACTTTACAGAAAAGAATCCCTAAAACCCTTATTGCATCTTATCTCGGGGTAACCAGGGAAACTTTGAGTAGGTTATCTTTATGATTAACAAGTGGTTACCTTATTTATTAAATTGATTAGCGACCAAATATGATCATATTTGAACTATTTTTGAAAGATGAAGTGCTCCAATGTTTGGTCAGAAATATTAATACCGATTATTTTTTTTTATCGTTTAAAAGAATATTTCCTGGAATCGGAACCACTTTAAAAACACTCCACTTCCCAAAACCGCGACCAGTTTTTGCCTGCATCAAGTTTTATTATACCCTCTTTGTGTGATAACTCCTGGTTGTGGTTAACACTATCAGCGACTCCGCACCAAGGTTCTAAACACACAAACGGCGCATCGATTGCCGCCCATATTCCAAAGAATGGAAAATCTTCAAAATGGAAATGCAGGCCATAATCATTTTTAGTGTTCAATAAACTAATGCAGTTGCTTTGCAGGTTTTTAAAAACCAGCGCGTCGTTATAAAACAGTTCATGAGTAAGCTTCAGCTGATGTGCCTTAAGCTCAATATTTTTGGTTTCGTCGGCCACCAGACCATCTTCCAGTTTCCAGAAGGTTAATTTTTCGTCAGCATTAAAGGCCAGGTAATAATCTTCGTAAACAGTATCTGGCGTATTGGGTACTGCAAATGCCGGATGTGCACCAATAGAGAATAGAAGCTCGCTCGTACCAGTGTTTCTTACCTCGTAAGTTAAATTTAACTTTCTGTCTATTAATTGATACCTCAGTTTCAACTCAAAATAGAAAGGATATACTTTTAAAGTATCTTCGCTTTGAGTTAAGGTAAAAAGCCCCTCGCTTTCACTTATTTTTTCGAAATTAAAAACATGATCCCGGGCAAAACCATGACGGGGTAGTTCGTAATTTTTACCCTGGTAAATAAAACTGTTGTTTTTTAATGAGCCAACAATGGGAAATAATACCGGGCTATGTTTTGCCCAATACTTTGGGTTGGCATTCCATACATATTCAATCTTGGTTTCTTTACTAAATAAACCTTGAAGTTCTGCGCCTTTAGCCGCCAGGCTAACTTTTATATAATCGTTTTCGAGAGTTATCATTACAAGTTAAAATTAGCAAAATTTGTGCTTTGAAGTTATCTTTTTTAAATAAGGGGGAAATCATTAGACTGAATTAGCTCAAGACTTGAGATTTAAAACCTGTAACTTCAGACTAACCACGCTCCTCCCAGATACAAGCAATATTTATAATGGTTTGTACCGCTTTTTCCATATCCTGTACGCTTACCCATTCTTGTTTGCTATGAAAGGCATGTTCTCCGGCAAAAATGTTAGGACATGGTAAACCCATATAAGAAAGTCGCGAGCCATCGGTTCCACCACGGATACTTTGTTGTTTAGGTACTACGCCAGCTCTTTCAATGGCCTCAATACCATATTGTACAATTTTAGGATGCTGATCTAAAACCTGTTTCATGTTGCGGTATTGTGCTTTAATATTAAGCTTGTAAGTAGATTTTGGGTAGCCGGTCATTATCTTTTTTACCGTTTCTTCCAAAAACTGACCATGTGCAGCTAATTTCTCATCGGTAAAATCCCTGATGATAAATTGTGCTTCTGCTTCTTCTACCTGTCCGTTTATACTTACCGGATGGATAAATCCTTCTTTTTGGTGTGTAGCCTCTGGCGTAAGGGTGTCTTTTGGCAGTGCATCTAAAATTTCGGCGAGGATCTTAATTGCACTTTCCATCTTTCCTTTTGCAAAGCCGGGATGCGTACTCACGCCATAAATTTTAAGGGTGGCCCCATCCGCAGAAAAAGTTTCATCTTCAATAGAGCCGAGTGTTTCCCCGTCAATGGTATAACCAAAATCGGCTCCTAACTTCTTTAAATCAGCTTTGTCTACACCCCTGCCTATTTCTTCATCAGGCGTAAAAAGAAGTTTGATGGTTCCATGTTTTACCTCGGGATTTTTCATTAAAAAGGTAGCCGCTTCCATAATTTCAGCTAACCCGGCCTTATTATCGGCCCCCAATAAAGTTGTTCCGCTTGCGGTAATAATATCGTTGCCAATCTGATGTTTTAGGTCTTTGTGCTCGGAAAGTTTGATTACAATATGGTGGTCGTCTGGCAGAATCAAGTCTTGTCCTTGATAATTATCATGAATAATCGGTTTAACATTTTCACCGCTACAATCAGGCGAGGTATCCATGTGCGAACAGAAGAAAATCACGGGTATCTGCTTGTTTGTATTTGATGGGATGGTAGCGTACACATAACCATTGTCATCCATTTCAGCTTCTGAAATGCCTGTTTCTAACAATTCCTGAACCAATACCTTACCTAAGTTCTTTTGTTTTGGGGTTGACGGGCAGGTAGGAGAGCTCGGATCGGATTGGGTATCAATTTTAGCATATTTTATAAACCGCTGCTCAAGAGATTTATTAAAGTTGGTATATGTGATCATAATTCAAAGGTAAAAGTTATATATATTGGATAATCATTTTATTTTTGTAAAAAAATGATATGATTTTTAATTTGCTTAAAGCTGCTTATCTAACTCTTCTGCTTGTCTTTACAGGAAGTTTTTGTTTTGCCCAATCCAATTATTTTAATATGTCGCTCGGCTTTGGAGGAGGAATAAACAATTCTTACACCGATGTAAAAGAAGGAAGTTTTGGATATACAACTTATGGCACATTCGATTTTCATATCACTCCATTTGTAACCCTCGGTTTAGAGGGGCAGTACGGTAGGATTCAAGGAGGAGACATAGAAACAGATCCTAATAACCGTCAGTTTGTAAATAAATATACAGCGCTTAGCGCCAATGTAAAATTGATGCTTGGCCAGGTAGTAGACTATTATCAAAGTGAATTTTTATATAACATCAGAGGTTTGTATGTAGGCCTTGGCATAGGTGTAGTCAATAATAATATTACTGATATCGTAAGGTATAAACCGAGCTGGGCCGCTTCTAATCCAGGTTATGGGCCATTTCCGGGCGAAGATAAGAGCTTGAACCTATTGGTGCCCTTAAACCTGGGTTTTAACTATTATATTAATGACGGCTACGGTTATATGCGATATATCATCAATTTCAATGCGCAATCGACCTTTACTTTTGGCGAAGGGCTTGATGGCTATAACGATTTGAATACCAAATTTAAAAACTTCTCACCCGATGTTTATAATACCTATACCATAGGTTTTAAGTACATGTTGGGTAATATTAAAACTTATCGTAAAACACTTTAATAACCGTATTTCGTTTTTTAGCTTTAAGGTATGAGAAAACTCTTTGTGTTGTGTTCGCTATTAATAAGGCTAAAAGCGATCGCACAAGAAACACCTTTTGAGTTAAGCGGAAAAACAGCAACCACAACATACACTGAAGCAGTATCTTACTATGAAAAACTGGCTAAAACATACCCCGAAGCCAAACTACTAACCTATGGGCGTACAGATTTTGGTAAACCTTTACACTTATTGGTTTTATCACATGACCGGGTTTTTGATCCGGTACAGATCAGGAAACAAAGTAAAAGAATTTTATTGATCAATAATGGCATTCACCCGGGCGAACCTGAAGGTATAGACGCGTCGATGATGCTGGCCCGCGATTTGCTTAAAGCCGGTAAACTGCCAAAAGATGTGGTCATCTGCATCATTCCACTTTACAATATAGATGGCAGTTTTAACCGTAGTGGAGCATCAAGGGCGAACCAGAATGGGCCAATTGCATATGGTTTTAGGGGCAATAGTAAAAATCTCGATCTGAACCGCGATTTCATTAAAACCGATTCGAAAAATTCAGCAACATTTCAACTCATTTTTAATACCTGGCAACCTGAAATATTTGTAGATACGCACACCAGCAATGGGGCCGATTATCAATATGTAATGACGCTTATCCCCACACAAAAAGATAAGCTAAACCCTATACTTTCTGATTATTTAACCAAAACTTTAGTGCCTGATCTATATGCAGGTATGGAAAAGCTGGGTTACCCGATGATTCCTTATGTAAACTCAATAGGCGAAACCCCTGAAACCGGGATAACAGGTTTTATCGAATCACCGCGTTACTCAACTGGTTACACCACACTGCACAATACCATCGGTTTTATGCCCGAAACACATATGTTAAAATCGTACGATTTACGTGTTGATGCTACCTACAAGCTTTTGCAAACCTATATTCAGGTTGTAGAACGGGATGCCAAAGTAATTGGGGAGAATAAGAAAAAGGCAGACGAATTTGTGGCTGTACAAAAAGAATTTCCTTTAGCATGGAAATTGAATAAAAACGAGGTTAACGATATCACTTTTAAAGGCTTTGAAGCCGGCCAAAAACCCAGCGCGGTGAGCGGCGCTGATCGTTTATACTACGATCGTAACAAACCTTACACTAAAACCATTAAAGAATGGAACAAGTATGAACCTTCATTGTCTGTTCAAAAGCCTGTGGCCTACATCATTCCGAAAGCCTGGGATCGCGTAATTTCCCTGCTTAAACTAAATCAGGTTAAAGTCAGCGAACTAAAAAGCGATCAGATAATTGCTGTCGACAGTTATTATATCGGCGATTTTAAAACGGTGAGCCGCCCATATGAAGGTCATTACCTGCACTCCGCTGTAGCAGTCAATGCTGTTCCACAAAAGCTGCAATATTATGCTGGCGATTATGTGGTTTATGTAAACCAGCCAAGTAACCGGTATATTATAGAAACTTTAGAACCCCAAGCTACAGATTCTTATTTCAACTGGAATTTTTTCGATTCTATTTTAGATATGAAAGAGCACTATTCGGCCTATGTTTTTGAAGATACGGCCGCAGAACTGCTAAAAAACAACCCTGATTTAAAAAGTAAACTGGAAGCCAAAAAGTTGGCCGACCCCGAATTTGCAAAGAATGATGCCGCACAACTTGATTTTGTGTATAAAAATTCTGATTATTACGAAAAAACACACAACAGATATCCCGTTGCACGTTTGGTTACAGATGTAAAACTGGATTTAAAATAAACCCAAATGGAATACTTCAATATAGCACCAGTTGCCTCCGTAATTTTTGTTTTTACCATTATTACCAGTCTATACGCTTTCTATGATCATTCGATTTATGGAAAGTTTATGCTGCATCCTTTTAGTGTTTCTAAAGGGCAGAATATTTATACCTTAATTACCAGCGGACTTGTACACGCCGATTGGATGCACCTGTTTTTTAACATGTTTACCTTTTACGCTTTTGCCTTTGCACTCGAAAGTATGATGGGGAGCTGGCGATTTGGATTGCTTTATTTTTTGGGTTTGGTACTGAGCGATCTGCCAACGGTGATCAAACATAAAGATAACTTTAATTATAATAGCCTTGGTGCCTCAGGGGCAATCAGCGCGGTACTTTTTAGTTATATTTTATATAATCCAATGTCTAAAATTTATATCATGTTTATCCCGATCGGGATTCCTGCCGTAGTTTTTGGGATTATATATTTAGTTTATTGTGCTTATGCTTCCCGCAATTCAAGGGATCATATCAATCATGATGCACACTTTTTTGGGGCCTTAACCGGATTGATATTTACGATTATCTTCGTGCCAGGTATTCTACAGAACTTTATCGCCGTGTTAACGGGAGGAAGGTAGTGTTAACATTTAATGTTAGCCCAAGCCGTTCCCCGCGATCGTCATGCTGAATTTATTTTACAAGCAGAACTAGTATTTTCAATTGTTTTGTAGCTACTACGTGGTCAGCATCTTTCCAGCAGGTAGACCCTTAAATGAATTCAGGGTGACGGGTTCATTATTACCCCGCAGTAGGTAAACAAGGTTTCTCGAAAAAACTCATCGGCTCGTCAGGGTTTTTAATAATTTCAAACACCACGTATCCCCAGGGTTTCCAGAAATTTTCCAATACCTGCGCATATATTTTATGTTGCCAAACATCAAAAAGTGGTTTGGTCATGTTGCCACGCAAAGGCATCGCTTCAATATAAATGGTGCCTTCTACAGGCATAAAGGTATATTCGGGCAAGCGGTTAAAAAGGTAGGCTGAATAATAAAAGCGGGCGCTCAGCTCTTCAAATTGCTCGGCTGTTAAGGCTTTTCCTTTTATCTCATTAATGATGTCCTGATGGTAGCGTTTATTGGTGCCATTATCCTGTAAACAGGCGATGATCCCAAAATCTTTCATTTTTAATGAGAAGGTTAAAGTGTTAATCTCATCACGGAAACTGAATGGTGTTTCTCCGTTTTCGAGTTTTACTACCGTGATAGACCATGGTGTGAAATCTTCAAACTCCAGGCTGGTATACAGGTTTTGCATCATGAAATTCAGGTTGGCAAATTTCATCATCAGCGATTGCGACATGTTTAAGCCATCGGCAGTCATTTCTTTACGTAGTGCTGAATGCATTTCGATATATACAAAGCCATATAAAAATTTGCCGATCCAGTTAAACAGGTCCAGTTCTGGCAATGCGGATACCGCATCATAACCTATTGCAAAAGCAGCTTCAATTTTATCTTCCAGCGGATTTAAAAACTGCACGTTGATCTCGGTATTTACCGGGATAACCAACGTATTGTACGAACGGATACTCTCATCCAAAAACTGGATCTGCTCTTCGCCACTTAAACCTGCCTGTTCCAACAACCAATTTGGAAGCAAAGGCACCTGAATAACAGGAGAATTAAATGTTTTTCCACTTAAAAAACAGGTTTTATATAAAAAATCGAAGTTTTGGAAAGGATTGTATAAGCCGGTATTCATCACTGCAATATTAGCCATTATATTTTTAGTGCTGTGTAATGATGTTTTATTTTAACGCAGGGATTACAACCACCTCAGTCTGTAACGGTATTATTTATCTTGATGATAAGTCTTTATTTGGAGCGCAAGGCCTTTGTAAAATGGGTGAGGGTGTTCCTGTCTTTTGCTTTTACGCTTCGCTGCCTCGTACCTCGTTGCTGCAGGGTAACGCTTCAGTCAGGGCTATTGGCTTCGGCAGCATTTCATATTGGGGTTGTAAGGTGCATAACCTTTGTTCCCAAATCCGACAGCAGCGGCAGTCTCCGATCCGATCTTAAATCGGGATTCATCGGAGCTATTGGGAGTGGCGGGACTGCATACCGCCAAGAACCACAGTTCCCCTATTTTCTAAAATAAGCCGTTAACGTCGGTCGTTAAGACATCAACCGATAATATTGAATTCTGTCAATAGTGCCTTCACGAAGTTGCATTACAAGTACTGGAAGGATATTTTACCCAATCATAAACCTAACCAAATACATTGCTCTGTTATATCCTTTAATATAGTGAAATCTAGTAATTGTTATAATAATAACTGATATCATCAACCAGCTGGTTGTATATGGGTTTAGTAAATTCTAAAAACAAAGCATTTGGCGGAGGCGGTAATTGCTCCTTCCTTTTGGTAATAGCCAATTGTTGTTTAGTCAAGGCCCTATCGTCGCCCTTATAACTGGCCCAACTGTCTCTCCACACATAAGTTCCGGGAAATTTCTGTTGGTGAACCAATTTTCTAGTTTTCCAATCGGTAATGCTCATATCCAATAATCCTGACGACGAAATATTCTTTTCGAAAATGCTCAAAGTAGCTTTTACTTTACCATAAACTGGCTTTTTGTCTCGTGTTTCACCAATTACTATACTGTCGCGTTCTAGCTTTTCAACCCTTTCTTTTACATAGGTTTGGCCTACCACAAAATCGTCGAAGTTTAAGCTCAGTACCTGATCGGGAACAATTTTTTGCTCCGTAGCCTGCGCTTCACCATAAAAAATAACAAACTTGTTTCTTGAGTATTTTGCGATGTACTGATCAATCTGCTGTTGGAAATAATCGCCGCTCAATTTGTATGTATTACTGTTTATCAAAATTGGTTGTACCACAACTTTCGTAACGGCCGCCCAATAAGCATCTTCCATTTTAGCTTTTACATCTTTATAATCGGGTTGAAGATTGATCACTTTCTCAAATTCATAATATGCCTTTTTTGCCGCTTTACGGTTATTTTCGATCATGTAGCCCATACCAGAATTATACCTTGCAACAGCAGCGTTATATTTGCTATCAGCTAGTTCCCTGATGTATTTCGAAGGTTTTGGAATAATGACCAAACATGCCGGACAGCTATTGATGTCATCTGCCAATTGATTGATTTTTTGATAATCATACATCACCGATTCCCACCTGAATAGATCGTTAGACATTTTAGCTTCCTCAATTTTCCGTAAATGATCTTTCAAAGCTAAATCGTAAGCCATTTTTAATACTTGCATGGCTTCGCTGTTTTTGGGTGAGTTTTGTAGCCTGCTTACCGATTTTTCAACAGATGCATCGTAATCACCTTTTTGTAAGGCATTTTTTCCTGTGGTACATCCTCCAATAATTATGAAGGATAAATAAATAAAATACCGTAATCTTGAGCTGTTTTTCATGGCGATGGCGTTATGTTAATAAACAAAGATAATTCGTAACACGATAATTACCTCATTTATTTAGTAGACGATTGATAATGAAAATTAGTTGCAGGCAATTTGAACTAGAATTAAAACATACTTTTTCGATATCGAAATTTACCCGCACCAGCACACCCTTAATGTTGTTAAGGATAGAACATAAAGGTGTAACCGGTTATGGCGAGGCATCTATGGTGCCTTATATGGGTGAGAGTTATGGAAGTGCAACAGCTTTTCTGAACCTTATAGATTGGGATAAAATTCAATATCCGTTCGATTTCAAAGAAATTATTGCCTATTTAGATAGCCTTGCGCCTGGCCAGCCAGCGATTAAAGCTGCTATTGATATTGCGCTTAACGATATTCGAGGGAAACTGTTAAATAAACCTTGCTATGAGATTTATGGTGCAGACCCAGCTAAAATGCCGGTAACTTCTTATACTATTGGTATTGATACCCCTGAGGTTATCCGAGAAAAACTGAAAGATGCTGAAGCTTTTAAAGTAATTAAAGTTAAATTGGGAAGAGATAACGATCAGGAAATTATCGAAACGATCAGAAGCATGACCAATGTACCTTTATATGTAGATGCAAACCAGGGCTGGGTAGATAAGATTAAAGCCGTTGACTTCATTTATTGGCTTCATAACCAGGGTGTGGTATTAATTGAGCAACCTATGGATAAGAACAATCTTGATGGAAATGCCTGGCTAACCGAACGCAGCCCTATTCCATTGCTTGCTGACGAAGCTGTACAGCGTTTGGCTGACATGGATAAATTGAAAGGCGCTTATCATGGAATCAATGTAAAACTGATGAAAAGTTGTGGCATGTACGAAGGGCATCAGATGATTTTAAAGGCCCGTTCATTTGGGATGAAAGTGCTCATCGGGTGTATGAGCGAAACCAGTTGCGCTACTTTGGCTGCCGCGGCTTTGGCTCCTTTATGTAACTGGGCCGATTTGGATGGGCCGTGGCTCACCAAGAATAATCCATTTACTGATCCAGCTTTCGAAAATGGGAAGTATATCTTAAAAAATCTGCCAGGTTTAGGCTTATCAGGTATTTCTTCCGATCTTTTTCCGTAGGCAGCGTAGAAATGATAGTCATGATTGAAGGAGGAGGAAAAGATGTTTGAATCTTGAAGAATTACACATTTACTCATTCAAAATTCAGTCTTTCTATCATTAAATTACTACTTCTGATCTTTTTCTTTAAAACTTTTTCTGATGTCTTTAGTAAGCTGATACTTAAAGTAGAACAAACAAGCCGTTGTACCTACCAAAAAACCAGCTGGAAGGTATTTATGATTATTGTAACACCAAACCAGTCCAAAAACAGAAAGGATAATGGCCAGGTTATAGAAGATGTTTAAAGCAAATTTTTTACCCACGGTAGAAATGATTGAGTTAGAGAGTGATTGAATGACTGAATTATAAAATGAATTTTGAATAAGCATTATGCTATTAACATTTACTCATTCAAAACTCATTCATTCTATCATTAATATACTTGCATATTTGGGTCAAAAGCCTCTTGCCAAGCTAAAATACCGCCTTTTAAGTTGTAAAGATTTTCAAATCCGTATTGTTGCTCTAACTGCATTACTGCTGCGGCGCTTCTTTTTCCACTCCGGCACTGAATAATTACCGGTTTATCTTTCGCAACCTTATCAGCCTCAATTAAGATTCCGCCCAATGGGATATTTTCGCCCTCAAGATTGGAAACCTCATATTCGAATGTTTCACGAACATCAATTAATTGAAAATCTTCTTTGTTATCGATTTTCTCTTTTAGTTCTTGTACCGATATTTCTTTCATTATAAAATGTATTTATGCAAATATAGGAAAATCAGCTTTATACTCGCCATCAAAAAAATGCCATAAATTTTGCTTAAAACTGTAACAACTGAACCCCTTAGGCGTTTAAATATAAATAGTTACAAATGGACAAACTGAACCGTTTCTTTTGGTTTTGTTCCGGCGCTCACATCCCAACGCTGGAAAAGTACCCTTCAGAACAAAATAAATATACTGGCATTGGCGCCACCATCTTTTTTACCGGCTTGTTTGCCGCACTTTCTGGAGGCTATGCCATGTATTTTGTGTTTAAAGGCGACGATATGGCTGTAATTTTTGCCATTGTTTTCGGTTTTTTATGGGGAGCAGCCATCTTTAACATGGACCGATACATCGTCTCCAGCATCAATAAAAGTGCGAGCACCAATAAACAGTTGCTACAGGCTACCCCACGTATTCTGTTGGCCATTATGATTGGTATGGTTATTTCGAGGCCAATAGAGCTTAAAATTTTCGATAAAGAAATTAAAGAACGCCTGAAAGTGAGTTACTTAAATGGTCAGCGAGCTAAAATCGATACGCTAAACAAAGCCTTTGAGAAAAAATATCAGGTAGAATTTGGTAGGTTAAACCAGCAGAAAGCCACTCGGGATTCACTTGAGAAAGGAATTAAAGCAGATAGGCAAAAGCTTAATTTCGAGATCTTCGGAAATAAAACCACCGAAACATCAGGTGTAATGGGCTATGGACCATATGCCAAACGTAAGGAAGCCGAAATAACGCAACGCACGGCAGAATTGGATTCGCTAAAAGCCAGCATCAATAAATCGGAAGGCTTTGTAGATAAACGCAAAGAATTTGATGGACTGTTTACCGAAAAGCTATACACCAAAAAACAGTTAGACAGTTTATCTGATATTGCTGGTTTTGCCGATCGCAACTGGGCATTGGGGCAACTTAAATTCAATGTAGATGGCACGCGGGATAACAATACGGCAATTGCGGTTACTTTTATCGGGCTACTGTTTATCTTTTTTGAGTGTTTACCGGTGTTTGTAAAACTAATGAGTGCCCGCGGGCCATATGACTATGCGATAGCAGATGGAGATGAGGTATCAATTTACCATTCTAAAAAAGATAAAGATTTTCATTTCGAGGTAGCAGATAATATTCATGAAACCAGGGTCGATTCCGAGTCGTCAAAGAAGAAAGAAATAATAAAAGGAAAAGCATACCGCGATCTCGAAAAATACGATTGGGACGGGTAATGAGGTAAGATGGATGATGTAAGATGTATGATGGACGATGTATGATGGGGTATGTAAGAAGGAGCCTGTTATGACCTTCAACCATGAACAATCGAACCTGACCAATAAATCACCCGCCAAAAAATCATAGATCTATCAGACAAAAACCTTAACTTTCCCTAAATTCAACACGCTATAAATTATAATATGAATATATGAAGAAAATATTCTTTTTTACCCTTTTGGGGATGGCAAGTTTGCAGCTTAAAGCGCAAAACATTGATAAAATCATCACACGTGAGTACACGGACCACCTGATTAAAACTTTAAGTGCAGATGATATGCAAGGGAGAGAAACATTTACGCCAGGGATTGATAAAGCCGCTACTTTTATTGAATCAGAATTTAAGAAAATAGGTTTGCAGCCCTTATCAGGTGAAAAAACATTCCGCCAAACTTTTAACAAATACCAGGTTGCTAATCAAAGTACCAGCGTTAAAATAGACGGGCAGGAAATTGCACGAGAAAATATATTGGTTACCGGCGTTACCACAGAAAGTGTTACGCTTGATAAATCCAACACCACTGTTGTTAAATTGGATCCTGAAAAGCCATTTGTAGCGCAGTTCAGAACCATGCTGAACACGGATAAAAACCAGATCGTTTTAGTCGACAATAAGTTTGTTGATTTTTTTAAACGTTATAAAGATCATTTCAGCAAACCAACTACTGTTGATGAAAAAGATGTAAAAGCAACCAACGGCGCTGTACAGGTTTTTGTTTTAGGTAAAGATGCAGCAACAGATTTTTCAGCAACAGTTAAAAGTAAGGTAACCCAAATGCCCTTGTTCAATGTTGCAGGTGTAATTCCAGGTAAATCAAAAGCTAAAGAAATTGTAATTTTCTCAGGTCATTATGATCATTTGGGTTTCTTAAAACCGGTAGAAGGCGATAGTATTGCCAATGGAGCCGATGATGATGCATCAGGTACTACAGCGATGATTGCTTTAGCGAAATATTATAAAGCACAGAAAAATAACGAACGTACCTTGATCTTCGTTGCTTTTACAGCAGAAGAAATTGGTGGTTTTGGCGCAAGGTATTTCTCAGAAAAATTAAATCCTGATGATGTGGTAGCCATGTTCAATATTGAGATGATCGGTAAGGATTCGAAATTTGGTAAAAACACAGCCTTTATTACCGGCTATGAAAGATCTGATTTCGGGAAAATTTTACAGAAAAACTTAGCAGGAACTGAATTTACCTTTCATCCGGACCCCTATCCAGACCAAAATTTATTCTATCGAAGCGATAACGCAACCTTAGCTGCTTTAGGCGTTCCGGCACATACCATCAGTACCGATAAAATTGATATCGATAAATTGTACCATAGTGTGAAAGATGAATACAGCTCTTTAGATGTAGAAAATATTCTTTCAACTATTAAAGCAATTGCCAAGAGTGCAACCAGCATTGTAAACGGAACAGATACCCCAACCAGGATTCCGAAGTTGAAGCAATAATAAAACATTTGAACTTGATAGGTTTTTTTTAGCCATGTCGTCATGCTGAATTTATTTCAGCATCTATCATACAACTAAGACCCTGAAATAAATTCAGGGTGACGATCGCATTTAAACCCGCGATGTTTGTACGAATTGAATAATAAAAAATGGCCAGTGATTTTTTCACTGGCCATTGCTATTTTATAATCTTCGTAAGCAGATTACTTACTTAAATACATCGATTTATCTTTGTAAAGCTTGCGGAAGTAAGGATCTTCTAAATCTTTGATAAAACGGATGGCTTCACCAGTAGATTTCATTTCAGGGCCTAGTTCCTTCGTCACCTCCGGGAATTTCTCGTAAGAGAAAACCGGCTCTTTAATGGCATAACCTTTAAGTTTGCGAACGATTGTAAAATCTTTCAGTTTGGCTACGCCTAGCATAATTTTAGCCGCAATGTTGATGTACGGAACATCGTAAGCTTTTGCGATGAAAGGAACCGTACGTGATGCCCTGGGATTTGCCTCGATTACATAAACTTTCTCATCTTTAATGGCAAACTGAATGTTTAGTAACCCACGTACATCTAACGCTTTTGCAATTTTAATGGAGTATTCTTCCATTGCTTTGGTTACCGTTTCTGATAAGCTGAATGTAGGTAATACCGCAAATGAATCTCCTGAGTGGATACCTGCAGGCTCAATGTGTTCCATCATACCCACAATGTGTACATCTTCACCGTCAGAAATCGAATCGGATTCCGCTTCTTCTGCCCTATCTAAAAAGTGATCGATCAATACACGGTTGCCAGGTAAATCACCTAATAATTTAACTACTGCTTTTTCCAGGTCTTCATCATTAATTACAATGCTCATGCCCTGACCACCCAATACATAGCTCGGACGCACCAGTACCGGATAACCTACCTCATTTGCCACAACAATTGCCTCTTCAGCATTTTCTGCAACACCATACTTTGGATAAGGGATATTTAATTCTTTCAAAAGGTCAGAGAAACGGCCGCGATCTTCGGCAATATCCATGTTCTCGAAAGATGTTCCAATAATTTTGATGCCTTTTTCAGTTAATTTTTCTGCCATTTTCAGCGCAGTTTGTCCGCCAAGCTGAACAATTACACCTTCAGGTTTTTCAAGATCTATAATTTCGCGAACATGTTCCCAGAAAACCGGCTCGAAGTACAACTTGTCGGCCATGTTAAAGTCTGTTGAAACTGTTTCAGGGTTACAATTAACCATGATGGCTTCGAAACCCGATTCTTTTGCAGCCAATAAACCGTGTACACATGAATAATCGAATTCGATACCCTGACCAATACGGTTAGGACCTGAACCCAAAACAATTACTTTTTTCCTGTCGGAAGGTTTTGATTCATTCTCTTCTTCGAAAGTAGAATAGTAATATGGTGTTTTGGCCGGAAACTCCGCAGCACAAGTATCAACCATTTTATAAACCCTGTTTATACCCAAAGCTTTACGACGATCGTAAACTTCGTCTTCAGTAACATTGCCTAACAACCACGCGATCTGGATATCAGAAAATCCTTTTTGTTTAAGTGTTACAAAGAAATCCTGAGGGATATTGTTTAGTGAATATCTTTTTAATTCAGTTTCCAAAAGAACAAGATCCTGAATCTGGTTTAAGAACCATTTATCAATTTTGGTTACCTTACGGATAGACTCCAAAGGTACACCCATTGTCATGGCGTCTTTTATTAAGAATAAACGGTTCCATGAAGCGTGCTCCAAACCGTCCATAATTTCTTCAATATTGCGAACCTGTCTGCCATCTGCGCCTAAACCAGCACGGTTGATCTCTAAACTCTGACAAGCTTTTTGCAATGCTTCGATAAAAGTACGGCCAATGGCCATTACTTCACCTACTGATTTCATCTGTAAGCCAAGTTCTTTGTTAGCGCCTTTAAATTTATCAAAGTTCCAACGCGGTACTTTAACAATTACGTAATCTAAAGTAGGTTCGAAATAGGCTGAAGTTGTTTTGGTAATCTGATTTTCAATTTCATCCAGGTTGTAACCGATAGCCAGTTTAGCTGCAATTTTTGCGATTGGATAACCAGTTGCCTTACTTGCTAAAGCAGATGAACGCGATACACGTGGGTTGATTTCGATGGCGATAATTTCATCGTTTACCGGGTTAACCGAAAACTGAACATTACAGCCGCCGGCAAAGTTACCGATTGCACGCATCATTTTGATCGCCTGGTTGCGCATATCCTGGTAACAACGGTCAGATAAAGTCATTGCCGGAGCAACCGTGATTGAATCTCCCGTGTGAATCCCCATCGGATCGAAGTTTTCGATCGAACAGATAATGATTACATTATCATTGCTATCTCTTAATAACTCTAACTCGTATTCTTTCCAGCCTAAAACTGCTTTCTCTACCAGTACTTCGTGTGTCGGTGAAGCTTCTAAACCACGTTTTAGCGCCGCGTCGAATTCTTCTTTTTTGTGGACAAAACCACCACCAGAACCGCCTAAAGTATATGATGGGCGGATTACCAGTGGGTAGCCGATTTCCTGTGCAGCTTCTTTGCCTTCTAAAAATGAGTTGGCAATTTTCGATTGAGCAACACCTACACCAATATCAACCATTAACTGGCGGAAAGCTTCACGGTTCTCTGTTTTTTCGATTGCTGCAACATCTACACCAACTACTTTAACACCGTATTTTTCCCAAACACCACGTTCTTCAGCCTCTTTACAAAGGTTGAGTGCGGTTTGTCCTCCCATTGTAGGAAGTACAGCATCAATTCTAGGTAGATCTGCAGAGTCTATATGCTCTTGTAAAATAACTTCTATTGAATCAACAGTTAGCGGGCGCAGGTAAACATGGTCGCCGATAACCTTATCCGTCATAATGGTGGCCGGATTGGAGTTGATGATAGAAACGGTAATTCCTTCTTCTTTTAAAGAAAGCGCCGCTTGCGAACCTGAGTAATCAAATTCACAGGCTTGGCCAATAATAATTGGTCCAGATCCGATAATCAGTACTGAGCGTATGGAAGTGTCTTTAGGCATGATAAGGCTTAAACAATAATTAAAATTCTAAAGTATTTGAACCCGAAGGTGAAGAAGCAAGAGGTCTTATGCTTGCGAGAAGAAAAATCCCAACTGTTCTGTCGGGATGCAAAGATACATCATAAGATGTGATTTTAAGGCGTTTTTTTTAAAATAAAAAAGAGCGCTATTTGAGCGCTCTTTTTAGATTTTTCTTTTGAGAAATGAGTTACTGTTGTAATTTAATTTCGCCTAAATCAGTAGTCGCGCTATCTTTTACGCCTACCTTTTCTATTATAGCATCTTTATATGGTGCGTTGGCTTTTACTACTATTGTATAAACACCTTCTTTAAGGTTTGTAAAGGTAAAAACGCCCTGATTAATCTGTGTGCTTAGTGTGTCTTTAGCGACTACAATTGATACAGATGAAGCGGCATCAATCGGTGTAATTTTCCCTATTATTCCACCTGTTTTACTATTGGTAAAGGCAATTGCGCCCAAGCCAAATACAATCAATAGGGAGAATACAACACACAGTTTTTTCATTGTATAACGTTTTAGTTAGTTATTGTCTTGAATATATAACAGCATTTAGTACAAAAAGTTTTAAATAATGAACACTATTTTTTGGATTGTACTATAAATTATACACGAATGTAAAATAGAAATGTATATATTTGTTTTCAAATGTTAATTAGTGTTAAAACAATTTCACTAATGTGTTACTGTTGGTCAGAATTAAGTCACGAAGTTGTGATGATCTCATTATTGGCAATAATGTTGTAATAACGAGAACATATATACGTTTTGTATATACTTTAGACAATGATCTAAAGCCTCCTCCGCGGATTAGTTACCCGCCATGAGGATTTCTTCATAAATAGTTTGTTTGGTTTATTATCCGGTTAGAGGAGCCCTCCTCAACCGGATTTTTTCTTTTAAGGCTTTTTCTTTTACATTTGACTGTATCCAGAAGACACATCGTGAATAAAAATATTAAAAAGATTGCTGTTGTTGGCCCTGAAAGTACTGGGAAATCTACTATATCTCAGTTGCTGGCCAAATACTACAAAGTTTCTTGGGTGCCAGAGTATGCCCGCTATTACTGCGAAAATCTGGTTACCGATTATACCCTGCAAGATGAAGTGAATATGTACTACGGACAGATCGCTTTGGAGGATGCAATTCTGGTTACCACCGAAAGTGATTTCATTATTTGCGATACCACTTTTATTACGGTAAAAATCTGGAGCGATGAAGTGCTTGGTGAAACGCCTGAGGTTGTATTGGATGCGCTACCCAAAAAACCATACGACCTGTATCTTTTAATGGATATTGATTTGCCCTGGCAGGATGATCCACTGCGCGATTTTCCGGAGAAACGCGAATATTTTATGGGGGTTTGGCATAAAGAATTGCAGGCGCTCCAAGCAAATTATAAAGTTATTGGCGGCTTGGGGGATGAAAGGGTTGAGAATGCCATTAAGGCCATTGATGTTTTTTTGGGCAGATAAATAGGTCTGGGGTTTTTCTTTTTTTTGGAAATGATTGTCAGTAGCTTTTGGCTGCCAGCAGTCCCGCCCTTTGCTTAATCCCGATAGATGAGCTCGTAAATAAAACAATACTAAAATCGGGATAACGCTGTTGGTCGGGTTTATTGAACAGGGGTTTGCCACCGTGGTGCCTAAAACATGAAACGTTCCTTCGGAACGAAAGAAATAAACATTTTTTTTTCTTCCAAGCGTTGGTCCCGATGGGACGAAATGTGACTATAAATTATTACCCATCCTTTCTAGTTCGTATGAAAAATGTTCGTCCCGTCGGGACGGCTCATCGGTAGCCAATTGTACAATTGGCGGTTTCGTTCCGTAGGAACGTTTGGTGATGTATCGCGAATAGTTGTACCTGCCTGGCCACCTAAACCCGATTGGAACGGATGCCGATTTCCTTCAAATTGGCAGGAGGGAAAGCGGGACTGTAAATCCTATACGCGCAGAACCACCAGTTTTCTAAAATAAAAACCAATAACTTTATAAAGTAATAGAATAAACGGTAGATTTTAATCAATTGGAATTGAAATTTGCTAGAATAGTACGAATTCCTAAATATTTTCTACATTTGCCCCATCATTAGGGGTGCCTTGTTTATACAACACAAAAACAGGCTGAGATCATACCCATTTTGAGGTAAAAGGTAGAAGGTAAAAGGTAGAGGGTAATCCCAACAACCTTAAACCCTTCCAGCCATCAACCTTAAATGAACCTGATCCGGGTAATGCCGGCGTAGGGATTGGAGTTATGGAAGTTTAACTGAAATCGGGGAAGCCCCTTTTTCCGATGGGTTTAACTAAAAACAATAAACTTGAAAAATTTACTTTTTGCAGCCCTTGTTGCAATGTTGCCATTCTTTGTATCGGCACAAATTTCGGTTACGGGTAAAGTAACAGATCAAAACCAGCAGCCGCTTCCTGGCGCTACGGTTAAATTAAGAAATCAAAAAACAGCAGTGGTAAGCGATGCTAGCGGGAATTACACCATTACAAACCTATCTAACGGAAAATATAACATTGTGGTAAGCTATGTAGGCTATAAAACAATTGAAAAAACGATAGAACTTCAGCAGAATGCGACAGTAGACTTTAGCCTATTGCCACAAAATTTCCTGGCTGATGAGGTAATTGTGCGTGCAACCCGTGCCACAGATAAATCGGCAACTACATACAAGAATATTGGTAAAGAAGAAATCCAACAGAATAATTTCGGACAGGATTTGCCTTTTATCCTCCAGAACACGCCTGGCGTTGTGGTTAATTCTGATGCTGGTGCTGGTGTGGGTTATACCGGAATCCGTATTCGCGGGAGCGATAACAGCAGGATTAACGTCACGGTTAACGGCATTCCTATCAACGATAGCGAAAGCCAGGGAACTTTTTATGTAAATATGCCCGATTTTGCTTCATCAGTAGATAATGTGCAGATTCAGCGTGGCGTGGGTACCTCAACCAACGGCGCAGGCGCATTTGGCGCAAGTTTGAACATTCAAACTACTGCCAGCGAGACAGAACCCTATGCTGAATTGAACAATACTTACGGCAGTTTTAATACTTGGAAAAATACCGTAAAGGTGGGAACAGGTTTAATTAACAACCGTTTTAGCTTTGACGGGCGTTTATCTAGAATCAGCTCTGATGGTTATGTAGATCGTGGATCTTCTGTATTAAAATCGTACTTTTTATCTGGTGCTTATCATGGAGATAAAGACTTATTGCGTGTAAATGTTTTCTCTGGAAATGAGAAAACCTACCAATCGTGGAACGGAATCCCGCAATCGCGTTTAGAAAATGATTTACCTGGAATGCAAGCTTATATTGATAGAAATGGATTGAGTGCTGAAGATGCGGCAAACCTGCTAAACTCGGGCAGGAGGTATAATAGTTTCCTTTATAATAACCAGACGGATAATTATACACAGAACCACTATCAGCTCATTTATGCCAGGCAGATTTCTGATCAGTTGTCTTTCAATGGCGCTTTACATTACACTAAAGGCGAAGGTTATTATGAAGAATATGTAGTACAGGATAGTCTGAAACATTACGGCTTGAACCCCGTTGCTGTTGCTGGTGGTACACCTATTGCCAAAACAGATTTAATCCGCCGCCGTTGGTTGGATAACGATTTCTACGGTGTTACTTATGCCTTTAACTATGTACCCCAAAAGAATTTAAACTTTACTTTGGGTGGTGCATATAATGAATATAAAGGCGCGCACTTTGGGCAGGTAATCTGGGCACAATATGCTTCAAACGGAAACATTGACAGGCATTATTATGATAATGATGGTTTTAAAACCGATTTTAATGTTTATGGCAAAGTAAATTATAGCCCTATTGAAGATTTGAGCTTATTTGCCGATCTGCAATACCGCCGTGTATATTATGATATTGCCGGAACAGAAAATAAGTTAAATACGTTGGCCATTAACCAAACCTTAAATTTCTTTAATCCGAAATTTGGGGCAACCTATTTTATCAATCCACAGAGCAATGTATATGCTTCGTTCAGTGTGGCGAATAAAGAACCAAACCGCGATGATTATGCGGATGCAACAGTTGGCATTACCCCTAAACCGGAGCGTTTGAACGATGTAGAATTGGGATACCGTTTTAAAAATGACAAATTTAATATAGGTGCCAATGCCTATGGAATGTTCTATACAAACCAATTGGTGGTAACCGGGAAAATAAACGATGTTGGCGGAAACTTCCGTCAGAATGTGGACAAGAGTTACCGTTTAGGGATAGAGCTTGATGGTTCTTATACCATTAGCAAACAGTTTATTGTAAATGCCAACGCTGCTTTTAGCCGCAACAAAATCAAAAACTTTACCGAGTATTACGATGATTACGATAATGGTGGACAAGTAATTAAAAACTATGAATTAACTGATATCTCTTATTCTCCAGGAGCGGTTCTTTTCGGAGAGCTGGTTTACAAACCGGTTAACGGTTTTGCGGTAGCTTTGCAAAGTAAATATGTGAGCAAACAATATCTGGATAACACGCAGAACAACGATAGAACCATTAATGGTTACTGGGTAAGCAATGCACGTTTAGGTTACGATTTTAAATTTGCCGGCGTTAAAAATATTAACCTGGGTTTGTTAGTCAATAACATTTTAGACAAAAAATACGCAAGCAACGGTTATACTTATGGCTACCAATTGGGAGGGAGCAGAGTAACTGAAAACTTTTTTTACCCACAAGCGGGCACCAACTTTTTGTTAAGCTTGAACGTTAAGTTTTAAGAAAGACTAAAGCAAAAAGCTGAAAATCATTAAAATCGCCATTGCAAGATAAACGCTCAATGGCGATTTTGTTTATCTTGCCTTCCTGATCTTAAAATTCTTTAATTTTAACCATCCTGATCCAGCATGAAATACATCGAAAAGCTCCATTACATCACACACGATATCCCGCATTTAAGCCACATCGAACAGGTACAACAGGCCTGCGAGGCTGGTGCAAAATGGATCCAATACCGTTGCCTGAGTAAAACGGATGAAGAACTCCTGCAGGATATTAATGCTATTGCAGAAATCTGTGATGACTGGGGCACCACTTTAATCGTTACGGATCATGTTCATTTAAATGGAAAGGCCGATATCCAGGGTTTTCATATCGAAGATATGGATGCCGATTTTATCAAACTGCGCAAACTGGTTGGCCATGATATTACACTAGGAGGATCGGCGAATACAGTAGACAATTTAATCAGGCTTGCCAAAGAAGGGGCCGATTATGCTGGTTATGGTCCATTTGCAGAAACTGAAACCAAACCCAACAATTATGCGCTTTTAGGTATTGAGGGCTATCAGCATGTAGTAAAAGAATTGAAGACCCAGGCCATCAGCATTCCGGTATTGGCTGTGGGTGGGATTAAAACATACGATGTGGAAGCTTTAATGCAGACTGGAATTTATGGTATAGCCGTTTCCGGAGCCATTAATTTTGCCGACGATTTTATTGAAACTTATCAGGATTTTTACACAGTTGTTAAAGAAAGCGCTGTTAATTAACATTTTATAATTTGAACCAGATAAGATAATTTTTAGCTTTGGGTAAAACCAAATAAAATATGTCTGAAAACGCTCTTCAAAATACTGCTCCCTGGAACATTTATAAAAAAATTTCTTTCAGGTTCTTTTTTCTCCTCTTGTCTCTTTTCATTATCCTGAATAACAATGGAGCCTTTACGTTCCTTTCAGGTGTATTGCAGTTGCCGAACCTGGTATTGCACGATCTTATTCCCTGGTTCTCTAAACACATTATCCACTATAATTACGATTTTACAATTTACACCAATGGTAGTGGCGATACCTCTTATGATTGGGTATTGTTACTCTTTATATTTTTGGTATCGGTAATTGGTAGCATCATTTGGTCGGTTTTAGACCGCAAACGCAAAAGTTACAATACAGCTTACTACTGGCTTATGGTACTGGTGATATTTTATTTAGCCTTTACTTTGATATTATACGGCGCTATAAAAGTAATCAAACTCCAGTTCCCTGATCCTTCATTAATGAGGTTGCTTCAGCCTTTTGGAAATGCATCGCCAATGGGCCTCGCATGGACTTTCCTCGGCTTTTCAAAAGGGTATAATATTTTTATGGGCATTATAGAAGTTTCTGCCATCATGCTTTTGTTCCGTAGAACGGTCATTGTAGGAGCCTTTCTAGCATTAGCTGCAACAGTACATGTAATGACGATGAATTATTTTTTCGATGTCCCTGTAAAATTACTCTCAACCGCGTTGGTTGTAATGTGTCTGTTTATTTTGGCCCCTCATTTCTTAAAATTATATCGCTTCTTTATTAATTATGAAAGTCAGCAGCTCGAGAAAATGTACCGTCCAACTTTTAAAAAGCGATGGCTATACTTCATGGCTTATGGGGCAAAATATCTATATATTACAGCTTCACTAATATTTTTGATATCCTCATTAATTGAACAAAGAAAAACTTATGGTAGCGCGGCGCCGAAGCCATTTATGTATGGTATTTATAATGTTGAAAGCATGAAAGTTAAGGGCAAAACCTTGGCGCCTTTAACTACTGATAGCACAAGATGGAGACAAATGATTATTAATTATTCGGGTTTTGCCCGGATAAAGAAGATGAACGATAGCGCTGCTAATTTCACTACGGTTTTTGATCAGAAGAAAAAAGAAGTAGTACTCAAATCAACCGATAAAGACTCTACAAAGTACGTTTTAAACTATAATCTTATTGGAAACGATAAGCTGATTTTATCAGGCCTAATGGAAAAAGATTCTGTATCGGTAATTTTTAAACGAAAAAATCTCAAGGAGTTTAAACTTATTAACAGGGGCTTCCATTGGGTCAGTGAATATCCGTATAATCGTTAATCATTTGACGTCCGGCTGATTCTTCCTTTACCTTACTTAAAGCGAAATTTATATATTCGCAGTATGTCTTCACACCATATTGTAAAAGAAAAACAAGAACCGGCTTTATACATTGATGAGCTTGGAAATTTTAACGAAGAATTTTTGGGTCAACTGCTTGAATGGAGTCCTACACTTTTGGTTAATGGAGAAAATTACGATAAGATTTTTTCTTTGGGTTTAAAAGTAGATGTACTGGTAAATGGGAATGGGCAGGAAGCGCAGGAAGATACTAAAGTTATTCAGGGACCTGTTGATGCTTTAATGGTAGCCATTAATTATCTGTACGAAGAGAAATATCCTGCGGTAAATGTGATTACGAGGAAATTCGACCTGGAGAAATTTGCTGGATTTGAAGATAAAATTAATCTGGTGGTATTTACGGAGAGGGCAAAGCACTATCCCATAAAATCGGGATTCTCAGTTTGGAAACCTGCCGGAAGCGAATTT
Organism: Pedobacter sp. PF22-3; assembly: GCF_026239555.1. Taxonomy (GTDB): domain Bacteria; phylum Bacteroidota; class Bacteroidia; order Sphingobacteriales; family Sphingobacteriaceae; genus Pedobacter. The sequence continues at coordinate 217,756 of NZ_JAPIVP010000008.1, read as the reverse complement.
CTGATCCACGGCAACCGATATCTCGAAGTAACCAACCTCGCGCAGAATGAAGACGAAATTTTTACTGTAGTTAAAGATGGCTTTGTAGAATTTACCTTTTCCGGACAACCGATTTTTATTAGCGAACCCATATGATAACCCTTAGAAAAGCAAAAGAAGAAGATATAGAAGTGATCAGGGATATTGCTGCGGCAACCTGGCCATCAACCTACCTGGATATTATCGGGCAGGCGCAGATTGATTATATGTTGGATAAAATGTATAGCAAAGGAGAGCTGATGAAGCAATTGATGGAGGGACATATTTTCCTGATTGCAGAAGAAGGCGAAAATCAGTTCGGTTTTGCAGGATATTCTATCATTGGTCATGAGGAACGCGTTTACAAACTGCATAAACTTTATGTGCTGCCATCTGCACATGGTAAAGGCGTTGGAAAAATCTTAATTAATGAGGTTTTTAACCAGGTAAAAAATGCAGGCGGAAGCGCTTTGCAATTGAATGTAAATAAACATAATAAAGCCAAAGATTTTTATTTGAAAGGAGGTTTCACCATTAAAGAATCGGTAAAACTTGATATTGGTGAGGGCTATTTTATGGATGATTATGTAATGGAATATAAGTTTTAAATCTTCTCAAATTATCGTCATTTCAAGCGTAGTGCAACGCAGCCGAGAACCACGAAGTGCTCAGCGAAGCTAAATCTATCTTAGTAACCTGAATTCGATAATTATTTGCTAAAAATAGTGCTTTAAAGGCGATTGATTTCGCTCTATTCGTCATGCTGAATTTATTTCAGCATCTTTTTAGCATGAAAGACCCTGAAATGAATTCAGTGTGACGACTCTGAATTGAAAATATCTTACAGGAGCCATTTAAAACTGGATTTTTAATCGAACTCAGGTTAGTAGATCTCTCCGTTACGCTGCGCTTCAGTCGAGATGACGAAAAGATCATCATCTAATTCTTCATCCTTCCCTGCTCTGCTTCAGTGCCTGTTGAGCGGCGACGGGCAGGTTTAATTTCATTTTTGCCAAAACGATAGGTAAAACTGATCCGGCCAATGCGGGTTTCATTTTTTTGATGTAAAGAGTAGGTTAAGCCAGGGTAAGCACTTGATAAATTATTTTCAGACATATTAAATACATCTGACAAAGCTAGTTTCAAACTTGCTTTTTTGTTGAACAGCGATTTGCTCAAGCCTGCGTCGATGTAGTAACGCGCTTTTAAACTTAGCGTTCCATAATCCAGTGGCGATTCATAACTGCCATTCAGCTCTGCAGTAAAGCCATCCATAATGGTAAAGGTTTGCTGTGATTTAAATTGGAAAGATGTTTTTCCGGTTTTTAAAGCACTTCCGGCCAAATCAGGTGCTTCAAAACTAAGGTAAAAAACATTTAAATTATTATTGGTTTGCCACCATTTCGTAAGCTGAAGAGGAACGTTTAAATTGGCATTGTAGCTGATGTTAGTGGCAATGTTTGCATTGGTTTGATATAAAGATTGGTTTGCAGCATCAGGCAGGATTACTTCAGCAATTACATCATTAATCCTGCTATAACCTATTGATAACATGTATTTTTGTAGCAGGGTATAACTTAACTCAAAATTGTGTGTATACTGTGGGTTCAAAAATGGATTTCCTTTACTATAGGTAAATTCGTCTAAATAATAAATAAAAGGATTTAAAGCGTCATAACTCGGACGGTCTATCCTTCTACTGTAAGAAAATCCTAACTGATTATCTTTTGAAAGCTTTTGTTGAACAAACAAAGTTGGAAAGAAATCCCAGTAATTTCGTTCTACAACAGTGTTTTTAGTAATCAAATTTCCTTTAGAATTGGTTTGCTCAACCCTCAGGCCAATTTGAACACTAGTATTTTTAAATTGTTTGTTTACGTTGGTATATGCTGCATTCACATTTTCATCGTATACAAATTGATTACTTCTTTTAATATCGTTCCGCCATATATTATTTACGTACGCTTCTGCCTGAAGATCGTTATCGGTCTTCACCCAGCTGCTTTTAACGCCAGCTTCAAGTTTAACCGTTTTGGTTAGCGAAACATTATAATCAATTTTAAATGCTTTAATATCGATAATGGAAGGGGTATTGTTCCTGGTATAGATGATTGGGCGGATACTGTTTCCATTTTCAAACCGGTAATCATTTGCATAATCAGAACCATCATTTCCCTTATATCTGGAATAATCTACATCTGCAGAGATTTCTGAACCCGCCGTATCCAGGACAGATTTATAATTTAAATTATAAGAAACGTTATTGTATTTGTTTGTCTGCAATGAATTGGTTATCAGGCTCGAATCTGCTTTTTGGAAGGATGGACCAATAAAGGTTTTGTTAGCAGAAGCTTCAGTTCCATGGTTAAAATAACCATTTACCAATATACCAATGGTGTTTTTTTTGTCGATGAAATAATCCAATCCCGCCTTCAGGTTATTGTTATATTGTTTTCTGTTACTCTCACCCACTTGCGTAAAGTAAGTATCGGGTTTACCGTTCGAAATCCGGTCGATAGCGATCAGGTTATCGCGCTCAAACTTGCCATAATTATAATTACCAAAAAGATTAAGTTTCTGTGTTCGGTGGTTCAGGTTTAAACCTGCATTTGCCCTTAGGTTTTTACCATATCCTAAAGATCCGTTTACACTACCATTTGTTCCGCCATTTTTGTTTTTCTTCGTTTTGATATTTATAATTCCTGAGTTTCCTGAAGCGTCGTATTTGGAAGATGGATTGGTAATTAACTCAATGCTTTCTATGTCTGAACTCTGCATATTTCTTAGCAGGTTAGCCACATCGGCACTACTCATATAAGTTTGCTTGCCATCCAATTGAATGAGTACCCCCTGCTTGCCCATCATCGAAATCTTATCATTCGGATCTACCGTTACGCCTGGTGCTTTTTGTAAAACTTCGAGCGCAGTAGAGCCCGTCATAATCGCACTATTGGAAACATTCATCACAATCTTATCCATTTTTCTTTCGATTAACGGTTTGGTTACGGCTACATTCACTTCTTTTAAGTTTTGAGTGCTTGCGGTGAGCTGTGCCGTACCGAAGTCTACTTTTTGATTGTCTTCTGTTAAAATGATGGTTTTGCTTTTAAGGGTTTTGTAGCCCATGTTACTGGCCTTGTAATAATAGCTTCCTTTGGCCGTAACATTAAAATAAAATGTTCCGTTTGGATCGGTAAATGCCGTTTTAACCACGCTCGAATCGGATGCTTTAAAGAGTACAACGGTAACATAATCTGCAGGTTTTTTAGTTTCATCTAAAATTATTCCGCTGATGTTCGGTTTAGGATTTGTTTGCCCAAAACTTATTGTAATAGTAAAGAGAAGTATAAGGGTAAATGTTATTTTGTATAGTGTTTTCATGTTTAGGTATTTATTCTTTAAAAAATGGGCAAAAAAATTCCTGTACCGCATGTGCATGCGCTTTCAGTTTAATTACCTGCTTATTTTAAAGTTTAGCCGGAAGCGAAAGGTTCCAATTGTTTAGTTATAGATAAGACGACCGTTTTTTAAAAAGGTTACAGAGATTTAAAAAAAAGGCCAAAATTGAGCGTCTTATTGTAAATTTGAGGTATAAAGATTGAAAAATCAATACAGCTTCGTTTAAATCAATGTTTATACTTGTTTCAACTAACTATGGCGATACGTAAATGCAAAATTTATTTCGTTACGTCATTCTGAACTTGTTTCAGAATCTTTTAAAGAGAGAAAGATATCTCCTATTTTCAAAAGAAGAACTACGCTTGTTGGTAGATCCTGAAACAAGTTCAGGATGACGATTTGCACTTAAGGAACTCGGCAAATCAGGAACCATTAATCAGTTGTTGGTTTGCAGTTGTCAATAACGAATTAGAACAATTAACGAATTGCCAGTTCATCGTTACCCGACGCTACAGGAAAAATAAACCAGTAAATAAAAAAGCCACAGACAAACAAGCTTACGCCTGCAAATCTATGGCTTTAAATTCCCTGAGTAAAAGGAATCTTTATTTTACCCCTAGTACGTCAACACCTTGTTCAAAAACCACATCAACCGGAATATTCTTTTTAGTTAACCGGTCCAGGTCTGTTTGTAGTGCTGTATGGATAATCGCTTTTTCTTTTTGTGCTTTTTCTACCGCAGTTTTATCGCCGTTACCCTGAAGAGTAAGAATAAATGCGCTTAAATCATTCATTGCCGTTGCAAATTTTTCGAAGTTTACTTTATAAGTACCTTTAGCTGTACGTTCAAAAGCGCCTTTTTCCTGGAAATAATTAAAGCATTGCATGTTAGCTTTTCCGTGTGCTTCAGAAACACCAAAGCGAACTGAGCGTAAGATACCGGCCATAAATGTGGTATAATAATCTTTTATATCACCTTTTAACTCCCCCTTTTTGAGCAGGCCAGTTACCATATATAAGCCTAAAATATCGGCTTTGCCTTCTTCTAACCAACTATATTGTTCTTTTAATGCGGCACGTACAAAACCTTTTCCGGTAATGGTTTTTTTAATTCCTAAGCCATGTGCTACTTCGTGAAACATTACATTTGCAAAAAAAGCATCAAACTTAATATACTGTTGCTGGTCTGCTTCAATTAATTCTTTGGATATTGGTACCAGGATTTTATCAAATTTCGCTTGCATCGCATTTTTCAGCTGCGAACGGCGCGTGCCTTTTTCCTGTTGAATTTTTTCATCGTTCGGGAGATTGACGGCAATGGTTTTCGATCCGGCGTTACAATCTCCTGCATAATAAACTACATCGTAGGCGTTTAGCTCAGAGTCCGTTCCAGGTGTTTCTGTTTTATATTTTGCTGCTACAGGCAGGTTTTTCTGTAACTCCGGGAGCATTTTTACATACTTCGCCAGGCGTTTGCTCCACTCTTTATCCTTAATTAGAACATAAGCTTCGTAACTGGTACGTGCATTAAAGAGTTTATCTTCATAATTTTCAATCGGGCCGATAATGATGTCTAAACCATTGGTTTTCATATCCAGCCAGGCATAATCACTTGCGGTAAAATTATCGGTTACCAAAGCATCAGCCCTTAAGTTTAAATATTTTTTTAAACCAGCATCGTCTGCAATCAAAGCGGCCTGTTTTAATAGTGAGCTTGCTTTTTGTAATTCTGCAGCAAATAGTACGTGATAGGGTACGGTTGATAATTTGCCAGTACTGTCTTTTTGAATAACAGAATAGGCACCAAATTTATCTTTAAGATCTGATTTCTCTATGGCTTCTTTTGTAATTCCGTATGGATAGAAGAACGCGCCCTCTGGTTTGGGGCCTACACCTTCAACAAAAGGTTTATCATTATTTAATCTGTCCCAAGGGCCATAATTGATATTAACAAAATCGCGTGTTTTTTCATCTTTAATAGTGGCCAAAAGACTATCTCTTTGCGGATAGGCTTGTTTCCAATAAAGTTGATCCATAATTTCAGCCGCCTGAATCAGCAAAGGCAAAATTTTACGGTCGTTAACACTAAGCCCGTTAATATTGGTGGTTAATTTTACCCTTTCGTAAATGGGTAACCGTTGCGCAACATAATTGGTAAGACTATCTTTTTGCACTACCACAGCTTCATCATTATTAGGTTTATTATTACCAGTACAAGACGATAAGGAACCTACCGACATGGCTATTGCCGATAAAAGCAGGGTTGATCTATATAAATTCTTCATGTTAAAGTATATGGCTGCTAAATTAGTAAATTTTGAAAGCTTTGTATAAAGTTTGATGCATTGGACGAAGTTTAGCATAACTTTGTACCTTCATTTTTTTAAAATCAACATACCCATGCTGTTTTCTAATTTATACAAAACATATGTATTAACTGCTTTTTCTCTGATCATGGTTTTAGCCTCATGCACCACCAGCAGGTATGCGGCAACAGAAAAAATCTATAAAGATAAGGCGAAAGGTTTTGCAGAAATTATTGGAACGGTACCTCCAGCCGGGCAATTGTACGATTCGTTAAATCCAACAAATCAGCAGTGGATTGGTTCTGTAAATTTTGGGATACGCAAACCAAATTTTGTGGTGATTCACCATACCGCCCAGGATAGTTTAGCACAAACGATAAAAACATTTTTCTCTACCAAAGCAGGTACCAGTGCACATTACGTAATTGGTCGTGATGGTAAAGTAGTGCATATGGTTAATGATTATTTACGTGCCAACCATGCTGGTGTGAGTAAATGGGGAAAAGATACCGACCTCAACTCTTCATCTATTGGTATTGAACTGGATAATAATGGTTTAACTGACCCATGGCCTGATGCTCAGATGAACAGCTTGTTAAAATTGCTGGCAACGCTAAAACAAGCATATAATATTCCTACCGCAAATTTTATAGGCCATGCAGATATTGCACCAGGTCGTAAAAACGACCCCAAAAATTTCCCCTGGAAGAAATTGGCAGATAAGGGTTTTGGATTTTGGTACGATGATGTTCTAAAAAACCCACCTGCCGACTTTGATACAGAAAAAGCCCTGAAATATATTGGTTACAATACCGCTAATCTGCCGGCTGCTATTGAAGCATTCAAAATTCATTTTATACAATCAGATATCACAAAAACTTTAACGCCTGTTGATATTTTGGTGCTCTATAATGTTTATATGAAGTATTAAGGGTGGAGCGTTTGGCGGTTAGTGTAAATAAGTCCGAAAGTCAGATGACCGGGGTTATGAAGAGTTTACTTGCCCCTTTACAAACTTTCCGTTCTTTGCCGTTAACAATGCAAGATGTAAAACGGATGAAGGAATTATTTGCATGAGGTAGTCAACCAATGGACTATTGGCTAATGAACTACGGAATAAAAAAAAGCACAGACAAGCCACAATAATCTGTGTTCATCTGTGCCTATCTGTAGTAAAAAAGTAGCTAAAAATTAGTTTGGCTTCTTAAATGTATCTTTTAGTGTTACCGTCCTATTGAAAACCAATTTATCAGCGGTAGAATCTTTATCTAAACAGAAATAACCCTTACGGATAAACTGATAGCGGCCATCCAAATCTGCATCGGCTAATGCTGGCTCAATATAAGCGTTTGGCAATACCGTTAAACTTTCAGGATTTAAATAGTCTTTAAAATCACCTTCTTCAGCATCAGGTGTTTCTGAAGTAAATAAACGATCATACAAGCGGATTTCGGCTGTTTTAGCATGGGGAGCACTTACCCAATGGATGGTGCCTTTAACATTAATCCCGCTCGTGTCGCTTCCGCTTTTAGATTCTGGAATGTAGGTACAATGAATTTCAGTAACGTTTCCGTTTTCATCCTTCACAAAATCTTCGCATTTAACAATATAGGCAAATTTCAAGCGTACCATTGCGCCAGGGGCCAAACGGAACCATTTCTTTGCTGGTACTTCCATAAAATCTTCGCGTTCTATCCAAAGCTCATTGCTAAAAGGGATCACACGTGTGCCTCCACCATCTTCAGCCTCAGGATTATTCTCGCCGATTAAATCTTCCGTTCCTTTCTCGTAATTCGTAATTACCAGTTTGATCGGGTCTAAAACTGCCATCACCCGGTTAGCCGTTTTATTTAAATCTTCGCGGATGCAAAATTCCAATAAACTGAGCTCAATTAAGTTTTCGCGTTTGGCAATACCAATACGTTCGCAAAACTCACGAATACTTTTTGGGGTAAAACCTCTCCTACGCAAACCACTTATCGTAGGCATGCGCGGATCGTCCCAACCATTTACCAGGTTTTCGTTAACCAGTTGAAGAAGCTTACGTTTACTCATTACCGTACTGGTTAGATTTAAACGGGCAAATTCATATTGTTTTGAAGGAAAAATCTCTAATTTTTCGATAAACCAATCGTACAGTTCACGGTGCGAAACATACTCCAACGTACAAATAGAGTGCGTGATGTTTTCGATACTATCGCTTTGTCCGTGAGCAAAATCGTACATTGGGTAAATGCACCATTTGTTGCCTGTGCGGTGATGTTCTGCATGTTTAATGCGATAGATAATCGGATCGCGCATTAACATATTTGGGCTGGCCATATCGATTTTAGCTCTCAAAATATAAGCACCGTCTGCAAATTCACCATTTTTCATTTTCGTAAAAATGTCTAAATTTTCTTCAATGCTGCGGTTACGATGTGGGCTATCCTGTCCTGGTTCTGTTGGTGTACCTTTTAAGGCTGCAATTTCGTCCGCAGAACTCTCGTCAACATATGCCAAACCTTTTTCGATCAGCTTAACGGCAAAGCCATACAACTCATCAAAATAATCTGAGGCATATAATTCATTTTTCCAGTTAAAACCCAACCACCTGATATCTTCTTGCTGGCTATTTACATATTCTGTTTTTTCCGTAACCGGATTGGTATCGTCAAAACGCAGATTGGTATAACCACCGTATTTTTGTGTTAGTCCGAAATTTAAGCATATCGCTTTCGCGTGGCCAATGTGTAGATAACCATTAGGTTCGGGCGGGAAACGCGTAACCAAAGTTTCATACTTACCACTATTTAAGTCGTTCTCAATAATTTCTTCAATAAAGTTCAATGACTTTTCTTCACTCATAAAAACCTGTAAATTAGGAATGCAAATGTAAAAAGATTGAGCGGATTTATACAATGATTATGGGTTTATTAGCCCATAGTTAATAGTTGATAGCCCAGAACTTCATTATACTGCTATGAAAGAACAAATATGTTAGTATAATAGGCTAATTTGCTATCGAAAACCACAACTATAAACAATGAGCCTTCGCATTATCTGCTTTTTCATATTTATCAATTACCTAATAAAATCGATACATTTACATCAACTTAATATGAATGATGAGCAAAGTATTAAATCGGCCTATCCGCGTTTTAGTAGCTAAAGTTGGATTAGATGGCCATGATAGAGGGGCTAAAGTAATTGCAACTTCCTTACGGGATGCGGGCATGGAAGTAATTTATACTGGCCTGCGCCAAACGCCAGAAATGGTGGTGAATACAGCACTTCAGGAGGATGTTGATGCCATAGGGATTTCTATTCTTTCGGGCGCACACATGACGGTTTTTCCAAAAATTATTCATTTTATGAAAGAAAAACAGTTAGATGATGTGTTATTAACCGGCGGGGGAATTATCCCCGAAGCAGATCGGTTGAAACTGGCAGATATGGGCGTTGGGGAGCTATTTCCTCCAGGTACAACGATGGCAAGCATTGTAGAATATATTCAGAATTGGGTAACAGAAAATAGAAATTTTTAAGCTATGGCATATCAAAATTTAATCTCAGAACTAAAGGAAAACATTTTATACGTTACCATCAATCGCGAAAAGGCGCTAAATGCCTTAAATAAAGATACTTTGGCAGAACTGGCAGATATAATTGCCTATGCGGGTAAAACGGATCAGGTAAGAGGTGTTATTTTAACCGGTTCAGGCGAAAAGGCTTTTGTTGCAGGGGCTGATATTAAAGAGTTTTCTGATTATAGTGGTAAACAGGGAGAGGATTTATCCAAACTTGGTCACGACCAGGTTTTTAATGCCATTGAAAATTCCTCTAAGCCATTTGTTGCTGCAATTAATGGCTTTGCTTTGGGTGGAGGACTGGAGTTGGCTATGGCTTGTCACATGCGCGTTGCATCAGACCACGCTAAGTTGGGTTTGCCAGAAGTTACTTTAGGGTTAATTCCTGGTTATGGGGGTACCCAGCGCCTCACCCAGTTGGTTGGGAAAGGTAAAGCAATAGAAATGATTACCACTGCAAATATGGTTACGGCTTCATTGGCAGAAAAAATAGGCCTTGTAAATTATGTTGTTCCACAGCCTGATCTGATTAGCAAGGCTGAAGAAATACTGAATCTGGTTAAGCAACGCGCGCCATTAGCTGTTTCGGCAGCAATAAAAGCGGTAAATGCAGCTGTAAATAATAAGAATGGTTACCTTACCGAAATTGAAGAATTTGGCAAATGTTTTGAAACTGCCGATTTTAAGGAAGGCGCAGCTGCATTTGTGGAAAAGAGAAAGCCGAATTTTGTAGGAAAATAGAAGGTTGTAGTATTAAGTTGGCTTTTGTATAACAAAAATGTTGCAAAGTCTTTTCAATACAAATTTTTTTGAGTAATTATGTTATTAAATTATTAACCTAATGTATTATGAATGCATAATGGGTTTTTAGAATAACAACGCTACTCATGAAAAAGAAGATACTCATTGTTGACGATGAAATTAGCATCGGCTTAATGCTCTCCAAATTTTTAACTAAAAAAGGATTTGAAGTTTCGAATATAACAAGTGGTAAAAGGGTTTTGCAGGCGCTTGAAAAAGAGCGGTTCGATTTGGTATTATGTGATTATCGGTTAGATGATACAGACGGAAAAGAAATTTTAATCTACATTAAGGAGAATTACCCAAATACCAGTGTGATTATTATTACAGGTTATTCGGATATTAAGCTTGCTGTAGAATTGATAAAACTTGGTGCTTACGATTATATTGTGAAGCCACTTTACCCGGATGAAATTTTAAATACCATCAATAAAGCCCTGGAAGCACAGGGAGCACAGAAATCTACTAAAAATTTCGAAGATACTGGTTGCCATGCCATTTCTAATGTGCTGAATGCTCCAGCGTACATAAACGGGGAGAGCGATGCTTCGGTATCGTTGCTGAAACAGATCCAGCTCATTGCGCCAACAGGTTATACGGTTATTCTAACGGGGAAAAGCGGAACTGGGAAAGAATGTGTTGCTAAAACCATCCACTACAATAGCTCGCGCAGCGAACAGCCTTTTATTGCGATGGATTGCGGTTCTTTAACTAAAGATCTGGCAGCCAGTGAATTTTTTGGACATGAGAAAGGCGCATTTACCGGAGCAGCTTTCACTAAGATAGGCCACTTTGAGCAAGCTAATGGCGGCACGTTATTTCTTGATGAGATCGGTAATTTATCGTACGAGATCCAGGCAACTCTGCTCAGGGCGGTGCAGGAGCGGAAAATCAAGCGGATTGGAAGTACAAAGGAGATTGATCTGGATGTGCGGCTTATTGTAGCCACCAATGAAAATTTAGAGGAAGCGATTCAAAAGGGTACATTCAGGGAAGATTTATATCACCGGTTTAATGAATTTTCGATACACGTTCCGGCATTGAAAGATCGTGATCATGATATCCTAATTTTTGCCGAGCACTTTTTGGCTACCGTAAACCAAGAATTGAATAAAGAAATAAAAGGCTTTTCTGATGAAGTGAAGAAATGTTTATTGGCTTACAGTTGGCCAGGTAATGTACGAGAGTTGAAGAATGTAATCAGACGCATTGCCTTATTAACTGATGGCGATTGGATAGAACCCAAGGTTTTGCCATTGGAATTCGGTATGACTGATTATCGGAAGAAACCGAATGAAAAAAAGGTTACTCTTTTGTCGTCGGCATTAAATCATAACAAATCACTTAATTTGCGTCATGCAGCTAAAGAAGCTGAATATAATACAATTTTAGAAGTACTAAAAGCGGTTAATTTTAACAAAACAAAGGCCGCGAAAATCTTAAACATAGACAGAAAAACACTTTACAATAAAATTAAATTTATTGATGCTGGTGAGGGAATATAAATTTAAAATAGGGAAAACAAAACCAGCCATTTTAGCATTTACAGAATAACCTTATTGTCTCAGAATGTCAGTATTTTCTTATAAGCAGCGCAATAACATTAACCTGGTTATTATTATTGCGCTTGGGGTATTAATCGCATATTCCCTGCAGAGTATTTTTAGTGCTATTTTAAGTACTTTAGTGCTTTATACGATAATGCGGCCAGCCTATATCCATTTGGCTGAAAATAAGGGATGGAACAGAAGAGTAACGGCCATTTTCCTCATCGCTATCTCTATCATACTTATTGTAATGCCATTTTATGCGTTAAGCAGCATGGTAATCAGTAAAATTTCGGAGCTGAAGAATAATGAGGTTTTTTTTAAGAACCTGCTGATTAAATTACAGCACCTTATTCCGTTTAAAATTAATCAGCAGCTTATTCAGGAAGGGTTAAACCGTTTAGGTAATTGGGCAACCGATCTTTTTCCTTCTCTATTGTCGAGTGCGGTAAATATTGTATTAAGCTTGTTAGTCATGTACTTTTTACTCTACTTTATGTTGATAGAACGAGAAAGATTCGAATTTTCGCTTGTTAAATATGCGCCGTTTAGAGAGCAAAATGCGCTTCGCTTTGGCGATGAAATGAGGAATACAACATATGCGAATGTATTGGGACAAGGATTAATCTGTCTTGTTCAAGGTTCACTTGTGAGCCTTTCTTTTTACGTTTTGGGTTATAAAGACCCTGTGTTTTGGGGCGTAATTACAACATTTATTTCATTTGTACCTGTTTTGGGGCCTCCCGTTATTTTTGTTCCCGCTGCGATTTTACAGATCGCAAATGGAAATAATTTTGCAGGCTGGGCCATGCTTATTTTTGGTTTTGTAGTGATTATCAATATCGATAATGTGCTTAGATTTATGATTGCAAAAAAAGTTGGTAATATTCATCCTATAATAACCGTAATTGGCGTAATTATTGGTATCCCTTTATTCGGAATACTGGGCCTTGTTTTTGGTCCGCTACTATTATCTTATTTTATATTGCTTGTTAAGATTTATGAAACCAGTACACTTGCATCAGAAAGATTGGAAAGAATTAAAACAAATAATGAGCATAGTGAGTTATAATATAGCTTAACAATAAATAATGTAATAGTTTTATATTGTACATAATTGTTAAACCCTTAAAATAAATTGATTATGAATGATAACTCAAAAGTTGTAGTTGCGCTTTTAGCAGGTTTAGCTGCCGGTGCAGCCTTAGGAATTTTATTCGCACCAGACAAAGGTGACGAAACCCGTGATAAACTAAGCCAATCATTAAAAGATCTTGGCGATTCTATCAAAGATAAAGCAGCAGATGAGATTAACAATCTGGCTAGCCTAAAAGATAAGGTAGTAAGCTCGATTAAAACCAAATTGAGAAGTGTAGAAGAAGAATATAGCGACGACGTAGAGCACGCATAATAAATAAAATATTGCATAGCCGGGTATTTACCCGGCTAAATCTCATCTGAATTTATGCAAGAGAATAAAGATAAAAGCATTGAAGATCTGGTAGATGATGCCAAAGGCTTTTTGGAAGCCAGGGTGGAGTATACGAGGCTTTATATTGTAGAAAAGGCATCGAAAATTTTTGCCGATCTGGTAACCAGTACTGCCGTTATTGTTTGTTTCATTTTAGCCTTTTTATTTGGCTCGGTAACTTTGGCACTATACGTATCAGATCTTTTGGGTAGTTATGCCGGAGGCTTCGGCTGTGTTTCCTTGTTCTATATTTTACTGGCCATAATTGTTTATTTAACTAAAGATAAATACATTGAAAAAGCAATTATCAATGTAGCCATTAGAAAATACTTTGATAAACTTGCAGATAAGGAGGAAGATGAGAAGTTATAAAGAAATCCGGAACTTAGAAGATCTGCAGGCTAGAAAATTAGAACTAAAGGTCGAGTATACCCTTAAGCAAAATATGCTTAAATCGGATACCAAAACCTTTTTTAAGCAGTTTACGCTTAGTGCACTAATTAAGCGATATGCCACACCTAATAATCTATTCAAGGCAGACGAAAAATTAAATATCAGTGGTACGGCCATGTCATTGCTCTTACCAATGGTAATGAATAAAACCCTTTTCAGAGGGGCTGGTTTTTTAACCAAGGCAGCCGTAGGACTAATTTCTGGCAAGGTTGGTAAATCACTTGACGCAGAACATTTATCAGCAATTTTTAATTCTGTTAAAGGTTGGTTTGGTAAAAAGAAAGAAAAAAAAGACAAGAAGTTTATTGATTATGGCATTCCGCCAGATAGTGAAACATATTAGTTCGCAACGTAGAATTGAATATTAAAAAGCGCTTAACAAATGTTGTCAAGCGCTTTTTTGGTAAAACGTTCCTCCATTTACTTGTCAAATTGTTTACCATTTGATCCCCAGCCTCTAAGATCAAAGGAAGTGCTTTCGTTATTTTGCGCAATTAATTATAATCAACTTTATTTAACCATAAAAGTATCTTTTTTTTTAAAAGCCTTCCCTTCCAGTTTTGATGCTCGTTCTATTTTATAATTAATTCCTCATGTTTACTAATTTCTTAAAAGCTTATTGATATACGAAAATGCATTCCCTTTTCTAAAGGATAAACACTTATAAAATTGAAAAAAATCTAGCTATTTTCTGACTCTAATATTCTTGCAATGAGATCTTTTGCGTTGCTATTTTGACTAAAAAGCTCAATACCAAACGTAATTATTAAAAATGCTCCAAGAACAAGTAAAATTAAGCTGTACAAACAAGCGAGTATCAATATCACAGCAAGTGCTAAGAGAATATATTTATAAGAAACAAAGTATGTCAGTTTTACGTTATTTCTACTTGACTCCGTTAACTCCAAAGAACCAGATTGTAGTTTCGACGCCGACGCACCGCGCATTTCAAATGTGGGCGGCCCCGAGTTATCAAATCTAATACATGCATCAGTTTGTTCTGTTATCCTATACTTGTCCTCTATCAGTTCCGATATTGTTTTTTTATGAACAATATCTAAGTTCAAACTAGTATGTCTCGAAATCTCGTATTTTAAAATTAATTTATTAATATTCATGTTATTGCCCTCCATTATATGTATGTGTGTTTATATAAGAGCGTGTAAAATCAACCTCTGGTCGCCGATAAGGGTCACCAACTAAAAATGTATACGCATATGAAAATGTGCCATTCCAATTCCCTTTAACTCCATAGCCGATCCCAAAACTACTTCCCACTACGTAATAAGTATCGCTTCGACCAGCTGTTGCTCCGAAGAACATATAGCTAGCTGATCCTCCTGTTACTAACCCTCGCCAATCTGAGAATGTAGGCTTATGATTACCCCTAGCTATTATGAGTCCTCCCGTAGAACCAACAGAAATCCCAAGTCCAGCGACGCTATGAATGGTTTGATAATCTTGTAGCCATCCTTTATCTGTCTCAACGGTCCCGTATTCATAGGTAGCGCCGGCATAGTATGACCCTGAGAGGCCGCTACTTATAAAACTAGTTATCTGTCCATACTTTTTAAATTCCTGCTCATGTGTTAATATGCCACCCCCCTGATTGGCATTTTTACCCCCCCTCCATCATTTGTGGACGAAATTGTGAAGCATAGGCTCGGGTTAAATTTGACCAGTCAATATCCCCCCTTTCAAAAGATGGTATATACAAACCCGACTTATTGTCATATTTGTCGCGCCCAAACATGTCCTGACCGGAGCCAAACATCCCCTCATCCATGTCATCATCAGGTTTATTACCACCTTTTGAGTCCTTGTCGGCCATACCACTTGGGTCTATATACCTTACCGGGTTGTTTTTTCCGTAAGTATATGAGGTTTCTAGAGCAATGAAAAGTACAACTTAAGTATAAAAGAAATCAGTTTTTATAGGCAAAGCTCATTCAAAAGGAATTAAACCTTGATTGACCATTTGCTCATATTCTTCCTTTTGCAGAATAGCTGTCTTCGGAAGCTGTTTTCGCAAATAGGTAATATCTGAAACGTCCATTTCTTTATAAACTAAATATTTTAACTTCATAGATAAAACTGTCTTCAGAACAACATGCCCATTTTCTTTTGGTAAATGATCAAAAACTAATGTATTGATTGGCAGGTTTAAAAGGATATTCTTTTTGTCGATCAATCCACCTTCGATGGTAAGAATCTTAATTTTTTTTAAAACCTTCAGCCAATCCTGCAGAATAATATCCCCTAAATTTTGTTCATCGTCAAAAGCATGATATGGCCGGAGCAAAACTGCTTTAGACTCAGAAATTTGTAGGCGAATTGACGATGGATAATCTTTGAAACTGAAACCGATATTCGCGAACAATGAATGGGGCAAAAGATCCATTCCAATTAATGTACAAAACCTATCACTAAAAATTAAATTTGGTTTACCCTTTAGGTTCTCGGACCGGATATTTGTTGTTACTAAATCCAGCTTTGAAACTCCTTTTTTTGACATGGGAATATTTTTATTTTTCTTGAACAAGAAGTATTTACCAAAAACAAAGCTAAATTTAAGAATTTAGGTACTACAAAAACCATTTATAGGATGGAATTGTGTTCTAGACCTAATAGGTATAATCTTGGCCAATAAAAAGTAATATTGTTTATGAACAAAGGTTTGCTAAATTGATAACGATGGTTTTCCTTTGTCATTGCTGGATAACTAAACACCGCCTCAGGTTGTTAGTTAATCTATTTATATGCAGATTTTAACAAGTAATTGTTGTCCCCCTTTTCGTACCATTCGCCATTGATATAATAATAGCTACTTTTGCCTATCGTAATCACAGGCACTTTTCCATTCAAATACTGTTTAGTTGTTCGCTGATTTTTAGGATTATAAATCATAAAGGTTTTGGCTATGGTTTGATGTGTACTATAAAAAATGTTTTTTTTAGGGTCAAAGTTTAAGATAAGTTGCGTGTTGTAATTATGATTGGTTTTAGGGGTCCGTTCAGAGTTGCTTTCATCGTGAATGTTGAGATTTAACTTGTAAGTGGTCTTATCATGTCCAACTAATTGAGTTTTTACGATGAATAGTTGATATTCGCTTAAACTGCCCTGTATATGATCAAAATTTCGCATATCGTATTCGGAAAAAGATTTGATATGTATTCCCTGAATTAGTTTATTATGATCTACGGATAATAATAAAGTATTGGCTAATCCTTCATTCGATCCTGCTCTTTTAGCATAGGAAACTTGCAAAAATCTATCATTAAGTATTTTAACATCATCTAAATCCATATAATCCACTAAATAGATTGTGTCTTTAGCACAAGCGATGGCCAATGTTCCCAACGCTGGATTATAAGCCAGTCGAACCTTAACTTTAGTTCCATCAAAGGACTGCAGTTGAAAGGTCTGTGCATTTACTATGCTAAATAAACAAATAGTCGTTAAGAAAATGAATATCATCACTTTTATTGTTATTATTTTCATATGTGTTGTATGTTATCTAAATCCAAAGAATGTTGAATTACCGGCTATCGTAGTTATATAAAAAATGCCTTGATAGACTCGTTGAAAATTGGAATCTGTACCACGCACGCCAGGTGGAGGGCTTGCACTCCAACTAATAGCCCCTTTTGAATAATCCATTGTCGCACGATTGTCGTAAGCCTCTAACGCGCCAACTATATAGGGCAATTTACTTGCCCTAATTTGATCCATAGTCATACTCATAACCATTTTGTATTCATATTGGTTAGGATGTCTAAGAATTTGGTAGTTACCTTTAACAGTACCTCCTAAACCTTTACTATGAATAGATGCTGCCATCCAATTAGGATCATTTAAATTTGACTTTGCTGCATCCAGCCTATTCAGTAAAACACTTCCTATTGCTCTAGCAGAAAGACGGTTTCCGGCTGCTTCACCCGATGCGATTGCTACGAAATCTTTCAATCCTAACGGATCCCCCTTTGGGCCATTTTTATCTACTTCCTTACTCTGTGGCCTGTACTGTGTAGCATAAGCTGTCGAGAGACTTGACCAGTCAATATCACCTCTTTCAAACGATGGTATATACTGTCCAGATTTGTTGTCATATTTGTCTCTCCCAAATATGTCCTTACCGGAGCCAAATAAACCATCATCCATATCATCATCACCACCCTTTGAGTCTTTATCGGCCATCCCAGTTGGGTCTATATACCTTACCGGGTTATTTTTTCCGTAAGTATATGGCGACCATTCTAAAGAAATTTCTCCTAGTACATCCACGCCGGTCCACCTGCCGATTACAGGGTCATAATGTCTTGCTCCGTAATCATACCATTCTGTTTCTTCCTGTAGTTCTTTCCCATTATAAAGATACTCATTTTTTGGACTGTTCACAGCCGAGCGGCTTGCAATGGCAGAACCAAAAGCATAATAATCATTTCGCTGCAGCATGATTGGGGTCAGCTGATTGGTGGCATCAGCAGGATCCCAGGTAAAGGTTACACGCGTATTGCCCTGGTGGTCCTTAATGTCGTATTCGTATTTATATACAGCACCAGATTTCCTTGCCCGGCCTTCTTCTGTCTGTACAAAGCTGATGGAGGGTGTACTGCCTGTATACTCGTATTGTAAACCATTGATGTATTCATTTATGGTGGTGACACCATTGCCTGTCGAAAGCTTCCTGAGCTTATTTCCGTCGGCATCATAAACATAAGAAATCGTATTTCCGTTAGATTTGTTTACCGTTTGCGGGAGATCCAGCAGATTAAATGCAATATTGTTCAGCCCCTTATTCAGGTCTTTGATCTCATTGCCATTTCCATCATAAGCATATTCGCCTGCCTGTTTTACCACATCGGTAAAGCCACCCGCCATTGTTGCCGCATCATCAATGCGGTCGTGCTGCTGGCCAGTATAAGTGTAGGTGAGATCATCAATAATTGCAGGTGAGGAGCCGCTTTTTTCGTAACGTTTTAAGCTGAGGATGTTCCCCATCCTATCGTAGCTCATGCTCTCGTTATAAAGGCCATCATTGGTGTTGGCACTCGAAGATACTGTAGAGGTAAGCCTGTTCAACTTGTCATAAGCGTAATTGAACAGCAAGGCATCATAAGCTACACCGGCATAAGGGGCTGTTTTGAAATTTGCCGAACCAATATTGCCATTATACTGCGCATTGGCTGCATTTTCGTATTTCAGTTCCATCCCGAAAAGATCATTGCCTTCGGCATTGGTTAGCCCATTGTCGTTATTAAGTGCCGGATTATTGATGTGTGTGATCCATCCCCTGGCATTGTAGCGGTAATCTACATTTTGGAGAAAAGAAGATCCGTTTAGAGAATGTAATCCTTTTTTAATGGGTTGCCCGATCTCGTTGTAATCGATCTTACTGATCATCACTGGTGCCTGAGCGGCAGCTGCCTCATGGGTGATGGTATCCTGTGTACTCAATTTGCGGCCCATATGATCGTAACTATAAACATCGCTGGTGGTGAGTTTCAGGCTGGCCGAACTGCCATTGTTTGAAACATAATGTTTTTTACGTATCCAGGTCGGCTGTTTCAGAAAATTATATTCAATCGTAACATCATCATAGTTGAATGTGCTCAAAGCAGAGCTACCCCCTAGATAATGTTGTGCAAATGTCCTGACAACAGTGCCCTGATCATCATAATACTGTACCGTCCATAGATAATCTGAACTATTAAGCACCAGTGTTTTGGTAGCCGTCACCAAACCATTGGTTTGTTTGGTGTATAAGCTATTGTTCTGGACATCGTATACAGAAGGTAAGCCCGGAATACCAGAATAACTATCGTAATAGGTCACCTTAAGCACACTGGCCATTACTGTTGGCCAGGCATCATTGCTGTAACCGTTAGCTGTTGCTGTAGGGCTTTCCCATAAGACACCTGAGGCATTAGCCTCATTCCCGATATCATTCAGGTAATTATTACCTGCAGTGGTACCGTATTCATAAATACCGGTTATCACTGTTCTTCCCAGGGCATCATATTTGGTAACCATCCATTGTTGCGGGCTTTTCATCCGTTGCACCGAGTCCTGCGTCGCGACCAACTGGTCAAGTTTATTGTACACCATATACTGCCAGCCTTTCCCCGGCACTTTCTTGTGGGTCAGTCTGCCCCGTGCATCATAACGATATTGGTAGGCCATTGTGTTAAGCGATGCTGCTGATAGCGGAGAAGGGTCGTCAGCATTAAGCCCGGGAGGCAATACAAAAGCCAGTTGGTTACGCTCATCGTAAACATAATAAGTGCTCAGCATTTCAGCGGTATTTCCTTTAATATTGTAGGTCCTGGTTAAAACGGTATTCCCCTCCTTATCTTTGTATTCTTCCGTTGTGCCAAAACAACCATCGCCGGGTTTCCAGTTTTCATTTTTGGTGATAGTTACGGTAAGCAGGCCAGGTGCGTAAGTTGCGGTATTACCTGTTCTTGACAGGGTGTAACTGCCATCAGCATTCACAACAGCCTGGTAATAGGCAGCTTTCCGGCTTCCCGGGTTATTGCTGATATTGGAGGATGTATTGAAGGTACTCATTTGATCATTGCTGGTAAATAAGGCCCTTAGGGTATGGTCGTTATCAGGTGTGGCCGTGGTTTGCCAGGCCAGCCCATAACTGCCTTGCTCCACAACCCTGCTGAGCGGTGAAGTTTCAAATACCGTTTGCGCGTAGGGCACGGGGGTTTGTATGACGCCGCCAATGCGGTTTCCTTCAGTCGTGTTTCCAGATGAACTACCATAAAAAGAAGCCTGATCTGCCAGCGCTGCCACTTTGTAGCTGCCGTCACTATTTGCAGCCGCAGCGGTATAAGGAAGGTATTTCATCGACTGCCTGCCAAACTGGTCATAGACGATGGGCTGTACAATATCCCTGCCCGAAGGGCTCCCTTTCACCTGAATGGTTTGTGCCGGCCTACCCAATCCGTCAAGGTATTGTACCGTTTGCATCAGATCGCAGGCTGTACGGTTGTTCATTAACTGCGGATCATTGATGGCTACCCTCGGTATGCTTTTGAGGATATAATTCTGATTGGAAGAAGGGACGGTGTTTAACGAAAAACAGCTGATATACAAGCGCAGGCTAAGGCCCTCAGCCGAGGTAAAGCTAAAGCCGGGCTTTAACGTGATGTTTGTAGGATTGTAATATTCACCGGGTTCCGCAGGGCTGTCCATCGGAGCATTCACTAAAATCTGGGCTGTTGATGTGGTATGATAAAGTAAGCAAAGCGCTAAAAAAACGCCTGGAATGATTTTGATGGGTTGGAGGTTAATCATGACTGATCTGAGGTATTAGAGGTTAACAGATAGAGGGATTGGTGATGATCTTGCTGGTCATGGCTTAGTCTAGTGGGGGTGGAGTGGAACAGGTATCGTTAGACATCGTAAAATTAAATGACTCGTTTCCGGAACTTCCAACGGTAACCGTTCCCCATGAGGAAGGGTTGCAGTTTTGGAAACTGTTGTTACGGTATATCTTGATACTGCCTATTGGCCCAGTCGTGGTTACCGTAATATTATATTGACCTGGAGGAACACTGAAGCTGCCCGAGGTACCCTTGGCTATAGCTGTGGTTGAATAACTGGTGCTGCTTCCTGTTTTGGTAAATTTCACCAGGATCGTACTGGTGGTATTCTGGTTGTTGGCCACATTTACGCTGATGGTAGGTAGAAAACAGCTTCCCAATGCATTAACTGCTGCCCCCTGGCTACTAATATAACTGGCCGCCTGGGCATCGGCATCGGCCTGAGAAGTCTCCGAACTATACTTCCCCGCTGCTACCGAAACTACAAAAGGAGCAGCTACCTGTGGCGAAACACAGTTTGATCTATAAAAGGTACCCTGTTGGGCAACATTATAATACACACATTGGCCCAGCAGGTTTGCGTTGGCTTGTCCGTTGGCCGAAACTTCATTCTGGGCCTGGTTGTCTGCATCTGATTGAGATGTTGCAGATACATAACTGCCAGCACCAACTGCATAAGGA
Source organism: Pedobacter sp. PF22-3 (assembly GCF_026239555.1). Lineage (GTDB taxonomy): Bacteria > Bacteroidota > Bacteroidia > Sphingobacteriales > Sphingobacteriaceae > Pedobacter. Next base: position 196,174 of record NZ_JAPIVP010000008.1, on the reverse strand, counting down.
ATTATGGTTCCCGTTCCTGTGGCGCAATTATTTTTCTGGTAACTGCCTGTTTTAACTACATTGTAATAAAAAATCTCTGGATTGGTTGTTATCGGGGCAAAGTTATAATTGTATTGTTCCAGGATGTTTCTCTTATCATCACGAACGGTTTTAAGTCTTAACATGGCATCATATTCATAGCTTTTAGACCGGCTTGCTGCATCTGCCTCCGCAGATAGCTGTCCACGGGAAGAAACATAAGAGGTGGTCACCATTTTTGCAGTTTCGGGATGAATCCTCAGTTCGTCTATCAGCTGGTAACCACCGATTGATGAGGGAAGGGTAGCATAAGATGTTGCACTATAAGTCCAGCTTCCACCAGCATTTTTATACCAGAAGCTTAAAAGATACTTTCTACCACCGCTTAGGTTCGGCATAACCGGCAATGTATAGGAAGCACCATTCAGCAATTTGCTCTTGAATCCTGTTTTGCTATCACTGGATACATTTGATGGGTCTTCCTCGAAACTGTTAAAATAAATTTCTGAAGCAGCGGCATTAACTACTTTAGCTATAGGTAACCGGTTGTTATATCCCCAAATAACGGAGCTTGATGTACCATTTATTAAATCACTTTGGATCAGATTGGCGTAAGTCAGGTTGTACGTGTAGTTAGCGATGTTTTTATAATGCTGATCCACATTAAAAGCCCCCTTTCCTGTATTGTAGGGCAATGAACCTGCTGCACTCCCGGAGAATTTAAAATTGGCGAGATCTAAAGCCGTAAGGCTCTCCATTTGGAAATCTGCAACTTTAAGCAAGGGATTGGTTGAATCGTATGTTTGTATTTTACCGGAAATGATCCGGGTGCCGCCTGTAGTAGGATCAGTTACATACCTGACATTCTCGATGGGTTGCTCTATGATATAATTAACCAACATCTGGTCAATAAAACCTGTTCCTGACAAGTAATCCTGTGGATATAAAGTGAGATCAGTGGTTTTTTTGCCATCTGTTTTGATCACCTCTGTACGGGTAAGCAACTTATTTAATGGATTATCGTAATAATAATTAACCGTTTTTACTACCGGCGCAAGGCCATCAAACAAACTGTCGACCGCCGTGACCGGCACATAGGGATAAGTATAAAATTTATAGGAGCCACCTTCGTAAACGTACGGGCCACTAAGCGAGGCATTGGCAACACCATAATTGCAGACCTGATATTTTTTTGAATCACTTTGCCTTACATAAGTTCGGTTATTTCGCAATGGCTGGTACGTAATAGTGGTTGATTTCAATTTAGTACCGTTACTATTGAACAAGGCTGAATACTTCAATTTACCTCTTTCCAGAGCCAGAGATGAAAAATTATTGGTCAGGCTTTTTTGGTAAAAAAGTGTACCGAGTACATTTTCATCCAGATGTCCGTCATCATAGTTGGTGTATTTGCTTACCACATAGCTGTTATCGGCGTAAACTTCGGCAACTTCCGAGTAGCCAATCGGGCTTCCTTCAGCATTTTCGCTCATTGGAATAACCGAGTTCTGTGATTTTAGAGATGACGTGAATATTTCACCGCTGGGTAAGGTATCGGTAAAAATCCTGTAGTGTTCTGGTTCATTTTTTATAACACCGCTAGATAGTTTAACCAATTGGTTTGGTGATGTAAAGTTTTTAAGGTAAAAATACTTGATACCTTTTACCTTTTTAGATAGGGGATCATAGTCGAATATCGATTTGACCCTCAGGCCGCCTCCAATTCTGTTTTTGTTTTGCAACGATTTATTGGCATCATTAACTGCTGAAGAGTAGCTATTAGATTCGAAAAAGAAGAGTTTATATCCGCCTGTTGGATAAACGATCCGCCTCAATGTAGCCGTTGTACAATAAGCGGGATCTACAAGACGCGGTGAGCCGATGTCATCTGAAACAGACGAAGGACTTGTACGGTAACCCCAGTCATCTACATACTTATTCAAATAACTGCCGAGTGGATACGTATCCTCATAATAAAAACGGTAGGGCGGAAGTGTATCTGCAATAGTGGCAGTAGGGTTACTTTCCTTTAAAGAAAGCAAAGTAAGCCGTTTGTTATTGTCGTTGGTATAATTGAAGCTGAATTGTTTGATCACCTGATTATTGTATTTATCCTTTAACGTGAACTTGTCGAGTTTTTTCCATTGCAGGTTATTTAAAATACCAGGATATGCCGTCAAACCATTTTGTCTCAAGTAAGGCATAAACTTGTAAAGTGTAGTGTCTATACTTGCCTGCCTCTCAGCATCAGTTTGAAATGTTTGTTGTTGGGATGCAGCACTATTTGACCTCACTTTATCATAAACTGCATAAGTAGAACCATAAATAGAATTGGAATACCGGAGTTCTGTTGTGGTAGAGCGTTCAAACTGTAAGTACTCATTTGTGGTTTCTATAGATTTTAGGTAGACGGGGGCGATAAGATTACCGCTAAGTGAAGCAGATGTCCGGTCTGTTATAGCTGCCGATGTACATACCTGGTTATTGGTAAGCTGGATATTAGAATAGTTCTGGAATTTGCTCCAATACAATACATTTGTATATTGGTCTCTTTCATAGACCAGATTAATGTTATGTTTTGCATCTGCAGAGATTACCTGTGTTAAATACCAGGAAGTTGCGGTCCACTGCGTAGAATTCTGGCTAAAAAAATCGAGGCTATAATCTATAGCATCATTAGTGCCGCCGAATATATATTTGGTACCATCTCCGGTAACCAGGGTAAATTTGCCGAAATTCCTATGGTAATTGCTAATTCCATTGGTATTGGGCGGAGCTGTAGTTACAAACGGTGCTATAAAATCAGTACTATTGAAAATTACTTTTACATCCCGATCACATCTAACTTGCCAGTTTCCTTGATGGTCTAATAAAAAGGTTCCGGAAATTCCGCCTGCGCTAAAAGAGAACTCATCTGGCGAAGCATCTGAATTATTGTCCGCCTTTGTCTTGAGCTTGTCAGGTGTATACCAATCTACATCGGCTATTGAAGCATAATTATCGTAAAAGCCACCCAAGTCTGATTGGAGTTCATCTTCCAGGCCTTTTACGATCCGGGTAATACATCCGCCAGCGCGTAAGGACCAACCAAGACCTACCCATCCCGGATGATTATCTACTTTAACTCCACCCGCATGATAGCTTAACTCTACCGGAATTTTTAAGTTGCCGTCAGCTATAGTATAAAGCGGAATAGATATAGATGGTATACCAGTATATTTTGAAACCGGTACTTCCATATACATACCCAGGTTCGCCGCATTAGCACTTGGCATGTTAATTGGAAATTGAGGCTGTAATTGGGCAAAAGATTTTTGCGCAACCAAAATGGCTACAGCAATAGTGAGTGCGTTAAGGAATCGCATTAGCGTAGAGATTTAATGTTAGACGATATTTACAATAACAAAATTGTTATAAATATAATTTTTTTATCATTTATATATATCATAAAAAAAATAGAAAACGAGTAAAACTTACACTTCAGCACTGAAACGGTCAACTAAAACGATATTCCATTGCCTCAAAAATTTAATATATTTTTAATTATATTATTCTTTCATGCACTAGCATAAAATTCTGGAAGTAAGTACAATAAGATGCAATTTTTTCGAGGCCTTTAGAAACAGAGAGGGTATCTGATCAAATTAATTTTTTTGGATATGATATATTTGTGATTGGTAGTTTGATGATTGGAATTAGCAAATTTATGCCCATAATATTCCCTATCTAAACCAATATCGTTATAATTATGGTCATAAATAAAAAGACCTCTGGTAAATATGGCTGTTTTATCATATTCACCGGAGGATAAATGTATTTACTCAGCTTAAAACGAGGTTTTATAAATCTGTCTTAATCTTCAATTCTTTCAATTGTTTCTCATCAATAGTACTTGGGCTATCAATCATTACATCCCTACCTGAATTGTTTTTAGGGAAAGCAATTACATCGCGGATAGAATCTAAACCAGCAAAAATTGAGGTTAAGCGGTCGAAACCAAAGGCAATACCGCCATGTGGAGGCGCCCCAAATTCGAAAGCATCCATTAAGAAACCAAATTGTTTTTGTGCTTCTTCTGCACTAAAACCTAAATGTTTAAACATTAAGGCCTGCAATGCACGGTCGTGGATACGGATAGATCCGCCACCAACTTCCGTTCCGTTAATCACCAAATCGTATGCATTGGCGCGCACTTCACCTGGGTTGGTATCCAATAAAGCAATATCTTCAGGTTTTGGTGAAGTGAACGGATGGTGCATGGCATGGTAACGCGCTGTTTCTTCATCCCATTCTAAAAGTGGGAAATCCAATACCCAAAGGGCAGAGAATGTATTTTTATCGCGTAAGCCCAAACGGTTACCCATTTCTAAGCGAAGCTCATTCAGCTGTTTACGTACTTTATCGGTAGAACCAGCTAAAATCAATAATAAATCGCCTTTTTCTGTTGCGAAGGCCTCACTCCATTGTTTAAGATCTTCCTCATTGAAGAATTTATCAACAGATGACTTAATGGTTCCATCATCATTGTGACGGGCATAAATTAAGCCTGTAGCGCCAATTTGTGGGCGCTTGATGAAATCTGTTAATTCATCCAATTGCTTGCGCGTATAGCTTGCTGCACCTTTTGCATTGATACCGACAACTAATTCAGCATTATCAAATACAGGGAAACCTTTTCCTTTTACCAGATCGTTAAGCTCCACAAACTGCATGGCAAAACGGGTATCTGGTTTGTCAGAACCATATAAACGCATCGCATCTGCATATTGCATACGAGGCACCTCCGGTAAATCGTAATTACGCACTTCTTTAAATAAAGTACGAATCAATCCTTCAAAAGTATTTAGAATATCTTCTTGCTCAATAAACGACATTTCGCAATCGATCTGTGTAAACTCCGGCTGACGGTCGGCCCTTAAATCTTCATCTCTGAAACATTTTACAATCTGGAAATAACGGTCAAAACCCGAAACCATCAACAATTGTTTAAAGGTTTGTGGCGATTGAGGCAAAGCATAAAACTCACCTTCATTCATGCGGCTAGGTACCACAAAATCTCTTGCGCCTTCTGGGGTTGACTTAATTAATACAGGCGTTTCTACCTCAATAAAATCTAAAGCATCTAAATAGCGGCGAACCGATTGCGCCATTTTATGACGTAAAACCAGGTTATTGCGCACTGGGTTACGGCGTAAATCCAGATAACGGTATTTCATGCGCAACTCGTCACCACCATCCGTTTCATCATCGATCATGAAAGGCGGTAGTTTTGCTGCATTTAAAATCTCTAAGGCCGTAATTTTAATCTCTACATCGCCAGTAGCCATTTTTGGATTTTTGTTGCTTCTTTCTACAACGGTACCAACCGCTTTAATTACAAACTCGCGACCTAAAGTACGTGCAGTTTCGCAAAGCTCACGATTATCATCCATGTTAAAAACCAACTGGGTAATACCATAACGATCACGGATGTCGATAAAAGTCATACCGCCCAAATCTCTTGATTTTTGTACCCAACCACATAGCGTAACACTTTCGCCTAAGTTGTTTAGGTTTAATGCACCACAAGTTACTGTTCTTAACATATATATAATCTAAATTGAGCGGCAAAAATACCGATTTTGTTTTAAAGTTTTGGATAGAAGATTTAAGGAAATTTTGTGTTAATGATTTTATTATTGCTTTGACCACAAAGACGCAAAGATCATGAAGAAAAATAATTGGAAATCTCAACAATTAGGTATCTGTTGTAATATCATCCCAGTTATCCTCATAAAACGTGATCCAATTAATTGCCTGGTGCCATTCTGGAACCACATCCGGATTGATGTTTGGAACTTCTGTATCATCTATGCCGGCCTGTCTTATTGCCCAATGTATTCTATAAATTAAATCAGAGGCATTAAGGATTTCGGTAGTATCCCTGATCACCGCTCCATTTACAAACTCTTCGCTTGGCTCCATATATCCGGGGATCAAATTGAATATTTCAGAAGCTTCATCAATGGGTAGGCCCAGATCATCTATTTTGTTTATTGACCATAGCAAAACCTTGATACATTCAACACACCAAGAAAGATTCATGGCTTCTTTCTCACTTAATGTCTCTTTATTAAAAAGAGCCTGCTCTCTTTGAGAGACATCACCCCATAAACTTTCTGCTTTAAGATAAGCGATTATATCCTGTTTATCTTTCTCATTATGAATTATTGTATATAAGTAAGCAAGAATCAATATACGTTTAGCAATATCTGCTGCAGGTCTGATTACCACTTCATTTTCTTCCTCTATTAGAGGTAAATATTGATTTATTGGGATGTTATTTTCTTTTAGGATTATTTCCGTTTGATTCTTACGTTGTTGAGCGTTCATGTTTTAATGATAATAATTTAAAATTACATCCTAAATCTATGCTTTTGATTTTAATCTGCTCAACGTTTCTTGAGAAATATTCAGATAAGAGGCAACCATTTTGTTCGGCAAGCGCATCACTATGCTCGGATTTTGTGCAAGTAACTGGCGGTAACGCGCTGTGGCATCAAGCGTAATAAAAGACATCAGTCTGTTGGTATTAGTAACGTAGGCATACTCCAGGTAATGACGGTAAAGTTTCTCCCACTGGGGGATAATTTGAAGCAGGTGATAAAAATCTTTTTGCGAAATGTAATATAGAATCGTGTCTTCTATGGCCTGCACAAATTCCTTTGAAGTTTCGTTAGTAATAAAACTGACCAAGGCTGTTGCAAACTGATTTTCGAAAGCAAAATGCCTTGTGGCTTCTGTACCACCGGCCGTTAGGAAGAAAATTCGTAAGCAACCTTTATAAATAAAGTAAAGACGCTGACATGTTTCACCAGGACTGATCAGGATTTTGTTTTTCTTTACCTGCATCACTTTGAAAAGAGACAATACCTGTTCCACCTCCTCATCACTGATGATAATTTTTTCTCTGATATAACTAGAAAGCCGTTCGCGCATTAAACTTATTCTTAACCAAATGTAACAATGTTTAGGTTTTAGAAGTGACCTTTTCTGCCAGTTTCCGTGCGTTGGGAATAATGATAAAGGCTGCGCAATAAGCTACAGGTAGCATCACGCTCCAGGCTTTTAAGAATTTGAGGAACCAATCCTCGCCAAAACCATAGTTTCGCATTAAACCCACAAATGCCATAATTAATGTCATTGGGATAACCACAAAAAGTGTGTTGATGTGTTTGAAATGTTCTTTTTTCATATTGTATTTTTTTAATACGCCAAAGTTGCGGGTATTAAAAAACTTAACCTTTGATGTAAGTCAAAAAATGAAAGAAAGCCTCAATTTAAGCAAGATGGTAAACCTGAAACAACTGTTTTATTGTTTCTTCAGGAATAAAATTTAGAGACCTGAATTCGAGTAATAATTTTTTCTGAAGATATTCATAATGAAGGTTTAATATTTTTCTTCCAGCACAACTTCGAGGGCAATCACCTTCCATTCTCCTTTAATATTTTTCCAATGATAAATTTCTTCGGTCTGTATGGTCTGTTTTTTAGAGAAAATGAACATTTTAGGTTTTAAAATAACCGATTTTCGGGCAATTTTTTCGATAAAAGTATCATCTTCAATGGAAAATTTAATCCTATAATGGCTGGTCTCTATTGTTTTGGACCCGCTGAAATATTTCTTTAAATCGATGGTAAAATCACGTTTGTTTATAGTTGGTTTTTCGAAGGGTGTAAAACTTAGATTGTCATCAAACATAGCCGTATACGCCGCTATATCTTTACTTTCTAAAGCCAGATTAGCTTTTTTATGTACTTCATTTATTACTGATATGATTAAGTCGGTTTCCATGGCATGAAGTTAATGGTTTGGATCAGGGTTTTCAAATTTATGATGATCTCGTAACTGATTTTCCACAAATGTTAGAATGTGAAACTGCTTGTTTTGTATTGAGTATAATTATTTTTAGGTTTTGGAAATGAAAGGGCAGCGTTTTATAGGTGCTGTAGCCCCGCCATTCGCTTTATCCCGATGAAAAAATCGGGATGCCCGCTCCTGTCGGGTTTATTTAGCAAAGGTTTTGTTTTTCAGCGCGCAAAACTTTGTATCTAAACCCGATTGCCGGGAAGAGCTTCCGATCTTTCATCGGAACTCGTACCAAAAAGCGGGACTGAAAATGCCAAAAGTGCAGAACCCTACATTTCCCATTAATAATAAAATGTTTTTCTTTTTAGGAAATGAAAGGTTAGTATTTCATAGGTGCTGTAGCCCCGCCATTCGCTTTACTTCGTTGCACTACGTGTTCGCTCCTGTCGGGTTTATTTAGCAAAGGTTTTGTTTTTCAGCGCACAAAACTTTGTATCTAAACCCGATTGCCGGGAAGAGCTTCCGATGCTTCATCGGAACTCGTACCAAAAAGCGGGACTGAAATTGCCAAAAGTGGAGAACCCTACATTTCCTAATACCTCTAAATCACTGCCGTTTTTTGAAAATGAAAATACAGTATTTCAAGTAATAGCGGGATTATTAACAACGCCTTGTTTTCGACATGTTCTCTGTGTTAACCTGAAATTAAGATATTTTAAAATTTTTTCTACCTTGATGCAACGTTTTAAAATCCCTGATGTCTTATAATCAGAATATTCGAAATTTTGGAAGCCGTATACATCGATAAAAACCTGGAACTCGTTAAAAAATGCATGCAGGGCAGCCGCGCAGCACAGTTTGAATTGTACAAGCTGTATGCAAAGGCTATGTATAATGTGGCACTGCGCATTTTAAATTATGAGGAAGAGGCGGAAGATGTTTTACAGGAAGCATTTTTAGATGCATTTACCAGAATTGTTGATTTTAGGCAGGAAACGACCTTCGGACTTTGGTTAAAGCAGATCGTGATCAACAAATCCATCAATTACCTGCGTAAGCGCAAGATGGAGTTTGTAAGTACAGATGAAATATCGGAAGTGCCTGATGAAGATAGCTTTGACGATAGTGAAATGCGGTTGCAGGCCGAAGAAATAAGGCAGGCCATTACCCAACTGCCAGATGGTTACAGGGTGGTATTAAGTTTGTACCTTTTAGAAGGTTACGACCATGAGGAGATTGCACACATTTTAAAAATAAGTGAAAATACCAGCCGTACACAGTACATGAGGGCTAAAAAGAAGTTAAAAATTATTTTAGAAACGAAAGGGATGAGAGATGAATAATAGATTAGAAACCTTTGTAAAAGGAAACCGTAAAGCTTTCGATATCATGGAGCCATCGGCCGAACTTTGGGCAAAGATTGAACAAGGTTTAGATAAAAAAAAGAAAAAAAAACCGGTAAAACTGTATTTATGGATGAGTGCAGCAGCGGCTATAGTGGTTATTTTCAGTTTAGCCTGGTTGTACGTAGGAAAATTACAAAACAAAGATTTAGAAATTGCGGACGTTAGTGCTTCATATGCCAAAAAGGAAGTTCATTTTGCAGGCTTAATTACCGAAAAAAGAGATAGTCTGGCCATTTTTGCTTCAGCAAATCCAGAACTTTATAAAAAATTTACAGCTGATTTAAGAAAACTTGACGAAGATTACGAAAAATTAAAAGCAGAATTGCCAACCTCGCCCAACCAAACTTTTGTGGTAAAGGCTATGGTAAAAAACCGCGAAATACAATTGCAATTATTAAAGCAACAATTATTAATCATTAACCAGGTTGACGATTACAAAAGAGTCAATCAGATTTAAGCTGAAAACAGTAAAAGTGGAATTATATTAATAGCAGAATCAGTCTTGATACCCGATTTATGCGACTTGATACTAAGAGGGGAACGCTCACTACATCGAAAGCTTACAACCAGCCGGCAGGTTGTAAGTACATAGGTGTTTAATATTTAACAACATGAAAACAATAAGAATATTTTTAGCCTTTTTGGCTTTAGTTGCCGTAAAAACCAATGCGCAAGAAGTGGTGGTAAATAGTCCATCGGATAAAGTAATTGTAGATAATACAGAAAAGTCATCAATGATTGCCATGGTTAACACTGCTGCATATAAGCAGACAGGTGGCGATGCTGAACGTTCAAAATCATTTAGCAAAACCTTTAATGTGGATAGAAATGATAAGGTGAGTTTAAATAACCAATTCGGATCTATCGTAATTAAAACCTGGGATAAAAATGAGGTACGTGTTGATGTAGATATTAAAGCTTACAGCAATTCAGACAGCGATGTACAGAAATTAATTGATGGCGTGAGTATCGATGCCACTAAAAATGGCGATGTGGTTTCTTTCAAAACCAACATGGGCGATAGAAACGGGCGTTATGGACGTGGAATAAAAAATGGTGTTACTACCTGGCGAAGAGAAGTGAAGGTGAATTATACGGTATTTATGCCCGCAGTAAATCCCTTAACAGCGCAACAGCAATATGGTAATGTTGAAATGGGCAATTTTGCAGGACCAACATCATTAAAAGTGGAATATGGCAATCTTGTAGCCGGTAACTTAAGTAATACCAACAACTATATTAATGTTCAGTATGGTAAATGTGATATCCAGGATTTAAATGCTGCTGTAATTAAGCACGAATACAATGGGCCTGTAACCATTGGTACTGTGGGGACTTTAGAGCTTGTTGCTGAATATGTAGCTGTAAATATCAATACCATCAGAAGATCTGCAGATATTAAAGTGGAATATGGTAAAGGCTTAACTATTGGCACCATAGGCGGCAACTTACTTTTGAATGCAGACTATGCTAAAGTAAACATCAATACGGTTAAAGGCAATGCGGTAGTAAAACAAGCTTATGGTGATTTAAATATTGCATCAGCAGGTAAAATTGCAGTTAATGCAGAATACTCGAACGTTACTTTAGGTACATTGAATGGCGATGCCACTATTAAAATGGATTATAACCGCTTAAATGTGAACGAAATTACTGCCGCTTGTAAAAACTTCACCTTCGGTGGCGAATATGCAAACGTTGGATTGGGCTTTGCTGATCGTTATAATGGTAATTTCAATGTTTCTACTTCGTATGCTGGCTTCAAATACGGTTCAAACGTAACTTCAAGTTTGGTTAATAAAGATGATGAAACTAAAAAATATACTGGCAAAATCGGTGGCGGCGGTGCTGCAAACGTATCCATCAAATCTGAATATGGCTCCATTACTTTTAAATAAGATTTTCTAAACCAAACAAATCTTGAAGTCCTGCCGTGATGGCTGGACTTTTTTTATATTTAGCGCTGATGAAAATTTACCTTATCCTTCTATTCTCTGTTTTTTCTTTTGTAGCATTGGCCCAAGATGCCCCAATTAAATGGGCTACGCAGGAAACTTTTTTTGAAGATTTAAGGGGTAAAGATTTACCTGCTTTTAAGTGGGTAACCATCAATAAAAAACCGTTCTCCAATATCGATTTAAAAAACCAGGTAGTGGTGATTAACTTCTGGTTCGAAAAATGCCCTCCTTGTATAGCCGAAATGCCAGAATTAAATAATTTAGTGGTTAAATATGGTAAAAAAGCGGTTCGGTTTATTGGCATTACCCATGATAGTCCTGCTAGTGCCAAACAATTTCAAAAGCGGAGCGGCTACAAATACGAAATTGTAGCGTTAACTCAAGACGAGCTTAGAAAGCTAAATATTAATCACGGTTTTCCTTCTAATGTATTGGTTGGAAAGGATGGAAAGATTATTTATGCCACAGCCAATATTTCTTTTTCTGATCCACAGTTTAAAGCTAAATCGATACTTTTTGAAGAGAAATTAAAGGCTGCGCTGGAAAATTAACTGATGGCACTTTAGCTTAAAAATCTGAACTCGATAATTATTTAATGAAAATGCTGTTTTAGAATTGTCCTAGCTAAATAGGTGCGTCATGCTGAATTTATTTTATTAGTAGTTTTTATTGTTTTAAAGGTCTAATAGCTACTTCGTGGTCAGCATCTTTTTAGCATGAAAGACCCTGAAATAAATTCAGGGTGACGACAAAATTTAATCAAGTAGTCTAAAAAGCTTATACGAAAGATTAATTATCGAACTCAGCTTAAAAGGTAACTGTTAATACTGACTAAGAAAACCTGAAACTTAAAGAACGTACTCTTCATTTATAGGTTTAACAGGCTCTGGGATTTCTTCTTCTTCTAACATTTGCAAAAGATTGATCTCTATAGTCCTGGTAATTTGGTTTAGCGGAACACCTGCCGAATTGTTTTCGAAAGGGTTAACCAGGCTCATTCCGTTAATCTGTGTAGATACAAATACAAAACCGATCAACCAGCCCAGAAATATGGATGCAGGACCTGCATCCTCACTGATTACCAAGGTAAATGTGACTACAAATAGCCAGATAAAAACTTTAGTAAGGTAGGAGTAAGTGGTAGGGAAAATAGTGTTTTTAATGCGCTCACTCATGCCCATTGAATCGGAAAACCTGGTAAGCATTTCGTTGATTTCAATAAAACGGAAACCATCAATCGCATTTGATTTTGATAATTTCTGCAAATCCCTCGATTGGATATTTAAAAGGGCATTATGCTTATTGTTATGTTTTTCTATTTCTTTTAAATCGGCCTCGGTTAAATATTTGATATAAATCTCATCTACCGTTCCTCTCAAATTGGCCTTTAAAGCATATAAAAAACCAATATGTCTGTAAATCATTCGTTTTACGCTTTCTTCATCTTCATCAACATAATTGAGTAAAGCCCTTGCAAAAGAGCGTGAATCATTAACCAAAGCGCCCCATACTTTTCTCGCCTCCCACCATCTATCGTATGCCTGGTTATTGTTAAAACCAATAAAAAAAGCAATTGCTGTACCTAAAAGTGTTGGGATAATAGATGGAACGGAGAAATGATGTGAGATTAAATATTCGCGTACGAAGTAAGCTACAGTGCAAGAGGCAATCATGATCAGATCAACTTGCCATGTGTTTCTTAAAATTCTACTTAATCTGATATTTTGTATTAACAGCATATAATATAATGGAAAGTGAATTGGTTACCGATGAAGTTACAAAACTAAAGCCAAAATGTTTGGTCTTGTAACAAATTAAACGACAAACATTACAGGTTGCCGTTTATGGTGCAAATGTTTATCTTGGTAAACCAAATATTCCTGAATCATTTATGAGCGACAATTTACCCAAGAACAATATCTTTAAAGTAATCGGTGCATCTTCTCTGGGCACATTGATTGAATGGTATGATTTTTACATTTTTGGCAGCCTTGCGGTTATCATTGGTCATCAGTTATTTCCAGAAGATGCAGGTGCCTCAGCCTTAATCAATACTTTGGCTATTTTTGCTGCTGGTTTTATTGTTCGTCCATTTGGCGCCCTGGTTTTTGGCAGGCTTGGCGATTTAATTGGCAGAAAATATACTTTTCTGCTCACTTTGGTGCTAATGGGTGGATCAACATTTTTTATCGGTTTAATCCCATCTTATAAAAGCATTGGTTATGCCGCTCCAATTTTGGTTTTAATATTAAGGTTAATTCAGGGTTTGGCTTTGGGTGGCGAATATGGTGGTGCCGCTACCTATGTAGCAGAGCATGCACCAAAAAACAAACGCGGTTTTTTTACCAGCTGGATCCAGACCACTGCCACATTGGGTTTGTTCCTTTCGTTAGGGATTATTGTGATCACGAAAAATATTTTAGGTGCAGAAAAATTTGGTGATTGGGGTTGGAGAATCCCTTTCTTATTATCGATTGTATTGGTTGTGGTTTCGATTTACATCCGCATGAAAATGCACGAGTCGCCCCTGTTTTCTAAACTAAAGGCCGAAGGAAATATCTCTAAAAACCCAATAAAAGAGAGTTTTAACAACAAGGCGAATTTTAAAATGGTGCTTCTGGCGCTGTTTGGCGCTACCATGGGGCAAGGCGTAATCTGGTATACAGGACAGTTTTATGCACAATCATTTTTGGAAAATACCTGTAAGCTTGATTTTAACGATTCACGGTATATTTTGCTCTGGGGAATCGCTTTTGCTACGCCTTTTTTTGTTGTTTTTGGTGCCTGGAGCGATAAGGTTGGCCGTAAGTGGATCATGTTAAGCGGTATGCTTTTGGGCATTCTCTTTTATCGCCCAATTTATCAAATCTTTTTGGATGATACCGATTATACAAAAATTGAACAGGCTGATATTTTATCTGCTACACCTGCTCCGGTTACTGCTGTTTTAATGGAGAACTCAACCGATAGCTTACGAACAGTTTCTACTCAAGTGAGGCTTAGAAATGGAGCTTCCTTTAACAAAGTACAAATAGATACCGTTTCTGCAACAAAAGGAATCCTTTTAGGCAAAGAAATAATAAAAGATAAAGTTTTACCCACACCGGTGTTCTGGAAATTCGTTGGTTTAATCTTCTTCCAGATTTTGCTGGTCACCATGGTTTATGGGCCAATTGCGGCTTTTCTGGTCGAGTTATTCCCCACTAAAATCAGGTATACTTCTATGTCGCTGCCCTACCATATCGGCAATGGTGTTTTTGGAGGACTTGTGCCCTTTATCGCCACACTAATTGCAAGCTTTTCTGGCGCTACACCACTATCTGGCCTTTGGTATCCGATAGGGATCGCAGCGCTAAGTTTGGTTATTGGCACAATTTATTTATCAAATAAAAGAGATGAAAAAATTAACGACTAAATAAGATGAATACGTTAAAGAAATTTTTAGGCTTGTTTTGGATGGTTTTGGGGCCATTAACAATGACTTTTTTGTTTATCCAGGCGATAGATAAGGTAGGTTTGACCCATACAGATATCGAACGTACCAATACCATATTGCAGTGGGCAATTATCCTGTTTGTTTTTCTCCCCATTAGTTTGGGCTTGATGATATTCGGCTTTTATGCATGGAAAGGTGAGTACGAAAATTTGCCAGAAAGTTCTGAAGAATTATAGTTTTTATTTGTTTAGAGTTTTCGCTCTCCGCTACTATTAAACAGATTGTATATACTAGACTTGGTCGTCTTGACCGGAGCAACGCGGAGTGGAGAGATCTATAAAATAAATTAATACTATGCAATCGTTCCCGACATCGTTTGCAATGTTTAATTTCGGAAAAAATTCATTCTGGTAAATTTTAATGTTTAAAATTGTGCATCATATATTTTTAAAATGCGGCTGCGTAGTGAAGTTTACATTCTTACGCGGCCGATTTTAATTTTAGCCTAACCAAATTGATATGAAAGCAATTATCCTGTTCTTTCTGGTCGTATTTTCATTCATTGCAAATGCCGCTAATGTTAAACCCGATTTTATCGTAGCTGCAGATGGAAGCGGAAATTTTAAAACCGTACAGGAAGCTATCCATGCGGTGCCTGATTTCAGGAATAAAACAACCGTAATTTTTATTAAAAAGGGCATTTATAAAGAAAAATTAATATTGGCTGCCTCTAAAAGGAATGTGAAATTTATCGGCGAAAGTTTAAACGAAACCATTTTGACCTATGATGACTATGCCCAGAAAAAGAATATTTTTGGCGAAGAAAAAGGTACTTCAGGTTCATCAAGCTTTTATATTTATGGCGAAGGCTTTTCTGCTGAAAACATTACTTTCGAAAATTCATCAGGCCCCGTGGGACAGGCAGTAGCCGTTTGGGCGGGTGGCGATAAATTAATTTTTACCAATTGTAGATTTTTGGGCTTCCAAGATACCCTTTATACTTATGGGGGGAGCAACCGCCAGTACTATAAAAACTGCTATATCGAAGGTACGGTTGATTTCATTTTCGGGGCTTCGACAGCATGGTTCGAAAGTTGCACCATTTTTTGCAAAAAAGCAGGTTATATTACGGCTGCATCAACTGCTGATACCACAAAGTTTGGTTATATTCTAAACAAATGTAAAATCAAAGGAGATGCGCCAGCCAATAGTTTTTATTTAGGCCGTCCCTGGAGGCCTTATGCAAAAGTGGCCTATCTCAATTGTGAACTGCCTGAGTTGATCCGCCCCGAAGGCTGGAACAACTGGAGTAAAGAAAGCAATGAGAAAACGGCTTATTATGCTGAATATAAAAGCACTGGAAAAGGTGCCGATCCTAAAAGCAGGGTAAAATGGTCGCACCAACTAACAGATGAAGAATATAACACCTATATTTTAGAAAACGTTTTCCATGGATGGAATCCGGAAGCAAAATAAAAGTATAAATGCTTGATATACTGTGTTTAACTGCGTGCTCGTACTGGTCTTTTTGCCAGTTTTTCCGGCAACGATTGCATAGATTTCTCTTCTGTTTTAGCTGCAAACAACGTACACTTGTTATTACAATAACCAAGTATAATTTAACAGCGCAAATAATGAAACATATTTCTGGTCGTTTATGCCATATTAAAGTAGCCCTCACATGCTTAGTTTTATCTGCAGCAGGTTCTGCCATGGCACAACAAAAGCAAAGTTTACCCATTATTCAGCAGGTTAAATTTAAAAAAGATACAACGAGCATTGTAAATTTTGGCGCAAAGGGTGATGGCATTACCTTAAATACAGAAAGCATTAATAAAACCATTGCCAGCGTTAGTCAAAAAGGTGGAGGTGTGGTATTAATCCCTTCTGGTTTATGGTTAACCGGTCCTGTCGAATTAAAAAGCAATGTAAATCTGCACCTTAAACGCGATGCCATCCTTCAGTTTACGGCTGATTTTAATCAATACAAACTCGTAAAGGGAAATTGGGAAGGTCAGCCTGCATGGCGGAACCAGAGTCCAATTTCAGGTGTAAACCTCGAAAATATTGCCATTACCGGAACCGGGATCATCGATGGGAATGGAGGTGCATGGCGGATGGTTAAAAAAGATAAACTCACCGAAACACAGTGGAAAAAACTCGTGGCATCCGGAGGCATTGTTAAAGCTGACGGAAAAGTGTGGTATCCATCTGAAAAAACCTTTAAAGGTTCGAATACCAAAAATGCTGGTGTAATTGAAGCGGGCAAAACTGCAGCAGACTATGATGATATCAAAGATTTTCTCCGTCCTAATTTATTGGTTTTAACGGGCTGTAAAAAAATACTTTTAGAGGGTGTTACCTTTCAAAATTCGCCAGCGTGGAATTTACATCCTTTGCTTTGTGAAGATTTAACCTTGAGAAACTTACAGGTAAAAAACCCTTGGTTTGCACAGAATGGCGATGGTGTTGATGTAGAATCTTGTAAAAACGTATTGATTGAAGGCAGCACTTTTGATGTGGGTGATGATGGGATCTGCATTAAATCTGGTCGCGATGAAGCTGGCCGTAAACGTGGTGTACCAACTGAAAATGTAATCGTCAGAAATAATATCGTTTATCATGCACATGGTGGTTTTGTAATCGGCAGCGAAATGAGCGGTGGTGCAAAAAACATCTGGGTGTACAACTGTTCTTTTATCGGTACCGATATTGGTCTGCGTTTTAAAACCACCCGCGGTCGTGGCGGCGTGGTAGAAAATATTTATATCAACAACATCAACATGATCGATATTCCTGGTGAGGCCATTTTGTTCGATATGTATTATGCCGCAGTTGATCCGGTTCCTTTGGCTGGCGAAAAACGAGAGGCCATTAAAACAGTTACCGTTCCTGTTACCGAAGCTACTCCACAGTTCAGAAACTTTTTTATTAAAGATGTAGTGGCAAATGGTGCCGAAAAGGCGATATTTTTTAGGGGCTTACCAGAAATGAACATTAAAGATATCCACCTGGAAAACGTAACCATCAAAGCAAAAAAAGGTATTGAAATTATTGAGGCCGCCGGGATTTTTTTAAAAAACATCAATATCATTGCAGAAAATACCAATCCGGTGGTGATGATCCAGAATGGATCGAAAATTAATATCAGCAACTTACAATACCCTGATGACAGCAAGTTGCTGTTTGATGTTTCAGGCGAAAAAACAAAAGCTGTAAAAATTAGCGGAACAGCTGTTTCCAAAGCCAAAACAGCTTTCGTTTTAGGGACTGAAGTAGATAAAAAAGCACTGGAAATTTCAAAATAAGAGCGTCATGAAGAAATCAATCTTATATACAGTAATTGCACTTATTGGTTTTTCTATTTTAACACAAAGTGGATTTGCCCAAAAGAAATTATCTGAACAGTTAACCTTAACTGCGATGGAAAAACTGTTTCAGGATACCATGCTGTTAAAAGGTGCTAAGGGCCCCAAATGGACCTATGATATGGGGGTTGTTTTGGAAGGGGCCGCAATGGTTTGGCTCAATACCGGCAACGGTAAATATTTTAAGTACATCCAGAGTTCGATGGATGCTTACCTGGATAAAGAAGGTAATATTGCGACGTATAAACCAGATGATTTTAATATTGATAACATTAAAAATGGTCGCTCATTATTATTATTGTATAAAGTTACCGGTCAGCAGAAATACCTGTTGGCAGCAAATAAATTATATGATCAACTGCAGAAACAGCCGCGTACCAAAGAAGGTGGTTTTTGGCATAAGAAAATTTATCCAAACCAGATGTGGCTGGATGGTTTGTATATGGGCGAACCATTTTATACGGAGTATGCCAAGCTGATGAAAAAGGATGCCGCTTTCGACGACATTGCAAAGCAATTTATCCTAATGGAGAAAAATGCCCGCAATGCTAAAACAGGGTTACTTTATCACGGTTACGATGAAAGTAGAACAGAGCAGTGGGCCGATAAAAAAACTGGACTTTCACCAAATTTTTGGGCCAGGGCAATGGGCTGGTATATGATGGCTTTGGTAGATGTGCTGGATAATTTTCCGGCCAATCATCCGCAACGAAAAGAGCTAATCGCCATTTTAAACCGTACGGCAACTGCAGCGGTAAAATACCAGGATCCTAAATCGGGAGTTTGGTTTGATATTTTGGATATGCCAACCCGTAAAGGAAATTACCTGGAGAGTTCGGCTTCTAGCATGTTTGTGTACGGCTTGGCCAAAGGAGTGCATAAAGGCTGGTTAGCCCCATCTTTTATGAGCGCTGCAAATAAGGGCTATGCCGGTTTAAAGAAAGAATTTATAGAAAAAGCAGGCGATGAAAGGGTAAACCTTACTAAAACTGTTTCCGTATCTGGTTTGGGGGGAAAGCCTAAATATCGTGATGGTAGCTTCGATTATTACATCAGTGAAAAGGTAATCACCAATGATCCAAAAGGTGTAGGCGCATTTATCTGTGCTGCTTCTGAAATGGAAATAGATCAGTTGCCAAAACCAGGTAAAGGTTTAACCGTTACCGTTGATAATTTCTTTAACAATGAATATATGGTTGGTCCTACCGGAGATAAAATCCCTTTTCATTATCTTTGGGAAGAAGATGATAACAATGGATTCTCTTTATTCGGAAAAGTATTTAACGATGCTGGCGTAAAAACCAATACGCTTAAAGCTGCACCAACAACTGTTAACTTAAAAGGCAGTAACATTTACATTATTGTAGATCCGGATACTGAAAAAGAAACGGCAAACCCAAATTTTATGGATGCTGCACATGCTAAACAGATCAGTGAATGGGTAAAAGCTGGTGGCGTTTTGGTGCTGCTTTTAAATGATGTGGGCAATTGCGAAATCTCAAAATTTAATGTGCTGCCTGAAACCTTCGGAATCCATTTTAATGAAGATAGCCGTAATAAAGTTCAGGGTACGAATTTTGAACAGGGGGCAATAAAAATTCCGGATGGAAATACTGTTTTTAAAACAGCCAGAAAAGTATATATCAAAGAAATATCGACCATTGTGGCTAAAAGTCCGGCTGTTTCTGCCTTAACCGATAAAGGAGATGTGATTATTGCCACCGCAAAATATGGTAAAGGAACAGTTTTCGCCGTGGGTGATCCATGGTTTTATAATGAGTATATCGATGGTAGAAAATTACCTGCTGAGTTTGAAAATTTTAAAGCCACAAATGACTTGGTAAACTGGTTGATTAGACAGGTGCCCGGGAAGAAGTAGGATTTAACCACAGATGAAAAGGATGGACACAGATAACTAAATAGGATTGTCATCCTGAGTCTGTCGAATTACTTGTTAAATTACTGCAAACAGCATTTCGACAAGCTCAACGTGACATATTGGATGAAAAATACTCCGTGTTAATCCGTGTCTCCGTGGCAAACAATAACTATGGCACAGGAAACAAAAAGAAAATTAGTGGTCTGGACCATGGAACAAACAAAATGATGAAAATAAAAATATTGTTCACCCTAATCTGCAGCACTTTATTACTATCGTGTTATGCCCAGCAGCCTACCGATTCTACGGCAGATAAAATGCTTGTTTATCAATTGGGAAATGGTGGCTGGCCAAAGCAGCTGGAGGATAAGAGCGTGGTTAACTATGACGCAGTTTTAACGCCTGAATTGTTGGCCAAAATAAAGGCAACTAAAGATTTACATGCTACTTTCGATAATAAAGCGACCAGTAGAGAAGTGGTTTACCTGGTAAAGGTGTATAAAAAAACAAAGAACAAAGCTTATTTGGCTGCTGCAGAAAAAGGCCTTGACTATATTTTATCGGCACAATATGCCAATGGTGGCTGGCCACAATATTATCCTGATCAATCTTCGTACCGTTCAGAAATTACTTATAACGATGATGCCATGATCAACGTGCTGAACATCTTACAGGATATTGCCACGCAAACGAACGATTTTGATGTTGTAAATCCAGCCTACATCAAAAAGGCAGAAAAAGCAGTTGCGAAGGGCATCGATTGTATTTTAAATACACAGGTAAAACAAAAGGGTGTTTTAAGTATTTGGGCCGCACAGTATAATAAAGATTCGATGTTGCCCGCAAAGGCCAGGGCGTTTGAACCAGCCTCATTGAGTACGAGCGAGTCAGTCGGAATTATCCGCTTTTTAATGCGGATCAAAACTCCTTCTGCTGCAGAAAAAAATGCAATTACAGCAGCAGTAAAATGGTTCGATACCTATAAAATTGTAGGCTACCGTTTTGATAGATTGAAAAACCCTGAAACCAATGTTAAAACTTCGGCTTTGGTTGCAGACCCTACTGCAATTGCCTGGGCGCGCTTTTACGACCTTGATAAAAATACACCGATTTTTGGCGATCGGGACAATACGATTAAAACAAAATTAGAAGAATTAAGCCCTGAAAGGCGCAATGGATATGCCTGGTATGGCAACTGGGGGCAAAAATTAATTGAAAAAGAATACCCGAAGTGGTTAACCGCGAATGGGAAATAAAAAATAGAAATCGTCATGGTGCGTCACGAAGTAATCTTATTCTGAATGATACTACTTTGTTACTGGTAATGACGGAAATCGCAAGAATATGATTTTAAACAAAGAAAATTTAAAAAACATTAATGGCGAAAAGGTTACAAAACCTACAGCCGAAATCTTAACCTTACCAGAGAAGGTAATCCAGTTTGGTACAGGTGTTTTACTGCGTGGCTTACCCGATTATTTTATTGATAAGGCCAACCAGAAAGGAATGTTTAACGGCCGTGTTCTTGTTGTTAAATCTACGTCAAAAGGCGGTGCTGATGCATTTTCAAAGCAGGATAATTTATACACGCTTTGTGTAAAAGGCATTGAAGATAGTGTTAGTGTGGAAGAAAACACCATCAACGCTTCGATAAGCCGTGTTTTATCGGCTTCGCAAGATTGGACAGAAATTTTAAAAGCTGCACACCAGCCAGCACTTCAAGTCGTAATTTCGAATACCACAGAAGTAGGTATTGTAAAAAGCGAAGATAAGATCACTGATAACCCGCCACAATCTTACCCTGGCAAATTACTGGCCTTTTTGCACGAACGCTATACGGCCTTTAATGGATCAGAAGAAAGCGGAATGGTGATCGTTCCTACAGAACTCATCAGTGATAATGCTGATAAACTGAAAGAAATTTTGCTTGATCTGGCTATCCAGAATAAATTAGGCTGGGATTTCGAAAACTGGTTAAGAACAGCCAATCATTTTTGTAAAACCTTAGTTGATCGGATTGTGCCAGGCAAACTTCCTGAAGCAGCACATAAAGCTATTGAACGCGAACTGGGTTACGAAGATGAACTGATGATCATGGCCGAGCCTTTCAGGCTTTGGGCAATCGAATCATCAAGCGAAAAAGTGAAGGACGTATTGTCTTTCGCAAAAGCAGATAAAGGCATTTTCATTGTTCCTTCCATTGATAAATTTAAAGAACTAAAACTCCGGCTGCTTAATGGTACACATACGATAAGCTGCGGTTTGGCCATTTTAGCAGGCTTTAATACGGTAAAAGAAGCTATGGCGAATAAAGATTTCTCGGCCAATGTATTAAAATTAATGAAAGATGAAATTGCCCCTGCTGTGGTGAATGAAGATATTACCTACAATGAAGCGATTGCCTTTGCAGAGAGCGTTATCGACCGCTTTAGCAACCCATCTTTAGAACACCAATGGCAAGCCATTACGTTAAATTTCACTTCAAAAATGCAAATGCGTAATATGCCGCTGATCAGAAGATATTATGCTTTAAATAATGAAGTGCCTCAACTTACTGCTATGGGTGTAGCCGCTTATATTCTTTTCATGAATGTGAATAAAGATGGAGAAACCTATACTGCCAGTGCAAATGGAAAAACCTACCCTATACAGGATGAATTTGCGGAAGTGTTATACGAATATTGGAAAGATCCTGAAACTGTTGTACATCATACCCTAGGCGACATACGCCTTTGGGACAAAAATCTGAACGATTACCCTGGCTTTAACGCGGCCGTAAAATCTTACCTTGATTTATTACAGAACAAGGGTGCAAAAGAAACTTTAAGTAACTTGCATTCAGAAATAACAAATTAAAATGGTTACTCGA
This sequence comes from Pedobacter sp. PF22-3, assembly GCF_026239555.1. GTDB lineage: Bacteria > Bacteroidota > Bacteroidia > Sphingobacteriales > Sphingobacteriaceae > Pedobacter. The sequence continues at coordinate 173,391 of NZ_JAPIVP010000008.1, read as the reverse complement.
ATTTTAAAAATCCATCCTAACGATAATGTATTGGTTGCGCTGCAAAACCTGGCAAAAGGCGAAACAGTTATCTACGATGGACAGGAATATATTTTACAGGATGACATCCCGGCCAAGCATAAATTTTTTATGCAGGATATGAATCCGGGCGATCACATTATGATGTATGGCGTATTGGTAGGCAAAGCACAGCACTTTATCCTTAAAGGCGGCTTAATGGACACCGAAAATACCAAACATGCATCTGATCCTTTTGAATTCCGTCCTTACCATTACGAGTGGCAGGCACCAGATGTGGCTAAGTTTGAAGGCAGAACTTTTAATGGTTACATCCGTAGCGATGGCCGCGTGGGTACTGCAAATTATTGGCTGTTTATACCGACCGTTTTCTGCGAAAACCGAAACTTGGATGTAATCCGTGAGGCTTTACACAACGAGTTGGGTTATGCAGTAACGGATAAATATAAATCATACGCCCACCAACTGGTTGAGGCTTATAAAAACGGTGAAATTTTAGGTGAGGCTGATCCGGATTCCATCGGTTTGGCTAATCCATCTGCTGGCCGTGTGTTTAAAAACGTTGATGGCATTAAATTTTTAAATCACCAGGGCGGTTGTGGTGGTACCCGTCAGGATGCTGCCGTGTTAAGCAAGTTATTAGCTGCCTATGCCGATCATCCTAATGTTGCTGGTGTAACTGTATTGAGCTTAGGCTGCCAGAATTTGCAGGTGCACGATTTTATGGAAGACCTGAAACAACGTAACCCTAATTTCGATAAACCTTTATTTGTTTTTGAGCAGCAACAATCGCAGAGCGAAGAGCAACTGGTAAAAGAAGCCATCCGTAAAACTTTTATCGGTTTAACTGAAATCAATAAAGTCGAGCGTCAGCCGGCACCATTAAGTAAATTGGTTTTGGGGGTGAAATGTGGTGGTAGCGATGGTTTTAGCGGAATCAGTGCCAACCCTGCTGTAGGTTATACTTCCGATTTATTGGTGGCCCTGGGCGGTACTGTGCTCCTTGCTGAGTTTCCTGAACTTTGTGGCGCAGAACAACAATTGATTGACCGGACCAAAGATGAAACAGCCGCACGTAAGTTCATCCAGTTGATGACAGCCTACAATCAATCGGCAGAAAATGTAGGTTCTGGATTTTTCATGAACCCATCACCGGGTAATATTAAAGATGGATTAATTACCGATGCGATTAAAAGTACTGGAGCAGCCAAAAAAGGTGGAACATCGCCGGTAGAAGATGTTTTGGATTATACCGAACCAGCAAAAAAACCAGGCTTAAACTTGGTTTGTACGCCAGGAAATGATGTGGAGGCCACTACGGGTAAGGCTGCATCAGGTGCAACTTTAATTTTGTTCACTACCGGTTTGGGAACGCCTACTGGAAATCCGGTTTGCCCTACCATTAAAGTATCTACCAATAATGCACTAACCAAACGCATGAGCGATATCATCGATATCAACTGTGGTCCGGTGATAGAAGGGGAAAAAACCATCGAACAAATGGGCGAAGATATCCTGGAATATTGTATTAAAGCGGCCAGTGGTGAAGTAATTCCTAAAGCTGTATTGCTTAATCAGGATGATTTTATCCCATGGAAACGGGGCGTTAGTTTGTAGTCCAGAGTCATTAGTCCGAAGTTGGAAGACCGAGGTCGGAGGTTTATGCGGCTAACCTTGCAATCGCCTTTAGCTTGCAATAGCCGTGGTCTGTGTGCCTACTGACCACAGATAGATAAATACAAATTAAGTTCCGGTCTGTGGAGACACAAACCGGGGCTAAATAAAAAATGAATAGATGAGTACTTAATTGCCGTGGTCTATGTCCTCACTGACCACAAACCGATAAAATACAAATTGAGTTCCGGTCTGTGAGGATATAGGCCGAGCATAAATAAAATATGAATAGATAAGTGTTTTGATCATCTCAAATCTCTTATCTCAAATTACATAGCATGAAATCTTTTTTAGACGAAAATTTTCTTTTGCAAAGTAAAGCTGCCGAAAAGCTGTATCACAATTTTGCAAAATCATTGCCAATTATCGATTACCATAATCACCTTATTCCTGAGCAGATTGCCAATAATACGCAATTTGCCAATATCAGCCAGGTTTGGCTTGCCGGCGATCATTACAAGTGGAGGGCAATGCGAGCCAATGGTGTGGATGAAAAATACATCACTGGAATAGGATCTGATTTTGAAAAATTTGAAAAATGGGCCGAAACCGTTCCCTATACCTTACGCAATCCACTATATCATTGGACACATTTAGAGCTTCAGCGCTATTTCGGAATAGAAGAACTGTTATCAGGCAAAACGGCACAGAAAATTTTCGACGAATGTTCAGCTAAACTACAAACTCCAGAATATTCAGTTCGTGGTTTATTGGCAAAAATGAATGTAGAGGCTGTTTGTACTACAGACGATCCTTTAGATAGCCTGAACTTTCATCAACAACTGGCCAGAGAAGGCGCGAACCTAAAAATGTTGCCTGCCTTCCGCCCCGATAAGGCCATGAATAGTGATGATATTGAAGGTTTAAATGAATATATCGACAAACTGGAAAGTGTTGCCAATAAAAGCATTAGCAGTTTTCAGGATTACATTGATGCTTTAAAAAGCCGTCATGATTACTTTGCGGCAAATGGCTGTTCAGTTTCTGACCATGGTTTAGAGCAGATTTATGCTGAAGATTATACCGATGCTGAAATCGCAGCAATCTTTGATAAAATCCGCAGTAAGCAAAATATTTCGTATGAAGAAAACCTGAAATTTAAATCGGCTATGCTGGTTTATTTTGCAGAATGGGATCATGAAAAGGGTTGGGTACAACAATACCACCTTGGTGCTTTGCGTAATAACAATGCCCGTATGTTAAGACAGCTAGGACCTGATACCGGCTGGGATTCAATCGGCGATTTTAGCCAGGCACGTATGCTTTCTAAATTCTTAAACCGCTTGGATAATCAGGATAAACTGGCCAAAACCATTATTTATAATCTTAATCCAGCCGATAATGAATTAATTGCCACCATGATCGGTAATTTTAACGACGGCTCCGTTGCAGGTAAAGTACAGTTTGGTTCGGCCTGGTGGTTTTTAGATCAAAAAGATGGGATGATCAAACAGTTAAACGCGCTGTCGAACATGGGTCTTTTAAGCCGCATGGTGGGTATGCTTACCGATTCGCGCAGTTTCCTTTCTTTCCCACGTCACGAGTATTTCAGGCGGATTGTTTGTAACCTGTTTGGGGAAGATATTGAGCACGGTGAATTGCCTAACGATTTGGAATGGGTGGGCAAAATTGTTCAGGATATTTCGTATTTTAACGCAAAAAACTACTTTAAATTTTAACTAAAATCAGGCTTTTGGAAGGTATTTTATTGGAATCAAATCATTTCAATCGTTTTCCTTTCATTTTCATTCGGATACAGAAAACAGTATGAAATACGCCAATCAGAACTAAAATGAAAACCCAAATCTTCGATTCAGCTGAAAAAGGAAAAAAAGTTTTAAGCTTTGGTGAAATACTTTTGCGCATCTGTCCGGATATGGATGGTGTATGGTTAAATGAAAATAAACTTCCATTTTATGTAGGTGGGGCCGAGCTTAATGTAGCCACGGCCTTAGCCTTGTGGAATGTACCTTCGGCCTACCTTTCGGCTGTGCCAGATAATTCTGTTACCCGCGAAATTATTGACTACCTTAATGTCCGCAATATCGATACTACACCTATGGTTTACCACGGTGAACGTTTAGGTTTGTACTATTTGCCTAAAGGGAAAGACCTTAAAAATGCAGGGGTAATTTACGACCGGGCCAATTCGGCGTATGCCGATTTAAAAGTTGGACAGATTAACTGGGACGATGTTTTTGAAGATGTAGCCTGGTTCCATTTCAGTGCCATATGCCCGGCCATTAATCAAAATATTGCCGACGTTTGTTTGGAAGCATTAAAAGCGGCAAGTGCAAAAAATATTACCATATCACTTGATTTAAACTATCGTGCAAAGCTGTGGAAATATGGAAAGGAACCGATTGATATTTTGCCAGAACTGGCTCAATATTGTACACTGATTATGGGTAATGTTTGGGCAGCCAATAAAATGTTGGGCACCGCACTTCATGAAGATTTAATACCAACAGAGGGTTATGCAAAGGAAACGTTACTGCAACAGGCAGCTGATACTTCTAAAGAAATATTAAGTTTGTTTCCGGCGTGTAAAGCGGTTGCCAATACTTTCAGGTTCGACCATGGAAAGGGCATACGGTATTATACTGCCATTTATACAGACAATGAATTAACGGTTTCTGAAGAATATGTTTCTGAAGAAATTTTGGATAAGGTGGGCAGCGGAGATTGTTTTATGGCAGGCCTGATTTATGGCTTTTACAACCAACTGCCTGCAAAAGAAATGTTAAATTTTGCCACCGCTGCCGCATACGATAAATTATACATTCCAAGTGATGCTACAACCAGTACTGTAGCCGATATAGAAAAAAGAATAATACGATGATTAGCAATAAGCACAAAATTTTAGATGCCATCTTAGAGCAAGGCATGTTACCGCTTTTTTATCAGGATAGCGAATCGGGTAGTGTAGAAATATTACGCACTTTGTATAAAGCAGGTGTTCGTGTTTTCGAATATACCAATCGTGGTAAATCGGCATTGTCTAACTTTAAAAAGTTAAAAGAAATCCGTGATGCAGAAATGCCAGATCTTTATCTGGGTATTGGAACCATTAAAACTCCTGCAGATGCAAATGCTTTTATCGAAGCTGGAACAGATTTTATCGTGGCACCGATCGTAAATCCGGCAGTTGCAGAAATTGCAAACAAAATTAACATGCTTTGGGTACCAGGTTGTATGACACCAACCGAAATCAGCGTGGCACAAGAACACAAAGCTATGTTGATCAAAATTTTTCCGGCAAATATTTTAGGCCCTGAATTTATTTCATCAATTAAAGATCTTTTCGCCGGGCAGTTATTTATGCCTACAGGCGGTGTAGAAATTAATGCCGAAAATTTAAAAACCTGGTTTAAAGCTGGGGTTTGCGCTGTAGGTATGGGCAGCAAATTAATTAGTAAGGATGTGATGAGCAAGGGGCTTTACGATGAGCTTCACGACAATACACAGCTGGCGCTTGAACTCATTAAGCAAAGTAAATAACCTCAATCCCCTAACCACAAACAACCGAAATGAGCCAACCAAAAATCAGCAATTACAGATGGACCATATGTGCACTGTTATTTGTTGCAACCACCATTAACTATTTAGATCGACAGGTACTTTCACTTACATGGAAAGACTATTTTGTGCCCGAATTTCATTGGACAGATAGTGACTATGGAACCATTACAGCTTTATTCTCTCTTTTTTATGCCGGATCGATGTTGGTTGCAGGGCGGTTTGTTGATTGGATGGACACTAAAAAAGGTTTCCTTTGGGCAATTGGAATTTGGTCGGTAGGTGCTTGTATCCACGCTTTTTGCGGTATTGCTACTTCAGGCATCATTACCGGTTCCTGGGTGATGAGTTTTGCCGGTGCAAAAGATGCGCTGTCTACAGTTGGTAATACGACATTAATCCTGTCCACCAGTCTTTCGCTGTTTATTTTTGCCCGTTTTGTACTGGCCCTTGGCGAGGCAGGAAATTTTCCGGCAGCCATTAAAGCTACAGCCGAGTATTTTCCTAAAAAAGACCGTGCATTTGCCACCAGTATTTTTAATGCAGGCGCAACAGTTGGTGCTTTGGCAGCCCCTGTTACCATTCCGTATATTGCTGATGCATATGGCTGGGAAATGTCGTTTATTATTATCGGTGCTTTAGGTTTTATCTGGATGTTATTCTGGATTCTACTTTATGGTAAACCAGAAAATCACTTGCGTGTAAATAAAGAAGAATTAGCCTACATCCAGCAAGATATTGTGGCGCACGAGCAAATTAGCGAAACGGTTACCGCAGCATCGTCCGTAAAAAAACTATCGTTTGCGGATTGCCTTAAGTTTAAACAAACCTGGGCTTTTGCTTTTGGTAAATTTATGACCGATGGGGTTTGGTGGTTTTACCTGTTTTGGTCGCCAGCGTACCTGAAAGATATTTATAAAATGAGCGGTACCGAAAGTGCTTTCCCATTATTTATATTGTATGTAATCACCTTGTTATCGATTATTGGGGGTTGGTTGCCGTCTTATTTTATCGGCAAGAAAAATATGAACCCTTACGATGGCAGGATGAAATCCATGTTGATTTTTGCATTTTTCCCGCTGTTAGCATTATTCGCACAACCTTTAGGCCACTATACCTACTGGTTGCCGGTAATTATTATTGGTATTGCGGGTGCTGCGCACCAGGCCTGGTCGGCCAATATATTCACCACCGTGAGTGATATGTTCCCTCGTCAGGCTATTGCTACTGTAACCGGGATTGGTGGTATGGCTGGAGGCGTAGGGTCATTTTTTATCAACAAAGGTTCTGGCGTGCTGTTTACCTATGCCGGAGATACACAAATGACTTTTATGGGCTTTCAGGGTAAAGAAGCAGGTTATTTTATCGTTTTCTCTTTCTGTGCGGTGGCTTACCTCATTGGCTGGACGGTAATGAAAACACTCGTTCCAAAATATAAAGTAATAACAGTTAAATAATTCAACTCCCAAAGATTTAGGCAATATTATTGTGCCTAAATCTTTGATGCTTTTTATAAAACATTAATCTATACTTAAACTATAGATTTAACATTAATTTAACCTTAACAACAAATAAAATTGAGTACAACGCTAAACCTCGAAAGTATTTTCGTTGAAGAAAGCCAGATTCCAGATGAATTTAGGCTCAAGGAAGAAATCAATCAAAAGGAGTTTCTATCTAATGGAGAAATGAAACCGTGGAATGGACCATTTAATGAAGTGTATTCTCCGGTATGCATAAGAACCCCTGAAGGCTTAACGCGCAAGCGTATTGGTAGTTTCCCTGTTTGTACAGAGAAGGAGTCGACAGAAGCTTTAGATGCAGCCGTGGCCGCTTATGATAATGGTCGGGGGCAGTGGCCAACCATGAGTGTTGCCGACCGCATTGCCTGTGTAGAAAATTTTACCCATAAAATGGTTGAGCAAAAGGAAATTGTTGCCAAACTGATTATGTGGGAGATTGGAAAATCTTATGCCGATTCGGTTAAAGAATTTGACCGTACGGTTGAATATATCTATGCCACCATTGATGCGTTGAAAGATATCGATAGGCAGTCATCCCGTTTTGAAATAGAGCAGGGAATCGTGGCCCAGGTGAGACGTTCTCCGTTAGGGGTAGTACTTTGTATGGGGCCATTTAACTATCCGTTAAACGAGACTTTTACTACGCTTATCCCAGCTTTGATTATGGGCAATACGCTTTTATTCAAACCACCTAAGCACGGTACCTTATTGCATTATCCCTTACTGGAGGCTTTCCGTTCGAGTTTTCCTAAGGGTGTGGTGAATACCATTTATGGTCGTGGTAATACCATCGTTCCGGGATTGATGAAATCGGGAAAAATAAATGTGCTTACCTTAATTGGTTCAAGTAAGGTGGCCAACGAACTGAAAAAACTGCACCCTAAAGTAAACCGTTTAAGGGCAATTTTAGGTTTGGATGCAAAAAATGCGGCGATCATCACGAAAGATGCTGATCTTGACCTGGCGGTTTCTGAAACTGTACTGGGCTCACTTTCTTTTAACGGACAGCGTTGTACTGCCATTAAAATTGTTTATGTGCACCGCAGTTTAGCTCAGGAATTCTTAAAACGTTTGTCTGCAGAAGTAGAAAAACTAAAATTTGGCATGCCTTGGGAAAAAGGGGTAAACCTTACACCACTGCCAGAGCTGAACAAACCTGAGTATTTAAAAGAATGTATTGATGATGCCGTTTCACATGGTGCTAAAGTGATTAATAAAAATGGTGGACAAACGTTAGAAACTTTTGTTTATCCGGCCATTGTTTATCCGGTAAACGGAAATATGAAACTCTACCGGGAAGAACAGTTTGGCCCGATTGTTCCGGTTGTTCCATTTGATGACCTAGAAGAGCCTATTGAATATTTAATTGATTCGCCACATGGCCAGCAGGTCAGTATTTTCAGTAACAATGCTGCGGTAATTTCTTCGTTGATCGATCCTTTGGTTAATCAGGTAAGTAGGGTAAACATCAATTGCCAATGCCAACGTGGACCGGATGCGTTTCCTTTTACAGGCCGTAAAGACAGCGCTGAAGGGACACTTTCTGTAGTAGATGCATTGCGTTCGTTCTCTATCCGTTCTTTGGTAGCAACCAAATTTACAGATGATAATAAAAAGTTATTAAACGAAATTGTTAAAGGAGATGATTCGAACTTTTTAAGTACAAAGTATATTTTTTAAAAGATCAGTTTATAAAACCAAGCCGCAAAAACATGGATGTTAATCTGTGGGTTTGCGGCTTTTTGTTTTGCACTCAGTTCGTTATTTCTAGCGGAGTGCCATCGTAGGCGAGAAATCTATATCTGGCAGATCTCTCCGTTCCGCTGTGCTTCAGTCGAGGACGACCTTTCTATTGGAGTTTAATAGTCTTCTTTTGTAACGAGGATTAGCGAGATGCGCATTTGTAATGCGGTATTATGATGCTATTGGCGATAAAATCGCCATTCTCATGCATCCTCGTTTAAAACGAGGACGATGATCATGTTTATACGCCCAACGCTGCGTACTCAGTGAATTTCTCGGGGCACTCGGTGGTAAAAAAAGATCTTTCACTGCGTTCAGGATGACAGACTATATTTTTTACTTCAAACGTTTCGCTAAACTCAACTTCAACTCCTTAATCCCTTTCACAACCAATCCTGCAACCTGTTTAGCGCCCTCTGGACTTAAATGCGTATCATCTTTTTTGCCCATTGGATAATTTATATTTCCCGAATCAACATAATTGAATAATTTGATGGATGGTTTATCTCCCAGGCGGGTTAGTAAACTTTGGGTTTTTGCCAGCATATCAATTAATGGAACCTGAAGTGAGTCTGCCACCTGACGGGTAATGCGTGGATAATCGCCATGTGAATCTACTAACACGCCATTTTTGAAACTTCTGCGGGAGATGGGTGTGAGTAAAACCGGCAAAGCTTTTTTGCTTCTGGTTTCTATAACGTAGTTAATCAAGTTCATTTTGAAATCGGCCAACGAAACGCCAACGGCTGGTTTATCAACTTTCTCATCGTTATGTCCAAATTCGATAAAAACATAATCGCCGGGATTTAACTTTGCTAATATCGGGTCCCAGCGTTTTTCGGCCCTGAACGATTTGGTACTCCTGCCGTTCATTGCCCGGTTATCAACCGCAATATCGGTTTTAAAGTAAGACTGAAGTGCCATTCCCCAGCCTGTTTCGGGGTATGCTTTTTCTTCTTTATTGGCAGCAGTTGAATCGCCTATGATGTACAGCTTTGTTTTCTTTTGTACCGGGGCAAAAGAGCCTAAAATGGCTAAAACTCCAGCCGTAAAAATCTTAAGAAAATTTGTGCTCATTTTATTAATTTTTGATTGGATTCCATTGATCTATGCCGCCCAGAATGTTTTCTAAAGTGTAACTTTTTGCCTCTTTAGCCGTGAGTTGTTTTGCCCAGGGTAACCTCGTTTTAGGGGAGGCGCCATCACCATTATTTTTATACTCTGCGTAAAAAACAGTTAATTCCTTATCCGGGAACATCACGTCACCTTTCCATGGATTCCAGCCTTCAGGCAAAATATGCTTTCCCAGATTGCAGGTCATGAATACCGTTTTAGCATAAGGCCTCCATGGTCTGCCCAAATAAGCTTTTGTTACAGCTGGATCTGCTATGAGCTTACAATTTTGAAAAACAAATCCAAATTTCTGCTGTGCTGAAGTGGAGGCTGCCGTAACGTAAGAATCACTTAAACTTTTGATGGTACAATTTTGAAAGACCACTGTAGCCTTACCAAAAATAAAATCTGTAGTGCCTTCAATATAACAGTTTAAGTAGTACTGGCGGCTATTTTCAATTGCAGCATAAAGTGTATCCTGGTTACCCAGAAACCTACAGTGTTTCGCTATAAAACGATCGCCTTCTACATGCAAGGCAACAGCCTGGCCTACGCGACCTGCCGAATTGATGATACTTAGATTTTCGAAATGGCTATCATTACCCTGAACCAATACTGTAAAAGAGGTATAAGTGCTGAATGTAGTATGGCCAAAAGCATCCTTTCCTAGTGGATTGGCTTTACCCGAGTAATCAGCATTGGTGATAACGGTATTTTCGGCACTTTCGCCAATAAGTGTAATTTTGATTTTCCATGATGGAATAATTAACTTTTCTTTATAAATGCCGTTTTTGATATAAATTTTAACTTCCTGCTCGCCTAAATCGCGTACTGAATTTACGGCTTCCTGTATGGTTTTATAATTTCCATTTCCATCTTGAGCAACTATTATTTCTGAAGGATATTTTGTGCCTTGAGCGTGGAGGTAGAGAACAGAAAGAGCATAAAAAAATAGGAACGTGATAAATTTAAAATAAAATATTCTTTTCATTTTGGTCAGTTAAGATCTAAATTTAATTGTTAATTAACAACTCCTGAATTGTCATTATCCAAGAGTCGTCATCTCGAGTGAGTGCAACGTAGCCTAGAAATCTATTGAAGCAGATCTCTCCACTTCGCGATGCTCCGGTCGACATGACGATCCTTCATTTGGAAACTATTAAATACCGACCCTGCATAAATTTCAACAAAAAAGGCAGATAATTTATCTGCCCTTAAAATAAGTCTATTAGTTTATCCACCTTGGGTCGCCAATTCCGTTTGTTTTTAAATCCTGCTGACTGATGGTAAAATTACCTGTAGACGGTGATGTAAAACCAGGATTAAGCGTTGTAAATGTTCCGGCATCGTATTTAGCACCAGCAGTTGCACTACCCGAAATAAAAGTTGGGGCAGCGAAGTAGTTGTTAGCTGTAAAATTGGCCGCTACAATGTTTGTAGAGACCTGATTGGTTAAAATGCCGCCAGAATTAGCCACGATATTTTTTGAAAAGTAAATCTCGTGTTTGGCCAGTCGAACATAAAATAACCTGTTCGAAGCGCCATTACTAATTCCATTTAAGGTGTTGGTAGCAACAGTAATAACTGATGTTAGGGTAGGGAAATTGGTTGAACCTGCCGGGTCCATCCTAATAAAATCCCTGGCTAAAACAGAGGCATAAACTGTATTGTTGGTGAAATTTAATGTTTTGGCCAAGCCAGATCTAAAATCGATAAAATCTCCACCATTACATTCAATGTTGTTAATTATATTTCCTTTAAAAGTTACCGATTCGATAAGTGCTTTTAAGTTTACATAGAAAAGCCCTTTGGTATAATTTTTTACAATTGAGTTTTCTAGCACGAAATTGCCGTAAGCATTATCAGATGCTTCATCGTAGATAAAAGCTTGATTTCCATTTAATGAGCCGGTACCATCCAGTATCACATCTTTAACCGTTAAACCTGCATTAGCTTTTAGTCTAAGAACCATGCCGTTAATAATTGGCCTGTCAGTTGGTTTTGTGCCTCTTAAAGTGATAGATTTTGAGGCGATAACATCTGCATTAACGGTATAATTTCCTGGTGCAAGTCCAAAAACAGTTCCGGCAGTAGCATTTGCAATCAGTGCCGCCAGGTTATCTGATGGGCTCACCAGTGTTGCGCCTGTAAAATTATAAAGTGTGGTAAAAGTTGCTGTTCCCCTAACTTTCGCACCGGCCAGTAATCTTGCGGAGTAATCTGTTTCTCCAGTCAAGCCTGTTATGGTTGCTTCTCCGGCGGCAATTTCTGCAGCAGTAACGGTATGCGTAATATTTCCAGGTATTACGGTAATTGTTGTTGCTGCTTCGCCTGGTGTCCAGTTTAATACAACAGAAGTTGCTGTTAGTTTGGTTTGGTTTACCGTTTGGAAAATTTGCTCAGTATCTGTTTTCGCAGAAGTGCTTACCCATTTAGAATCTGCAACACCCTGTGCAACACCTTTTACCCTAATCGCATATTGCGTATCACCTATTAATCCAGTGATGGTGTAGGGTAATTGTGCTGCGGTAATGCTGGCAATTGATTTAACTGGCGTACCTGTAAAATCAGGATTATCGTATACCTCAATGGTATAAGAAGAGGCGTTTGGTACAGCATTCCATGTTAATTTAACTCCGGTTTTATTAACTATGGTTGCCGTTAAACCCGGGCTCGAAAAAACCCTGTCTACCTCTAGTTTAGTAATTTCTTCTAAGTTGTTTTTTTTACATGCCGATAAACAAACTGTCGCCATGAGCAAGAAGGTGTATGTATATCTATTAATCTTTTTCATAACCTCTGGTTTATAAGTTTAAAGGCTTATTGTTTAACATTCCGTTTGATGAATCTAAGAATACCTGCCATATTGGCCAATATTGCTGCAGGTTCGGATCTTTGGTATAAAGCGCATTCCAGTAAGATACTGTTTCTCCGGTTGTAACCATGGTCCAGGCTTTATTTGAAGTGTAGCCTAAAGCGAGGCCCTGCGCATCAGTATCTCCAAACTTTAGTCCATAAATTTCTACAGTTTCTCCATTAGTCGCTGTCCGGTAATAAATTTTGGCAGGTAGGGCGGCATATTTGCCTTGTCTGTTTTCTAATTGCTGTAATTTAGTTTTGGCTTCTGCCAGTTTTGTTCCCAGTAAATTCCAGCGGATCAGATCGCTTTTTCTTAACATTTCTCCTGTAAATTCCAGTGCCCTTTCATTTACAATTGCATCAAAAAAGGCCGATTTAGATGCGGTCGCCGTAGCCATAAAAGCCGTAACTTTAGCAGGTGCTGTAGGGAAGGCCCTGTCTCTGATCATTTTTAAATATGGCGCAGCTGCTGCCGGTCCATCAAGATCATTAACGGCTTCTGCAGCCATCAATACAACATCGGCATAACGCATATACATCCAGTTTAATCCATCATCATTGGTTGCAGTTACCCTTCTTTTCATCCATTCGTACCGATATTTGCCAAAATATAAACGACCAAGCGAGGAAGGGACCTGTATTGCTCCTTTTGTTCCATCACCACCGTCCCACTCATAAGGCACTACTGTTACGTCTCTACGAACATCATCATTATCATACTCGTATAACATAATTGGGTTCGGTCCATCGGTTCCGCCTTTGTTCTGACCAGTGTACTGGTCTGTTTTAATGTGTCTTATGCCCAAATCAAAAATTACACGGCCCCGGCCATCGCTAAATGGGATTTCCCACATCGACTCTAAACCAGCCGCACCGGCTTCCTCATTCAGTTTTCTAAAAACTTCTTCAAATCCAAGGAGCCTTAATTTGCCACTGTTAATAATCTCAATACACTCTTTTTTGGCAATGGCATACATTTTATCGTGTGATAGTTCCGGATCTGAACTTAATTTTGTTGTTCCATCCAGGCGCTGTGCGTAACCACCTGCGGCTAATGCCAAACGTGCCCTTAAGCCTTTTGCAAAAGCCTTATTTACCCGCTCTACTTTCGCTGTTGTGGTGTTCTCGCCAGGCCAAGGCAGGTAACCTGCAGCTTCATTTAAATCAGCCAGTAATTGTTTGTAAATTACATCACGGTCGCTTCTTGGCAGGTAAGCTGTTGCGCTACTAATAGGTTCAAAGCGTGCCGGCACGTCGCCCCAGCCTTTTATAAGGTCGTTGTATAAAACAGCTCTTAATGTTAAAATTTCACCAAGAATCTGCGCCATTGCGGGGTTACTTTCTATGTTGCCATAGGTTCTAATACCCTTTATGGCCAGGTTCGCCCTTTCAATACCTTCATAAAATTTAGCCCATGCATTATCTGTAGTGTTCATTTGGCTGTTGTTCACATTACAGTTGTAGTTAGATAGTTTTGCTTTGTCATCATCAACCGATTTCAAAGTGTTGTATACTTCAGTATCATTATTAAGCCCGTAGAATACTAAAAAACGGCCCCTGTAAGAATTGGTTTCTCCAAATGATTGAAGTATTCCCGCTATGGAGCCTTCAGCTAAACTTGGCGTAGAGAAAATTACAGACTCATCTAATGAAGATTTTGTTGGTGCATCTAACGTTTTTTTACAGCTACTCACAAATGTTATTCCTGCAATTACAAATAACGTATATATAACTTTTTTCATTTTCTTGAAATTGAATGGTCTTCTAAAAATTAACGTTTAGTCCGAATAAGTAAGATTTACTTCTTGGATAAGCAGAGTAATCAACGCCCGGTGTAAGCGGTGTATTCCGTCTGGTCGAAACCTCTGGATCGAAACCGGTATAATTGGTCCATAGCCACACGTTATAAGCAGAAGCATAAAACCTTAATTTTTTCATTTTTAGCTTGCGCGATATTTTTTCAGGCAAGGTATAACCTAGCGTAAGGGTTGATAACCTTAAAAATGAACCATCTTCTACAGCCCAATCGCTTAGTACAAAAGTTTTGGTATATGGCGACCATAAAGTGGTGTTTGTATTCATGGCCGTTAATTCGGCAGGATCGTTACTGATCGTTCCATCTGCCCTTAAATTTGTCCAGCGCTGTCCGCTTTCCATAACCGAAATCATGTTTCTTGAAGCGTATTTGCTGGTAGAGGTGTACTCGATTTTATTGGCATTATATACGTCGTTACCATAACTCCAGTTAAAGAAAGCACCAATATCAAAATTGTAAATTCTCGAATTAAGCGAGAAACCACCGGTGTTTAATGGGTTGGTATTACCGATGATAGACCGGTCTGATAAGTCAATTTTTCCATCTCCGGAAATGTCTTCGATTTTCATTGTGCCCGGGCGTACCGTGCCAACAAATGAAGTCGCATCAACTACGCCTGGCTTTAATGTCCATTTGCCACTTGTAGCATTATAGCCGGTAAAATCAGATACTTCGTACCTGCCGGCACTTTTATATCCGTAAATACGGCCAATTGATGCTCCTTCTTCTACCAGATAATCTACGCCAACTTCTGTTGAAGCCCATCCCGAGGTACCGTTGATGTTTTTAACCGAGCCTAAAGAAATCACCTTGTTGCGGTTAAAGCTGATGTTTGCATTGACTGTTAGGTCGAAATTCTTTTCTTTTATCGCGTTCCAGTTCAATGAAAATTCCAAGCCTTTATTCTGTGTTTGGCCCAGGTTACGGTACTGTGCATCATAGCCTGTACCTCCAACAGGGAATAAGATCAAGAGGTCTTTCGTTTTATTTAAGTAGGCATCGATTGTACCCGTAACTTTCGAGTTAAATAAAGCAAAATCCAGACCGATGTTTCTCGTAATCGTTGTTTCCCACTTTAAATCGGGGTTTGCCATGATTTTCGATGCCGCCCAGTAGTTGTTGAAACCATTTATCCAGGTGGTGTTATAATTTTGGAATGATTGGGTTATTTGTCCCGGAGGGATATTGTTGTTACCTGCGGCACCATAACTTCCCCTTAACTTTAGATCCGTTAACCAGGATTTTGTATCGTTCATGAAGTCTTCCTGAGAGATTCTCCAGCCGGCCGAAACCGATGGAAAATAACCCCAGTGGTTTACGGCAGAGAATTTAGAAGAACCATCGGCCCTAAATGTTGCACTTAACAGGTATTTACCTTTATAATCATAATTGGCCCTACCAAAAAAAGAGAATAATTTATCATCGGGTAAAAAATTGTTATCTATTATGGAAGCTTTACCCTGTGTGGTTAATACCCTGGTTTGGTCGAATGTAAATGTTTTTGGAAAGCCATGCACTTCAGTAGTTAAGGTGTTCTGCTCCGTTTTTAGAAATTCCTGTCCTAATAAAACATTTAGGTTATGGCTTTTGCCAAGGATTTTACTAAAGCTATAATTAAGTGTATTCGTATTCCTAAAACTATTTCTGGTGGTATTCATGGAGTTGAGTGTAGGCAGGTTAGGATAATCAGCCAGGTTTTTTACATAGTACGTTGTAATACCGTAAAAGCGATCCTGATCATTCCTAAATCCATCGTAACCTACTTCAGACCGAAGTTTTAAATTATCAATGATTTCGTAAGTTGCTGCTGCGTTAACATTATAGGTTTTACGGTGCGCATACTGGTTGTTATCAGAAATGGCTACCAAAGGATTATATAGGTTAAATTCATCATTGGTATCTGTTGATGCGGTTAGCCCTGGTACCGGAAACGATGGGTATAAGATGGCATACTTCAGTCGTGAATCTGCAGATGACTTTTCATTTTGCTCATTGGTACCACCGCCATTTGTTTTAGTATCAGCATAGCGAAACCCAAAATCTAATGTCAAAGCATCGTACAATTTATGATTCAGCTTGAAATTGATATTTTGTCTCTTAAAATCAGACATTTGCATAATGGCCTTATCGGTAACAAAGCTATGGCTTAGGCTGTATTTGGTTTTGTCGCTTCCACCGGTAATGCTTAAATTCTGGTTAAAGGTTGCTCCGGTACGTCCGAATACCAAATCCTGCCAATTATTTTCAGCAATATTATCATATAAATCTATATCCTGGTAATTCCCGAAATATTGCGTGTAATCTGTTAATGAACCATCTAATAATGCGCGTTCGTATTGCCAGTGCACATAATCAGAAGCAGATAAAACATCCAGTTTTCTAGCTAATTTTCTGGTTCCCCCGAAAACATTATAGGTAATATTGGTTTTTCCGTCTTTACTGTTTTTAGTGGTAACCAGTATCACACCATTAGCTCCTCTTGAGCCGTAAATGGCTGTTGATGACGCATCCTTTAATACATCAATTGATTCGATATCTTGCGGTGCAATGTCCGCTATAGAAGTTACAGGAAAGCCATCAACAATATAAAGTGGCGAATTGTCGCCCGTAATAGATCCGCCTCCTCTTACCCTCACATTAATTTGTGCATCTGGCGAACCTTCTGAAGTTGAAATATTAATACCAGCTACGCGTCCTTGTATGGCTTCAAGCGCAGAAGAAACAGGAGCGGCGGCAATTACATCAGCACCTACCGATGAAACTGCTCCGGTGAGGTCTTTCTTGCGTACAGTTCCATAACCCACATTTACGGTAACTTCTTGCAAAGTATTGGCATCTTCTTCTAAAATTACATCTGTCTTTGATTGGCTGCCAACGGAAATGGTACGGGTTTTATAACCGATGTAGGTAAATACCAAAATGGCATCTTTAGCAGGCACCATTATTTTGTAAACACCATTGGCATCTGTGCTTGCTCCTATCTTCGAATCTTTAACGGTTACGCTAACGCCAACCAAGGATTGTCCTGTAGTTTTATCCTTTACCGTTCCGGTAACCTGCCTGCTTTGTGCATGTACTATGGAAGATCCAAAAAAAGAGAAAAATGCTAAAAAGAGTAGAACTCTGCTCATAGTTTATTTATTTGAAGTTATTTGGTTATTTAAGGTGCTGCAATCGCTTGCATGTAGAATATAATTCTTTTTCGAGATGTTATAGTTGTTTTATATTTGGTTACATTGGGTTAACAATTTTACAAACTAAAAAGCAATTGAAATCAGATTTAACTAAAAAAGTGTGCAAACGTTCCCAAAAACGTTACATTAACGTTTATTAATGTTGTGGTGTAAATCCACCTTAAGAGATATTTTTTGTAACTTGTACGCAATACGAACATGAGATTTGAAACATCTACCATTAAGGATATTGCTAAAGCACTCGGACTGTCTACATCTACGGTTTCCAGAGCTTTAAGAGACCGTTACGAAATAAGTGAAGAGACTAAAAAACTGGTTTTGGCCTATGCCGAAAAGGTTAATTACCGCGCCAATCCTATTGCCCGTAGCTTAAAAGAACGCCGGAGTTATTCTATCGGCATTATTGTGAGCGAAATTGCCAACAACTTTTTTTCGCAGGTGATCAATGGCATCGAATCAATCGCTTATGATAAAGATTATCATGTGATTATTTCTCAAAGTCACGAATCATACAAGCAGGAAAAACTAAACGTAGAACACCTGGCATCGCGTTCTATTGATGGTTTGCTGATTGCTTTATCATCTGAAACGCAGGATATTGATTATCTAAGGCAATTGTATGCTAAAGGTTTACCCATAGTATTTTTTGATCGCGTGCCTGTGGATTTTGAAACCCATAAAGTAATTGCCAATAACTTTAAGGGCTCGTTTGATGCCACAGAACACCTTATACTGTCAGGAAAAAGAATTATCGCCCATTTAACGAATTCTGAAAACCTCTCCATAACGAAAGAAAGATTGGCAGGTTATACAGCCGCTTTAGCTAAATATCATATCGAATTTAGACCCGAACTGGTGAAATATTGCCAGCATGGCGGGATGCATAACGCAGAACTGGAGCAAGCGGTGAAAGAACTTTTACCGCTTGCTCCTGACGGGATTTTTATTTCAAGCGACCGCTTAACTACAGGCTGTATTATGGCACTAAAGAAAACCAATCCTGAGGTGGCGCGTAAACTTGCAATTGCAGGTTTTACCAATTCCAACCTGGTCGATTTATTTTCGCCATCCCTAACTTCAGTGAAGCAGCCTGCATTTGAAATGGGTCAGGTAGCTACCGAATTATTAATTTCAATGATTGAGGCTAAAAGGCCAATAACCGAATTCGAAACCAGGGTTTTAGATACGGAGCTGGTGAATAAGCGGTAAGCGCCAGGCGGTTGGCAATTTTTGCAAAGCGTTGAGTATTCTGCGCAGAGCGTTCTGCGGTACAGGGCTGGTCTACAGCACTCCAAAATCCCTCCTCTCAACTCCAAACTTATTATCTTTCGCTAAGCGCCGAACGTTACACCCATAAATCTTACATCGTCCATATTACATTTAACATTATCCCTCTTTTAATTACCTTTGCAGGATGGTAGAAATCATATTAAAAAAGGGCAAAGAAAAAGCGGCATTACAAAGACACCCATGGGTATTTTCTGGAGCATTGGAAAAAATTAAAGGAAAACCCGAAGATGGTGATGTTGTAAAAGTTTTTGCTTTCGATCATGAATTTCTGGCCTATGGATATTTCAACAGCAATTCGCGTGTTGCCGTTCGCTTGTTAGAATGGGACGAAACGCAGGCCATTGATAGTAGCTGGTACCAGAACCGTTTAAAACAAGCCATTGCTTCGCGTCAATTTATTTTAAACGAAGAGACCAATACTTGTCGTTTGGTTTTTAGTGAAGCCGATTTTCTGCCAGGCTTAATTGTTGACCAATATGCCGATTTCCTTTCGTTGCAGATTTTAAGCTCTGGAATAGAGAAAGTAAAAGCAGAGCTTGTAGAAATTTTAAAAACTGAATTAAATCCAAAAGGAATATTCGATAAAAGTGATGCTACCGCGCGTACCCACGAGGGTTTACCAATTGAGAATGGATTACTTTGGGGAGAAAATCCACCAGAATTTTTAGAGGTAAAAGAGAACGGGATTATATATCATATCAATATTGCAGAAGGACAAAAATCAGGTTTTTACTGCGACCAACGCGATAACCGAAGTATTTTAGCCAGTTACACAAAAGGTAAAAAGGTTTTGGACTGTTTTAGCTATAGTGGTGGTTTTAGCTTGAATAGCTTAGCGAATGATGCTGCAAGTGTTACCAGTGTAGATAGTTCAGGTTTAGCTGTTGAAACCTTGAAGCAAAACGTAATTTTGAACCAATTTGATGGCAATAAAGTAACAGCCATCCAGTCGGATGTGAACAAACAACTCAGGGCATTTAAAGAAGCTGGTGAATTGTTTGATGTAATTGTGCTTGATCCACCTAAATATGCCCCGTCTCGTTCGGCATTAGATCGCGCAGCAAGGGCTTATAAAGATTTAAACCGTTTAGGTATGCTTTTGCTGGAAAAAGGTGGGCTTTTGGCAACTTTCTCTTGTTCTGGTGCCGTTGATATCGAAACTTTTAAACAGATTATTGCCTGGGCAGCGCTTGATGCCGGTAAGGAAGTCCAGATTATTAAACAATTCTGCCAACCGGAAGATCATCCGGTAAGGATTTCTTTTCCTGAAGGAGAATACTTAAAGGGATTGTTATTAAGGGTGCTGTAAATTTGGCCCTTTAGTGTTCAACTTTAAACCACAAAGACACAAAGTACCAGGTTATTTTAAACATTAACCAGGTGTTATCGTGTCTTTGTGATAAACTGAAAGAGGAATCTAATTATCCAACCATCACTTTAGCGGTAATGGCTAACCTGTTCCAGGCATTTATGGTCACTATTGCCATGATAATTTGCGCTAATTCCTGCTCGTTAAAAAAGCTTGCCGCTTTTTGGTAGGTCGCATCAGAAACATGGTGACTGATTAAGGTTACTTCTTCTGTTAAAGCCAAAACAGCTTCTTCTTGTGCCGTAAACATGGTTGTTTCTCTCCAGGCATTTAATAAATACAAACGTTGTTCGGTTTCGCCTATCTTACGGGAATCAGTTGCGTGCATATTTAAACAAAATGCACAGCCGTTAATTTGTGAGGCACGCATTTTAATCAATTCTAAAAGAATCGGATCTAGTTTACTGGTTGATAAATATTTCTCTAAACCATACATGGCCTGGTAAGCTGCAGGTTCTACTTTTGGGATATCAATTCTACTTTCCATTTTATTTGTTTTTGATTACGATGTAAAGTTCAGTATCCCGATCCTGAAAAAACTTAATGTAGTTTAAGAAATGAATTTTCTAACTGTAAAGGCACAGAGACTTTCGTAAAGTGCACTAAGTAGGGTTAAAAGTCCTGTTAGTTCGCCATTTAATTTTACTCGAAAAATTTATCCGATTCGTCATTTCGTGCGGTGTTGAGAAATCGATGGGTAATTTATTTAATAACAGAACTTACAGATTTCTCCATTCCGCTTCGCTCCAGTCGAAATGACGAAAATCAATAAGCCCAACGCTGCGTGCTTCGCGGTTCTTTCTCTGCGGACTTTGCGGTTAACAACCACTATTTCTTTGCCCTGATCTTACTTAAAAATTCTGGTGTAAAGCCAAGATAAGAAGCCAGCATATACTGGGGCACGCGTTGTACAAACTCGGGAAATAACTGATTAAAATGGTGGTATCTTTCTTCTGCTGTTTGGCTATAGAGGAATTTTATCCTTCTTTGCGATGCCTGATGGTTTTTTTGGAGAATCAATCTAAAATACCGTTCCAGCTTTGGCAATTTATAGAACATTTCATCGTAATGATGGTTTTCAATCGCGATCACTTCAGTCGGCTCCGCCGCCTGTATGTAAAATTCAGAATGCTCCTGAAAAAGAAAGCTGGTTAGATCGGTAATCCACCAGTTTTCAATAGCAAATTGAGTGGTCTGTTCGGCACCTTTTATATCGATGAAATATAGCCTAAGGCAGCCTTTTACTACAAAATAATTTGCCCTGCAGGTCTGCCCCTGTTCCAGTAAAAAGCCCTTCTTTTTAACAGATAAAGATTGGAGAAAGGGTGCAAGAATTTCCTGTTCATCGGTACTCCAATCTATAAATTTATTAATGTGTTCAAAAAGTGCGCTACCCATTGCTGATTATTTACCAGACGAAAATAATGATAAGCATTAGGATTTAACTGAAATTTTTGGGCCTAGTTTAAAAGTATAGGCAAAAGCTATAAGTTGCTTACATATCTGCGGCTTTTAAAATATCGTTTGCATAATTGCCCCAGTCTTTTAAAGCGCTTTTTAAAATATCGCTTAACTGTTTTTTATTAACAGGCTTTCCTTTAGCTGGTATTTTAAGCTTTTCATTAGCTATTTCTACATCCTTTACCGCAGTGGCGAACCAGGTAATATGTTCACGGGGCAATGCCACACCCAATATCATGCCAGGCAACCCATTAAAGGTTTCTGGCCCGCCCGATACGGGAATACTTTCTGCATAAAAAGCGACCACATAGATTGAATCCATTATCAAAGCATTTGCCCTACGGCAATCGTAACCAGCAATGGTTCTAAATTCGTCTGTTATTTTCCAGTTTATCTTCCGGATAGAATCTTTAACCAGGTACGTTTCTTCGTAAACTGATTTTTGATTGATGCTCGTGCCCGACTTTAAATTCGTTAATATAATGTTGTTTTGTTTAGCAGATGCAAAATTACTGGCCCAAGTGTTAGTCGTGCTTTCATCAGCAAGTGGATTAAAGAAAGTTTGGTCGTTTTTAAAAATAAGCTCACTTTTTAAAGTTTTAAACTGTGGGTTATTTTTTTGGTACTGTTCTAGGGCTTGTGCACTCCAAAAATTGTCAGGGTAACGCTTTACCTGATCTTTAAGCAGCGCGTATATATTTATTTTTTTTTCAAATTCAACAATACCCTGGTGTACAAACCGGGCATTTTGTGCCATTGCGTAATTTATAGTGCAAATGAGCGTGAGTATAGCGTGTTTTAGTTTCATTTAAATTTTCTAAAAGATCTGTTTTATACTGTTTCTTTGATAGCTATGCAAATTATTTTTGAGGTGTTCCTCCACCCATTTTGTTAAAATCCCAAACTAAAGAGAACATAAAATATCTGCTGATATTGTTGTAATTGGTTTGGGTAATCATATTTGAATAAGCATATCGCCTGAAGCCGCGATTTTGGTTAAACAGATCATTTCCCCTGATGGTGAACTTTAAATCTTCTTTTTTAAAGAAAGATTTTGTAACCGAAGCATTGATGATTACCTGTTCAAAACTGGTATCGAATGCCTGCGATTTAGGTGTATAGGTATATTCGCCATCGGCCTGGAGTTTGATTTTCTTTGGCAGATTAAAACTCATGCTTCCCCAGCCCTGTAAGCCCCATCCTTTATTAGATCGGTCTTTTTGTAAAGAAGCTACCTGTGAATTGTAACTTGGACCAAAACTTAGAGAGATTTCACTTTTATCTTTATATCTGCTAATATCCAAAGAGGGACTAAAACGGGTACTGATAACCTGATTTAATTCTACCCCTTTACTGAACTGACTTTTTACATAATTATAACTGGTATTACCTCCTGCGTTTAAACTTAAGCCAACTTCTGTATCAAACAAAAATTTCAGTTTTTTACTAATACTACTGTAAATATTATAATTAATAGGTGTTTTATCTGACAGATTAACTGACCTGGCAATTGTTTTTCCTGAGGTATCGGTTTCTGTGTTGCTCACAATAGCTTTATTTACGAAGCCGAAATTACCACTTATATATATTGATCGTTGACTTAGCACTTTATAAGAATTATAGCTTGCACTAAAGCGGCTATTAAATGATGGTGCAAGGTCAGGGTTACCTAATGGTTGATACAGTGGATTATCATTTACTTTTACAGGTTGCAATTGGTTCACTGTAGGTTGATTGGTGTTTCCGTTATAGCTAATACGTAAAGATTTTTGGGCAGAGAATTTATATAGGTAGCTGGCCTGTGGCAACCAGTTAACAAAGCTTCTTTTATAACGCTGACCGGAAAGCTGTTCCAGCTGATCGAAATTTACAGCGCTTACCTTACTCCCAAAACTAAGGGTTGTTTTAGGTTTTTTATAATTAAGGATTGCTCCAGCCTGATTAATGTATTGTGTAGCTTTAAAATCATTGCTAAATTCTTTATCTAATACATCGTAATTTCCTGGTGCCGATTGATTGAAGGATTTACGGTCAGAACGACTGTCGTTAAGGCTAAATCCATAATTTAAAACCAATGCCAACGATTTGCTCAATGGCTCGTTGTAAGTTACATTGGTATTTAAAACGGAATTGTGCGTGTTGTTTGTTTTAAACTGATCGGTTAAATCGCCTCCATTTTTTACACCTGTTTCGTTAAAGTACTGCACATCCGAATATAAAAAGCCTTTGCTATTGATCTGATTGATCATTTGGCTAATGCTCACTGAAAAATTGCGCCCCGGTTTTTTAAGCTTTTTGGTATAAAATGCAGAAATATTAAAATTTTGCTCTTTACCATCATTGCTGTTCTTCTGATCATTGTTATTTAACTTAGAGCCGTCTCCTCTTAAACCCTCACTTTTTAAGCTAGAAGTGTTGTCGCTGTTTTTAAGCATTCCATCAACCGATACCTTTAAATTACTTGTGGTATCTAACTTAATGGTATAAATAGCATCTAGTTTTTGCCTAAATACATTCCGGTCAGAATTTTCGTCGGTAGTGGTATTGATAATCCCGTCTGGCAAATTATTTTGGCTGATGGTATTTTTAGTCGTTTTAATGCCTAAAGCTCCAAGTTTGTAATTGGTGTTAATGGTTTCTTTGTCGCTGTTCCATTTATTATCATAATGTGCACCACCCGTTATGGCCCTGGGAACACCCTCCCCGTAATAACTGCCGCTTTCCAAATCGTCCCCACCGCCATAGCTAAACCACATGCTTCCATCATCACCCATTTGCATATTATCATTACCTGCACCGAGTTTGTTATTGTCCTGCCAACTTAATCCTGTTGTACCGTTATTACCAGCTGTACCATAAACAGAAAACTTCTGTTTCACTTTAAAGCGATTGAACAATACCTGTCCCTTATAAAAATCGCGATTGCCATAACCAGCATCAACTTTACCGAAATAACCGCTTTTTTTATCTTCTTTTAGTTTAATATTGATAGTCTGTGTTTTCTGTCCATCATCTACCCCGGTAAATGCGGCCTGATCACTTGATTTTTCATAAAGTTGTACCTTATCTACCATATCTGCCCTTAAATTTTTGGTAACCAGGGTGGGGTCATCACCAAAAAACTCTTCACCATCAACCAGTACTTTTGGTACAGTTTTACCTTGTGCGGTTATCTTTCCATCTTTATCTACCTGAATACCGGGTAGTTTCTTTAACAGGTCTTCTACCTTATCATTCGGTTGGATGTTATAACTTGAAGCATTGAATTCTGTAGTGTCGCCCTTAATTTTAATGGCTGCCTTTTCTCCCTTGATAATAACATCGGCTAGTATTTTGGCCATCCCGGTAAGATTGATTTTACCATAATCTTTAACTTGTGTAGTAGAATCGAGCATAAAATGATCTACAAAATCGGCATACTTGGGGTAGCAAACCAATAAGATAAATTTCCCGTTTTTTATTCCGGTAAGCTCGAATGAACCATTTTCTGCTACCCGGGTAAATTTTACCAAAGTAGAATCTTTTGCATTTAAAACGGCAATAGATGCTCCGGATAAAAGCGTTGTAGATGCAGTATCAATTGTTCTGCCCTTGATGGTATGAAGATGCTGTGCTTTGGAATATGTGGAGATAAAAATGAAAAGGCATAGCGAGAGTAACAGGCGTTTCATAGATAGGATTTGGTTTTACTTACCGAATATAAACTAATAAATTAGTTTTTTATGGGGTTTAACCTTTTTTAACAAAAAATTATTCTTTACGCAGGGTATAAAAAAATCTATCTTTATTTAAAAAAAACCGGATGAAATTACCTTCTCTTCAACAGCTTTATTATGGTTTTACCAGCGTAATAAAGCGTTTTCCGTTACAGTTTATGTTTGCAGTTGCTGCAACTATTTGCTGGTGTTATTACATCCACATTTCAGATTACCGATCTTATCCGCAACAAAATGAAAAACTTGAAAGTCAACTGATAAAAGCGATCGCTATTTTAAACCTGGCACTTACGCTTGTATTGGCACTCGATTTAATTTCAGAAAGGAACCAATATTTACCGATACGAAAATGGCTGTTGCGTTTGGGCGGTATCCTGGTTTGTGCAGTGCTGTATTTCAGCCTTGATCCGGTGAACTATACGGGGGATCTTTATCGAATTTTTCTATTCGCCTTTGCTTTTCATTTGCTTGTGGCATTTGCCCCATTTATCGGCCATGAAAAAATGAATGGTTTTTGGCAGTTTAATAAAGCGCTTTTTTTAAGGTTCCTCACTTCTGCACTCTATTCGGCCGTGTTATATGCAGGTTTAGCAATTGCTTTGGTTGCCATTAACGGGCTGTTTAATGCAGATATCAGGTGGCCAACTTACATGACCTTGTTTGCCATCATCAGCGCCGGATTTAGTACGATATTTTTTTTGGCTGGAGTCCCTATCGATTATAAACTTTTGGAGGAAGAACAAGGCTACCCTAAAGGCCTTAAAATATTTGCACAGTTTGTGCTAATTCCGCTTGTAACCATCTACCTGGCAATCTTACTGATTTACGAACTTAAAATCGCAATACAATGGCAATTGCCTAAAGGACTGGTATCTAGTTTGATTTTAGGCTATTCCGTATTTGGCATTTTATCATTGCTGTTGGTTTACCCGGTTAAAGAAACAGCAGGTAATAGTTGGATTAAATTATTTTCGAGATTCTTTTATGTCATGCTTATTCCTCTAATCGTGCTTTTATTATTGGCCGTGTGGAAAAGGGTTGGTCATTACGGTATTACCGAAAGCAGGTATATTTTAACCGCGCTAGCACTATGGCTGGCGGGTATAACCATTTATTTCCTCTTCAGTAAAAAACAGAATATAAAAGTTATCCCAATAAGTTTATGCATCATTGCGCTCTTAGCTACTTATGGCCCGCAGAGTGCATTTTCGGTTTCTAAGTTCTCACAGTTGAGCCGTTTAAAAAGGATCATGAAAAGCCAGAAGAAAGAGGATATGAAAGAACGTCCAGCAGTAATCAGGTATCTGGTTTACACCCATGGATTAAAAACTTTACAGTCTTTTACTAAAAGAGACCTGAGCAAAATAGAGCAGAAAATCGATACCTCTGATATTTACCGTTATAGTATGAAAGAAAAAAAAGTAGATACTGCTTTAGCTATTTTTAAGGTTAGGGATGAAAGAAAATACGATGAGGGTATAAATATTAAACTTCTGAACGACGAAAACCAGGTTTTGAATGTTAAGGGCTATGATTATCTCATCCCAATCGATAAATACCCCAACGAAAATGTGATACGCCTTAATGGTGCAGATCTTAAAATAGAGAGAAACAACCTCAACGTCTCACTATCAATTAACAATCAGTCGTTATTACATATCAATTTTAAAGTGCTGTTCGATCAGGCAGTAAAAGACTACCAAAAAGGAGCATTAAAGGCTATTGATAAAAAACAGGCGTACCTCTATCCGGCAAAGCTCATGACTGTTTCTAAAAATATTAACGGGTACCAATACACCATTGTGCTTACCACATTAGAAAGTACTTATTACGAAGATAATCGTGACGATTATTTTTGGAACGAGACAACTACTTATCTGCTTATTAAAAAACTTTAAGCTAAATTTTATTCCAGGAGGTCGGGTTTTAATTAATCCGGCCTTTTTTTGTTCGTCGATGCTTACAAAATATGCTGGATTTCGTATAGGTTAATTCGGCGTTGGTCTATAAATAAAAGTGCATGGTATAATAGCCCATAACTGGCTGAAACGTTTTTGCTATACCGCAGTCTTAATTACAAAACCGCCTAATAATTAGGGATTTAAAATAAAGATTTATAAACATAAAATATTAAGATCATGAACCTCCACTTGTGGAAGCTTCATGACAACTAAAAAACAAATAAGAAAGATCATGAAAAACTCTATCAAAAATTTATTCGCAGCAGCATTAGTAATGGTTACTTTAAGCAGCGTAACAGTTGTAGCAAATGCAACAGAAAATAATGCCTATTATACTGCATTAACAAAAGTTAAAAACATCAGCAAAATTGTAGTATCAGGAAACGTGAAACTGATCCTTGTTCAGGATGCCAAAGAAAGTGTTGAGGTATATGATCAGTATTACACCAAAAATGCCCTGGTGCAACAGCAGGGGGAAGAGCTCAGAATCAGCTCTTTTGATAAAAATACATTAACCGTAATTGCCCATGTAAATAACTTGACGGCTATTGAAGCTTCAAATACTGCAAATGTAATTACAGCAGGAAATTTTAACCTGTTAAATCTAAGTATCGTTTTAAATGATGAGGCATCGGCAAATATTAAAACCAATACCGTTAGTTTATCAACAAACATTAAAGATGGTGCATCCTTAAAATTAGAAGGGACTACCGATTTACACCAAGCTGTAAGGGGTATAGCATCCAAAATAGATGTAGCTGGTTTTACAGCTCAGGAAAGTAATATCAGATTAACCGGAAAATCACTTTTAGCAAATAACAAGTCTCGTTATGATGACATACAGGTTTCTTTATTAGAAAAACTATTCTAACTCTATCATATATTTACTTTAAAAGCGCTATTTTAGATTTAGCGCTTTTTTGTTTTAAAAGATGGTCATTATTTGTAACGAGGATAGTTGAGCGCTGCATTTTTAATGCAGATAAGAAACGAGTTGGTCGGGATTTCAAATCCCGACCAACAGATTAATTAAAGGTCAAATTTTATGCCCTGTGCCAACGGCAACGTATTCGAGTAATTGATGGTATTGGTTTGTCTGCGCATATAAGCTTTCCATGCATCCGATCCGCTTTCACGGCCGCCACCTGTTTCTTTCTCGCCACCAAAAGCACCGCCAATTTCTGCACCAGAAGTGCCGATATTTACATTAGCTATACCACAGTCAGATCCCTTAGCTGATAAGAAATGCTCTGCCTCTCTTAAATTCAAGGTCATAATAGCCGATGATAAGCCTTGTGGAACAGCGTTTTGTAAGGCGATAGCCTCCTCTAATGTTTTATATTTAATCAGATATAAAATTGGTGCAAACGTTTCGTGTTGAACAATCTTGAAATCATTCTGCACCTCAGCAATGCATGGCTTTACATAACATCCGCTGGTATAGTCATCGCCAGCTAA
This sequence comes from Pedobacter sp. PF22-3, assembly GCF_026239555.1. GTDB lineage: Bacteria > Bacteroidota > Bacteroidia > Sphingobacteriales > Sphingobacteriaceae > Pedobacter. The sequence continues at coordinate 144,677 of NZ_JAPIVP010000008.1, read as the reverse complement.
AACGCCACCTTCTACCACAAAATTACCACCTTCGGCCTTACATTTAGCTATAGAATCTAGGTAGGCTGCAACGGCATCAGTATCAATTAACGGACCCACGTGGTTATTTTGATCTAAGGGATTGCCAATGCGCAACTGTTCGTAAGCTTTAACCAGTTTTGCGGTAAAAGCATCATATACACTTTCTTGAATAATTAACCTTCTGGTAGAAGTGCAACGTTGGCCAGCTGTGCCAACTGCGCCAAATACCGCTCCGATTAAACTCATGTCTAAATCAGCATGTTCTGAAATAATAATGGCATTATTGCCACCAAGTTCCAACAGGCTTTTTCCTAGCCTTGCGCCTACTGCAGCGCCAACTGCCTTACCCATTCGTGTTGATCCGGTAGCAGAAATTAATGGAATCCTTCCATCATTGGTCATGAGTTCGCCAATTTCCCGATCTCCTAAAACCAGGCAGCAAACTCCTTCGGCTATATCGTTATCCTTAAAAACCTTTGCGATAATATGTTGGCAGGCTATGGCGGTTAAAGGTGTTTTTTCTGATGGTTTCCAGATGCAAACATTGCCGCAAACCAAAGCCAGTGCTGCGTTCCAGCTCCACACGGCCACTGGAAAATTAAATGCAGAAATGATCCCCACAATTCCTAAGGGGTGCCATTGTTCGTACATGCGGTGGCTTGGGCGTTCGCTGTGCATGGTTAAACCATAAAGCTGCCTGGATAAACCCACTGCGAAATCACAGATATCGATCATTTCCTGCACTTCGCCTAAACCTTCCTGCAAACTTTTCCCCATTTCGTAAGAAACCAAAGTGCCCAGGGCATCTTTATTTTCACGTAATGCATCACCAAACTGGCGCACCACTTCTCCTCTTTTTGGGGCTGGAACCGAACGCCAGGCCGTAAATGCCTCCTGCGCTTTAGCTACAACAGTATCATAATCAGCTGCGCTGGCAACTTTAGCCGAAGCAATCAGTCTGCCATCAACAGGAGAATAACTTTCTAATTTTTTGGCGTTTGTTGCCCCACCCCAATTACTTCCTGTACTATAGGCTGCATTGTCTGCGTTTATGCCTAATCTGTTTAAAATAGATTGAATATCTGTAGCCATATTTCTCTTGGTTTACACAAAAAAACAAAAAAATAAAGGAAAGCAGGTATGTTTAGCACTTATCTTATCGCAATTTGTTTAAAACCTTTGCTTAGTAGAAAGATCAAATTATTTTTGATTCTCTTTTATACACCACATTGGGTTTAGGCTTAAGAGCAAAACAAATATTAATTGGATTTTGTAGAGATCTGTCCAAGAACTTTATTAAATAGCGTTCCGTCTTCATAGCCTGACCATTTGGAGACGATTTTTCCATGTGGATCGATGAGTACAAAAGTAGGGTAACCTGATATACCATATTTGATGATTGTTTCACCATAAAATCCTTTCCCGTCCCAGAGGCTTAGCCATTTTGTTTGGTCTCTATTTAAACCTTTCAGCCAGGTTTCTTTCCCGGCATCGCATGAAAAGGAGACTACTGATAAACTATCACTGAGCTTTTGAGAGATCTCCTTTAGCTCCGGAATTGAAGCAATACAAGGGCCACAGAATGTAGATGAAAAATCTAGTAATATATATTTGCCCGATACTTCAGATAAAGAATGTTTCTTCCCATCTTTATCAAAAGCATTAAAATTGTAAAAACTATCTCCTTTATCGATAATCTCTCCAACCTTTAAATACGTATCAATTCTTTTTGCATATAACGTATTCTTAAAATCTGAATGAAGTGAATTATAAAATTTACGGATTGTATCTCTTGGAAAATCATTTTTAAGATAAAAAAGAGCATCAAGCGCTTCAAAACTATTTAAATTCTGCCTTACAAAATTCATTCTTGTAACCTGGTCTGTACTATCTATCTTCCCAATAACCTTCCATATTGCTTTAGCCTTTAATTTAGCACTATCATCTGTCAGGGCAAAATATTCTGCTACTAATTTATTCCGTTGTTTATTTCCTGCTTTAGTCAAGTCTATCATTTTATTATGCATGTCCTGCGTTTTTGATCCCGTTATCTTCAGATCAAAAGGAAAATCCTTAATGTCTCCATTCACATTAATTTTTTCATTTCCCATCAGTAAGGTAAAGTAATAAAAGTCATTTGCTACAGTTGTTTTTACCCATAGCGATTGAGGCGTTTTCCTAAGCGTGCCTTTGAAATTTAGAACGTTATTTTCAATTATGGCACTATCAATGTCGGTATCAAGCTCCGGATCGTTTAAGTAAAACTTAGTTCCACTTTCAAAACCAGTGATTTGTGCATTAATAACATATTGCTGTGCAGAAACCAGAGTAGTGATGCAGATTGTAATGAGGAATAAAAGCGCCTTTTTCATATTTGACCAAAATAACGATTTGCATTTACGAAAACAATATTTTATGAGCTAGATTTTTCTATGGGCTTAGAGAAGCTTAACTTTGTCACAATTCTTAATATCTTACCCTAATTTTACGCATCACCACTATTTAATGAAAAACATTAAACTATTATTCATCGCCCTTTTAGGTTTTGGGCTCAGCCTTAACGCACAAACTAAAAAGGCTACCAATACGCTGCTCTGGGAAGTATCTGGAAACGGACTAAGGAAGCCATCCTATTTATTTGGCACACATCATTTTACAAATAAGGAATTTGCAGATACCATGCAGGTTTTACAGGCCAAATTAAAATTATAAATCTTAAAAAATGAATAAAAAAAATATTGCCTGTGGCGTACTATTGGCCGCTGTTTTTGCAGCCAATCCGCTTTTCGCGCAGGAGCAAGCTGCAGAAAAATCAAAGCTCAGCGTTTACCGCGTAACCTCAACAAAAATTAACGATCTGGTACATACCAAACTTGATGTTTCATTTGACTATGCCAAGCGCTACCTTTATGGTAAAGCCTGGATAACATTAAAGCCTCATTTTTACACCACCGATTCGCTAACGCTTGATGCGCAGGGGATGGACATTAAAACGGTTGCTTTGGTTGGAACCAAAGGGAATACCCCACTTAAGTACACGTATAACGATAATAAGTTATATATCAATTTAAATAAAAAGTACACTAATGCCGAAAAATATACTGTATATATTGCTTACACGGCCAAGCCTGATGAACTGAAAGTAAAGGGGAGCGCGGCCATAACCGATGCTAAAGGTTTATATTTCATCAACCCTGATGGTACTGACAAAAATAAGCCTACACAGATCTGGACCCAGGGCGAAACAGAATCTTCATCTGCCTGGTTTCCAACCATCGATAAACCCGATCAGAAAACAACCGAGGAAATTTCGATGACGGTAAAATCGAAATATACTACCCTGTCAAACGGGAAAATGGTGAGCCAAAAAAACAATGCCGATGGTACAAGAACCGATACCTGGAAAATGGATTTGCCACATTCGCCATACTTGTTTATGATGGCCATAGGTGAGTTTAAAATCACGAAAGACAATTATAAAGGTAAAGAAGTAAGCTATTATCTGGAGCCTAAATACGCACCTTACGCCAAACAGATTTTTGGTAAAACGCCAGATATGATCCAGTTTTATAGTAATTTATTAGGCATAGATTATCCATGGAATAAATATGCGCAAGTGGTAGCCAGAGATTATGTTTCTGGAGCGATGGAAAATACTACAGCTACTTTACATGGCGAGCAGGTACAGAAAACAGACCGCGAGCTGTTGGATGGAAATGAAGAAGGTACCATTGCACACGAGCTTTTCCACCAGTGGTTTGGCGATTATGTAACGGCCGAATCGTGGTCTAACTTAACCATGAACGAATCTTTTGCCACCTTTGGCGAGATCATCTGGCATGGGCGTGATGCCGGCCAGGACGCGGAAGATAAATCGCGTTACGAAAAATTACAATCTTATCTCGGTTCGACTAAAAAAGGCGAAAGTCCGGTTTTGGCACGCTTCTATTATAACGATAAGGAAGATATGTTCGATAATATCAGTTATGCTAAAGGATCTGTTATTCTATACGCCTTAAAAAACCAAATGGGCGATGAAGCTTTCTACAAGTCGCTTAACCGTTACCTTACCACCAATGCCTTTAAAAATGGCGAAACACACCAATTGCGTTTAGCTATGGAAGATGTTACCGGAAAAGATTGGAGCCCTTATTTTAATCAGTGGTATTACAATGGTGGTCACCCGATTTTAAGCATTGATTATGGCTATGATAATGGTAAAGCAACCATTAAAGTTAAACAAACACAGGATGCCAGTGTACAGACCTTTACGTTGCCGATTAAACTTGATATTTATGCCGGAGGTAAAAAAATCAGGAAAGAAGTTCTGATCAATAGCCGGGAGCAGAATTTTGGTTTTGAGGTGAGTGCCAAACCGGATTTAATCGATTTTGATGTAGATAAAATTTTAGTTGGCGAAACCAATGATAATAAAACGGCTGAGAACTATTATTTTCAATACAAAAATGCGCCAAGTTATGCCAATAGAATTGAGGCCTTGCAATTTATTATGCAGAGCAAAGCCCAAAGCGGTCAGATGGTGCTATTGGAAGGCTTAAAAGATAAATCAGCAGATTTACGCGCCTTAAGTATTGCAGGCATTAACTTAGAAGATGCCCAGATTAAAGCAGCAGCTTTACCAATTTTACTTCAGATTGCCAAAACAGATAAAAACACCGATGCAAGATCGGCTGCCATTGTAAAATTGGCCGAAACGGGAGACCAAACCTATAAAGCTTTAGTGTTAGCAAGTTTAAAAGATAGATCTTACAAGGTAATTGCTGCTGGTGTGGATGGCCTGGCCAAACTGGCGCCACAGGAAACGATGTCTGCCATAGCATCCTTAGATGAAGATACGAGAGCGCATATTGCACCTTCAATCGCATCCTTATACATCAACGATCCAAAAGATGATTATCAGGCATTTTATGATAACATTATGCTTACAGGGGATAGGGATAAAGTATTTGGAGTGGTTGGTCAGTATTTTCAGTATTTAAGAGCCAATACTAATCCTGCAGTTACCGAGCAAGGCATAGCGAACATTGGCAATGCTATTGAAAGATTAAAATTACAGCCTTATTTAAATAAACAACTTGCTGGTGCTTATACTGCAACTGCACAGGGCAAAGCGAAACAGTCGGATGCTGCAAGCGGAGAAGCAAAAGCAAAATTGAGCAAACAGGCCGAATTATTTAAAAAAGGTGCAGCAGATTTAGAGAAAGAAAAATAATATCAACAATTCGTCATTGCGAGAAGGCTTTTTCAGCCGACGAAGCAATCTTACAACGATCGCTATAGCCCATAGTAGTAAGATTGCGTCGTCGTACCTCCTCGCAATGACGAATTCTATAATAGCCTGACCTGCAATAAAATCTTTTATTCCTGAACAACCATTAGTTGCACCCCTCTTTTCTCCTTGTATCAAGAATATAAACAATCTGGCAATCTTTGTGCAAAGGTATTTGTAGCAAACAGAGCAAAAACGACTAATCCTTTCCTGACTTCTTAATTACGCATATACCATAAATTTATAGTATTTTTGTAAAAGAAGGGAAAAGGAACCGCGATGTTGCAAAAAATCTATCGATTATCCACACATCTTAATCACAGTTAATACGCTTTATATTCAGCTGTTTACAGTGTTTGTATCTGTTGATGTTAATAATTATTTTAAAAACGGATAATTAAAATCGTTAAACTTATAATGTGTTTTTCTGCTAATTGGCACGGTTCTTTAATAGTATAATATATGGAAGAAGAATTCTTTTTTGAATCCAACGAAGATGCACAACGTTCGGTAGAGCGTTACGAAGAAATGCTCCGGAACCAGGATCAGTATTTTTTCGACGCAGGTGCATTCGAATACATTGTAGATTTTTACATTGAGAAAAATGATCCGGTCAAAGCTTTGCAGGTAGTTGATTTTGCAATCAGTCAACATCCTTATGCAACAGTATTTTTAATTAAACAGGCCCACCTTTACATCTTAACCAACAATAATGAAAAGGCTTTTATTGCTTTGCAAAAGGCCGAACTTTTAGAGTCGTCTGAGCCAGATATTTATTTGCTCCGCGGTAATATTTTTCAAAATACCGAACGTTTTGATGAGGCTTTGGAAAACTATGAAAAAGCTTTGGGACTGGCCGAAAGTACTGATGAAATTTTATTGCAGATGGCTTATGTTTACCAGAGCATGGGCGATTATGAAAGTGCCATTACCTATATTAAACTCAGTTTAGAGCAAAATATGGAAAACCAGGATGGTTTGTATGAGCTGGCTTTTTGTTATGATGTATTAGATAAACAAGAAGAAAGTATTAAGTTTTATCAGCAATACATTGATACCGATCCCTATTCTTATGCGGCCTGGTATAATTTGGGCAATAGTTTCCACAAGCTGAACCTTTTCGAAAAAGCGATCGACGCTTACGATTATGCCATCCTGATTAAAGAAGATTTTAGTTCAGCCTATTTTAATAAGGGAAATGCGCTTGTACAGCTCGATAAATACGATGAGGCGATAGAGGTTTACAAACAGACTTTCGAATATGAACAGCCTAATGCCGATACTTATTGTGCCATTGGCGAATGTTACGAGAAACTGGAAAAAATGGACGAAGCCCGTTCTTATTATAAAAAATCAGTAAAAATGGATCCTAAAATGGCTGATGCCTGGTTTGGGATTGGTGTTACACTGAATTTCGAAGAACGTTATTTCGAATCGCTGCATTTTTATAAAAAGGCAATTGATTTGGAGGCTGAAAATGCTGATTTCTGGTTTGCTATGGCTGATGCTTATTATAAATTAGGCCAGATTGATGAATCGATAGAAGCATACGAAAAAGTATTGGAGTTTAATCCTTTGGATATTGAAGCCTGGCTGGATTTTAGTACCGTACTTTACGAGCAGGGGAAATTATTGGAAGCAGCAGAAACAATGGCAGAGGCCATTAAGAATAATCCGGAAGCTGCAGAACTGTATTACAGGATGGTGGCCTATCTTTTTGCCTTGGGGAACTATGGCGATGCGCTCGGATATCTGGAAACGGCTTTAACAACAGACCCTGATAAACACTATATTTTATTTGAATATTTACCGCAATTACAGGATAATAGTGCTATTCTGAATGTTATAAACAGATATATAAGGTAACGAGCTTGTGAGAAAAATTTAACAAATAAATCTCAAAATTTTTTTCACTTTTGTACGCATATGAATTATCCATTATTAAACGTTCCCGAACGTCCAGCTAAACCGCGCCAAAAAGGCTTAACAATGGTTATGGATAAGGGATTGAGCCTACGCCAGGTTGAAGATTTTATTGAAGTTGCCGGCGTACATACTGATATCGTAAAATTAGGTTGGGCAACATCGCATGTAACACCAAACCTTAAAGAAAAATTAGCTTTATATAAAAGTGCAGGCATTCCTACCTATTTCGGAGGTACATTATTTGAAGCCTTTATCATCCGTAACCAGTTTTCAGATTATCAGCGTGTTTTAGATCAATATGGAATGGAATACGCAGAAGTATCTGACGGTTCCATCGAAATTGAACACGACAAGAAATGTGGTTTTATCAGCGAACTCTCTAAGCAGGTAACTGTAATTTCGGAAGTTGGTAGTAAAGATGCAGCCAAAATATTTGCACCATATAAGTGGATTAAATTAATGCAGGCCGAACTTGAGGCGGGCTCATGGAAAGTGATTGCAGAAGCCCGAGAAGGTGGTAATGTAGGTATTTACCGTGGAAGCGGCGAAGTAAGGGAAGGATTGGTTGATGAAATTTTAACACAGATTCCTGAAGAAACCATTATCTGGGAGGCTCCTCAGAAAGAACAGCAGGTTTGGTTTATTAAGTTGATTGGTAGCAATGTAAACCTGGGTAATATTGCCCCGGCAGAAGTAATTCCTTTAGAAACCATTCGCTTAGGATTAAGGGGAGATACTTTCGACTATTTCCTTAACCAGGTAAAATAAAGACAAAATCCGTCGTTGCGAGGCGCATAGTTAAATAAACCTTACAGGTTTCAAAAACCTGTAAGGTTTGCTTGTTATATCAATATGAAAACATACGGTCTAATCGGGTACCCGCTTTCTCACTCCTTTTCGAAAAAATATTTCACTGAGAAGTTTCAGAATGAGGGCATTACCGATCATCAATATGAGCTTTTTCCTATTGGCGATATCAAATCGCTGCCAGACTTGCTGAGTGAGAACCCATCGCTATGTGGCCTTAATGTAACTATTCCGCATAAAGTTAACGTGCTGTGCTACTTAAATGAGGTAGATGAAGCTGCAGAAAAAATTGGTGCCGTAAATTGTATTTCGATCAAAAAATTTGAAGGTGAAACCTATTTAAAAGGTTATAATACCGATGCATATGGTTTTGAAGAATCGCTAAAACCGTTGTTAGGTCCACACCACACCAAAGCACTTGTTTTAGGCGATGGTGGCGCGGCTAAAGCTGTAAAATATGTTTTAGAAAAATTGAATATCCAATACCAGGTGGTGGTAAGAACTGCTGTTCCTGGTGCTCTTCTATATTCAGAAATTACACCAGAAATTTTAACTTCTCACCAGTTGTTAATCAATACCACGCCCTTGGGGATGTCCCCAAATATTGATACCTTTCCGGAAATTGATTACAGTTTAGTGGGATCAGGGCATTTGGCTTACGATTTAGTGTACAATCCGCTGGAGACCACATTTTTGGCTAAAGCCGCTGAACGCGGTGCGGCAGTTAAAAATGGTTTGGAAATGCTTTACAAACAGGCCGAAAAAGCTTGGGCAATCTGGAATAAATAATGATAAACTTGTTGTAACTGCGATATTAACAACAGCCTGCTCCCTAAGATCACGGAAAAAATCCTTGATAAAATGCTATGAAACTAAAACAACTGATCTGTGTTCCATTTGTACTGCTTTTGTTCATAACAGCTTGTCAGGATCATGATTACAGCCCCAAGCCAAAAGCTTATTTCAGGATCGTATTTCCTAAAAAAGTCTATACAACATTTACCAAGCCTGTTCCCTTTACGTTTAAATATCCTACCTATTCGGTAATAGAGCAAGATCAAAGCCGTGATGCTCAAAAGAACTGGTACAATTTGCACTTTAAACAGTTTAATGGCTTTTTGCATTTAACTTATTACGATGTTTCGGGTAAAAGCGAATACGACGAGATGGTTGAAGATGCACGTAAACTGGCTTTCAAACATACCATAAAGGCAAGTGCGATTGATCAGAAAATCATCAATTTCCCTGACCGTAAAGTTTATGGCGTTTACTACGCCATTGAAGGGAATACGGCTTCTTCAGTTCAGTTTTTTTTAACAGACAGTGCTAAACATTATTTTAGAGGCGCTTTATACTTTAATGAACGCCCACAATATGATTCTATTGAGCCCGTTGTTAAATTTATTAAAAAAGATATCGATACCTTGATTTCTACCTTCAGGTGGAAAAATTAATTTATTAATTATTATCCTGTTTCGGGAAACAGGCTTTTTCTAAGACTTATGATTACAGTAAAAACTTTTACTTTTAACGCTTACAGCGAAAATACCTATGTACTTTACGATGAAACCAAAGAATGTGTCATCATCGATCCAGGTATGTACGAGGGTTTTGAGCAAAATGAATTAGCCGCTTTCATCACACAGGAAAGTTTAAAACCTGTTTTATTGCTTAATACACATTGCCATCTCGATCATGTTTTCGGCAATAAATTTGTGTCCGAAACCTATGGTTTAAAACCGCAGTTTCATCAGGGCGAATTACCGATTTTAAATGCAGTTCCCGGTTATGCGCCATCCATGGGCTTTACCCGTTATGAGGTATCCCCCTTGCCTGATACCTTCTTGCCCGAAACAGGAACTATTTCTTTTGGCGATAGCAAACTGGATTTAATTTTTGCGCCCGGACATTCACCGGCACATTTATGTTTTTATAGCGCTGCTGATCATATATTAATAGGTGGTGATGTGCTTTTTTACGGTAGTATCGGCCGTACAGATCTGCCAGGCGGTAACCATCAGCAATTAATCCAAAACATTTCTGATAAGCTTTTTGTCTTACCTGATGAAACCAAAGTTTATCCTGGTCATGGGCCAGCAACAAGCATTGGTTTTGAAAAACAACATAACCCGTTTTTTTGATGTAAAAATGTAAAACGGATGAAGGATGATGTAATAACCATCTCACATATTCCATCTTACTTATTTCATCTTACATTACTGCCATCTTACATTTTAACTATCTTTACTGCTGTGAATACATCGTTTTACATTGCCAAAAGGTATCTTTTTGCCAAAAAATCAACCAATGCCATTAACCTGATTTCGGGTATATCAATGGTAGGGGTAATGGTAGGGAGCGCAGCTTTAATTATTATCCTTTCGGTATTTAACGGTTTAGAAACAGTGGTGTTGAATATGTTCGATACCATTACACCGCAAATTGCGATTACACCAGCCAGGGGGAAAACCTTTGATCCAAATACAAGCTACTTTAATCAGCTGAGAAAAAATAAGGATGTTGCTGCTTTTACCGAGGTGTTGCAAGAAAATGCCTTGTTAAAATATAATAACAAGCAAGCTGTTGGGATGGTTAAAGGTGTAAGTTTAGATTATTTAAAGAACGCCAAATTAGACAGTACCATTAAAGAAGGCCGTTTTATACTGCATAATAAGAGTGGTGACAATGCGGTAATTGGTTCGGCCCTGCAAAGTTATTTGGCTGTTAATACTGTGGATCCTTTCACCGAGCTGGAAATTTATTCGCCAAAGAAGGATATCGCAGTAAATACAATAAATCCGGCCGACGATTTTGTTGTAAAAAATATTAGGGTAAGTGGTGTTTTTGAGGTACAACAAGATTTCGATAATGGGATCATTGTTCCACTAGATTTTGCCCGAGAACTACTTGGAGAAGACAAAAATGTGTCTGCTATTGAGATCAATCTGCAGCCCGGTGTTGATGTAGATGATTTTAAAAACGAAATAATCGAAAAGGCTGGTAAAGATTATGAAGTCAGAAATCAGGCCGAGCAAAATAAATCGCTCTATCACATTTTAAACACCGAAAAATGGGCAGTATATATTATCCTTACATTTATCCTCATTATTGCTATATTTAACATTATAGGGTCGTTAACCATGTTGGTAATTGATAAGGTAAAGGATGTTGCCATTCTAAGCAGTTTAGGCGCGGGCAAAAAATTAATCAAACGAATATTTTTATTTGAGGGCATGATGATCACCATGTCTGGCTGCGTACTGGGTTTAATTATAGGAATTATATTTTATTATTTTCAGCATACCTATGGTTTTATTAAAATGGGCGATGAAGTAAACAAAACACTGGTAAGTTCTTATCCAATCGCATTAAAATGGAAAGATTTTGTTTTAGTTTTTGTTACAGTAGGTATCTTCTCATTTTTGGCATCTGCTTTGTCATCCAATTTAAGTGTTAAAAAGATAGATCAAATTAATCAAACTATATAAAATGAAGTTATTTAAACAAGCAATTGTATTCGTTGTGCTCCTTGGCGTAGCCGCTACAGCTTGTAACAGGAACGATAAAGCCGAAGGAGAAAAAAGTAACCTGAAAACTGTTAAAGGTTTATATAGTTTTGGTCCTGAGGTGAAATCTTTTACGTTATGCGAAGATGGGCGAGAGTATTGGGTTAAAGACAGCGTAAAAAACTTAGAACTTTCTTATAGCAATTTAGGCTTTGAAAAACCTTACGAACCAGTATACGTAGAGTTGGAAGGTTATTTTGCGAAATCTGATACCAGTATCGTTTCCAGTGATTTTGATTCGACTTTAGTGGTCATGAAAGTGCTTAAAATCAGCAAAGAAATTCCTGACGGGCCTTGTGCGCAATAATTCCCTGCCTATCCTGTCCGTAGAGTTAAGCGCAGCGTCTCTACGGATTAGCAAATAAGATTGAATTTCAAATGCAATGTTCCCAGTCAAAGAGGTCCTATTTTTATCAGCATAATTTTATTTAACGATGGTACTTCTTATGTTTATAAACTTTTAGTTCGATTAATATTTATGCATTTTGATTAGTTTTAACTTCCTTTCTAAAGCTATCGTCATGCTGAATTTATTTTATTAGCAGTTTTTATTGTTTTAAAGGCCTAATAGCTACTTCGTGGTCAGCATCTTTCCTGCTATTAAGACCCTGAAATAAATTCAGGGTGACGACTTTGAGTTAAAAATATCGGCAGAACATCTATCCTGTCCGTATAGTTAAGCATAGCGGATATACGAATTAATCAGTTCTCTGCATGGAAACGGGAGCAAACAAACAAAAAAGGCTCGCAATTTTCATCGCGAGCCCTTTTGATATTGTTGGTTTTTAATTTTACCAGAAAGTAGAATAAAGTGCAACTAAAATTCCGAACACAATCAGTGATCCAACGGCAAACGAAGGATGTACTTTGAACATGCTCGAATCTACTTCTAAACCATTAGATTTATCGCCTTTACTATTTTCGAACATACTGATGGCAAACATCACGATGATGCAGACTACAAATACAATTCCCATTCTATCCAAGAAAGGTATTTCATAAACTCCATCTGCATTGGCTACCGAGAATCCAAAATCGTGTAGGAAAGACAAATCCATCATTCCTGGCAAGAATTTTAGCAATACGGATAAGCCAAAACCACCTATGGTTGCAAATAAAGCTGCATTTGAAGTGGTTTTTTTCCAGAAGAAACCCAATATAAACATGGCGAAAATACCCGGACTTACAAAGCCAGTATATTCCTGGATAAATTCAAAACCACCTTTTTTATCGATACCTAAGAAAGGTGAAATGGCGATTGCAATCGCCATAGCAATAATTACAACCACACGTCCGGTACTTACCAGTTTTTTCTCACTGGCTTCTACATTAATGTGTTTCTTGAAGATATCCAGGGTAAAAATGGTAGAGATACTATTGATTTTACCGGCTAATGAAGCAACAATCGCTGCGGTTAAGGCAGCAAAAGACAAACCTTTAAGTCCTGTTGGTAAAATACTTAATAAAGTAGGGTAAGCCCTATCCGGACGAAGTTCTCCGCCAGGCATCATTGAATTTACATCAATACCTGTTTTTTCCTGATATAACATATATACTGCAATACCTGGCAATACCACGATTAACGGCATTAAAAGCTTTAAAAAGGCAGCAAATAAGATACCTGCTCTGGCCGTTTTAAGATCAGCACCTAAGGCACGCTGGGTGATGTACTGGTTACAGCCCCAATAGTTTAAGTTTACAATCCACATCCCACCAAGCAATACCGTCATGCCTGGTAATGAGGCATAATTGGCACTATCTTTCTTAAAAATCATGTGAAAATGATCTGGCGCCTTTTCTCTTAAGAACGATAAACCATCTAGTACGCCATGACCACCGAAATGGTCACTTACTAAATTAAGTGCTAAATAAGTAGTTGCTAAACCGCCAAAAATTAAAAACGCCACCTGGATTACATCCGTGTAACCAATTACTTTCATTCCGCCTAAAGCTATAATTACAGAAAAAATGGCCAGGCCGATCATACAATACCAAAAGCCAATACCCGAAATACTGCTTACAGCCAGTGCACCCAGGTACAAGATAGAGGTTAAGTTTACCACAACATACAATAACAACCAAAACACAGCCATAATCATGGCTACGGTACCATTGTAACGTTGACTTAAAAATTGTGGCATGGTGTAGATCTTATTTTTAAGATATACAGGGATAAAAAATGTAGCAACAATTACCAATGTTGCAGCTGCCATCCATTCGTAAGTAGAAATGGCTAATCCCATTTTAAATCCATCACCGCTCATGGCTACAAATTGCTCGGCACTAATATTCGAGGCAATTAAAGATGTACCAATTGCCCACCAGGTGAGTGAACCTTCTGCAAGAAAATAATCCTTGCTGCTCATCTGCTTTTGTTTTTTACGATGGTAGATCCAGAAACCGTAAATTGCTACAATGGCAAAGTAGGCTAGAAAAATAATGTAATCTGTGACTTTCATTTAAGTTATTTGGTTTAGAAATCTAAATGTAGTAAAATCATAAATTAATCTCCGCTTTTTTTGAATTAAAAAATGTTAAAGTGACGTTTATTAATTTAATCCATGGTCTGTGGAGACACAGACCATGCTAATTAAATCAAACGCAAGTGGTCTGTGAGGACACAGACCACGGAGATTTCATTTTATAAAAATAAATTAAATATACCTGTTAATCAGATTTTCAAGATATTCCTGCTTTCCGCTACGTACCTCTGGTTCGCCATTTTCTGCAGCGTAATTTCTTAAGTCTTCTAAACTCAATTTTCCTTGTTCAAACTCGGCACCCTTTCCGCTATCAAATGAAGCATAGCGGTCGGCCCTTACTTTTTTGTAATCAGATTTTTGAAGAATGGCATCTGCAGTAACTAATGCCCTTGCAAAAATATCCATTCCACCTACGTGTGCATAGAATAAGTCTTTCTGATCAGTAGAATTACGGCGGATTTTCGCGTCGAAGTTTACACCTCCACCCTGTAAGCCACCACCCTCTAAAATAATCAACATGGTTTCCGTTAGTTCGTTAATGTCGTTCGGGAACTGATCGGTATCCCAGCCATTTTGGTAATCGCCACGGTTTGCATCGATAGAGCCTAATAAGCCATTATCTACTGCAACCTGTAATTCATGCTGGAAAGTATGGCCAGCCAGTGTAGCGTGGTTTACTTCTAAATTTAACTTAAAGTCTGCCAACAGATCGTATTGTTGTAAAAAGCCCTTTACTGTTGCTGCATCGTAATCGTATTGGTGTTTAGAAGGCTCACATGGTTTTGGTTCAATAAAGAATGTTCCTTTGAAACCCTGCTTGCGTGCATAATCTTTAGCGGTATGTAAGAATTTTGCCAAATGTTCCTGCTCACGTTTCATGTTGGTATTCAATAAGCTCATATAGCCTTCTCTTCCGCCCCAGAAAACATAATTTTCGCCACCAAGGGCAATAGTAGCATCTAAAGCTGCTTTAACCTGGGCAGCGCCATGCGCCAGCACGTGGAAATCCGGATTTGTAGAAGCACCGTTCATGTAGCGTTTGTGGCTAAATAAGTTGGCTGTTCCCCACAACAATTTTACACCACTATCTGCTTGTTTCTGTTTTGCATATTCAACAAGGGCTTGTAATCTGCGCTCGTTTTCAGCAACGTCATCGCCATAATCTACCACATCCACATCATGGAAACAATAATATGGAATCTGCATTTTGGTGATAAATTCAAAGGCTGCATCCATTTTATCTTTAGCCCGCTCTACTGCATCCTTTTTCTCATCCCATGGGAAAACGTGTGTTGCGCCTCCGAACGGATCTGCGCCATTACCATTAAATGAATGCCAGTAAGCACAAGCAAACTTAAAGTGCTCGCTCATGGTTTTGCCAGCTACTACTTTGTTGGCGTCATACCATCTAAATGCTAGTGGATTATCGCTTTCCAGGCCTTCAAATTTGATTTGCTCGATACCTTTGAAAAATTCCGTTGCTCCGGTTACTACTTTTGTCATGTTTTTTGTTTTTTGGTTGATGGTCTATTGGTTAATGGTTTATAGTAGATCTCACTATGAAACGATCAACCCTTAACCAATTGCTAATTGTTTTTCTAATATTTTTTTCCAATCCTGGTAGATTGGCTCATACACAGCTGAATGTTGTGGTATTAAAGTTTTGATTACTTCATGGTTGCTAAAGGCTTCTTCTGCACTATTAAAAATGCTGGCGCCTATACCTGCACCCAAGGCTGCGCCTACACTGCCGTCGTTTTCGTAAAGTTCTACCGGGATGCCCGTAACATCTACAAACGTTTGTGCAAATACATCACTTAAAAACAGGTTGGCTCTTCCGGCGCGGATTACTTTAGGCTCCATACCGTTTTTGCGCATAATATCTAATCCATAACGGAAAGAAAAAGCAATGCCCTCTTGTACCGCTCTGAAAATATCTGATTGATTGTGAAGATTTAAGTCGATGCCTAATAACGCTGCGCCTGTATATTGGTTATTTAACATCCTTTCGGCACCGTTCCCGAAAGGAAGTACTTTTAAGCCATTACTACCTATTGGTGCTTTTGACGACAGGATATTCAGTTCTGCATAGGTAGACTGTGGCGCAAAAGTATGCTTTGCCCAACGGTACATGCTGCCAGTGCCATTAATACAAAGTAAAACGCCCGTGTGCTTTTTCTCTGCTGAATACGTTACATGCGCAAAGGTATTTACTCTCGATTGTTTATCGTAAGTAAGCTCATCGCTTACGCCATAAATAACCCCTGATGTTCCGGCTGTGGCTGCAACCTCCCCGGGTTTTAATACGTTTAAGGAAAGTGCATTGTTCGGCTGATCGCCAGACTTATAAGCTACTGGAATACCGGCAGGTAGATTTAGTAAATGGGCAATGTCGGTTTTTAAATAGCCATGTTCCGAAAATAATGGTTTAACGGTTGGGATCAGATTGCCCGAAATACCATAATAGTCCATTACATCTTTAGAAATTTCGTGGTTTTCAAAATCCCAGAAAATACCTTCAGATAGTGCCGAAATGCTGGTAGTGATTTCTCCGGTTAACTTCATGGCGATAAAATCGCCAGGGAGCATAATTTTATCGATGCGGTTATAGATGTCTGGTTCGTTTGTTTTTACCCAGGCCAGTTTGGATGCTGTAAAGTTGCCGGGAGAGTTCAACAGGTATTTTAAGGATTTTTCGTGACCAATTGCCTCAAAAGCACCATTGCCCAGTTCAACAGCCCTGCTATCGCACCAGATGATACTATCGCGGAGCACCTGCTGGTTTTGATCTACCACAACCAATCCATGCATTTGGTACGCAATACCAATGGCTTTAATTTCTTTTGGATCAAAAAGACCTGTCGAATTTAATTTGAGAATGGCCTGCTGAACATTATGCCACCAATCATCGGGCGATTGTTCTGCCCAGCCCGACTGTAAAGATTTAATCGCTGTTTCCGTTTCCGGATATTGAGCGGAGGCTATATTTTTTTGTGTAGCTGCATCAACAATGGCAACCTTAATGGATGAGGTACCTAAATCAATGCCTAATAAATACATGCTTTCATATTATTTTAATATTTGGTTATGCAAACGGTTGCATAAAGATAGTGCTAAAAATATAAAACGCAAATTTTTTATAAAAAGGGGTTAAATTAATGCAAACGGTTGAATTGCCATGTTTTGTTTCGAAGACGGTATGGAATGCCTGATAATTTATATTTTTGTCCTACATACATCGATTATATATGGAACAGATTACATGGGGTGATTTCGAAAAAGTAGAATTAAGGGTAGGTACTATTTTAGAGGCCTTCGAATTTCCTGAAGCCAGGAGACCAGCATATAAAGTAAAGGTAGATTTTGGCGAATTTGGCATTAAAATGAGCAGCGCGCAGATTACCAAACATTATACATTGGAAGAATTGCCCGGAAAACAGATTGTTGCCGTGATAAACTTCCCTAAAAAACAGATTGGCAAATTTATGTCCGAATTTTTAGTGACTGGTTTTGCCGATGAAAACGGCGATATCGTATTAACTAGCGTAGAGCGTAAAGTGCCGAACGGAAGTAAACTGGTGTGATGCGTGTAGAATTTCGAAGTTTTGCTGGTCCCCGACCTTGAAAACTTCGGAAGTCTGCGTTCAGGTCTTGCCAAATAGCCCTGATCCGATATTCATCGGATGAAGTGGAAAGCGCGCAAGCGAGGCACGAGTGAGTACTTAGAACAGAAAGCAGGACTGAAGCAGCCGATAAGCAGTAACATTGCGCTCCAAAACTTAACCAAATTTTCAGTTTAAATGTCAGAAGTCTTTGGCCATTATTACCCTATATTTGCCTCATGAGTTTTTACAATTTCGAAAATACCGACCCTGAGGAAGAAGATATTCATTATATGAAATTAGCTTTGGAAGAAGCAAAAAAAGCTTTAGCTGAAGATGAAATTCCGATAGGTGCTATCGTAGTAAGTAAAAACAGGATTATTGGCCGTGGTTATAATTTAACTGAACGCTTTAATGATGTAACCGCACATGCCGAAATGCAGGCTTTCACTTCTGCTGCACAAACTATTGGTGGCAAATACCTAAGGGATTGTACTTTATATGTGACCATTGAGCCTTGCGTAATGTGTGCGGGGGCGAGTTATTGGACACAGATTGGCCGCATTGTATATGGGGCCAGAGAAGAAAAAAGAGGATTTATCTCCAAAAATGCAAACCTGCTTCATCCAAAAACGATCCTAAAAGGTGGTGTAATGGCGGAGGAATGCGGAGTACTCATGAAGGAATTCTTTGCGAAAAAGAGGTAGATTGAGTTGATGGTTCATAGTATGCAGTTCATAGCCTAATAGGATGCTGTCTCATAAATGTAGATTTTCATCCTGAGGGATAATTTATTGGATAAAAATCAGTATGAATGACTTATTCATTTATTTTTTTTGCCCAGGGCGAAGCCTTGCCTCGGCTAGCCGCCGCCGAAGGGCTCTTTCTTTTTGATGTCAAAAAGAAACAAAAAACACCGGCTGAAAATTTTTCTTTCGAAGCTAGTGGGATGGCTTTGTCAGTGTAGCCCGAAAAATTTGTTAGGCCGGATTTAAGCGGAACGGAGATGCGGTGCTACGGCCTAGCTATGCGGAATTGCATAGGTTTCACAAGTCGTTCATTAATAAATAGTTGCAAAATAATGTCAATGGTAGCTTATTAAAGGACCTATTTTAAATGTCTTACAAGGCCGTTTTGACAGGCTTAACGTGAACGACAATTTTATGAGATAGCCTCTTAGTGAGATTTGTATTTGTATGCGTTTTAGATATAGATGGCGATACAATCGCCTTTCTCATGCATCCCGGATTGCAAATCGGGACGATGGTAATTTTTCTTAAAACCTTCCAACATTAAAACCTTTAACATTACAACATTAACCCGGAAAATGATTTGATGATAATAACATGAACAAATCTTAACGTTCTAATGTTATATTTGCTACAAGAAACATTTTTAAATCTTAAAACATAAAACATTATGGCTTTTGAATTACCTGCGTTACACTACGCAACCGATGCATTAGAACCGCATATTGATAAAACTACCATGGAGATTCACCATGATAAACACCACCAGGCTTATGTTACCAACCTAAATAAAGCGTTAGAAGGTAAGCCAGAGGCAAATTCAAGCATTGAAGAAATTGTAAAACACATTTCAAAATTTCCTGCTGCTGTTAGAAATAATGGTGGTGGCCACTATAATCACTCTTTATTCTGGAACATTTTAGGTCCAAATAAAGGTGGTGAGCCAACTGGCGATTTAGCTAAAGCAATTAATGAAACTTTTGGTTCGTTTGCTGATCTTAAAACTAAATTACAGGAAGCTGGTGCTACCCGCTTTGGTTCTGGCTGGGCTTGGTTATCAGTTGGTGCTGATAAAAAACTTCAGGTTTCTTCTACTCCAAACCAAGATAATCCGTTAATGGATGTTGCTGAAGTAAAAGGAACACCAATTTTAGGTATCGATGTTTGGGAACACGCTTATTACTTAAAATACCAAAACAAACGCCCTGATTATTTAGCGGCAATTTGGAATGTAATTAACTGGGATGCAGTTGCAGAACTTTACAAAAAAGCTTTGTAAGCTAAACATTCTATAAAATTTAAGAGAAGTCCCGGTGTAAACCGGGACTTTCTTGTTTTAAGATAATTAAGTAACTTCGCATATAAAATATTCGGAATGAAAAGGCTTGTAATCTTATTTTTAATTATTGTTGGTGTAAATGTATTAGTGCGTGCACAACAGAATAAAGTACCTACCCCAGCAGAAATTGCACAGAAGAATGTAGATGACCTGGAGAAGCGATTAAAACTTAACGGGACACAAAAAAGTGTCATCTACAGCTTTACTTATAACCAGGCTAAAGAACAGGCTGATTTAATTAAAAGGCAGCAGGCAGGTAACTCACGCGAGGATGACGTAGATAAATTTTATAAACTTCAGAACGAAACTTCAAAAAATATCCGCAATGTTTTAAGGCCAGAGCAACAAACCGAATATGATAAAATTATTGAGGAGCGTTTAAGTGGCAAAGGCTTAAAATCTAAGAACAAGAAAAAGAAAAAGGGCGAAGAAGAAGAAGTGGAAAGTGATATTAAAGGATTATTATCTGCACCTCCGGTAGAAAAACAAAATCAGTAGTATTTTTTATTAATCATTCTGATCTTTTTAGCAGATAAAAATCTTGCTGAAACAGGGCTTACGCGTGCAGATCTTGTGAGTAAAGACAAAGGGTAGGCTTCTGAGATCCTGAAATTCTCTATTATTGATCATATCTTTACTTGAGGCGTCACACTGAATTTATTTCAGGGTCTTATAGTGTGATAGATGCTGAAATGAATTCAGCATGACGATTGCGTGGGTAAAGTCATCCAATGCCTGCCTTGCTCAATTCCCCTTTAGACTTAGCCATACAATCTAAATCCCCACAACATCTTTTTTCTTTTTCTGCTTCATTGTTTTCGGTATAATCGCTAAAATCTCATCTTTTAAAGCATTAAGCATCCGCTTTTTAATAAAGTTTTTGTGTGTAACCAAACTAATCTCGCGCACAGGCTCAGGCGATTTGAAGTGGCGTATTTTGCTGGATTGTTTAGCGTTAAGTTCAGCTATGGCCAGTTCCGGCAATAAGGTAGCACCACCGTTTAAATCAACCATACGCACCAGGGTTTCTACGCTACCGGTATTATACTCTAATCCCTGTAATCTATTATTTTTGGTAGAACGGCAAATGTTCAATACCTGATTGCGCATGCAATGACCTTCATTTAAGAGCCAGATATTTTCGTCGTTCAGGTCTTCAGCATCAACGGCCTTCTTTTTATAAAGCTTACTGTTTTTGCTGATGTAGCTTACAAAGTTTTCATAATATAACGGGATCTCCGTAATGTTAGGGTCGGTAAGTGGCGTAGCTAAAATACCGCAATCGAGTACACCGGTTTTGAGGTGATGAATAATGTCTTCGGTGGTATATTCCCAAATTAAAAGTTTTAATTCCGGGTATTTATCCAGCATGGCCGAAATCACCTCGGGTAGTAAATATGGTGCGATAGTAGGGATCACCCCAATTTTCAGTTCGCCCATTACATCCTGCTGCTGACTGCTGATCAGCTCTTTAATTTTGCCGCTTTCTTGTAAGATGATTCTGGCCTGCGCAATAATCTGCGCACCAATTTCTGTCGGACTTACAGGCTGTTTGCTCCTGTCGAAAATTTTAACGCTAATTAATTCCTCCAATTTTTGCACCTGCATACTTAAGGTCGGCTGGGTTACAAAACACTTTTCGGCAGCAGTTACGAAACTTCTATAAGTATCTACGGCAACAATATATTCGAGCTGAACTAAGGTCATATAGGTGAAATTTATTGATGATAACAAATATATCAATTTTAACTATAATGAAGAATGTTCGTATTTGAATAACTAAATACTTACTGTAATTTTTTATCTGAGTGAATGGGTATTTATAACATTACCACCTTAGCAGATTAATTAGTATTTTAGTTTTATGAACAGAACCACTTTACGCCTATTCTTAATTGTAATTTTTCTTCCCATAGCCGTTGCAACGAATGCCCAGGGTCTATTACCTGAGTGGGCATTAGGACAGTTTATCCGACCAGAAAATGTAAATCCTATTATTTCGCCAAAAATAGAAAGTGTTTTCATGGATCCTATAATTAAGCAAAAAATAGCCTGGGAGGCCGGCGATGTGTTTAATCCAGCCGCTGCAGTATACAAAAATAAGATTTATGTACTATATCGCAGTGAAGATCGCTCTGGCACTGGAATCGGAATGCGCACTTCCAGAATAGGGATTGCGGAAAGCAGTGATGGTATTAAAATGAAACGTAGTCCTGAGCCAGTACTCTATCCGGATGAGGATGGACAGAAAGTAAACGAATGGCCGGGCGGTTGCGAAGACCCTCGCATTGCTGTTACTGCAGAGGGTTTATATGTAATGTTGTATACCCAATGGAACCGCAATATATTCCGTTTGGCTGTAGCTACTTCACAAGATTTGAAACACTGGACTAAACATGGCCCTGTATTCAGTAAAGCCTATCATGGTAAATTCAAGGATCTCAAATGCAAATCTGGTTCAATTGTTACCAAGTTAGAAAACGGTAAACAGATCATTGCCAAAATAAACGGTAAATACATGATGTATTGGGGCGAACGTTTCATGAATATTGCGACTTCTGTTGATCTCATCAATTGGGAACCGGCTTTAAACCCAGCAGGTGATCTGGATTTAATTGTGAAACCCCGAAAAAAATATTTTGATAGTGACCTCACCGAATGCGGTCCACCAGCAATTGTTACCAATAAAGGTATTTTAGTTTTATACAACGGTAAAAACAGAAGTGATGCCGAAAGGGATACTAATTATGTAGCCAATACCTATTCGGCCGGGCAGGTATTGTTCGATCTGAAAAACCCCTCAAAAGTGATAGCGCGACTTGATCAACCCTTTTTCGTACCTACTGCACCTTTTGAAAAAAGCGGCCAATATCCGTCAGGAACCGTTTTTATCGAAGGGTTGGTGTATTTCAAAAAGAAATGGTTTTTATACTACGGCTGTGCCGATAGCCGGGTGGCAGTAGCCATTTATGATCCTGCTGCTAAAAAATAAGGGATAATAAAAAATGCGCAGGATATTAATCTGCGCAGCATGCAAATGTATTTAGTACCTGCTTTCAAAATCCTGATAAGCCAGGGCAATACCTTCTTCAAGTTCAATTTTATGTTTCCAGCCTAAATGATGAAGTTTGCTTACATCCATCAGCTTACGCGGTGTGCCATCTGGTTTAGTGGAATCAAATACCAGTTCGCCATCGAAACCCAAAACATCTTTGATCAACAAAGCCAGGTCTTTGATGGTTAAATCGTGCCCGGTACCAATATTAATCAGGTGTGGTTCGTTATAGTTTTGCATTAAGAAATAACAGGCATCTGCTAAATCGTCGGCAAATAAAAATTCACGCATTGGCGAGCCTGATCCCCAAACTACCACTTCTTTTTCATCGTTCACCATGGCCTCATGTACCTTGCGGATCAAAGCAGGTAAAACGTGTGAGTTTTGAGGATGATAGTTATCATTAAAGCCATATAAATTTGTTGGCATTACAGAAATAAAATTACAGCCATACTGATCGCGATAGGCATCGCACATTTTAATCCCTGCAATTTTGGCAATAGCATAAGGTTCGTTGGTATGCTCTAAAGTACCAGTTAAAAGATAATCTTCTTTTAAAGGTTGTGGAGCCATTTTAGGATAAATACAGCTTGAACCCAAAAACATAAGCTTTTTAACACCATTTACGTAAGCATTGTGGATTACGTTATTTTGTATGGCTAAGTTTTCATAAAGAAAATCCGCTCGGTAGGTGTTGTTGGCTTCAATGCCACCTACCTTTGCTGCTGCAAGAAAAACAAAATCTGGCCTTTCTGCAGCAAAGAAATCGGTAACCGCCTGCTGGTTGCGCAGATCAAGCTCCTCTGACGTTCTTGTAATGATGTTTTCATAACCTTCTTTTTGCAGCTTGCGGTAAATAGCCGAACCTACCATACCACGATGGCCTGCAACATATATTTTTGAGTTTTTTTTCACTGTAATTTTTATAGGTTGCAAAAATACGATTACTAAGTAAGATTGCCATTAATCTTTAAGGCAAAAGAAACTTCAATTATTGATTTAATTGTATTTTTGCAGAAAAAAAACTTTTGGGTAAAGATAAACTTAGGCGTTTTGCAGAAATAGAAACATTCGCAAACGTATATCAATTAGAACAAGGAAAAGCTTTAAAGGGGAAATGGGCTTTAGCACATTTTAAAAATACAAACCCTATTGTGCTGGAGTTGGCATGTGGAAAAGGCGAATATTCGGTAAATCTGGCCAGGCTATTCCCGGATAAGAATTTCATTGGTATTGATTACAAAGGTAACCGCATCTGGCGCGGGGCCAAAACCGCTATTGAAGATGGGATTGATAATGTTGCTTTTTTAAGGATACAGATTGAAAACTTATTGGATTACTTTAATGAAGGGGAAATAGACGAAATCTGGATCACCTTTCCCGACCCACAGCCACAGGATAGCCGTGAGAAAAAACGTTTAACTTTTCCGGCATTTTTGAACCGTTATAAACTGGTGTTAAAACCGGGAGGATATGTTAATTTGAAGACAGATAACGATCAGTTGTATGCTTATACATGCGAAAAAGTTGCAGAATTGAATTTGCCTGTACATAAAAATACCGATCATCTGTATACTTCAGATCTGGTTGATCAGGTATTGTCGATCAAAACCTATTACGAGAAAAAATACTTGTTACACGATAAAAATATTAATTATATTCAATTTTCTTTTGAATAATGGATGCCAACTTTTACGAACAGGTTTATGAGATTGCCCGGTTAATTCCGAAAGGAAGGGTTACTTCTTATGGCGCTATCGCGAAAAGTTTAGGTGCGGCAAAATCATCAAGAATGGTTGGGCATGCCATGCTGTATGCCGGAACAGCCCATCCACAGGTACCGGCACATCGGGTAGTAAACAGTAGTGGCCTGCTTACCGGTAAGTTTCACTTCAAGCCACCAGAATTAATGGAAGAACTGCTAAAAAAAGAAGGTGTTGAAGTGAAAAATGATAAGGTGGTAAACTTTAAAAAAGTATTCTGGAATCCGCTGGAAGAAATTACAATATAACGGGTAAACTTCGTTTATAATCAGTAAGGGTAAAAATGATCAAAATCAATAGGCCAAAGCAGGCAAAGAAGATTTCGTCTACTAAATTTCCTTTAAAAAGCGTGAATGCCAAAATAATAAGAATAGCACTAATGAAAAACTCGATAAGGCCGTGAAGTTTTAGGTGGATAAATTTAAAAATACCTCCACTAAAGTTAGTCATAATCGTTAATAAAAAATGAACAATACCTAGCGCATAAGCCAGGGTTGAGGCCGTTTTAGAAAGGCCAAAAACATCGGGTGATGCTAATAAGAGCATAATTAACAGGTAATCTAAAACTGCATGAAATTTTGGAGATATTATTTTCATAATCAAATGTTTATAGCCTTAACAAATAACAGTAAAAAAAGATTTTTAAAATATGGGAAAGCTTGTAGAAGAGTTTAACGGCTATCGTGAAAAAATGAACGATAGGATTATGGAAACGGCAAATACAAATATTAAGCGTTTTTTTGCACTTGATACAACCACTTATGCCGATGGAGCCTTAGATGTTAAAACAAAAGAAATGTTGGGTCTTGTAGCTTCTATGGTTTTGCGTTGTGATGATTGCATTAAATACCACCTGGGCAAATGTTTCGATGCCGGCGTAAATCATGATGAAATGAACGAAATTTTCATGATCGCCAACTTGGTTGGTGGTAGCATTGTAATTCCTCATTACCGGAGGGCTGTAGAGTATTGGGATGAATTGAGTTCGGAGTTGGGAGTTTAGCGGTTTTTGATGTATACGTCATGCTGAATTTATTTCAGCATCTTTTGTGAAAAATTTATTTCAGAAAAAGACCCTGAAATAAATTCAGGGTGACGATCCTCATTGGAGATTTCTCATTGAGCAGTGTATAAAAACTTTGAAACAGACATAACTTAAAATATGCCCCATGCAAAAATGCCAACCCCAAGCTCCAGACTCAACTATACGTTGCTCCTGGGCCACTTCCGATCCCCTCTATATCAAATACCACGATGAAGAATGGGGAAAGCCTGTTTATGATGATAAAATTTTATTTGAATTTTTAATCCTCGAAGGTGCACAAGCTGGTTTAAGCTGGATTACCATTCTCAGGAGACGCGAAAACTACCGTAAAGCTTTTGCCGATTTTGATGTGAATAAGGTGGCTGCTTTTACCGAAAAAGATGTAGAAAGATTAATGAACGATGAAGGCATTATCCGTAACCGTTTAAAGGTGAATGGAGCCATTACCAATGCCAAACTGTTTATGGAGTTTCAGCAAGAATTTGGGAGCTTTTCTAAATACATGTGGCGTTTTGTTCCAGGTGGTAAGCCCATTTTAAATCACATTGAGAAAATGAGTGATGTTCCGCCAAGAACAGAACTATCCGACCAAATCAGTAAAGACATGAAAAAACGTGGCTTTAAGTTTTTTGGAACAACCATCTGCTATGCGTTTATGCAGGCAACGGGTATGGTGAATGATCATTTATTAAACTGCTGTGCAAGATAATGTTTGGCTCCTTTACACTATATACGGAAAGATTTTTATTGAGGCAGTTCTGCGCTAACGACCTGGCATTTGTTTTTAAAGGATTATCCCATCCAGATGTCATTCGTTATTATGGGGTAAGCTATACGAGCCTTGCCCACACCAAAGATCAACTTATATGGTTTGATGAAATTCAACAGAATGAAACAGGCATTTGGTGGGCAATATGTGATAAGGAGGGACCGACTTTGTTAGGCGGAATAGGACTTAATTATCTAAATAAATCAGATCAAAAGGCTGAGATCGGTTTCTGGCTGTTGCCAGAACATTGGGGAAAAGGAATCGTTAAAGAGGTAGCCAATCCCATCTGCAATTATGCCTTTGAGAATTTAGGTTTAAGAAAAATCGAGGCCATGGTTGAAATAGAAAATGAGAACAGCAAAAAGGTACTAAGAAAAATTGGTTTTGATTATCAGGAAACGCTAAAGGATTACGAAATTAAAAATGATGAGTCTATCAGTTTAGAAGTCTATGTAAAGCTTAAGGATAATGATATTACTTGAACGATTTTACCATCCCAAAACGTCATTAATCCTGGCTTTATTTTTTTGTCGCATTATATTCTTTTACCCATTCAATAACCTCTCTGCTATTAAAATCTGTTCCAGCTTCAACTTTAGCTTTTAAAGCGGGTTGATCGCCTATTTTCTGTAACAGGATGTTTTTAACCTCCATTTTTTTGGTATCGTCGGTTATTGCTTTCATCGGCACTTCCTGTAATGGCCCTGCGCCTGGTTTTTCGATAAAGTAGCGAACAGCAGGTGCGCCTGCAGGTCTTTCTGGTGTGGCATTACGTCCGCCGCCGATGCTAATACCCCCACCCATACCCATGCCACCAAAACCTCCGGTTCCTGTTCCAATCCCAATTGAAGGTCTGAATTTTACCTTTTTCTCTTTCACCTGAGGAACCAGGTTGCCTCCACCAAAAGCGTAAAGATTAACAGTTCCCATTTCGATAACTTTAACAAAACGATATTCGAAATTGCGCCCATTTGCAAAACCTTTGCTCACAAAGCTATCACCATTCCAAAAGAAGTTTTTAACTTCTTTTGCTGGCAAAATCACATCAGCTTCATCATTGGCACTGATAAAAACAGAAAAATAATCCGTTCCCTTTATTGTCCCGCGGATGACATCGTCGTTATTTTTAACAATAAAATCCTGTGCATAGGTGGTGAACGTTATTGAAAAAAATAAAATAAAAAAGCTAAAAATCTTCATAAGTTAGTAATATCGGGATACAACGTAAATTATTTAAAAATAATATCCAAAAACAGTAATGATTGAAACGCTCTCTGCATTTTGGGATTTCTTAAAAAAGCCAAAACTTCTAAAACTCAGTAAAGATAATAAATCTCTTTGGAGAGATCTCTTATGGTTACTCCTCCTTGACTTAATATTTGCAGGTATTATAATGGGTATTTATTATATTCTGGTGCATTTTAAAATTATTAAAGAATATGTTCAGGAAATCGATATACTGGAAAAGTACGGATTAACTGTGACCTTACTTCTGGTCTGTATTTTTGCTCCGGTATTAGAAGAATTTTTATTTAGATGGCACCTGAGAAAGAAATATCTTTCAATATATTTTGTGTGTTTTACCTTGGGCTTGATATCAAATTACTTTATAAAGAGCAGTTTTCTTACGTGGCCTGTTTATATCTTTTTTCTTTTTGTGGCATTAATTGTTCATGGATATTTTAAAAGAATAGACATTCGCAAAAGACTGGTTTTTCAACAGAAATCGTTTGGCTATCTCTTTTATTATTCTGCTATCATATTTGGTTTAACACACTTGGGCAATATTAAAGGTTTAACACTAAGCAATCCCACTTTCATCCTATTTGTCATCTCCCAAACATTTACAGGTATATCGCTTGGTTTTATACGCATCAAATATGGCTTAGGCTATTCAATGTTACTACATGGCTTCTTTAATTTTATACTGTTATTATTAACGGTCTTTTTCTCTTAAATTGGGGGTTTATCTTTTCTAAACCTTTAACTTTGGTTACTTTTATCATCTGATAAATCTATTTGTCGGTGTAATCATAAAATCGGTGTAATCACATGAATAAAAAACTCTTTCTCCTCGACGGTATGGCGCTAATGTACAGGGCGCATTTTGCACTCAGTAAAAACCCTCGTTTTACCTCAACAGGCATCAATACATCGGCAGTGATGGGCTTTACCAATACCTTATTGGATGTTTTGAAGAAAGAAAAACCTACACATATTGCAGTGGTTTTCGATACGGATGCACCCACTGAAAGGCATACCTCTTTTGAAGCCTATAAGGCACACCGCCAGGCCATGCCCGAAGATCTGGCTGCAGCAATGCCTTATGTACTTAAATTGATTACCGGTTTTAATATTCCTGTAATCACTTCTGACGGATATGAGGCCGATGATATTATTGGTACGCTGGCCAAAAAAGCAGAACAAAAGGGTTATCAGGTTTATTGTATGACGCCTGATAAAGATTTTGCACAACTGGTGTCTGAAAATATCTTCATTTACAAACCTGCCCGCATGGGTAACGATATGGAAATATTGGGTGTAAAAGAAGTATTGGCCAAATGGGAGATTGAAAATGTATTACAGGTAATTGATATCCTGGGCTTATGGGGCGATGCCGTAGATAATATTCCAGGTATTCCAGGGATTGGCGAAAAAACTGCAAAAGCCTTGATTAAACAATACGGCTCTATGGAGAACATTATTGCGCACGCCCATGAGCTAAAAGGAAAACAGCGCGAAAACGTAGAGAATTTTGCAGAGCAAGGTTTAATATCCAAAAAACTGGCTACCATTTTATTGGATGTTCCGGTTGAGCTGGATGAAGCCAGTTTAGAACTTTGCGATCCGAGCCGCGATTTATTAGAGCCATTGTTTACTGAATTAGAATTCAGGACATTGGGTCGCAGGGTATTTGGTGATGAATTTTCGGTAACCACAGCACGCTTTCAAGAGGGCACACAAACAGATTTATTTGGCAATCAATCAGGAGAAGCCATCCAATATACCAATACGCTGCAAGAAGAGCCCGAAGAAAAACTGCCGGCTAAAACGATTGAAAATACCGAACATGATTACCAGCTGGTTGACTCAGCTGAGCTGCGTGCCGATCTGATTAAATTGTTACTTGCTGAGAAGCGGATCTCCTTCGATACCGAAACCACAGGTACGGATGCAAACATGGCCGATTTAGTGGGTTTATCATTCTCTATTAAGCCTGGTACAGGTTATTATATTCCGGTTCCTGCAGAAAGGGATGAAGCGCAGTTAATTGTTGATGAGTTTAGGGCGGTATTGGAAAATGAGAATATTGAGAAAATCGGCCAGAATACCAAATACGATATCCTGGTTTTAAAATGGTATGGTGTAGCGGTAAAAGGAAAACTTTTTGATACCATGCTGGCGCACTATTTAATCGATCCGGATACCCGCCATGGAATGGATGTTTTATCAGAGAACTATCTTGGTTATTCCCCAATTTCTATTACCAAGTTAATCGGGCCAAAAGGTAAAAACCAGATTACGATGCGCGATGTCCCGGTGGTTGATGTTGTAGATTATGCAGCTGAAGATGCTGATGTAACATTGCAATTGGCCCATATTTTTGAACCCAAATTAAAAGAGTTAAACGCAGCCAAACTTGCCGAAGAAATTGAAAATCCGTTGGTTTACGTATTGGCAGACATAGAAAAGGAGGGTGTTCGTATTGATATCGAAACCTTACAAGCCTATTCCAAAGAGCTGGAGACGGAAATCATCAAATTTGAACAGAATGTGTACGACAAAGCCGGAATTAAATTTAACCTGGCCTCGCCAAAACAATTGGGAGAGGTGTTATTTGATAAACTTCAGCTCGATCCAAAAGCCAAAAAAACCAAAACAGGTCAATACCAGACCGGAGAAGACGTTTTAACGGCTTTAGCAAGCAAAAGTGATATTGTACAGGACATTTTAGATTTCCGCCAGTTACAAAAACTTAAATCAACTTATGTTGATGCATTGCCACTAATGGTTAACCCTAAAACTGGGAGGGTGCATACATCCTACAATCAGGCCGTTGCAGCAACTGGAAGATTAAGCTCTAATAACCCGAATTTACAGAATATCCCGATCCGTACGGAGCGTGGAAGAGAAGTGCGTAAAGCCTTTATTGCAAGGGATGAAAATCACATTTTGTTATCGGCCGATTATTCGCAGATAGAATTGCGCATTATTGCCGAAATTAGCAAGGAAGAAAACATGCTCGATGCTTTTAACAAAGGGATCGATATCCACACGGCAACAGCGGCTAAAGTATATGGTGTAAGTATCGAAGAAGTAGATGGAACGCAACGCAGAAATGCCAAAGCGGTTAACTTCGGAATTATTTACGGCCAATCTGCCTTTGGTTTATCGCAGAACTTAGGTATTCCGCGTAAAGAAGCAGCTGAGATAATTGAACAGTACTTTGCACAATACCCTGGTATCAAACGTTACATGAGCGATACCATGAATTTTGCGCGGGAAAATGGATTTGTAGAAACCATTATGGGGAGAAGACGTTATTTGAGAGATATTAACTCGGCCAATCAAACGGTAAGGGGTTTTGCTGAACGAAATGCCATTAACGCGCCTATACAGGGCTCTGCCGCAGATATGATCAAAATTGCCATGATCAACATCCATAAAGAAATGAAAGCACAAAAATTGCAGTCAACCATGACCATGCAGGTACATGATGAGTTGGTTTTTGATGTGTTGAAATCGGAAAAAGAAGCAATGAAAGCAATTATCCAGGATAAAATGGCTAATGCCATTAAATTAACAGTACCGATTGTGGTAGAAATTGGAGAGGGTGAAAACTGGCTGGCTGCGCATTAAAAAATAAAAATATTCGTTATCTTCATTAAAACTTCATATCGATTTATGAATTTTATATCAACAAAATAAACGAGTAAAACAAAAATCAGAAATTATGAAACCTCGGAGTGAAACGAAGAAGCTTCATAACAATTAAAAACAAATCTAAAAAATATGAAAAAGTTATTGAGTTTAATCGCAATCGCAGCATTTGGTTTAACAACAGCATTTGCACAAACGCCGGCAACAACAGCTCCGGCTAAAGCTAAAACAGTTGTAAAAAAAGAAGTAAAAACAACAACAGCGCCAGTTAAGGCAGGCGCAAAACAAGAGGCTAAAAAAGTAGAAACTAAAACAACTACTACGGCTACTAAAGTAAAAGCAGATGGTACGCCAGATATGCGTTTTAAAGAAAATAAAGCAAAAGCAGTAACTAAAGTTGCTGGTCCAACTAAAAAAGATGGTACAGCAGATATGCGTTACAAAGCAAACAAAGCTGCTGCTAAAAAGAACTAGGTTCAGGTTTATAATTTGAAGGGTCTTCAATGAAAATTGAAGGCCCTTTTTTGTTTTAAATGCAACAGATTGAAAGTAGTATCAGAGACTAGTCCATGAAAAAGGTCGTCATTCCCGCACAGGCGGGAATCTTAAAGCTTACTGCATTAAGATTCCCAATCAAGTTGGGAATGACGGTTCGCCGAAACTATAAACTTATTGTCTCACCAATTTCTGGTAATAATAAGGTTTTCTTTTCACGTGCAAATTTATCTAAAGCAGTCTGGGTATCAATTTCGATTACAGGGAAAGTATTATAATGTACACCAATTACCTTGTCGCAATCGAAATATTTGGTTGCTATCAAAGCATCATCAACATCCATGGTATAATTTCCACCAATCGGTAAGATGGCATAATCAAGATTGTAAATCTCAGCCAGAACTTTCATCTCAATAGTTAAACCTGTATCACCTGCAAAATAAATTTGTTTGCTGTCTACTTCAAGCACAAAACCAGCAGGATTTCCGCCATAACTTCCATCAGGTAAACTAGATGAATGTGTAGCGGGTACCATGCGTACAATTCCCCAATCAAAAGTGAATTTACCAAAATTCATTCCGTGTACTTTTTCTATGCCCTGTTTTGAGACCCAATCAATAATCTCTGGCATCGCAATAACTGTAGCCTGCGTTTGTTTAGCCAAGGTAACCAAGTCGGCTACGTGGTCTGCATGGCCATGACTCACCAAAATATAATCAGCCTCTATCGCTGTAATATCTACGTTTTTAGCTATTGGGTTGTGTGATATAAATGGGTCGAATAATAGTTTTTTGCCAGCTGCTTCCAACAAGAAACATGATTGGCCGTAATAAGTATATTTCATAGTTCTAGTATCAATTATGGAGATTTAAGTATCAAGATTGATTTTGACGATTTGTTATTGTCCAAACATGCCACCTAATCCACCTAGCATATCTTGTGCCGATGCCTGCATTTCGGCGGCACTTACTTGCTCTGCACTCGCCATTGCTTTGTTAATAGCGGTTAGCAACAGTTCTTCCAGCTCTTCTTTATCAGCAGCTTTTAAAAATTCTTCATCAATAGCAACCCCCGTAATGGCCTTGTTTGCAGTTGCAGTAATTTTTATGGCACCATTTTCAACCTCACCGTATACAGAGATCGTATCCAGGCGTTTTTTAATTTCTTCGGCTTTTTGTTGCGCCGCAAATAATTTATCGAACATAATTGTTTTCTTTATAATGAAACTAAATTCGGCCTAAAATCGTATTGGCCTCATCAAGGAAGCGCTCAATCTTTTTAGTGCCTATAAAGCTTTTAAGGTTTAAAATGGTTGTTTTGTTTTTGGCCGGCAAAAAAATCTCAGCCCTAACCTCGGTACCCGAATAAATGAGATTGGTAGTTTTCCGGATCACCTGAAAACGGATCAGATCATCAAAAGGATAGTCTTTTTTAAACCGGCCAGCAAAAGTAGAACGGATAATTTTCCTTTGGCTTTTATCAAAACGGATATTGGAGGTTGCTGCGAAAAGAAGCGCCAAGCCTATCGCCGCCGGGAAATAGGTGAGGAGTATTTTTTGAATAGATCCCTCGTTTGTCAAAAAATCGGGACTAAACAATATGGCAACGGTAGCACCGATAAAAATCAATCCAAAAATAAAACTTCCTATCTTATTATCGCGCAATAGGTAAACACCACCTTCTTCTCTGAAGAATTTGAAGTCGTAAATGGCCTGTTTATGAATTATAGGTGCATTGGCGAAAACAAGTTCATCAATTTTTGGTAATACCTCCTGCTGAAAAGCAATGAGATTGGCATCAGTAGCCTTACTATATCCGGCAGAAACCAGTAAGCCTCTGCCATGCCTGTTACTTTTTCTGAACAGTTTATAATTAAAGCCGCTTCCTAAAATTTCATACGGTTCTACAGAAGCAATATCATCAAAAGGGATTGATCCAATTGGTAAAAATGCAATCTTTTTGTATAAAATCCTGCTGCTTCCATCAAAAATTACCTTTGTTTCGGCAATAAAAATCAGCAATAACGGAATTAATAAAAGGCAGCCATAATATCCAAGAGTGAGTCCGGCAGAATAGCCTTGTACTGATCTTGATAAATAGAAAATAAATGCTGCAATCAGTACAAAAAATATTAACCCAACTATCCTTAAATTTCTTTTGGGATAGATGGTTAATGTACCCGGTCCGATAATCCATTTTGTTTTTGCCATAAATTTAATCTTCGTCTGAACCTGGCAAACTGCCGTTGCCATGGTATGCCCCCTTACGGATAATCGGCATGTCGAAGTGTTTATACAGATCATCGAGATGCATTAAACTTCCATTGGTGAGGTTGCCTAAAAACACAATAACAATGTTTTTGTTTAGATCTCTTACATAAATATGGCGGAAACCATGCCACCACCCTGTATGGTACACTACTTTGTCCATTTTTTCGCCATCAAACATTCTCCAGCCATAACCATAGTTGAAATGGCCATTAATAGGCTTATTGTGTCCAGTATAGGCAGAATCGAGGCTCTTTTTACTTAATAATCTTCCATTTTTTAAATATTTATCAAACAGCACCAAATCGTGTACCGTGCTATAAATGCCTTTATCTCCAACTGGGCCATCTAGAAAGTTCTGTGCAACAGAGTATCTAAAACTATTGCGGTCGTGGCCAACTACGTCAACCGGAATTTTTTCATACTCAGTTGTGCTATATACGTGAGTATGTTTTAATCCGGCTGGCTTAAATACATGTTCCATCATATACTGTGAGTAACGCTGTCCTGTTACCTTCTCAATAATGGCACCTAATACCATAAAATTTGAGTTGTTATAATGGAATCGGTTATCGGGTTTGGTGTATGGATTAGGTTTACGCTCGGCAATAATATTCATTACTTCCTGGTTGGTAACGCCTTTTTTCATGTTGCGTTTTTCTTTACGCCAGATATCATCGATAAAATATACGTAATTCATCATACCGCTGCGGTGAGAAAGTAGCAGTTTTACCGTAATGCCATCATAAGGGAAATTAGGGAAGAACTTTTTTACATTATCATTTAACGAAAGTTTTCCAGCTTCTACCAGTTGCATAATTGCTGTACCGGTGAATGTTTTGGTAATGGAAGCCAGTTCGAACTCCGAATTGATGGTTAAACTATCGCGATGAAGATAATCTGCCCATCCGATCGCTTTTTCGTAAAGAATTTTCCCATCTTTTGCCACAAGCATATTCCCGTTAAAGCCATATTTTTTATGGAGGTTATCTACAAAATCCGCAATCCATTTGTCACCTTTTTGCGGGTTATAAACCAATAAGAGGCTGTCTGCCTTGTCGTCTTCTTTGGTACGTACTTTGTTTTCAGCTGCCTTTTTCTCTTCAGTTTTTTTACTTGAGCAAGCGGTTAGTAAAGTAGCTGAGAGGGCTAATGCTGAACATATGTATCGAAAATTCATTTATATTAGGGATAGTGTATTTAAAACCCGAAAATTAAAGAATTTTAGACGGTTGCAACAAAAGAGTTTTACACATTTTCGCAATTTTGGCCATACCAACATTCAAATAAATGGCCTTTACTCCCATAAACAGGGTCGCTGTCTGGATTTTTCACTTGAGCAATGGTTTCATCTGCTTCGGGACGCTCCTCAGCCTTGCCATATTTAATATCGTAATCTGAGCCATTGGGATATGCCCCAATAACCGTGAAGTCATCGGTTGAATTTAGTTTTTTATGTGCTACACCTGCTGGAATGATAATCACATCTCCTTTATCCAGCTCAATACAAACACCATGCTCGCCACCAAACTGCACATCGGCTTTGCCGCAAAATACGCCCATTACTTCGTGTGTATTGCTATGATAATGGTGATAATCAAAAATGCCATCTACCCAGGAATTGGTATAACCATTTTGTGCAAAAACCTTTTTAATCACCTCTTCATTATCATCAGGATGCAACCTAAAGGTGCCTTTATAGATCATTAAGGGCAAATTGGGATTGTTCGGGAAATTGCCATTCTCCTCTATTTTATGTGCAACCAGATAAGCTTCTTGTATCAATTTTTCTTTGTCCATGATTTTAGGGTGTTTTAATCATTAACAAAGTAATTGGAAAAGGGTTTAAAGATTTGATGAATTGGAATGATAGCGGTTCGTGCAGACACGAACCGCGGTGTAAATAATGATCGTCATCTCGACTGGAGCATCGCGGAATGGAGAGATCTATCTAGACAGATTTAGCTTCGCTGAGGACTACGTAGTTCTTGGCTGAGCTGCACTTCGCTTGAAATGACGACTTTTTGGACAATTATATACTATGACAATTAGATCTTACTTCTGGCTTGCAGCCCAGGCATCCATTTTAGTTTCAAAAACAGATAAAGGTAATGATCCATCTTTTAAAACAGCCGTATGAAAAGCTGCTAATTTAAACTTCGGACCTAATTCTTTCTCGTATCTGCTTCTTAATTCTCTTATTTTCATTGCACCTGTTTTATAACCTAAAGCTTGTGCAGGGATACCCATGTAACGTTCAATTTCTGCGGTGGCACCTTCAGTACTAATTGCTTCATTGTCTGTCATGTATTTTATAGCTTCTTCCCTGCTCATGTTTTTGGTATGGATGGCTACGTCAACTACCAAACGGATGGCCCGGTGCATCTCATCGCCCAAAGCACCCATGTGTTGGTATGGATCTTGATAAAGCCCTAGTTCTTTACCCAGCGATTCGCAGTATAAAGCCCAACCTTCTACATAAGCATTATGTCCACCAAAACGGCGGAAATTAGGAAGTGATTTATTTTCCTGCGTTAAAGAAATCTGGTAATGGTGGCCTGGAATGGCTTCATGAAGAAACAGCGATTCCATACCCGAAGTGGTGTTAAATGTTTTCGCATTTAAAATGGGTACATAAAAGATTCCTGGACGTGATCCATCTGCCGAACCTTGATTATATTCAGCACTAGCCGAAGCAGCCCTGAAGGCTTCCGTTTGCCGGATTTCGAAAGGTGTTTTAGGCTCTACCTCAAACATCTTTTTCAGGTTCGGTTTCATGCGCTGGTGGATATTTTCAAAAGCCGCTAGCACCTCCTGTGGTGTTTTATAAGGCATGAATTTTTTATCCGTTTTCATGTATTCGAAAAAAGCTTTCAAATCTCCCTTAAAGCCAACTAAATTTTTGATGCTATCCATTTGGCCTTTAATCCGGGCCACTTCTTTTAAGCCTGTTTGATAGATTTCTTCCGGTGTTTTATTAGTAGTGGTTTGTTGTTTTACAAGATAAGTATACCAGGCCAATCCTCCAGGCATAGCCGAATAGCCAGAGGTAGTTCTTGTTTTCGGCAGATATTCGTTCTGTAGGTAGTCGCCCAATTTTTTATAGGTAGGGATAATTACATTGGTAATCGATGTGCGGTACGCTTCTGTCAATTTTTGTTTATCTGACGCAGAAAAACTTGCTGGCATTAATTTTATTGGTCCGTAAAATAAACTTTCTTCGGGTTTGGCTGCCACCATGCTTTGCATTTGAGGAATCATTTTTATCACCAATGCTTTTGGCAATACAATGCCTGCTGCCGCACCTTTGTTAAAATTTCCGATGGCTGTATCGGCCCAAATCGAAAATGCATCAACTCGTTTTAACCAATCTTCGTAATTTTTTACCGTTTTAAAAGGTTGTGCCCCTGTGCCAGAGCCCAATTGGCCAATGGTTAAGGGTAATGCAAACATTTGGTTAAATGGGAGGTATTCAGAATGGTATTTTAATCCTTCAAGATTAATTTCCAGTTGATCTTTCAGGTAATCGAAAGATAATTTATCGTTTGCATTTAAACTTTCGCGGTCATATTTACCCAGGCTATCCAGATAACGCTGATTGTAGCTTTTAAACTCTTTTAAATAAGCTTGCGACCCATCATTTGCCAAAAGATCGTTATAACGTTCATCTCCGATGTAAGTAGCACTTAAAGGGTTTATTTTCAATCCATCCTGATAATATTGCTCGCAAAGGGCCGCAAAGGCTCTGTTTTCTGCGCCATTATCAGAACTGTTTTTTTGCTTACAGGCAAACATTGCAGTAATGCAGGCAGCAAAAAGAAATATTTTTTTCATTTATTTTGAGTTAGGGTTCCAGTCAAAAATAGCAAATTAAGTCGCCATTTACGAAAAGCCTTAAACGCAAAAAAGCCATCCTAGAAGGATGGCTTTAAATTTTATGTTTGAGATCCTTCGACAAGCTCAGGATGACAAATGCATTACGCTAATAACCTGATCGGTTCTTCTAATAAACCTTTTAAGGTTTGTAAGAACTGTGCTCCGGTTGCTCCATCAACCACACGGTGATCGCAACCTAAAGTCAATTTCATTACGTTACCAGGAACAACAGCACCGTTTTTAACAACAGGAACTTGTTGAATGGCACCTACTGATAAAATTGCACCATCAGGAGAGTTGATAATTGAAGTAAACTCATCAATACCAAACATACCTAAGTTAGATACGGTGAAAGTAGAACCTTCCCAATCTGCCGGTTGTAATTTTTTAGCTTTTGCTTTACCACCAAAATCTTTTACTTCTGCAGAAATGTGTGATAAAGATTTGCCATCAGCGAAACGCACTACTGGTACCAATAAACCATCTTCAACAGCCATAGCTACACCAATGTTGGTATGTTCGTTAAACCTGATTTTATCGCCACCCCATGATGAATTAACAGCCGGGTGTTTTTTCAATGCAACGGCAACCGCTTTAATTACGATATCGTTGAAAGAAACCTTAACAGGAGCAACGGCATTGATTGCTGTACGTGCAGCCATTGCATTGTCCATATCAATACTTACTGTTAGGTAAAAATGTGGAGCAGTAAATAAACTTTCAGCTAAGCGTTTTGCAATTACTTTACGCATTTGCGAAACTGGCTGCTCGGTAAATTTAACTTCACCTACAAACTGCGGAATAACCGGTGCTGGTGCAGCAGCTTTCTCAGCAGCCGGAGCTGATGCAGATTCTGCTTTTGCCGGCGCTGCAGCTGGTTTAAAGTTTTCGATATCTTTTTTAATGATACGTCCACCTTCTGCACTACCTGCAACCTGTGCTAGATCGATTCCTTTATCTTTAGCAATTTTCTTAGCTAAAGGAGAGGCTTTAACACGGCTATCTGATGCGCTTTCCGCAACTGGAGCAGATGCGCTAGCATCAGCAGTTGCAGCTTGTTTTTCTTCTTTAGGTGCTTCAGCAGTTTCAGCTTTAGGAGCCGGAGCTGAGCCGCCTGCTAAAATTCCGCTTACATCAGTTCCTTCCGGACCAACGATGGCGATAATTCCGTTTACTTTTGCCGCGGCACCTTTTTCAACGCCGATGTGTAATAAAGTTCCGGTTGCATAGCCCATTACTTCCATAGTAGCCTTATCGGTTTCTACGTCAGCAAGAACATCATCGTCTTTTACTTTATCACCAACTTTCTTGTGCCATTCAGCAATTACGCCTTCAGTCATGGTATCGCTTAACAAAGGCATGCGGATAACCGTAACACCTTTTGCCGCTAATTCTTCTTCACTTAAGCCACCACCTTGTGCAGGTGCCGCCTCTTCTTTTTTATCTTCAGCTTTAGGAGCCTCGTCTTTGCTTTCAGCCTGCGGACTTGCCGACTCCTGACTTCCTGACTTTTCTGCTTCTAATGCTGCTTTATAATCTTCGCCTTCTTTACCAATAACGGCCATGATCGCATCAACAGGAACAGCTGTTCCTTCTTCTATACCAACGTATAAAAGGACACCATCCCAATAAGATTCCATATCCATTGTTGCTTTGTCAGTTTCTACTTCTGCCAAAACATCGCCGCTTTTCACTTTATCGCCCACCTTTTTATGCCACTTTGCCAAAACCCCTTCGGTCATGGTATCGCTCATTTTGGGCATTTTAATTACATCAGCCATTATATCTAATTAATTGAAATCTTATTAATATTAGTCCATTACGTAAGGGTAGTCCTGTTGCATATATACATCTTTGTATAGTTCGGATGCATCTGGCCAAGGAGATTCTTCAGCAAATTTTACTGCCTGATCTACAATTCCTTTTACTTTAGCTTCTATTTC
The DNA here is from genome assembly GCF_026239555.1 of Pedobacter sp. PF22-3. Taxonomy (GTDB): domain Bacteria; phylum Bacteroidota; class Bacteroidia; order Sphingobacteriales; family Sphingobacteriaceae; genus Pedobacter. Next base: position 104,800 of record NZ_JAPIVP010000008.1, on the reverse strand, counting down.
TTCAATCCAGGCTTGATCTGCATACTTCTCTTTAAGGATCGTTTCTCTTGCATGCTCAACCGGATCTTTTGCCTTATAATCTTCTAATTCTTCTTTGGTACGGTATTTTGCCGGATCTGACATGGAGTGACCACGGTAGCGGTAAGTTCTCATTTCTAAGAAAGTTGGTCCTTCACCTTTACGCGCACGTTGAATAGCTTCGTCCATAGCATTGTGTACAGCAACCGGATCCATACCATCAACTGGTGCACATGGCATATCGAAACCTAAACCAATTTTATAAATATCGGTCATGTTGGTAGTACGTTGTACTGAAGTACCCATGGCATAACCATTGTTTTCGCAAACAAAAATAACAGGCAATTTCCAAAGCATGGCCATGTTAAAAGTTTCGTTTAATGCACCCTGGCGCACAGCACCATCGCCCATGTAACAAATGTTAACATTATCAGTTCCTTTGTATTTTTCTGCAAAAGCAACGCCAGCACCTAATGGAATCTGACCGCCAACAATTGCATGACCACCGTAGAAGTTATGCTCTTTGCTGAACATGTGCATTGAACCACCTTTACCTTTAGAGCAACCTGTCGCCTTACCGTACATTTCTGCCATAATACTATCAGCACTAACTCCTAAAGCTAAGGCATGGGCGTGATCACGGTAAGTGGTAATCATTGAATCGCCTTTTTGCATCGCAGATATTGCACCTGCAACTACAGCTTCTTGTCCAATGTATAAATGACAAAAGCCACGTATTTTTTGTTGTCCGTATAACTGGCCGGTTTTTTCTTCGAATTTGCGCATCAGCAACATCGACTCAAACCACTTTAACCAGGTATCTTTATTTATTTCTACTGCACTCATTTTAGGATATTTGTTTTTTGCGACAGCAAATCTAATTTTTTTATTGTAATTTTTGGCACTTTTTAGTGTAAAAACATCATAGTATTAGGCGTATAATCAGATTTAACAGTTGTTTTACAATTAAATATAAATCTTATTTATCATTATCGATTTAACTGCGATTTCTTATAATTAAATCAACGCCCTTTATCATAATATGGAATCAATTTATTCTAAAATTTAATTCTGTATTAGTGCTTATTTCCATAATTTTAAAAATAAAGCATTTTAATGATTAACGGAAAATTAAAAAGAAACCGCTTTTGGTAAAACATGTTTTATCTGCAGAAATTCTAATGAATATTGGTGGATAAAAAACAAAAATGTTAATAACTTTCATTTTTTCTAAGATTACATTTGGATAACATTTGTATAATTAATACTTTTGACAACCAACAATAAGCCCATGTGGTGTACGTTAATGTGTAAGTGAATACCCAAACATAACTGTATAACATGATTAAAAAATTTTTGTTTTCTACTCTAATTGCTATCTGTACGCTCTCAGCCGCATTTGCGCAGACAAAAACAAAAGAATCTGGTAAAGAATTAAATGATCCCGATAACCTTGCATCACAGTATTTTTCGCAGGTAATGGGTGTAGCGGTAGATGCAACTTCAAATTTAAAACTATACAAGTTTATTTACGAATGGATCGGAACGCCATATAGTTACGGTGGAAACACCAAAAGAGGGATCGATTGTTCGGCTTTCACCAAAGCCATTTACGATAAAGTTTTCAACACCACCATCAGAAGAAATTCGCGCGATATTTTCAGCATGGTAGATCCATTATCAAAGGAAGATTTAAAAGAAGGCGATTTGGTTTTCTTCAAAATTAAAAGCAGAAGCATTTCGCATGTAGGTATTTACCTGGGTGATAACAGGTTTGCACATGCATCAAGCTCTCGTGGTGTGGTCATCAGTAACCTTAACGAACCTTATTACAGCCGTTACTTTTACAAAGGTGGCCGCGTTTTAGAATCGTTTAAAAAAGAATTTACAGTAGAATAGTTCAATTAACGGTTGACGATTTTCGGTTAACAGTTAATAAAAATATATAGAATCCTCCTAAAGAAATTTCGGAGGATTTTTTTTTAACAAAACTCTATGCCGTCATTTCGAGCGGAGTGAAACGTAGTTGAGAAATCTAATGCAGATCTCTTCATTTCGCTGCGCTACAGTCGAGATGACCATTACAATAAACACTCAATGAAGCTTATCAACACCATAGTCCTTCCTTTTCTTCTTATTGTCACAATTAGCTGCACCAGCAATAATGCACAGGTTAAAATACCTGTAGCCAGTCAAGATACCGTAATCAGGAAAATAAAGGATACCATATCCATTACCGCAGTAGGCGATATCATGCTCGGCTCTGCATTTCCTACTAAAACTAATCTCCCTCCTGACGATGCCATTAACAGCTTCCGGGCGGTTGATGGTTTATTAAAAGGCGATATCGTATTTGGAAACCTGGAAGGCTGTTTTCTTAATTCGGGTAATTCGAACAAATGTAATGGCATTAATCTGAACAACTGTTACGCTTTTAGAATGCCGGAGCGCTACGCCGGGATATACAAGGATGCAGGATTTAATGTTTTGAGCATCGCCAATAACCATGTTGGTGATTTTGATGCAAAGGGAAGGAAAAACACTGCCAGGATTTTAGATTCGCTACAGATTCACTATGCCGGACAGGTAAACAAACCTTTTGAAGTTTTTGAAAAAGATAGTGTTAAGTATGCCTTCTGCGCTTTTGCTCCAAATGAGAATACGGTATCGATTAATAAGATTGATAGCGCAAAAGCTTTGGTTAGCCGTTTAAAAAAAATGGCAGATATTGTAATTGTTTCTTTTCATGGTGGAGGTGAAGGTGCAAGATTTGAACACGTTCCGCGCAAGAACGAGATTTTTTATAAAGAAAACCGGGGTAATGTTTACGCATTTGCACATGCGGTTATTGATGCTGGTGCCGATGTTGTACTGGGACATGGTCCGCATGTAACCCGGGCGGTTGAAGTTTATAAAAATAAATTCATCGCCTACAGTCTGGGGAATTTTTGTACCTATGGAATGTTCAGCTTAAAAGGCAATAACGGTATTGCCCCCTTACTTCAGTTAAAAATAAATGCGAAGGGCGATTTTCTCTATGCCGATATTGTGTCGGTTAAACAAGATAAGATTAACCGTTTAACCCTGGATGATACCCATAGTGCCTTTAAACGGATTAAAGAGCTGACAGATATTGATTTCATTGGTCACCAGTTGAAATTCGCTGATCGCAGAATCAGTTTAAAAGATTAATCTTCTGAGACATCAATCTCAATTTATTTCAGAATATTTGTGGTCTGAAACCGTCATATTTTAAGTCGTGGAATGACTGAATAAATGGCCCAAATCTTTTAAAAACAACTTTACGGATGAAAAAAGGATTAATACTTCATTATATTATAGGTATTGCTGCTGCAATTTTAGTATTGGCAGCAGCCTACTATATCAACCAAAATCCTAAAAACCTATTATCTGCAGGGATTATTATCCTGGCTGGCTGCCTGGTTGCTTTTAGTCAGTACCAGATTATTAAACAGAAAAAGAAGCAATGATATCATTGTACTGGATGCTGAACAGCTAAAATTAAAATTTTGGTATATCGTTATTCAGGATAGAAGCCTGGTTTAGCTTTCATCCTTTGTGTTTTTTACCAAGCCAATTCCGGATACAAAAAAGATCAGGCCAATGATGCCATATACCATTAATCCCCTTGTGTTTTGACTGTGGTTTACAAATCCATAGCCAGCGTAAATTAAACCGATTATTCCTAGGATGGTTAATATTGTTCCAAAAGTGCGTTTTACATTCATGTGGTTATTATTTAATAAGAGTAAGACAAAATATTTTACCTTTTGTTTTAAACCAATAAAGAAGCCCATTTCGTAAGTCGAAATGGGCTTCTTTATTAAATGTTTTAATAACCTGACTTACCAAACACCTAACCTGTTTGACGGCGCAACATACATTTTTGCAGTCGTAGGAATGTTAAATGCTTTATAAAATGCTTCCATGTTATATACAGGACCGTTCACGCGGAACATCTCTGGGCTATGTGGATCTGTTTTTAATCGTACGCGCATGCTCTCGTCGCGGGTTTTGATTCTCCAAACCTGGGCAAAGCTTAAGAAGAAACGTTGATCGGGTGTAAAACCATCAATCTTTTTATCTCCTTTTCCTTGTTCAGTTAATTTAAAAGCATCATATGCAATGTTTAATCCACCAATATCAGCCAGGTTTTCACCCAAGGTTAATGAACCGTTTACATGTTGATTATCCAACAGCGAGAAGTTGTTGTAAAATGTTTCTACTTTACCAGCCTTGGCTTTAAATTTATCAGCATCGGCTTTTGTCCACCATTCTTTTAAATTACCTGTTGCATCATACTGGCGTCCCTGATCGTCAAAACCATGCGTCATTTCGTGACCAATTACCGCACCTATTGCACCATAGTTAATGGCATCATCTGCGCTAAAATCAAAGAAAGGAAACTGTAAAATTCCCGCTGGGAAAACAATTTCATTGAAAGATGGATTATAATAGGCATTAACTGTTGGAGGAGTCATTCCCCACTCTGTTTTATCTACGTCTTTGCCAAGTTTACCCATCATTTCCTTATAGGCATGTTTATTGGCCGATTGAAGGTTTGCATAATAGGTGTTTTTCGAAACCTCTACATCGTCATATTTTTTCCATTTATCAGGATAACCGATTTTTTTGATAAATGCGTTAAGTTTTTCTAAAGCTTTCTTTTTAGTATCCGGCGTCATCCAATCTACCTTCTGGATTCTTTCAGCATATACCTTCTGCAAATTATTTACCAGGGTTAACATGCGCTCTTTCGCTTCTGGTTTGAAATACTTTTCGGCATATAATTGACCTAAAAGCTCTCCTAAATGACCATCAGTAGCATTTACAATGGCTTTCCATCTTTCTGTTGGTGCCTGCTGACCATAAAGTGTTTTAGAGAAAAAATCGAATTTAGCATCTCTGAATTTTTTGGTGAAAGCATTAGCCGAGCTGTTCAATGCATCAAACTTTAATTTTTCTTTCCAGATTTCGATAGGCTGGCTTTTTATCAAGGCTGACAAGGTTTGATAATATTTTGGCTGCCTAACAATAACGGTATCCGTACTTGCACCCAGTTTGCTTAGAACGGATTTCCAATCAATGTTTGGGGTCTGTTTTTGAAAATCAGCCACTGTCATTTTGTGATAGTTTTTTTGTGGATCGCGCAGTTGAACAGGTGTTGAATGGGATTGTGCAATTGCTGTCTCCAGTTTTAAAATATCATTGGCGTATTTAGCTGCATTTGCAGAATCGCCCGAAAGGTTAAAGATTTTTGTAATGTATTTGATGTACTCAGCTCTGATTTTTTTGGCTTTATCATCCTGGTCTAGGTAATAACTGCGATCTGGTAAGGTAATGCCCGCCTGCGTAAATGACAGCGCATTTTTGGAGCTTAACTTATCATCTGGTTCAACACCAAATCCGAATAAATCGCCTTCACCATTTTTATAGCCCTCGGCGATAAAATTGATTAAATCCTGATCATTTTTAATTTTATCAATTTTACTTAAAAGTGGTTTTATAGGTTCTATGCCCAGCTTTTCGATAGTAAGGGTATCCATACCGCTGGTGTAAAAATCGCCAACTTTCTGTTCAGCACTTCCTTTGGCCGCCTTAGCTTTTGAAGCGTTTTCGAGAATGCCTTTCAGATTCTTCAGGTTATCATTATATAAAGTATAAAAAGAGCCCCAGCCTGTTTCCGTTTTAGGGATTTCGGTATTTTTCATCCATTTTCCATTGGCATACAGGAAAAAGTTATCACCAGGTTTAACAGTCGTATCCATACCGGCCTTATCAAAAAAATCGGTACGTTTATTTATGATATCAGTTTCTTGATGGTTTTTATTCTGGCATGCTGCAAATAGTAAAATGCCTGCCGCTGGGAGAAATAATTTAATTTTCATCTGTGTAAAAATTCGTTTTTAAGTGATCAGATTTTCATTCCACCGCGCTGTTTGGAAAATCATGATGATTTCATTTATATAAGTTAGTTAGTAAAACATAAAGCTACAAAATGCCTGATGTAGTTTGTATGAATTTTTATACCTTCATAAAAAAAATCTAATTATGCAATACACCGTTTACATTTTAGTAGTCATAGGAGTTATTATACTGCTAAGTTCATTCGTAACCGTTAAACAGGGCACCATTGCCGTAGTTACCGTTTTTGGTAAGTACCAAAGGCTTTTAAGGCCAGGTTTAAATTTCAAAATCCCTTTAATAGAACAGATTTATTCACGGATATCGATCCAAAACCGCTCTGTTGAACTTTCTTTTCAGGCGGTAACGCAAGATCAGGCCAATGTTTATTTCAAGGCCATGCTGCTTTATTCCGTAATTAACCAGGATGAAGAAACCATCAAAAATGTAGCATTTAAATTTGTTGATGCGAGCAATCTGATGCAGGCTTTGATCAGGACCATCGAAGGATCTATCCGTGCATATGTGGCTACGCAAAAGCAGGCAAATGTATTGGCCCAGCGAAATGAAATTGTGCTTCATGTTAAGGAGCAAATTGATCAGGTATTGGATGGATGGGGTTACCATCTTCAGGATCTTCAGTTAAACGATATTACTTTTGACGAAGAAATTATGCGCTCAATGAGCCGTGTGGTAGCATCAAACAACTTAAAGGCAGCGGCTGAAAATGAAGGACAGGCTTTATTGATTACCAAAACCAAAGCTGCAGAAGCAGATGGTAATGCAATTAAAATTGCGGCTACAGCAGAGCGTGAAGCTGCACAATTACGCGGACAAGGTATTGCGTTGTTCCGTGCAGAAGTTGCCCATGGTATGAGCAAGGCTGCTCAGGAAATGGAACAGGCTAATCTGGATATTTCAGTGATCTTATTTACGATGTGGACAGAATCCATCAAACACTTTGCTGAAAATGGGGATGGCAATGTCATCTTTTTGGATGGAAGCACCGAGGGTATGAACAAAACCATGAAGGAAATGATGGCCATGCAGATGAGTAAACAAAACGAGCCGACTGCTAAGAAATAAGTATTTTACACCCTATACTGTTGTGCTGTTGGCTGTTACCATCAAACAGTAAATAGATTAAGGATAGGTAATTTTAGTGTCGGAGAGTAATATCCGACACCACGGAAAAGAGTTGTCAATTTTAATGAGCAATGTGCTAGAAAGTTAACAACTCTGAATTTAATAACAAAAAGGCCGCTTTAGTATTGCTAAAGCGGCCTTTTAGTAAGCCAATCATCATGCTGAACTTATTCAGCATCTTTCTTGTTGAAATAAATTACCTTCGGTGAGCTCGCTTAAGGCTCGGTTTACTGCGTAGCTTTCCGCTGCACTACAGGTCAGGGTGACGACTACGAGTTAAAAGAATAATCTATTAATTATTCTTTTACACTATATACCTAAGTTCATTACATAACTACCAGATTGTTGCATAAAATCGCCCATTACTCTTAGCGATTCATCTTCAATAAAATCGAATGCATCCTGCTTGGTCACTTTATCTCCCTTTTTAAGCGCAGGCAATCCTCTTAATGCCCTTAATTCGTTTTGTCTGGCTAGTGTTTTAGCTTCCTGCGCATCGCGTTCAGCTTTAAGTTTTGCCTCATTTAAAGTTACGGAAACTTCGCTATCACGTTTTTTAAGGTCTGCAATATCTTGTTTCAGATATTTGAAATCTAAAGAGTTTGCAATACGTTGCTCGCTATTTTTATTCAATTGTGCCTTAACAGCAGTTAAATTGGCAACCGCTTTAAAGTTCGAGCTGGGAATAACATCCCAAGGCAAAGCAGATGGTTCTGTATCTTCTCCAATTTTATCCATTGGGTAAACAGAAGGGAAAACAACATCAGGAGTTACACCTTTGTGTTGTGTACTGCTACCTGCAACACGGTAAAATTTTGCCATCGTTAAATTGATCTGGCCTAAATTAATGTCGGCAGGGTTGGCACTGCTAGGCGAGGTTCCTACAGTTTTATCTTTTGAGATTAATCCTGCTAACCTTTGCAGCATATTTGGGTTGACCAGCTTATTTAAATCGATTGATGATTGAACAGTACCTTTGCCATAAGTTTGGCTACCCATAATAATCCCACGTCCGTAATCTTGTATAGCGCCTGCAAAAATTTCTGAAGCCGAGGCGCTTAATCGGTCAACCATTACACCAAACGGACCATCCCAGGCCACACCACTATTTTCATCCTGATCTACTTCGATTTTTCCACGCAAATCTTTTACCTGTACAACAGGTCCTTTATCGATAAATAACCCGGTTAATGATATGGCTTCTACCAATGATCCTCCGCCGTTTCCACGTAAATCCATTACAATTGCATTTACCTTATCGTACGTTTTTAACGAGTCAATTAATTTTTTAACATCACGGGTGGTACTTTTGTAATTTTTATCACCTGCATTTGCAGCTTTAAAATCTGCATAAAATGCTGGTAGGGTAATAATCCCGATTTTATAATCTTTACCATTACTGTTAATGGTTTTAACTTTCTTTTTGGCACTTGTTTCTTCCAAAACAATTCTGTCTCGAACCAATTCTATAATTACTGGTTTAGATGACATTTCTTTACCTGCAGGAATTACTTTTAAACGCACTTTAGTTCCTTTAGGACCTTTGATTTTAGACACGGTATTATCCAGTCTCCATCCTACAACATCAACAAATTCGCCGTCGCCCTGTGCCACAGCAATGATTCTATCGCCAGCGCTTAACTGTTTTCCTTTAAAGGCAGGTCCACCAGCAATGATTTCTGAAATTTTAACTACTTCATTTTCCAGTTGTAAACGGGCACCAATACCTTCGAAAGAACGAGACATATCTTCATTGAATGCTGCCGCGTTGGTTGGGTTAAAATAATTGGTATGTGGATCAATGGATTCGGTAAAGGCATCCATCAATATTTGGAAAACATCCTGGTTATTGGTTTTTGACGTTTGCGACTGTAGGTTTTTATAACGTTTAGTTAGCGTTTCTACATTCTTTGCTTCGGCAGTACCAGCTAAATTTAGGTTGATTAATTCGTATTTAACACGTTTTTTCCAGTTATCATTTAATGTTGTTGAAGAAGTTGCCCAAGGCTGTTTCTCTCTATCGTATACATAAGTATCGTTTTGATTAAAATCAAATTTTGTTTTAATCTGCGCCAGAGAATAATTGAAATATTCGTTAAGTCTTTTGGCGTAAACGTTGTAAATGAAAAATGGACCGCTCAGATCGCCGTTTTTAAAATCATCATCTAAGGTATATCTGTATTTGTCAAATTCCTTGAGATCTGATGCCAGAAAGTAATTTTTACCTGGATCTAGAGATTTGATATACTTATCTAAAACGATGGATGAAATAGAATCGTTGATTTGAATTTTTTTGTAATTATAACTCTCGATCAAATTTACAATCTCTTTTATAACCAGTTGCTGCTGCTCATCAGGTTTCACATTAGTAATCCCCTCAACCATTGGCTGAGTTTTAGGTGCAGCATGACAAGCAAGCACTGCTGCAGTAAAAATTACAAAAAATATTCTCTTTAACATTTCTTTAAATGATTTAAAATCCATTTCCAATTCTATCTAGCCAATATGATACCATTTTAGCAAAAAAAACAAAAAAGAGACAGCATTATTACTGTCTCTTGTTAAAATTTTATCAAATCTAACTAAAAGCTTTTTATTTAACAATTTCTTACGTAGAACGTTGAGCGATATTTTTTGTTTTAATGAAAAGGCAAATTTGACCAATTACAGACCTTTTAGAACTCCGTAGTGTACTTTATGTGGTGAAGGCTTAGCAGAATTGAGACCTTAGGCTAGCTTGGGTTTACCTTTTTACCGGTGGTTTTGTTGGCAATTGTTTCCCTGGCATCTTTAATCTGCATTTTATATTGACTGGTTTTGATGGAGTTTGCCAGCCATTCGGCCGATTTAAGATCTCTCAGTGCAAGCGTAAAATCTTTCTTTTTGATTTTAACCTGAACAATGCCTAAAATAGATTCGATATAAGCATTATTGCTTTTTAACTGTTTCGCCAGTATACCTTGCTGGGTGTAGAACCACATTGATTGTGTATACTTGGAATTGGCCAGATAAACTTTGCCCAAAAGGTTATAAGTATTCATTACTCCGGCTTTGTTTCCGGTTTTTGAATAATTTTTTAGGGCTACATTTAAAAGAATTTGCTCAGCATCAGCGAAACGGCCAAGTTGATAATGCATATTACTCATCTTGATAACGGCCAGCCCGTATCTATTGAAATTTTTTACGGAATTATATTCAAAAGCGGCCTTTCCAAATAAAGTGAGGGCTTCGTTATAATCGCCTTTCCGCTCAAAATCTTCTGCCTCCTCAAAAAAAGAATTTCCATCTTCCAATTCAAATTTTGATACTGCTATACTTATTGCACTACCATTAGGTTCTTGGATCTCAGATTTATCTAGATTTTGAGCTTGTAGTTGTAATGATGCAAAAAGGCTAATTAAAGCCAATACAATTTTGGTCATGCAACAAAAATAATACTTTAAATCTAATTTCAGCTAAATACCTGTAAATTAACATCAAAAGATGCCCAAACCATGTAAGGATGCGAGTCGCAATGGTAAACTTCACCTGCTGCAGAAATGCCTACAACGCCTGCAAAGCCATCAAAAGCTTTAAGTTCAGCAAAAGATTTATCTGCTGCTTCTTTTAAAGAAAAACCATCGGTAACGCGGGTTACAATTTTTGCAGCCAGGGCACCGCTTACAATATCTTCCCCTACTCCGGTACAGGAAATACCCGCATGTTGATTGGCATAGTTGCCTGCTACCGTTGCGGAATCACTCACCCGGCAAGGAATTTCAAAGCCTTTTCCACCAGTAGAGGTTGCTGCGGCTAAATTTCCGTCTGCATCAAGTGCTACACAGCCTACCGTTCCTTTATTATTCTTTTGGTTTAATTTAGCTTCGTATTCTGATTGGCGCTGTTTGGTAATGGGATCGAAATATTCAAAACCATTTGTTCTGGCAAATTGCTGGGCACCATCTCCACTAAGCACCCGGTCATCGTATGTGAGCAGTTTATGTGCAATCTCGATAGGGTTTTTAACATCTTCTATATTAATTACGCCACTGAATTTCTCGGTTTTGCCATCCATCAGGGCTGCACTCAACCTTACTTTTCCATCGCTTTGGATCTGCGAACCAATACCTGCGTTAAATAGTTCGTTATCTTCTAACAATGCAACAGTATAGATAACGGTTTCAAAAGCAGTATGTGTTTTTAAATATTCGTGTCCGCGCGTAACAATTGAAGCTAAAGCATCTTGTTTAGCTTTTTTCGTTTCCTGATTGGTAGACGATTCGCTGAAGAAACCGCCATGTATAATTAGTTTCATTTTTTGAGTATTGTAGTATTCAGTAGCAGGTATCAGGATTGGGTAAATCCAAGCTCAAAATCGTCCACTGTTAACTGCTACTGAATCAGGCTATCGGAATTACCTTTGGGTGATGAATTACTAAACTATGGTCTGTTAAATCATAAACGTCTCCGTCGCACATCACATGCACCACCATGTTTTTAATAGAAACAGGCTGCCCCATTTCTACATCGGTTAAATTGGTATCGGCCATCGTGCGGCCATCTACTAAAATTACCATTCCAGAGCCAATGGCTTCCATTTTATGTCCATCAGCAATAAAAAGACCGGTGTCTTCTCCAAGTCCGATCCCTAAAATACCAGGATTACTGGCTGCGGCATACAACAAGCGGCCAATTCTGCCGCGTTGAACAAAATGTGTGTCTACAATAACATCATCTATAAAGCCTAATCCGCCGGTAATTTTAACCTCTCCTTTTAGTAAAGCATCTTTACTGCTCCCCTGGTAAATCATGTTTTTGGAACTTGCAGCTGCTCCGGCCGAAGTACCTGCAATGACTACGGGTTCGTTTCTATATTTGTCTAATAGAATCTGATGGGTTTTTGTCCCGCCAAAGATTGAAGAAAGACGGAGCTGATCACCACCGGTAAAGATAATTACTTCTGCAGCCTTGATCCGTTCGTAATTTTCATCAGAATTGGCTTCTTCGCGGTTGGTAATATTAAGAACACCAACATTATGCACATCTAATTGTGCGTAAGCCTTGATATATTCTTCACCAACTTTTTCGGGCATTAATGATGCTGTTGTGATGATCTCGAACCGAGATTGAGTATCTCTTAATGATTCCGTAGTAATCCGTTTTAAAATTCCACGCTCGAAAAAATTCATATTTTCAGGCAGTCCAAATTGCGTTTCTGCGAAGCTACCTGTATTTATTGCGCCACCAATGATGATGAGTTTACCTTTCGGAACCATTCTGTGTGTGTTATAATTGTATCAAAAAACCCAAATATATAGGCTTAAGATAAAAAACACGACTTTTTTTGTAAAGAATATTCAATTTATTAACAAAAGTTAAAATATTATAGCCTAAAATTAATAGGATTGTACTTGAAAATAAAACAAATACGCCCTAAAATTGATTTAGCTAATTGAAACGTCTATTTTCAAAATAAATGCATAATTTACAGTCATCAATTTCATTCTTAAAATTGAGTATAGAGATTGATTCCTAAATCTATCTTTAGCATAAAAAAGAACAAAACATTACATGAAGATATTAAATATACAAGTATTAAGAGGACCAAACATATGGTCTATTAGCCGTAAGAAATTGATCCAGATGCGACTGGATTTAGAAGATTTGGAGCAAAAACCAACAAATGTAATAGACGGATTTAGCGAAAGGATGGAGAAACTGTTGCCAAGCATGTTTACCCATCGGTGTTCAAAAGGTGTTGAAGGTGGCTTTTTTACCCGTGTGAAAGAAGGAACCTGGATGGGGCACGTGATTGAGCACATTGCGCTCGAAATTCAGACGCTTGCTGGCATGGAAACTGGCTTTGGCAGAACACGCATGACCAAAACCGAAGGTATTTATAATGTGGTTTTCAGTTACCTGGAGGAAAAAGTAGGGGTTTACTCCGCAGAAGCAGCAGTTAGGATTGCAGAAGCTTTGATCAATAATGAAGAGTACGATTTAGAACACGATATCCGCAGAATGAAAGAGATACGTGAACTGGAAGCCTTAGGCCCAAGTACAGGTTCGATTGTAGAGGAAGCAGTAAAAAGAAGCATTCCATGGATAAGATTGAACAAAAGTTCGTTGGTGCAGTTGGGTTATGGTAAAAATCAGGTGCGTTTTAGGGCCACCATGACTGAAAAAACCAGCAGCATTGCTGTAGATCTTGCCAGTAATAAGGAAGAAACGAAGCGTTTGCTTACCGAAGCTGCCATTCCGGTAGCTGCAGGAGTAACTATTTCTAATCCTGAAGATCTGGAAGCTTCCGTTAAAAAGGTTGGATTTCCCTTAGTTTTTAAACCGCTTGATGGCAACCACGGTAAAGGTGCAACCATTAATGTAAAAACAATGGAAGATGCTTTGGCAGCTTTTGAATATGCCAAAACATATTCGCGAAGGGTAATTATTGAAAAATACATCACCGGATTTGACTTCCGCGTGCTGGTAATCGATCATAAAGTGGTTGCTGCTGCACAACGCGATCCGGCGCATGTAAAAGGAAATGGGATCCATACCATCCAGGAATTAATTGATCAGGAAAATGAAGATCCACGTCGTGGTTATGGCCATGAGAATGTGTTAACGGAAATAGCTGTTGATCGTGATACGTTGGATTTATTAGCCAAAAAGGAATATACCTTAGAAACCATTCCGGAAAAAGGAGAGGTAGTTTATTTAAAATCGACCGCCAATTTAAGTACGGGAGGAACATCCATTGATGTGACAGACATTGTTCACCCACAGAATATTTTCATTTGCGAAAGGATTTCGAGGGTAATCGGATTGGATATCTGCGGTATCGATATCATGGCACAGAACCTTACCCAACCGTTAACTGAAAATGGCGGTGTAGTATTAGAAGTTAATGCTGCTCCTGGTTTCAGAATGCACCTGGCACCTAGCGAAGGTTTGCCACGTAACGTTGCGGCACCAGTAATTGATATGCTTTATCCGCAGGGAAAATTGTCACAGATCCCGATTATTGCGGTTACCGGAACCAATGGAAAAACTACCACGACCCGTTTAATTGCGCACATTATCCGCAGCAATGGTAAACGTGTAGGTTTTACCACCAGTGATGGTGTGTATGTGCATAATACCATGTTGATGAAAGGCGATACTACCGGACCGGTAAGTGCCGAATTTATTTTAAAAGACCCAACAGTAGAGTTTGCCGTTTTGGAAACAGCACGTGGTGGAATTTTAAGGGCAGGTTTAGGATTTAATGCCTGCGATATCGGTGTGGTTACCAATATCCAGGAAGATCACCTGGGGCTTTCTGACATTCACAATCTTGACGATTTAACCCGGGTTAAAGCTGTGGTGATTGGTGCGGTGCGCCGCAAAGGTTGGGCTGTGCTAAATGCCGATAACGGTTATTGTGTTCGCATTGCTAAAGATGCACGTTGCAATGTTGCTTATTTCAGTATGGATGAGAATAATCCTGTAGTAAAAGAGCATTGTAGAAAAGGCGGAATTGCTGCCATTTATGAAAATGGGTTCATCACCATTAAAACCGGCGATTGGAAATTAAGGGTAGATAAAGCCACCCACATTCCTTTAACCTTTGGTGGTTCTGTAAACTTTATGATTCAGAATGTACTGGCGGCGACGTTAGCAGCCTATTTATGGGGTTATAAACCTGAAGATATCCGTTTATCGTTAGAAACCTTTATCCCTTCTGCGGCGCATACGCCTGGAAGGATGAATATTTTCAGGTTCAAAGATTTTAAAGTACTGGTTGATTTTGCGCATAATCCTGATGGATTTAATGGTGTAAAAGGTTTCTTGCAGGGAGTTGAGGCTACAGAGCAGGTTGGTATTATTTCGGCAACAGGAGATAGAAGAGACGAAGATATTTTGGAGACCGCCCGTATTTCTGCACAGATGTTTGACAAGATCTACATTTGTCAGGAGAAATATCTCCGTGGCAGACAACAACAAGAATTGGTTGATTTGCTGATTAAAGGGATAAAAGAAGTTGATCCTAATAAGGAAATTATTATTAACAATAAAAGTACAGCTTGTTTACAGGTTGCGATTGAAACTGCTAAAAAAGGTTCTTACTTAACCATTTTAAGTAATACAATTGATAATACCATTCAACGTGTTACTGAACATTTAGATCGGGAATTGGAATCGTAAGTAACTAATTTATTCTGCCATCGATGGCGTTTTCGGGCGGAATGCAATGAAGTGGAGAAATCCTTCTGGATAGATCTCTCCATTACGCATTGCTCCAGTCGAGATGACGAAGCAATTATAAAAAAAACCTCCTTCGATTTGCTCGAAGGAGGGTTTTCATTTTTATGTTTTAATTTATTTAAGCCTGGGCATCACGTAACCTTTTGATTTCATCATGCGATACTCTTAAAGATGCCTTTTGGTCTGAAATTAATTCTCTGATATTTGCAGGGATATCCTCTCCCTCTAAAGCCATTTTATATGCATTTTGTGCTGCGTCTTCACCAAACTCACAATTGTTTAAAACTGTTTTACGATCGTGGCCGGTAAAAAGTGCTTTTACATCCATCCAGGCCCTGTAGATTTTGCCTGAATTTGTAGTTCCTGTTTCAATATCTTCACCTAAAGCTGATACTTCAGTTGCCAATGCCATTTTATATTTTTGACTTTCGCCTATCATATTTAAAAATAACGTCTTCAAATCGGCATCTTCATCTTTTAATTCCTGACGGGCTTTTTCGTAACCTTCAATACGGTCGTTATTAATTTGAATTAAATCGTTTAATACTTCTGCTGTTTCTGTTGTCGTTTTCATGTTCTTTATTTTTATAGTTTCGATGTTATAAAAGCAACATGAGCAATTAAAAAAGGTTTGTCATTTTTTTAATTGCCTACAACGCTGAGCTATATTGGTTATTTAGATGAGAATATGATGGCATCATTATTTTTTGGAAAAATATTGTGTCAGCTTTTCTTTTACAAAACGCCTAACCCTTGTTACCATATTGCCTTTTCGCTTAATCAGAAAGCTTTTGATGGCTTTGTATGCAATAGGGTCTTCGGCTATTACAGTTGGAAATTCAACAATTTGTTTAGGGTTGATAACGACGTTATAAATATCGTTGATTCCTGAGTGTACGCCTGTGCCATCGTGGCCGATGTTGTTAACGAGTGATTGAGATGGGTTAAGTGTAATGCCTCCTTTTAAAAAGATAGAGGCATACCATCTTATGGCCCAGCTATTATTTTTGCCTCTTTTAAATTCCTGCATCTGTTTCCAGAAATTCATTTTATTATCAATGGAAAATGCCGTCTTTTTCTTTTTATCAAATTGTTTAAGAAGAACGTCAATATTTGGTTCGAAATTTTTCCATGCTCTGCCCCATGTGGCCCAACCCCAACTAGTGGCAGCCCTGTAAAAAAAAGATTGAGGAAGGTTATCTGCTTTTAAAGGATACATATAAGCTCCAATATGCATTACTTTTTCCTCTTCTCGGTAGTGGTTTAGCGCGGTATTGAAATAGGCCAGGGTATGCGGAGAGGTGATGAGATCATCTTCAAATACAATTACCTGATCATATTCTGCTATTAATTGGGTAACTCCTGCAATTACCGCATTGGCTAAGCCTGCATTAATCTTACTTTCAATTACTTTAACTGACTTAAAGCCATCTACTTTTTTAATGATTTTTCTTACTTCCGCAACTTTTTCTCTATCCAGATCGGTTTTGGCACCATCAGAAAAGATATACAAATGGCTTTGCGCTGCAAACTCATTTTGTTGCAGAAATTGTAAGGTACGCGCTGTGTGCTGCGGACGGTTGTATACGAAAAGTGCTATTGGGGCAAGGTTTTGCATATTGTTTTTTTATAAAAGGATCGTCATTGCGAGGAACGAAGCAATCTTAATGCGCATGCCAGCAACGATTGTTGTAGATTGTTTCCTCAGCTGAAAAAAGCCTCATCGCAATGACGAATCGTGCGAGTGGAACCTTTTTACCATCTAAAATATCTGCAGGTTATGATCTGATTTTTTGGTTAACACGGTATATGCATTGGCAAACTGTTCCTGTTTTTTTCTTCCAAATAAATTACCCAATGTTTTTTTTATCCTGTATTCTAACTCTATTTTTAGGTTTTTAGAAAATGTTTTAGGCGCCTTTCTATTGATAAATTCATTGAATTTTACAGTTTCAGTTGCCGTCATTGAAATTTTATCAGCTAAAATTTCCAGCCCCTCGCTTTGCAGTAAAAACCTGAGCGAAGTTGGGGTATACATGTTAATGTGCCCGTAATCCAAAAAGTGTTTCATGCGTTTATCTACATCAAAACGGTAATCTTTTGGTACTTCTACTACAATATATTTAGCTACACGTTTTAACTCCCTGATCAGTAATCTTTCATGCTCTACATGCTCTAAAACATGCGCAAGGATAACCAGGTCAAATGTATTGTCTTCATAAGGGATTTTGTAGCCATCAAAAGTTTGTGCTTCTTTTAAGCTGAAGAGATTACGATCTTTTATCAGATCGACACCACTTTGTGCAATTTCTAAGGCATAAAGTTCTGGCGCGAAATGCCATTCATTTAAAAAATGTAAAATACTGCCATCGCCTGCGCCCACCTCAAGTACTTTTTTAGGTTTTATCCCTTTGCAAACATCAACAATGTTATGGGCCTTATATTTGGCTCCGAGCATTCTCCATGCCACATCGCTATTGGTATAAAAATTATCGTAGGCTGTTTTTACTTCTGCAGTTAACATTTGTGTCATTTAATACAAATATAACTGTTGTGAATTATATAATTTGAATAAACTTCCAGGATGAAATTTTCAATATTAATAGCGTGACAATCCTTGTGTTATAAAATCTACTTGAATGAAAATTTAATATGTATTATTAAATATATTCCATATATTCGAGATATCGATATCAGTTCTGATTGGTTTTCCAGATTTAAAACTAAATAAACGAAAACGTTACCTTTTTTAAAAAACAACAATTTAAATTAAGCTTCATTTATGAAAACTAAACAAACCATTAAAGGGTTGCTTATGATTGCGGCAATCTCAATTTATTCCTTAGGCTGTAAAAAGAACGGGGAAAGTGTCACCCAGCCTGAAGTAAATAAAAAAGACGCTGTTTTTAATTATATAAAAAGCCTGGGCTTTCCAGCTTCATCAATTAAAGATATTGGTAGCGACTATATTGTAGAAGAAGATATCTTATTTTCTAAAGATATGCAGATTCCTTCAGGTACAGGGCCAAAGACAGAACAGTACTATACTGGCAGTTTGGTTAGTACTACAAACAGAACCAACATTAGGATTTCAGTAGATGCATCGATGTCAAGTATGATGTCGGAAATTAATTCTGCGGTTAATCAATGGAATAGCGTTCCAAATGCAAACATTCATTTTAATATTGTTTATAGCGGTGGCTATGATATTCTGATTAAAGATGAGAATTTAGGTAATGGCTATTGTGGAGTTGCCCGTTTTCCTACAAGTGGAAATGCAGGCGGGTTAATAAAAATTAATAAAACTTACATCTCAGGAAATAGCTTTGATCAAAGACAACGTACAATTACACATGAAATAGGTCATTGTGTAGGTTTTAGACATACGAACTGGCAGGCAAATGGTGAGCCTCAAAATGGTACCGACGATATCGGCACTTATGCAAGTGCAATTGATGTTCCGAACGTTGGAGGTACCGACCCTGGTTCGTTAATGAATGGCGGACAATGTGGTTCTGGCGCAGCTTATCTGTCTAATATGGATAAACAAGCAATAGCATCATTATATCCTGTTGTAACAACTAATCCTTCTGGTACACTGGCAACCATGGCGGGTATCGATATAGGTACGGATGATGGGGTTTATTTTTGGGGTTTATCGGGCTTTGTTACTAAAGGCAATTCAACATCTATAAGCGGAGTAACTCAGCAATATTATTTACCATCAGGAAAAAACTATAATGATGTAATCGATATGGCAATATCGAATGCAGGGCGAGGATATGTTTGGTATAAAGATGGAACCATGTCAGTAGGACAAGGTATAGGTAACTTCGGCGATTATATTTTGCCAAAAAACTATGTATTACCCGCTGGTAAGGTCCCTGCAGATATAGCTGGTATTGCCATTTTGAAATCTAATGATCATTGCTTTGCTTTTTATAGAGATGGAACTTTTTCTGAAGGTAATTCCACTGATTTAGGAGCTTATGCAGGTTTGCAAAATTATGTTATCTCATCTTCTGAAACATATAGCAATATTATGGACGTGGGTATAGCAGCTTCATCAGGTAAATTCTATGTATGGTTTTCAGATAATAAGATGTCAGTTGGAAACGGCGCATACAATTTAGATGATTATATTCCTTTAAAATTTATGAATTAATTGCCTTCAGTTACATTTCCCCTATAAAGATATTTTTAGGGGAAATGTTTCGATACAAGTGGCGATAATCTAACGTAATACAGTAATACTCCCATTATAAACCGAATTATACCTATCATTAAGTTTAATAACATAATAGTACACGCCAACCGGCACCAGCTGGCCCTTATGTGTTCCATCCCATGCGGATAAATTACCTGCATTTTGATACATTAGTGTTCCGTATCGGTTATATACTGCAATTTTAGATCCGGGATAGTTTAAAATATTCCCAATGCTCCAATTATCATTAATGCCATCTCCGTTTGGCGAAAAGCTTTTCGGGATTTCTATGGTGTTCAAAACAATTACTTCTATCGAGATCGTTTTACTACAGTTATGTCCATAATTAATTTTTAAGGTATATGTTGTATTTTCTAGGGGGCTGACGTCTGGACTTAAACTAGATGGATTTTTCAACCCTGTTTTAGGGAACCATTCAAAATTATAAGACTCATCCCCTAAATCTGTAAATACATTTAAATTAACCACTTTACCATAATCTATGGTAAGCTTAGTGGGGGCAGTTACAAAAATGTCACGGTATGAAATGATTTCTACTTCATCCTTAGTAGTTGTATTGCAATTGTTGTTTGTAATTTCCCATTGAAGAACAATTTGTTGGCCAATTGGGAAATTATTGATTACTGCATTTTGATCATGAATATTTGTTGACGTAAATGGATTAAAGTTTGCAGGTGAAATAACAGACCAGGTACCGACCTCGTTGTCCCCAGGTTTATTTCCGTTTAAAATAACAGATGATTCTCCGCACAGATCAAGGTTTTCACCTGCATTTGCAATGGTTGGTAATGGGTTAACGGCTATTTTTAATATATTACTTAATGATGGACAGGAATTACTAAATGTTGTTCTTCTAAAATAAGCTGTTGCTGATAGATTACTTAACACAATATCTTTGGCTCTCTCGTTAATGATTGTATTCCAGTTTATGCCATCATTACTTTGTTTCCATGTATAATCTATGGCCATTTCTGCCGCACCAATTGGGTTTGAACCGGTAATGCTGAGCTGTCCAGTTATGTTGCCGCAATAATTTAAGGTTTCAGTACTAATCATGTTGTTTTGCGTATGTGGCGCCGTGGTTATCTCATATTTAGAGTCAAAATAGGTTGTGCCACCAGCGGTAATCATTCTTCTATACATGGCCAATATTGGTGTATTCTCAAAATGCTCATTGGTTTTTAAAGAAAAATCTGCATTGTTAGCATTCTGGATATTCACCCAGGCTCCCGAATCAAAAAACTGCCATTGTATGCCCGGGTTAGTTCCAATAAAAGCTTCTCCGGTAAGCTGCACATTTTCGCCTGAGCAAATTGTAAGCTTATTTATTTTATCAACACCAATTCGAATGTCTTTTTCAATTATACAATTATTTCCATAAGTAATTTTAAGATGATAGACCGTTGTCTGATCAGGTTTTGCAATTGGCGCCAATATATCGTCATGATCAAGGCCACTACCTGGACTCCATGTATAGGTATAATTATGATCGGCTGGAGTTACGGTAGCAGGAATCTTTACAGATTGACCTTCGGTAATGGTTAAATTGCTGGGTAAAGTTAAAATAGCCTCACTATAGTTATGGATTGTAATGGTTGATGATGAAGCCGTTTGGCAGATATTATGATTGATCGTCCATTTTAAAACCACATCAATATCAGTTGGTATATTATTAATCTGCAGGTTAGGATTATGTTCATTAGCTGCATTAAAAGGATTGTAATTTGCAGGGCTAACTACCTGCCAGGTACCCGTTTCGTTTAGGGCAGGTGCATTTGCATTTAGTGTAACTGTGGCATTATTACAAAGGGCAATATTATTACCGGCAACTGAAGCGCTAACCTGGGGCTGAACTTCTATTTTTAACGTGTTGCTGTAGCTAATGCAATTTGCTGAGAAAGTAAGGCGTTTAAAATATTTAGTTTTTGCAATGATAATAGAAAGGTCTTTCCCTGTTTCATTATTGATATCCCGCCAGGTTAATTCGTCGTCGCTTTCCTGCCATTTATATATTGCTGTAGTATTTTCTGCTCCTTGTGGCAATGTACCTGTAACTATTACATTAGATGTGCCATTACATAGTATGTTTTGTGCTGTACTGATTAAATTGTTAGTAGTAGCAGGATGAATTATAACATTGATTTCCGGTTCGATAAGTTCGGTATTGGCGGTAAACACCTTCCGCCTAAACTGATAGGTAATATCCTGGTTGGTAAAATTAGTAAGCCCTTTCAATTCATAATCAATGCTTGCATTGGTGTTAGGTGCGGCTATCCAATTGCCAGATGGATCCTTAATCTGCCATAGATATGTATTTGATGGTATGGTATTGGCCGGAACGCCTACAAGGATCTGTGTATCCCCAGCGCAAATTTTTATTTCATTTGTTGCTTCTACCTGTACAGTAACCAGCCAGGTATAATCCTGGCAGTTAGATGTAATGATATATTGCTGTGGCTGTGTAAAATTATTGGCCACGCCTGATAATGGCGATACAACACCGATGTCAGTAGTTAATGTAGGTTTAAGTGCTGTAACATTAGTTCCGGCATTCACCTTGATGGTTATCGTTTTATCCTGTGTATTAATTATTGCAGGTGCTGTTTGTTCGGCAAGCTCAAAAGAAGCAATGTTGGCATCACCGGTAAATTTAACCTGGTTATATTTTGAAATGTAGCCATCTGATATTCCGTTTTTTGCCGTAATCTTTAGGTCGCATATTCCGGGGTTAAAGTCTACAGTGCTACAAAATGAGCCCGCGAGTAAAATATTTTTTTTCGAATCGACAGCAATTTTATGTCCATAGTTACTAAAGCAGCTACTTCCAAAATTAAATGCCCATACATAACTGCCCGTTCCTGTATATTTTCCGAAAAATGTGTCTCTTGCACCGTGGTATGTTAATGTTTTATTTAAACTGGCATCACCAAAAATCAGGGTTCCGTCGAAGTAACCTCCTATATATACGTTATCCTCTATATCAGCAGTAATATAATAACTGTATGGCGTTGGGCTATTACCGCCTATATTTTTACCCCACAGTGTTACGCCTGAAGAGCTGTATTTTCCAACGAATAGGTTTTTTCCTCCTGTTGATGTTAAGGAAATATTGTTTGCTGGAGAACTTAAGTTTACCGTACCACTATAAACACCAGTTAAATAAATATCGTTGTTCGGTCCTGATGCTAAAGATGATACAACGGCTGCGGCTCCATCTATTTTATTGGACCATATGAGCTGACCGTTTGCTGTGTATTTTGCGATGAAGTAATTTGGTGAAGTACCTGTAATAGGGTTGGCCGGACCTTTTGGATTTAAATCGATATTGGACGAAAAATAACCCATAATGATAATTTCATTATTGGTATTGGTTATCACGTGCCTGATCTCATCTGTACTAAATGATCCCAAACCGTAAGCCCACTGAATATTACCATTGCTGTCATATTTAACAATAAAGCCGTCTAAATCTCCTTTAGGAGCCAGGTTAAAGCCGGGCAAATTTATATTTGACGAATAGGAGCCTACAAAAATAATATTGCCCAAACGATCAGCGGCAACAACATGTCCGTATTCTGTATATGAACCCCCAACA
Organism: Pedobacter sp. PF22-3; assembly: GCF_026239555.1. Lineage (GTDB taxonomy): Bacteria > Bacteroidota > Bacteroidia > Sphingobacteriales > Sphingobacteriaceae > Pedobacter. The sequence goes on along the minus strand of NZ_JAPIVP010000008.1, from coordinate 81,662 downwards.
TTTTTTGCCCATTTAAAATTGCCGTCTAAATCGAGTTTTACAATAAAAGCGTCGTTTCCGCCCGCATTGTTAAGACTAAAGGTTCCCGATCCGGGATCGCAATCCATGCTAGGCGAGTTAAACTGACCTCCAAAAATTACATTTGATTCATCATCAACTGTTAAGTTATTGACTTGGTCAAGCCCTGATCCGCCAATGCTTTTTGCCCAGATTAATTTTCCATCAGGCGTATATTTAGCAATAAAAACATCATAATCACCATTCGAGGTCAAATTAACCGGAGTAGAAATACCAGATAAATCAACGGTTACCGTACTTCTGAAATTTCCGGCAATGTAAACGTTATCAAATTTATCAACAGCCACTCCGCTTACCTTGCTTTCGCCAAAACCACCAATATCCTTTACCCAATCTGGAATGGGCTGCTGTTGCGCATAACCTTTTAAAGAAAATAAAAAAAATACCAAAAGATATAATAACCTATAAAACGGGAAGTTTTTGTTGTGCATTATACGAGCGTGAAACAGATTCTTTAGATTTAAGGGAAAAATAAAATTAACACAAATCTACAACTAATTAAAATAAGGGATTGATTAAGCCTTATGTATTTTTTGCTGATTTCTAGCCATTTAAAATCAGTAAGATAGTTAGGCCTGATGAACTAATATTCACACTTTTTACTTAGTTTTGAAGTCGATAGATTCGAAACTAAGTAAAAAAAATTTATGATTAAAGCGATAAAGAAGGTCCTGTTAAAATATTTGCCTGTTAATTATTTCGCATACAGCAAATCATATTCACAAGATGGTGAGGATATGATACTTAAAGCGATTTATGAGCAGAAAAAAGGATATAAGGGCTTCTTTGTTGATGTTGGGGCACATCATCCTGTAAGATATTCCAATACCAATTACTTTTATAAACGGGGATGGAAAGGGATTAACATCGAACCTACTCCATCTGCAATTGGTGCTTTTAATACATTCAGAAAAAGAGATATTAATTTAAACATCGGCATCGGACCTGAAAAAACCCAACTAAAATTCTATTGTTTTAATGAGCCTGCGTTGAATAGCTTTTCTGAAGAAGTTTCGAAAAGAATCGATGCCGAATCTGGTAAATATAAAATCATAAAAGAACTTGATATTGATGTATTGCCTTTAAGTGATGTCTTGGATCAATATCTGCCGGCCAATACCACTATCGATTTTTTGAGTATTGATGTTGAGGGCCTGGATTATCAGGTTTTACTTTCCAATAACTGGGATAAATATAAACCCGGTGTGATTTTGGTTGAAGAAAATGTTAATGTTGATGAGCTTAATCATTCACCGATATACAAATTCTTAAAGGAAAAGGGTTATACCTTTTTTGCAAAAACTTTACGTACCTGCGTTTACCGGTTATAATTATCGGTTAAATATTTTTTGGAAGGCGGTAACAAGGAAGAGTGATTTTAACATCATGTAACCCTGTTGCCTTGTTCTTTTGAACAGCAGAATTAAAAAAGTGGAACAAAAATAAGCAATTACAGTAGCTATAGCTGTACCAATCATTCCCATTTTTGGAATCAGGATTAAGTTTAATACAATATTAACCGCTGCCCCAAAACCCGTACGGATAAAAGTAAGGCGGCTAAATCCTTCGGCAATCAGATACTGGCCACTGGCTACACCTAAAAAAACAAAAATACTTCCCCATACATGTAAGGCCAATGCCGGTGCTGCAAATGCAAATTCTGGATTGAACAACTTGTAGATATATGGTGCGGCAAAGGTTACAAACAGGGCAAATGCAAGGCTTAACCAGGCCATAAGATCATATAGGTTCTGAAGTCTTTTTTGATACCGTTCCGGATTATCTCTTCTTGCATTTAAAATAGCAGGAAAAAGTGAGGTTACAATAGCTACCGGCACAAAATTTAAGGCTTCACTAAGGCTTACTGCCGTTGCATAGGCTCCAGCCTCTTCAGTTCCATTCTCCCCCAGAATTTCTTTTAGCATCAGTAGATCTATTTTCATGTAAACCGAAACCATGATTCCCGAAATAATCAATGGCCACGAAAAATGGAGTAATTTGATGGCTAATTCTTTATTAAAATTCCAGTTAAAAATATTTCTGCCTTTACGCTGATAAACATAAAAATAACCCATTGATAACAAAACGGTATCGAAAAGAAATGAATACACGAAATAGATCAATTTTGCCGAAAATATAATCAGCATAACCTTGGTAAGCGCTGATATAAAATTTCCAACAATCTGCACCTGCATAATATATTTCGACTGAACTTCGGATTGAAAATAAGAATCGATCACAGTTAGGGATTGGAACAAGCCCGTAAAGGATAATATGAGTATAATGTGGTATGGAATATCAGAAAGCGGACGGATAGTCCAAGCGAGAAAGATAGCTGGGATACAGATCAATCCGGCAATAGCTTTTAACAAAAATGCAGTTCCCAATATGGTATCTCTATTGCCCGGGAACTGATGAAGCTCTTTTACAATGAACTGATCCAGGCCAAGGCCGGCAATAGACGCAAAAAGATAGGTGTATGCAATTGCGCTTGTTAAAATACCATTGTTAAAGGCCAGCAAATAGTTAGCCACCATAATGCTAACAGCCATTTTAATAGCTAAACTGCCAACTCTTCCAAGCATTAACAATCCCGTATTCTTTAAATACTTGTTAAATGCTTCCTCATCAAAACCTTTTATGGTGGGTAATTTCATTAGCGCAAAGATGTAAAAAAATGTGCGTTAAGTAATGTGCCCTAAATTCAAAATATTTTATTGTCTGTTTGGAGACTAGCCCTCACTTTTAGTTTCCAAAACTTTGGTCTCGGTAGTTTTGGCTTCAGGCGCTGGAATTAGAGTTGGGTTTACAATGGAGGCCGGTTTACTATTCAATGGTGCACCAACGGTAAGATCGCACCTGTGGTTGGGCTGGCCGTGAGGTGGGTTTAGACCTTTGCCCACTTTTACTGCTGGTACCTGGGTAACTGCAGGCTGTGTAGTAGTAGTAGCCACCCGTGTAGGTTTACTATCCAGTGGTGCCCCAACGGCAATATCACATCTATGGCCAGGCGCTCCATGTTTAGGATTCAGTTTTTTGCCAGAAGCATTGGAAACCGGCATTGACTGAGTTGGTATGGATTGCGGAGTAAGCTTCTGCTGAGGTTGAGCTGCGGCATTTCGATTTAATGGTGCCCCAACAGCCAGCGCACAGGTATGTCCGGCTTCGCCATGCGGCGGATTAAAAATCAGGTTACTTTTAGTTTGCTGCGCTATCGGCTGTGCAACATTGCTTTTCTGCAGCCCCTGAAGCCCTGTTGGTGTTGGAATAACTGTTTGAGCGCTTTCTTTCTTTTCGCTGGGATTGCAGGCAAAAAGTAAAGTAAGTATGGAAAGATAAAATGCATATTTCATGAGCACAGCATTTAGGGTTAACCAAATATGGCGAAATTAATTTAAGTCTGAAAGCTCTTTTCTATTCTTTGTAACTGTTTTAGGTGGTGCTTTAAATGTATTTCTATAAACCTAAGCCATTGTTTCGCATTTAAATAGCCTAACCTGGGATGTTTCGTTTTGCTATTGGCTTTTGCATGTGCAAGTAGCTGGTAATTGTCATCCAAAGCCTTTTCAAATGCTAAAATAAATTCGAGCGCTTCTGTTTTGCTGATCTTTTTTATACGCTCTTCCAGCCGTTTCGGCACCTTATATTTTTGTGCAGGAGGTAATGTGCCCAGTAATAGAATCAACTTTACCATAAAATGGGTCGGTTTGCTTTCGCCTTTGCCATTTGCAGCATGTTCAAAGGCAATTAAAGAAAGTAGGCTCGAATCGAAAATATGTGAGTATACTTCGCTATAACTCCAGCCAGAAATAGGAGGCGTAATTTGAAAAACATCATCAGGGTAATTTGATAATTTCGATTTATAGGCATCAACCACTCGATGTATGGATACCTTTATTTTTGCAGCCGTCATGTAATAAAGATAAGCCGAATTACGGCTTCTCCAAATATTTTAAAAATTCATCTTTATAGTAGGGAAATTCAAATGTTTCAGCAACTGTAAAATAATTTTGCGGATCTACAACGGTTTGATAGAGGCTTTTGGCAATCTTCAACCGTTCACCATCAAATGTGAATGTTTTAAGGATAAGTTTACTCTGACTGCTGGAAAATGAAGCATTTTTACTCACTGCATTGATCAGTCTTACCCTTTCGCTATCGAAAACGGATTTTTTATAACTCGAATAAAATTCCTGAAAAGCCTCTGGTGATAATAAACGGTAATTCGGATCTGGCAGTACTGGCGGAACAATACCCGTATTATAGTCTCCGGTATACCCATCAAAATCGTCAAGTGCATATTGCCTGTTCCGAAAGATATTCATTTGTTTCAACGTGATTAATTCTTTACCTTCCAGGCTTAAAACAAGCCTTTGTTCCGGAATCACCTTTACCTGTTGTTTAAAGATTTCCGTATTGCCCTGAATAATAGATAGTACTGGTGTAGAATTGTAGACATCGTAAAAACGGAACCTACCATGGGCAGACGAAACAAGTTCTTCGTCTAAATATACGTTGTACTTTCCTGGATTAACGATTTCTAAGAAAACTTCGGCAGATCTGCGGTTGTTTTGAGCGAAACTTAGGGTAGCAAATGACATTGCCAGTCCTAAAAAGATGGTTGTTTTCATTTTAATTAAGGTTTCATTTGTGTGTGTTTAGGTTAAGCCAAACAAATGCCAAAACCCAACAAAAAGGAGTATGATCAAAAAAGTTTCAATAATTCTTCTAAATGAAAGATTTCCTTTTTAACATCTTGAGGCTTTTCTTTTTGTAAAGGATTAAAAAAGATCGCCTCCATACCAAAATTTAAGGCACCATAAATATCAGCTTCAAGACTATCTCCAATCATGATGCTTTCTTCCTTAACGGCCTTTGCTTTATCCAATGCATATTCAAAAATGATGGGATTGGGCTTGTTTACGCCAACATCTTCCGAAATAATCACGTTCTCAAAATATGGGTTTAGATTCGAAAGGTTCATTTTGGTTAAGGTGGTCTCCTTAAAACCATTTGAGATGATATGCAGGGTGTATTTTTGCTGTAGATAGCTCAAAACATTTTCTGCGCCTTCGAATAAATTGGTTTTGGTAGGCGAAATATTGACGTAATCCTCTTCAAACTGATGCGGCACTACATCAGGATGGATACCCATTTGAATAAAAGTTTTACTAAAGCGTTCCGATCTTAAAAAATCTTTGGTGATTTTACCCAGGTGATAATCGGCCCACAACTGATGGTTATTTTCGGTGTAAGTACTGATAAAATCGGCACAAGATTTAAGGCCAAGTGTATCTAACTTATAAGTATGATAAAGTTCGTTTAGTGTTTCCTCAGCGTTGCGGTCAAAATCCCAAATCGTGTGGTCAAGGTCGAAGAAGATGTGTTTTTTCATGTAAGAAATTTTCACAAAGTTAACTTAATGATTTTTGATTTATAAATAACCTGAGTTCGATTATTTATTGCCGTTTTGTATTCGGTATACTAAGTGCAGAAGCCCTTGTTCCTAAACCCGATTAAGCGGAATAGCCCGGAGCGCAGGGAGGACTATAAGCGAAAGCGGGGCTTAAGCCGCCAAGGACCATTGCATGCTCATTTGCTAATTCTATTTCGGTCGGTTAAACACTGGCAGATAGTATAAATATTCTTATTAAAAGGAGCGCAGAGCCAGTACAAGACACTAAACGTCTTCCTGTTTTCCGCTTATACGCTTCGCTTCCTCGTACCTCGTTGCTGCAGGGGATCGCTGCAACCAGGGCTAGTTGGCTATACCTGTATTTCATTTTCGGGGGTACTGGGTGCAGGGGCCCTTGTTCCTAAACCCGATTAAGCGGAATAGCCCGGAGCGCAGCGAGGACTATAAGCGAAAGCAGGGCTTAAGCGGCCAATGACCACTGCATGCTCATTTCCAAATTCTATTTCGGTCGGTTAGCCACCAGTAGATAGTATAAATATTCTTATTAAAAGGAGCGCAGAGCCAGTACAAGACACTAAACGTCTTTCTGTTTTCCGCTTATACGCTTCGCTTCCTCGTACCTCGTTACTGCAGGGTATCGCTGCAACCAGGGCTAGTTGGCTACGCCTGTATTTCATTTTCGGGGGTACTGGGTGCAGGGGCCCTTGTCCCTAAACCCGATTAAGCGGAATAGCCCGGAGCGCAGCGAGGACTATAAACGAAAGCGGGGCTTAAGCTGCCAATGACCACTGCATGCTCATTTCCAAATTCTATTTCGGTTGGTGCGACACCAACTGATAGGATAATCACCCACGTTCGGATAGATAATGGGTAACTTTTGAATCAATTTCTTCGATAAGCTCCTCGTCCATATACTGATAATCATCTGGAATATCCAAAGTAATTATTTCTTTTTCATAAACTTCCTGAGGGAAACGTTCCGTAATTCTTTGTTTATGTTTTTTCTCCATTGCAAAAATCAGATCTGCCCAGATAATCAGTTTTGCACTGATTTTAATCCTTGCAGAAGGCTCGGTTCCGGCTGATCTTACCTGATGATCGGAATGGTTCTTATACATGGTTTCGGCAGTTGCGCTTCGCCATTTATTTCTACTGCACACAAAGAGGATATTCATTTATATTGAACGTTAAAGACGCTGGACTAAAGACTCTAGACTTAGGACTTCAGACTAAGGCTAAACCTTTTCTCCATAAGCTAAATCCCCGGCATCGCCAAGACCCGGCACAATGTAAGATTTACTGGTCATTTCCTGGTCTATTGCCCCGAGCCAAATTTTTGCCTTAGGCAGGTTGGCACGTACGTGGGCAACACCTTCGGCGCTCGCTATTGCAGCAACAATATGAAGCTCCGCAATTTTGTAGCGGTTAATCAGCTCTTTACAGCACATCACCATGCTTTGTCCCGTAGCCAACATCGGATCAGCCATAATCAAAACTTTTCCTGCTAAATCCGGAGTAGAAATGTAATCCATTTGAATAATAAAATCACCTCCTTTATTTGTTTTGCGATAAGCAGAAATAAAACAGCATTCAGCTTTATCGAAGATGTTAAGCAGGCCCTGTTGAAGTGGGAGCCCCGCCCGGAGTATAGTGGCCAGAACAGGCTGTTCGGTTAAAACCTCACAGGTTGATACACCTAAAGGGGTTGCAATTTCCTTATTAACGTATTTTAATGATTTGCTGATCTCATAAGCGAAAAACTCACCAAGCCGCTCCATGTTTTTACGAAAACGCATCGAATCTTTTTGGATGGTCTCATCCCGAAGTTCTGCAATAAAGGTATTGGCAATAGATTTTGTCTTGCTGATATCAAAAATCGTCATGGTGTTTTTGGGGATATTAGATTTACTGCAAATGTTGTTTAAGTCTTAAATGTAGCAATTCTCAACTGAATAGTGCTAACTAAGTTAATTCCCTGAATACCGAAGCATTTCTTCGAAAAGTGATTTTAACTTTTTGTATTTAGGGTAATCTGACAAGCTTTTTAGGTTCCAGCTACTGTAAAAAGTCCCATTTACTACTTTAACGGCATCAATATATTGATGTATTTCTTTTGTTGCTTCTTCCCTCGTTAAAAATTGCAGGATATGGTCGGTTAAGCAGTAAGAATTAACCACCAGAGGTGTAACTTTCTCCAGCTGGAGATCATACCAGTTAAACGGCGTACATGTTCCTGCACGAAACCCCATTACATTTTCATAACCCATAGAATAATCGGAAGTAATGCCCGAGTTAAGGATATTTAAATAGCATATTGGGAATTTTAGCGTATCCAACTGTTGGCTGGTTAACTTGATCAGATTTGGATGTATTTTTTTAAGCTTTACTAATTCTTCTTTAATTTCAGTCATCTTTTGTTTGTTACTGGCGCAGGGTCTCAACAAACCAACTGATTGATTATTCAAGGTTTTCGAAATACGATCTGTTCTGATGTAATCCATAGGAACATCGGGAAAATCGATAAAATAAAGGGGATTGCTTTTTTTGGAAGCAAAAATTTCTTCTACCTGCTCGAGTACTTCTTCATTATTAATCCCAACTCCCGTTGCCCTGTCAAATTTAGCTTTCATGTAATTATTCTCCTTTTTAAAAGCAGCACTGAAAATAAATTTGGCCCTGTTTAAGAAACCTTCAGGAAAATGGGTTAACATACTGAAATGGATAGTAGGCTGGTGCTGAAATTTTTTTTCCTGAAATTTAAAGTTAGGATGTTTTTTCTTGATGATGCTTTTAAGGATCAATGCCCACTCATCAATAATCGGCTTATGTAGCAACCGCCATTTATGCTGATAGCTTTTTGATGCTTTAAACGCTCCTTCCATATTGCGCTGATGAAGGTATTCTTCGTATCTGCTGATCATAAAAAAGGAAGCTGCGAAAATATCAAACGGTAAAGCAGACCGATCGACCGGAAAAGGCACCTGATATTCTCCAAACGAAATCGTTTTGGGTTTGATCTCTTCTAATTTATTGGAGAAAAGCAAAGGTGTGCTTTTAAAGAAAATTTCTTCGCCCAAAGCCTCATCGCCGTAACTGATTTTAATGTGTTCGCTCTGCAAAAAATATTGGCTGTTGCCCGTAAATTCTACTTCCGCTTTAAGAATATCTTTAAAAATGAAATTGAAGATATATTTAATCCGTGGCGTTAATATGTTGGAGAAGATGATTAGCTGCATAACTTATTTTAACAACGCGGTATTTAAAAAAAGATTACAAGAAATATATCTTAGCCTAATATTAACCTAAAAATATTGACCATAATTAACGGTAATTTAACACCGAATCATTATCTAATACAAAAAATACAGTTAAAAGTTTGCTGTGAATTTCTTTTCGGGATAAAGGATTTTGGTGCTTTTACGTTTGCCGTCCTTCACAACATGTATTATACTCATCTGATCATCAAACATATCGTATAAAATACTATCATTAACTTCAATAGATTTTAAGGCTACCACTTTTTCAACTTCCAGGTAGATATTGGTGGCTTCATGATCGATCTCAAATCCAATGTAATTCATGGCAACAGCTTTTCCATTGGTTTTTAGCTGTAAATGAGTAAGCAAGTACTTTTTGACCAGTTCATCCATAGCACTTTTCATATTCGGATTGCTCAGATCGGTTTTTTGTTTATATAATTTAGCCAAAATTGCCTCGAAATCGTCTGAAAAGATTTTACAGCTTATTTCTAAAATTTTATCCTTGGCATTAAAGTTTATTTCGGCTGTACTTACATGCAGCGGATGTTTTACTCCTGCTTTAACGGAAAAAAAGGCAAAGCAAAAAAACAGTAGGATATATTTTAATTTATGCATCAGTTTTTTATTGAAAAAGAACAAAGTTATGACTTAAAACTAAACCAAATTATGGGTTTAAATAACAAAATAGTAACAAATTTAGGATTTATGCTTTTGTTTGCTGGATATTTAGGGTTTTTATAATTAAAAAATATAATTTTAACTGTTGTAAACTATTTTATTTCCAATAGTTAGCTTATTATTATTCATGCCCTTACAAGATTTTATCTTTTATTTTAAATTGGGTTGGGAGCACATTATCAGTGCCGATGCTTTAGATCACCAGCTATTTGTTTTAGCGCTGGTGGCTATTTACAGTTATGCTAATCTAAAGCAGGTGCTCATATTGGTTACGGCCTTTACCATTGGCCATTCATTTACCTTACTTTTAAGCGTGCTGGATATTATCAGGTTTGATAGCAAGTGGGTAGAATTTTTAATTCCCTGTACCATCGTCATCACGGCAATCAGCAATTTGTTCAGAAAAAATTTCTCTTTAAAATCAATCAGGATCAATTACTTTTTGGCGCTTGGTTTTGGATTGATCCACGGAATGGGTTTTGCAAACTCCATTAGAATCATGCTGGCCAAAGACCAGAATATTGGCTGGGGCTTATTTGGCTTTAATGTAGGGCTTGAGGCAGGGCAGATTTTTCTGGTGATCATCATTTTATTGATTACCTTTTTCATTTTCAATTATACCCGCATAAAACGAATGAGTTGGGTTTTATTTATATCAGCAGCCGTATTTAGCCTGGCTTTAAAAATGGCTTTAGAACGAATTCCTTTTTAATGAAATATACAATGAATAAATTATTTACTTTAACCGGCCTGCTATTCTTCTCCGGAAGTTTGGCTATGGCCCAAAATATTCAAAATAACCCAGGCAGTAACCATGGGAATAAATTTGAGCAGTTAGGTACCATTTTACCCACGCCAAACGAACAGCGTACAGCCAGTGGGGCACCTGGTGTTAAATATTGGCAGCAACGGGCCGATTACAATATCAAATGTGAGTTGGATGAAAAAAATCTATTGTTAACAGGAGCTGAAACAATCACCTACACCAACAATTCTCCTGATCCTTTAACTTATATCTGGCTGCAGCTTGATGAAAACGAGCATAGTACAGATAGAAATGCCAATTACCAGGATGCGACTAAAATGCCCGCAGTAGGTACCACTAAAAATTTAGATCAGTTAAGTGCAACAGGCAACAATGGCTATGGCATCAATATTACCAAGTTAACAGATGCTGCTGGTAAAAGCTTACCTTATACGGTTAACAAAACCATGATGAGGATTGATTTACCGGTAGCGTTAAGAACCGGACAAAAATTCATCTTTAATATCAATTGGAACTATAAAATTTCAGACCGGATGAGTGTTGGCGGGCGTGGTGGCTACGAGTTTTTTCCAGGCGATGGAAACTACCTGTTTACCATGACCCAGTGGTACCCACGTTTATGTGTATACAGCGATTTTCAGGGATGGCAGAACCATCAGTTCACCGGTAGAGGTGAGTTTGCCTTAACCTTTGGCGATTTTAAAGTGCAAATGACTGTTCCGGCAGATCATTTGGTGGGTTCAACAGGAGAGTGTATTAATTACAGCGCTGTTTTGAGTCCGACACAGTTAAGCAGATACAATGCTGCTAAAACTGCTGCTGCACCTGTAGAAATCCAAACCCTGGCTGAAGCTAAACTGGCGGAAACCAAAAAATCGGCCGCTAAAAAAACCTGGGTTTTTAATGCCAATAATGTGCGTGATTTTGCCTGGACCTCTTCCCGCAAATTTATCTGGGATGCCATGCCTCAAAAAATTCAGGCCAATAACAATACCGTAATGTGTATGAGTTTTTACGGAAAAGAAGCTTACAATCTGTACAGCAAGTTTTCTACCCGCGCGGTGGCCCATACCATTAAAACCTATTCAGATTTTACCATTCCATATCCTTATCCGGTTGCGCAAAGTATCGAAGCAGCAAATGGAATGGAATATCCGATGATTTGTTTCAACTATGGCCGTACCGATGCAGACGGGACTTATAGCGAAAGCACTAAAAACGGCATGCTAGGGGTTATTATTCATGAAGTTGGGCATAACTTTTTCCCAATGATTGTAAATAGTGACGAGCGCCAGTGGACCTGGATGGATGAAGGGCTAAATTCTTTTGTTGAGTATTTAACAGAAGAACTTTGGGATAATAAATTTCCAAGTAAAAAAGGACCGGCCTATACCATTGTTGATTACATGAAACTGCCTAAAGATGAGCTGGAGCCAATCATGACCAACTCCGAAAATATCGCACGTTTCGGCCCAAATGCTTATTCAAAACCCGCTACAGGATTAAATATTCTCCGCGAAACCATTATGGGCAGAGAACTTTTCGATTATGCGTTTAAGGAATATTCTAGACGTTGGGCCTTTAAACATCCACAACCTGCTGATCTTTTCCGTACGCTGGAAGATGCCAGTGGCGAAGATTTAGATTGGTTTTGGAGAGGATGGTTTTACGGAACCGATCCATGTGATATCTCTTTAGATAGCGTGAAATTTGCAAAAGCCGATTTTCCTAAAGAAGTTCCTGCTGCCAGATCGAGAATGGTTAAAATTGATAAGCCTGCCGTAAATGCTTTTGAGGATATTTCTAAAATCAGAAACCGTGAAGACAAAAAAATCAGCTTCTACGTAGACAAAAACACAGGGGCTCAGGATTTTTATTATAAATACGATAGAGGCTTGGTAACTGTTGATACCACTGTAGTCACGAAAATGGATGTTACACCACCTATAGAAGCGGTTGCAGAAGCTGATCAAAGTAAATATGCGAACCAGTTTTTATACGAACTGAGTTTTAGCAATAAGGGCGGTTTAGTAATGCCTATCATTGTGGAGTTTACCTATAAAGATGGAACAAAAGAAATAGACCGTATCCCGGCACAGATCTGGAGACATAATGAGCTGAAAACTTCTAAATTCTATGTGAAAAATAAAGAAGTGGCTTCAATTTTAGTCGACCCGTTGCGCGAAACCGCTGATATTGATACCTCAAACAATAGTTGGGGTGGTAAAGCAAAAGAAAGTAAGTTTAAAGTATATAAAGCAAAAGCTGGAGGAGCTGTAAGGGGCCAATCGGTTGGTAAAAATCCTATGCAGGCCGCTGCTGGGAAATAATGTATCCTTATTTCTCCGATCGTCATTCCCAACTTGATTGGGAATCTTAAATCTTTAGGGTGAAAAAACTTTTTTGAAACTCCCCGTTGAACATTCAACGGGGAGTTTTATTTTTAACCTAGTAAGTCAAAAGTTAAACTTTCGATTTACTAGGTTGATGTTATTTTAAACCCGCTAAACATAATATTCAATTTTCACCATAAATTGTTTATATCATCTTAAAACTATTATTAACCAGTCAATCTCCAACTTTCCTGACTTTCGCCTGTTTTACTGTTTAGTCCCTAAATCGTATATTTGATTTACTCATGAAATTTAAAATCACTTCAGAATATCAGCCTACCGGAGATCAGCCTAATGCAATAAAACAGCTGGTAGATGGTGTAAATGCTAACGAACATTATCAAACCTTATTGGGTGTAACCGGGTCAGGAAAAACGTTCACTGTGGCCAATGTAATTGAACAGACCCAAAAGCCAACCTTGATTTTAAGTCACAATAAAACCCTGGCTGCACAGCTTTACGGCGAGTTTAAAAATTTCTTTCCCGAAAATTCGGTAAATTACTTTGTTTCTTATTATGATTATTATCAGCCAGAAGCCTTTATTGCTTCTAGCAATACCTATATCGAAAAAGACCTGAGCATTAACGAGGAGATCGAGAAATTGCGTTTGCGTACTACTTCATCGCTAATGAGTGGCAGGCGAGACATAATCGTAGTATCTTCCATATCATGCATTTATGGTATGGGTAACCCAGAAGATTTTTCCAGAATGGTTTTTCGCTTTGGTGTAGGGCTACGGATTTCGAGAAATGCATTTTTGCATAGTTTGGTCGAGATTTTATACTCGCGTACCACAACCGAATTTAAAAGGGGAACTTTTAGGGTTAAAGGCGATACCGTTGATGTTTATCCAGCTTACCTGGATCATGCCTACCGCATTTCTTTTTTTGGCGATGATATTGAAGAACTTTCAGCAATTGATCCAGTTTCTGGTAAAACCCTCGAAAAACTGGAAGACATGGCCATTTACCCGGCCAACCTTTTTGTTACACCAAAAGACCGCTTCAATCAATCCATTTGGGGGATACAGGAAGAATTGGAAATCCGTAAAAACCAGTTGATTGCAGATCGACATTTATTAGAAGCCAAAAGACTAGAAGAGCGGACCAATTTCGATCTCGAAATGATGAAGGAATTGGGCTATTGTTCAGGAATCGAAAATTATTCCCGTTTCTTTGATGGAAGGCAACCCGGTATGCGTCCTTTCTGTTTGCTGGATTATTTCCCTGATGATTATTTAATGGTGATTGACGAAAGCCACGTTACTGTTCCGCAGATCAGGGCCATGTATGGTGGTGATCGATCGAGGAAATTATCTTTGGTAGAATATGGCTTTCGTTTACCGGCCGCATTGGATAACCGCCCTTTAAATTTTAACGAATTCGAAGCCCTTGCACCACAAACCATTTATGTGAGTGCAACACCTGCAGAGTATGAACTGGAAAAATCAGAAGGTGTGGTAGTAGAACAGGTAATCAGGCCAACCGGATTATTGGATCCTGTTATAGAAATCAGGCCTGCCATTAACCAGGTTGATGATCTTTTAGATGAAATAGACATTACGATAAAAGATGGTGGACGTATTTTAGTAACGACTTTAACCAAACGCATGGCTGAGGAGTTAACCAAATATCTTGATCGCTTAAATATCAAAACCAGGTACATACATTCCGAAATTAAAACTTTAGAACGGGTAGAAATCCTGCGTGGTTTACGTTTGGGCGAATTTGATGTTTTAGTCGGCATTAACCTTTTAAGAGAAGGTTTGGATTTACCAGAAGTTACTTTGGTAGCAATTTTGGATGCAGATAAAGAAGGTTTCTTACGATCTGAAAAATCGCTCATTCAAACCATAGGCCGTGCCGCCCGTAATGATCGTGGCCGGGTGATCATGTATGCAGATGGCATTACAGAAAGTATGGAAAAAACCATTTCAGAAACGAACAGACGTAGGGATATACAGATAGCCTACAATCTCGAAAATGGCATTACACCAAAAACTGTTGGCAAATCAAGAGAAGCAATTTTAGAACAGACCTCAGTGCTCGATTTCTCGCAAAAAGCAAGCGATAATAAAGCCAGGGCTTACGTTGAAAATGCCGAAATCAGTATTGCAGCAGATCCGATTGTACAGTATATGGGCAAAGCCGAACTCCAAAGGGCAATTGATACCACCCGTAAGGATATGCAAAAAGCAGCAAAAGATATGGACTTTTTACAAGCTGCAAAGCTGCGTGATGAAATGTTTGCACTAGAGAAAATGTTTAACGAAAAGTTTGGTAAGTAATAATTTGAAAGCGGAAAAGTCTATCACATAAGTTTTTGGGAGAAATTGGTAGGGATATTTTCTATTAAGAATATTAGCCCTTTTAATAATTATACCGCAAAATGGTAACAGATGGCCTTAAATTCAAAATAATTACGGAATTTTGAAATTTTCATCATCATTTTATTACAGCACACATGGACGGGCAAAATAGAAAAGACATTTATCCAGGCTTGGAAGTCGGCATTATATTAAAAAAAGATCAGCGATCGGGAAATATTACTTACGGCGTGGTGAAAGATCTACTTACTTCATCCGCCTTTCATTCCAGAGGAATAAAGGTTAGACTTGAAGATGGCCAAGTTGGCCGGGTAGCTGAAATTGTTGAAGATTAATGGCAATATTAAAACCTTTCTAGCCTTATTTGCGTATCATATTTGTAATCGGATTGCAATTAAAGGCCTAAAAAGTAACAAAATAAATGTTACGTCGTCTATATTTGTAACAACAGTAATTTAAAGCATGGCATTAGTAAAATTCATTTTTATTACAATATTGGTACTTTGGCTGATCAGAATGTTGATTAGGTTAATTCTACCCATGCTGTTTAATAACCTGGCTAGCAAAATGCAGAGTCAGGCTACAGGGCAGCAACAACAGCGGCGATCGAAACCTGAAGGCTCTATTTCTATAGATTACATGCCCCCAAAACCCGATCAAAGTAAAACAGATAAACTCGGCGATTTCGTAGACTACGAGGAAGTGAAATAAAACTAAACCCCGAAATGTTTCGGGGTTTTTTGTTAAAATTCGAGATGCAATTCGTTTACAGCATACGCTACGATTCAGCCTGCAGTTTGATCACCTTATTTCTTTTCTCAATGAGTTTCAGCAGATAATTTTTAAGGAATATTTTTTCCGCTAGCTTGCCAAACAGGCCAAATGGAGCCTCAAATTCAAAAACATCAGTCATTTCTGTTTGAGAACCTATTATTTTAAACAAGTGTTGGTGATGGAGTTTTTTGAATGGACCTATAATCATCTCATCTATAAAGAAATTTGGATATTCCATCGCGCTAATCTTATTGGTCATTTCGAAATAAATGCCAAAGTGCCTGGCGCTCCAGGTAACAGATTCACCCAGACCAATCAGGCCACTAATTTTTCCAGCTATCGCTTTTTCATTAGAAGACTTCATGGATTGTAGATGGAGATCAATATTTCTGGATAGGTCAAAACAGTGTCCAATCGGCGCATTAATTAATGTTTTTAAGATAATTGTAGGCATATAATCCGTTTTAGTTACAATGACTTTTATCGCGCTTGGCTCAGTGCTGTCATTGCTTCATCAATCTTTCCATATTTAAAATCAAATCCACTATTTAGCAGCACTGCTGGTTTAACCCACCTGCTTTTTAAAATCAGTTCCGTTTCTGTACCAATAATTTTTGCGCCAATGGCTAATAACCAGGCTGGGGCAGGCAAGCCAAAATTGCGACCAAAAGCTTTTCTGATACTACGCATAAAAACATGGTTTTTAATTGCTTCTGGTGCCGTGCAGTTTACAGTTCCTTTAATTTCCGGATGATTTAGCAACCATTCTATACTCGCTGCTGCATCTGCTTCATGGATCCAGCTCATATACTGTTCGCCGGTGCCCTGTTTTCCGCCCATACCCAGTTTAACCAGGTTAAGTAAACGTGGAAATGCCCCGTCTTTCAGGCCTAAAACAATACCCATTCTAAGGGCTACTTTTCGGGTATTGGGCGTATTGGTTTCAAAAAAGCTATTTTCCCAGGCTTTGCAAACTTCAATAGAGAAACCTTCACCGATTTCGCCTGTAAATTCATCTTGTGGATGGTCTTCGGCATGGCGGTAAATGGTGGCAGAAGTAATATTGATCCAAAGTTTTGGTGGATTTTCCATTTCCTCAATCGCTTGGCCCAGTAAACGGGTGGGAATTAATCTTGAATCAAAAATTTCTTTTTTGTTTTTCTCCGTATACCTGCAGTTTACATTTTTACCGCAAATGTTTACCAAGAGGTCTGCCTCTTGCAAACTGTAGGCCCAATCTCCTATGGTTTTGCCATCCCACAACAATGTCTTAATATGGCCTGTTCCGGCTTGTGGCTTTCTGGCCAGAATAATCACTTCGTCAGCAAGGCTGCTAAAATATTTGGCTAATATGCCACCTAAATAACCATTTCCCCCTGCCAGTACAATTTTTCCGTATTTCATGATAATTATAAAATTAAGATTAAACCCAAAACCATTAAGCGGTAAAGTGCCCAGGTAATGCTCATTAACCAACCTAGCTTTAATAATTTACTTCTACGGATATGTTCTAAAAACATCAATCCTGCAACCATTAAAAAATATAACAGAAAAAATAAAGACAGAAAGCTGACGTATTTTGCCATAATTATAATGGGCAAGAGTAAAAGTGAACCTGTGAAAGAAATGGTCATCATGTTTCCTAAATAATCCCAAAGTTTTTCTTTTCTATAAAAGCTTATGATAACACCTTGAAAAAATAGCTGTCCACCACAGATTAGATATTCGCGGTATTTGCTGCCCAACGGAACAAAACCGGTGAGCAGATGCGCATAATCAGTTAATATATAAGCAGTAATAAGCCAGGTTAAAAGCAGGAAGGCAATACGGTAATGAAGTTTAAAAGTTGGCTGTAAGCTATTTCCTTTTACTGCAACTGGTATAATTACTTTGCGGTTGTAAGAAATAAATGCATAAAGCTTTCGCATCAGATAAACAAAAGGACTAAACACAAATAAAGGCCTAAAGATGGGCATGGCGTGTGCAATAATTTTGAATAAACTTTGGATGCCGTAAGTAACCTCGCCGGTTTCGGTATTAACGAGTGCAATTTCATTGGCAGCCCTTTGCTGGTCTACCAGTGGGCAGATGTTTCGGGGCATTTCCTGGTAAGCCTCACGGCCATCCTGAGCCAACATACCTGTTTTTACAAAGGCTTGAGTATAGGCATAACACATCGGACATTCATTGTCAAATAAAAGCACATGGTTTTTAAGCGTTTTCATTTTATTTAAATTTTAATATTTTCAGTAAAATATGAAAGTTTAGATTAAAAAATAAAGCCGAACAATAGGTAAGGCTTTTTTTATGGTGGAGGGTTTAAGGCTTAAGGTATAAGGAAAATCTGTCTTGCTATTTGATACTCCTGTCTCAAATCTCATGTCTAGTATCTCAAATCTCCCCTCTCAAATCTACTTAAACACCTTCAACACCGAACCCCAGAACCAGCTTTCTTCTGCCTTAAGCATCGTTTCTAAAGTTTTATCTACATTTCCGGCTAATTTATTAATGTCTTTTATCGATTTTTTAAAAGTAACGAACTCTGGATCTTTCTCATCGCCATTAACGGTAGATAGTTCGTTTAAAATTTTTAAAACGGGTTCCAGTTCTCTTTTTTTGCGCTCTTTAGCTACCTGGCGTGCAATATTCCAAACATCTTTATCCGCAAAAAAGTATTCTTTGCGCTCTCCCGCTTTATGTTGCTTTTCAATTAAGCCCCATCCAATTAAATCGCGGAGCGTCATGTTTGCATTTCCCCTGGAGATACTGAGCTGCTCCATAATTTCTTCTGTAGTAAGGGCTTCAGGAGAAACTAACAATAATGCATGTACCTGTGCCATGGTGCGGTTAATTCCCCATTCAGAGCCTAATTTGCCCCAGGCTTCGATAAATTTTAACTTTGCTGCTGCTAATTCCATACACAAATATAGCTATATTTTTAAACTTTCAAAAATTATTGAAACTTTATTTAATTTGAAAAAACTTATGGCTTGCGCTTTAATTCTTCCAATACGCTTTGCCAGTTATTTTGGCCTCCGCTTACTTTTTGCAACAGGTTGTTCTGTGAAGGATCGAAATAAACCGATAACCTTAAAACAGGCAAAGCCAACTCCGGTTTAAACATGCTTCCCGGTGCAAAACCAGGTTCGTTGTTCTTCGCCCGGTCGCGATCGAATTTAACGGTCGTATTTACATATTCTTCATGTTTTTTTTCGCCATTAATATATGGAATCAGCCATTCTACAGATTTTTTGATTGAAGATCCTTTTGGCGATTCGAAAGTGTAGAAGTTAGGTCCCTTTGCCCTATCAATTATAATAGCCAGCTTTAACATCGGTTCCAGATCATAAACATGGTAGTGCATAGCATCACGCTCTTTAAAATCCAAACTTGGGCCGTCGGGATATAAATTGATATTGATGTGGCTTTTTAAATTATCGATGGTCCATTTAATAAAATCCTGATTATTTAAAGTGTAGCCAATTTCACCAACTTCTTTTAAACGGTGCGCGTTCCAGTTGTTAATTGCGGTAGCTCTTCCGGCTTTCATTCGCTTACTGTTAATCTCCGCCCATGCTGTTTCAGTTAGCCATTGGTCAACCTTTTTTTTATATGTAGCTGAAATGTCTTTTTTGATCAGGTCGTAAGCTTCAATGGCTTTATCCAGATTGGTATCGTCAATAGGATCCCCATTTGGCTTATTGATTTTAGCCCATGCACCAAGAAATTCTGCACATTTGTTTAAATATTTTCGATCATCCGTAATCCGGTATTGTAAGGCCAGTGCAAACATTTTATTCATATCTGCCAGGGCTAATCTGGTTTTCTCTTTTTTAGGATTTCCTTTTAATAAACCTTCCGTTCGGATCGTATCAATTGGGTTGGGTTCTTCATTTAGATAATTTAATGCGGATTTTTCAAAGCCCTGGTATAGTTTTTTGGTTTGCCCATCATTTTTGATCTGCGTTTTCAGCTTCTCAATTTCATCATTATTTAAACTTACTAGCTGCGCAAACGAAGAAAAAGATAAGGTAGTAAGCGCAATTGTAACAAGAAACTTTCTCATAATAAATAGGTTGAATTTTTATGCTCTGTCGCAAATTTAATTTTTTATTCAGCATGCATTTCATTTATTGCTTTTTTATACCGCCCAATTTTTTATTTTTGACATTCGTTTAAACTTAAACAAACCTTAATGAATAACTGGTTTAATAAAAATGGCATTCACTTGGCCATTATTGCGTTTTTTGTAGTCATCACTTTTGCCTACTTCAGTCCTGTTTTGGTAGGCAAAGCTCCTGCGCAAAGCGATGTGATCCAATCGCAAGCGATGCAAAAGGAAATTATGGACTTTAAAGAAAAAGATGGTAAGGCGCCACTTTGGACCAACCAGATGTTTGGCGGTATGCCCGCTTATCAAATCTGGGTGCCTTATGCCTATAACGGAGCTACTTATGGAATTGCGCTAATCACAAAGGCCCTTCCTAATCCAACAGGTACAGTTCTGTTATTGCTGTTAGGTGCTTATTTCCTGTTTATTGTATTAAAAGTAAATCCCTGGTTGGCTGCGGCAGGTGCAATTGCCTTTACATTTACGATGTACAATTTTGTTTTAATTGCAAGCGGACATAGTAGTAAGGCATTGGCAATTGGTTTTTTCGCGCCAATAATAGCGAGTATATTGTTAACCCTGAGGGGCAGATATTGGTATGGAGCGAGTTTGACCGCATTATTTTTGGCCCTCGAAATCAGGACTAACCACGTTCAGATGACGTATTATCTGATGTTGGCTATTTTTATATTTGTAATTGTAGAATTTTACCAGGCATTTAAAAATAAAACCATACCTGCCCTGTTAAAATCGTTCGCTTTTCTTGCTTTTTCGGTAGCTATTGCTATAATGATTAATGCAAGTTTATTATGGTCTACAGCAGAATATGCAAAAGAAACAAACCGTGGCAAATCTAATTTAACTGCTACAGAAACAGGGGCTACAGAAAAAGGTGCAGGCATGTCGAAAGAATATGCTTATCAGTGGAGCCAGGGCGTTGGTGAGAGCTTTACTTTTTTAATCCCCGATTTATATGGAGGTGCCTCTGGTATTGATAAATTGGTGAATCCTGAAGGTAATATGTATAAGGCTGTGGCAGAAATTACCGGAGGTGATCCTACTCAAACAACACAAGCTATTCAGCAGTTGGGGGGGCAATTAAATATGCAACAGTATTGGGGGGAGAAACCATTTACACAAGGTGGTTATTACTTTGGTGCAATTATCTGCTTTTTATTTGTTTTTGGATTATTTGTTGTCCGCAGCCGGTTAAAATGGTGGATATTAGCAACGACAGTGTTATTTATACTGCTTTCTTTTGGCCGCCACTTCCCATTTGTGAGCGATTTGTTCTTTGATTATTTTCCACTTTACAATAAGTTTAGAGCGGTTGAATCAATTTTGGCAGTAGTTGGCTTAATGGTTCCGATATTGGCCATTTTAGCCATTAAGGAAATCCAGGATGGAAATATTGATCAAAAAATATTAATCAAAAAATTAACCTGGTCTGCGGCCATTACCGGTGGCTTTGCTTTACTTGTAGCCATTGTACCTACACTGTTTTTCAGTTTTAAAGCCTCAAACCATATGCAAATTGTGCAGGCTTTAACGCAGACTTTGCAGAATAATGCAAGCGTTGCGCAAAAAATAGCAAATGGATTGGTAGAAGATAGAATCGCGATAGGTCGTGCAGATGCGCTTCGTTCATTCTTTTTTGTAGTGATCGGTTTCGGAATAGTTTGGGCATTTATTACCAAAAAACTGAACACGCAACTGGCTTTAGGGTTATTAGCATTGGCTGTTTTGGTAGATATGTGGCAGGTAGACCGTAGGTATTTGAATAACCAAAACTTCGAATACAAAAAAACGGCTTCAGATTTCTTTAAGCCAAGAGACGTTGATAATTTTATTATGGCGGATAAAGACCCTGATTTTAGGGTATATGATGCTTCTATAAATACTTTTAGCGATGCGAGCACCTCGAACTTTCATAAAACAGTTGGTGGTTATCATGCCGCTAAACTGAAACGTTTTGATGAGCTCATTCAGCATCAGTTTACTAAAAGTGTAAACCAGGACGTTCTTGATATGTTAAATACCAAGTACATCATTACACAAGATCAGCAAAACGGATCGTATAAAATGCAGCGTAACCCAACAGCAGCGGGTAATGCCTGGTTTGTACAAAGTGTACAGTTTGCTAAAAATGCTGATGAAGAAATGAAGGCAATCAGCAGTTTTGATGCAAAAAAAGAGGCTATTGTTGATGAAAGCTTCAAAAATTTGATTGATACAAAGCGTTTAGGAACCGGTCAGGAAGGCTTTATTAAATTAACGAACTACAATCCTGATCATTTAACTTACGAATATTCAACCGCTAAAGACGTGATTGCCGTGTTTTCTGAGATCTATTATGATAAAGGCTGGAAAATGTATATCGATGGAGTTGAGAAGCCATACTTCAGGGCCGATTATGTTTTACGTGCAGCGCAGTTAGAGGCAGGTAACCATAAACTTGAGTTTATTTTCCATCCAACATCGTATTACACGGGAGAGAAAATCTCTTTGGCAGGATCGATCTTGTTGTTGGCCGGATTAGGTTTTGGCTTTTACTCAGAAGAAAAGAAGAAAAAGAAAGCGGTTAAAGCTTAATATTTCTTTAAATAGATTTACAGCCCGCAGGATTCAATCTTGCGGGCTTTTTTGTTACCAGATTTTTGTAGTGATTTCTTGCCACGGAAATACGGAAGGCACGGAAATATCATTTAGCTTGTCTTCCCTGCGATTCGTCCTCCTGAACTTGTTGCAGGATCTATAAATCGAAATCAAACCAAAGCCTACCTCATGCCAGTGTTATGCTGAGGGATAATTCATAGTATAAAAGTCAATATAAATGACATAAGGGCTTTTATCGTATTTAAGCTGTAAGGCCCCGTCATTGCGAGGAGGCTTTTTCAGCCGACGAAGCAATCTTTATAGCAAGGATCATTAGCGTGAAAGATTGCTTCGTCGTCCCTCCTCGCAATGACGACTTTTTTGGGAGTCTGTCAATGGTAGCGTAGTCGAAGGATCTTTACCCGTTTACTAATTAATCCAATTGAATTTAATTCTAAGCTCAGTTTTTACAATTAACCTTCAGCAAGTCATTTTAACAATCTTTATCAAATGGAATAATAATTTAACAATGTCGTAACATTTGTTTGATATACAGCGTCTTATCTTTGTAATGTAAATCAGATGATATGTTAGAATCATTCTTTGCCGTATGTTTATTAATTGTTGTACTTTATTTCTTTAGCCCCTTTGAGGTAAAACTCGATGAGGAAGAAGAGTGGTAAATCAACTAATTTATCTCTGAACTGCTTTAACCGGGCGGTAACAAGATGCTTCCCCCCTAAATTTTCCTTTTATGGATAAAAGAAATGTGGATGTAGTCGTAATCTCCGACGTACATTTAGGTACCTATGGTTGCCATGCAAAAGAATTGCTGAAATATCTTAAGAGCATAAAACCTAAGATACTGATCTTAAATGGTGATATCATCGATATCTGGCAGTTCAGCAAAAGTTACTGGCCTGAAGCGCATATGAAAGTGATCCGTAAACTGATGAAATTCGTTTCAGAAGGTGTGCAGGTACATTATCTCACAGGAAACCATGATGAGATGCTCCGCAAATTCGACGGTATGGAAATGGGAAGTTTTCATTTGCAGAATAAACTGATTTTAGAACTGGACGGAAAAAAGGCCTGGTTTTTTCACGGTGACGTTTTTGATGTGACCATGCAGCATTCCAAGTGGCTGGCTAAATTGGGGGCGGTTGGTTATGATACGCTGATCTTGATTAACAGCTTCGTAAATTGGGTACTTACGGCATTTGGAAGGGAAAAAATGAGCTTCTCAAAAAAAATAAAGGCCAAGTTTAAGGATGCCGTTAAGTTCATCAACAGTTTTGAACAAACTGCAGCAGAACTGGCGATTGAAAAGGGCTATGAGTATGTCGTGTGTGGTCATATTCACCAGGCCGAGCAACGCGAAATTGTCACAGAAGCTGGAAAAGTAATTTATCTGAATAGCGGCGATTGGGTAGAAAGTTTAACCGCATTAGAATATCAGGATAAAACCTGGACCGTGTTTAAGTATGAACACCAGCATTTTACAAAGGACCAGCTGGATGAAGGAATGCTTTCTGATGCAGAAGATTTAAAAAGCAAACTGGACATAAATATACTTTTGCAGAATATAAAATATGAAATTGCCCAATAATTTTAGATATTCGGGCATAAAATGAAGATACTTTACGCAATACAGGGAACAGGTAACGGTCATATCAGCAGAGCGAGGGAAATCATTCCTTTGCTTCAAAAATATGGCGAACTGGATATTTTGGTGAGTGGTACCCAGGCCGATGTAAAATTGAGTCAGCCCGTAAAATACCAATTACATGGTTTCAGTTTTATCTTTGGTAAAAAAGGCGGGGTAGACCATTATAAAACATGGTTGAACATGAATCTTTTCCGCTTTAGGAAAGATATGAAGCAACTGCCGCTTAAAGAATATAATTTAATCGTTAACGATTTTGAACCTGTGAGTGCATGGGCCTGTAAATTGCAGGGCATAGAATGTGTGTCATTAAGTCACCAGGCTGCATTTAAATCAAAAAAAGTACCCCGTCCCAGAACTTTAGATTGGGGCAAGCTTATTTTAAGCCGTTATGCGCCCACCAAATACCACATTGGTTTCCATTTCGACCGTTACGATAGCTTTATCCATACTCCTGTAATCAGGGCAGAAATCCGAAACCTGAAAAGCGAAAATTTAGGACATTATACAGTCTATCTCCCGGCCATTGATGATAAACGCCTGGTAAAGCTTTTTAAACAACTCCCTGAAGTTACCTGGCAGGTTTTCTCCAAACACAGCAAAGTGGCCTATCAGGATGAGAATGTTTTTGTAGAACCCGTTAACAACGAAAAATTTAATAAAAGCTTGGCTACCTGCGAAGGTTTATTTACCGGTGGAGGCTTCGAAGGTCCGGCAGAAGCACTTTATTTGAAGAAGAAGCTGCTGGTTGCACCAATGCGTTTCCAGTTCGAACAGCAGTGTAATGCTTATGCTTTAAAACAGTTTGGCCTGCCGGTAATTTGGGGAAGTACCCGTAACTGGTTGCCAATTATTAAAAACTGGGTAGAAAATCCTCAAAAACATGAGTTCGATTTTCCGGATGAAACCGCCCAGATTATTGATGATATGGTGAAGAAATACGCCAGGGTTTAGTTTGGAGTCTTAAGTCGGTAGTCCAGAGTCTAAAGTCAATTTACCCTCCATTGTCATCCTGAGCGTAGTCGAAGGATCTAGGGTTTTGGTCTGGAGTTGATTATCTGAATAGCCAAATTAAACTGTCATCTCAAGCGGAGCGTAACCCAGTTGAGAACCACGTAGCGCTCAGCGAAACAAAATCTGCCTGGATAGATCTCTCCACTTCGCGTTGCTCCGGTCGAGAGGACGGCTTTTTTAGCATTTTTGCTTTTTATCTATCAATCAGCCTTCGACTCCGCTCAGACTGACAAATCTATAATTACCTGACTATAAATTCTCCCTTTAGTGCTTTCCGCATTAAGCTTTGGTCTTTTAGCTTTCCGCTTTAGTCTTTCTGCTTTAATCTTTCTTCCCCTACTCTTAAATTATTTTCTTTACTTTGCCTACTCTTTAAAAAGGCATGATTAATCAGTTTAGAAAGCTAAATCCAATTAACCTCGTATTCTTGCTGGCGTACACGTTCTTTTTACGTATTGCTATTTTTCATGAAACGCATGATCAGCTGAATTTTGATTTCTTGGAACCCTTTGCCCGATTGCTGATCAACATCGATTTAGATCATGCTTTTACCCCGTATACCAATATTTTTATTGCAGCACTTTTGGTTTATATACAGGCTTTAATTTTCAACAGGGTGGTAAACAACCATAATTTATTGGCTAAACCCAGTTTCCTGCCAGGATTGATGTTTATTACGGGAACAAGTTTGTTTATGCCATTTATGATCTTGAGTCCGGCATTGTTATGCAACTTTCTATTGATCTGGATCATTGATAAATTTTTAAAACTGGGCAAAAGTGCGAATTCCATTACCACCATTTTTGATATCGGGATGATTATTGGGGTTGGAACACTGATCTACTTCCCGTTTATGGCCATGTTGATGATGATCTTTTTAGCGCTGTTGCTTTTTAGATCATTTAATTGGCGCGAATGGGTGGCGGGCTTAATTGGTTTTATTACGGTTTTCTTTTTTTTAGCGGTGTTTTATTACTGGAATGATAATTTAAGCTCATTTTATCAGATTTGGAGACCATTAAGTAATAAGTTTCCTTCAGTATTTAAAATCAATTATAATGATTATCTGGTGCTCATCCCGGTAACGGTTATTATCATATTGGCATCGCTGCAGCTCCGCGAAAATTTCTTCAGGAGTTTTATCAGTACAAGGAAAAGTTTTCAGCTGTTATTTTTTATGTTTATTATTTCTGCAGCTAGCTTTTACCTTAAACCCGATTTCAGGACCTGGCATTTTTTGCTTTGCGTGCCCCCGGGATCGGTGCTGTTGGCCTACTATTTTAGCAATGCCAAAAAACGCTGGTTTTACGAAACATTGTTCGTTTTATTTGTGCTTTCGATACAGTATTTTCTGTTTGTTTAACCTTTTTTAACAAATAACTAGAACGAAACTTAACAAAGATTGATAGCTTTGTGGATGATTTTAGCGTTAAAGCTTTTTAGTTTTAATTAAGATGGATAAAAGATGAGGTCATTGGAATTTCTAAGAATATATTATTTGCAGCAGGAGATTAAATGCGCAGCTTAAGCATTGATATTGGGAATTCTGCGGTTAAGGTTGGTGTCTTTGTAAATAAAGAAATTGTTCACCATCAGCGTTTCAACAAGATTGGAATATTAGACCTGGCTCAATTGATCGAGAAGTTTTCGCCGGCAAAATCTATTATCAGCAGTGTTAACCAGGAAATAGGGGCATTAGAAGTATTTTTAAAAAAGCATACCGAGTATATCCGTTTTTCGACCATGTTAACAAATGGCGTACAAAACAGATATAAAACGCCGGTTACTTTGGGTTTAGATAGGTGGGCTGCAGTTTTAGGCGCAAATGGCCTGCATCCGGCAAATGCAAGTTTGGTGGTTGATGCGGGTACCTGTATTACTTACGATGTTTTAAACAGCTCGAAAGAATATTTTGGCGGTAGTATAAGTCCGGGGATTAAAATGCGGTTTAGGGCAGTACACGAATTTACCGGCCGTTTACCTTTGGTAGAGTGGGATGCGAATGAAGATATAGTAGAAGGTATAGATACCCAATCGGCAATTAAAAACGGTGTTTTACAGGGGATAATAAATGAAATTGAAGGCTTTATTGCCCTAAATAATAAAAAAGAAAGTGCTCTGAAGGTAATTATAACGGGGGGCGATGCTAATTTTTTGTATAAACAATTACAAAACAGCATCTTTGCGCCTCAAATTATAAAAGATCCTTACTTAGTATTAAAAGGATTAAATGAAGCTATTGCAGATTAAAATGTACAAAAGAATAAATTATATTGCAGCCATAATCGTTCTAGTTTGTGGTTTAAGTGCCCAGGCACAGGTTACCACTTCCTCACCATATTCAAGATATGGGCTTGGAAATATAAAAGGATCTTTATTGCCCCAGTTTAGGGCAATGGGCGGAATCTCTACTGCAGTGAGCAAAGTTACCGGTTTTAATAACATCAATATGCAGAATCCGGCATCATACGCTGGTATTTCGTTAACAACGATCGATATTGGCATGAGTGCTAGTGTAACCAACCTCACACGCAATAATTTAAGCGAATCCAGCTTTAATTCTACTTTTAGTCACCTGGCTTTTGCAGCACCGGTTAACAGAAGATCGGCATTGAGTTTTGGTATTTTACCTTATTCTGATCTGGGTTATAATTACAGGAATACGGTGAAAGTTGACACTACAACGTTGAATCAGCTTTATGAAGGAGAAGGCGGTTTATCGAAAGCTTATTTAGGCTACGGTTATCGTTTTGGCGATCATTTGAGAATTGGTGGTAACCTGGAATATATTTTTGGGAATCTTCAAACCAGCCGTGCTACAGAGTTTAATAGTGTAGGTTCTTATAATGCAAAACTTCAGACCAAAAATAGTGTTGCAGGCTTAAGTTATTCTTATGGTATCCAGTATGATTTTACATTAGGCAAGAAAACGATTGTTACCTTAGGTTACTCTGGAAGTACTTCTGGAAAAGTGAACTCCACACTAACTTCTTACGCTACGCTATACACAAGAGATCAGGACGGGAATGAAAGTACTGCAGCAGATACATTAAATACGGTAAACAAAGGAAAATCTAATCTTACTTTACCATTAACACACAATTTTGGGATCGCTATTCAACAAAATGATAAATGGCTGATCGGTGCCGATTTTAGAATGGGTAAATGGTCTAAAACCAGTATCAATGATGTAAATCAAGGCTTGCAGGATAGTTGGGGAGCTTCTTTAGGAGGTCAATGGACACCTGATGCATTTTCATATAACAGTTACATGAAACGTATAGATTACCGCATTGGTTTTAATTACGATAAGACCTATATCAAAATCGGTAATCAGGATATTAAACAAATGGGCGCATCTTTAGGCTTTGGTTTTCCGTTACCTACTGCTAATGGTGGTACTGCATTTTATAAAATTAATTTTACAACAGAGCTGGGACAAAGAGGAACATTAAACAATAATCTGGTTAAAGAGCAGTATATTAATTTCCACTTAGGTTTTACCTTGAACGATACCTGGTTCCGTAAGTACCGCGTAGATTAATGAAACTGAAAGTATTTTTATATGGTCTGTTCCTGGTATTGCCTTTATTTATGGCTTCCTGTGGAGATGACGATTTAAAAAAGGCAAATTCTGTTTCAATAAATAAGGCCATCCTCTCCCGCGAGCGTACTTTAGGTGTAGATATTATTTACAGCGATTCTGCAAGGATCAAAGCAAAAGGTGTTGCTCCGATACTCGATAAGGTTACGCCCACTAATGGAAGCGCTTATCAGGAGATGATTAAAGGGGTTAACATTGATTTTTATAATCCTAATGGTACCATTGATGGAAACCTGGTTTGCGATTATGCCATCAGGCGTGACAATGAACTCAAAACCGAATTCAGGAAAAATGTAGTGGTGAAGAGTAGTAAAGGTGATACCTTTTCTTCTCAGGAACTGATCTGGGATGAATCGAAAAAGATTTTCTATTCTAACCAGCGTGTTTATGTAAGAGGAATTGACGGAAGCGTGGGTGAAGGAATAAATTTCAAAGCACCACAAGATTTTAGTACATACGAAATGGATAGCGGCAATGGTGAATTGAATATGAAAGAAGGTGTAGCACCTTAAAGCAATGTAAAATGTGCGATGTAAGATGGGTGAGGTAGTCGAAAACCATCGAAATATCTATAGATTCAAAGCTAAATTGTTTTCCTCCACCTTACATTTTTCATCTTACTTCATCCATTTTTACCTCTTCCATCCCCTTAATAATTAGGTGCTTGATAAATAAAATTTTGTGTTTTCTTTTTTAAGGCAAATTTGTATCTTGCGCCCTCTTAAAAAAGAACTAAATAAATTATAAAATACAATATGGGATTAATGACATTTTTGCGCAACCGTGCAGGCTATATTCTGGTCTTTGCAATCGGTTTTGCAATTGTTGCATTTTTAGTAGGTGATGCAATTAACGTGGGTAAACCTTTTTGGTCGGCAAATCAAAAAGTGGTAGGATCTATAGATGGTAACGATATCAATATCGATGAGTTCGGACCAAAGGTTGATCAGGGTGTAAACCAGATGAAACAGCAATATGGTGGTAGTGCCAATGCACAGATGACCGCTATGGCTGTTGATCAGGCATGGAATGCAGAGTTGGCAAAAGTTTTGTTAACCAAAGAATATGATCGTTTAGGTTTAAGCGTATCAGAAGACGAATTGTTGGATTTGTTACAAGGTCAGAACCCTAGTCCATTGATCAAACAATATTTTTCTAATCCACAAACCGGACAGTTAGACCGTGCAACCTTGATGAACTTTTTAAAATCGAAAGAACCTCAGGCTTTGCAACAATCTAACATGTTACAGGAGGAAATTAAAAACCAGGCATTACAAACCAAATATTCTAACTTAATCCGTAACTCGGTTTATGTAACTTCATTAGAGGCTACAGATGAGTATAACAACCGTAACAAACTGGCCAACTTTAAATATGTAAGTTTAGATTATGCTTCAGTTCCTGATAAATCAGTTAAATTAACTGATGCTGATTATTCGGAATATTATGATCAGAACAAAGCACGTTTTAACAATCCGCAAGAAACACGTGCTTTTGAGTATGTTACTTTCAGTATCAGCCCTAATAAGGCAGATTCATTGGCCATTAAAGCTCAGGTAGATAAAATTGCTGCTGATTTCCAGGTAGCTAAAAATGATTCACTTTTCGCAGCGATCAATTCAGACGTAAAAGTTCCTTTTACTTATATTACAAAAGGTAAATTGGATCCAGCTGTTGATTCGGCAGTGTTTTCTTTACCTGCAGGTAGTTTTTATGGTCCGAAATTAAGCGGTAACTCATACAAAATTGTAAAGGTAGTTTCAACCCGTATCTCTCCAGATTCAGTAAAAGCAAGTCATATCTTAATTGATCCGGCTAAAGTTGGTGGCGAAGATAAAGCAGTTAAATTAGCTGATTCATTAAAAGGCTTAATTTTAAAAGGTGGCAATTTTGCGGAACTGGCTAAAAACTATAGTGTAGATGGTTCTAAAGATAAAGGTGGCGAGTTGGGTACTTTCGCACGTGGTGCAATGGTTCCTGAATTCGAAAATGCGGCTTTTGATGGTAAAACCGGAGATATTAAAGTGGTAAAATCTCAGTTTGGTTATCATGTAATTAAAATCGAAAAACAGATCGGTTCTTCTAAAGTAGCTAAACTGGCTTATGTAGAAAAAGCATTGGCAGCCAGTAGCAAAACTCAGGCTGCTGCTTATAAAGCGGCGAGCAGTTTCTTAACCGATGTAAAAGGTAACGATTTCAATAAATTTGCAGCCCAAAAAGGACTGAAAGTAGCTGTTGCTGATAAGGTAGCCGCAACACAAGGATTTGCTGCTGGATTAGATAATCCACGTAAGCTGATCCAGGATGCTTACGCAGCAGATAAAGGCGATGTTTTACCTGAAATTTATACCATGAGCAATGCTTACGTGGTAGCACGCTTAACCAACATTAGCCCGAAAGGTATTTTATCATTGGCTGATGTGAAGAAAGAAATTGAACCTATGGTACTCAACGCGGTTAAAGCAAAACAATTGAAAGAGAAATTGGCCAATGCAGGCAAAGGAAGTATTGATCAGGTGGCGGCTAAAGTTGCCCGTCCGGTTAATCCAGTTCAGAACGTCGTATTTGCTAATCCTGTAATTCCAGGTGTTGCACAAGAAAATGCATTAGTAGGTAGTGTATTTGGTTCACAGCCGGGCAAATTGTCTGCTCCTGTTCAAGGCGAGCGTGGTGTATATGTATTTACTGTTGATGGATTTACAAACCCTGCACCAATTGCAAACATGTTTAAACAAAAAGAAAGCATGTTATTGAGTTTAGGTCAGCGTTCATTAGGATCAGCTTTCCAGGCTTTGCAAGATAATGCCAAGATAAAAGACAATCGTGTGAAATTCTATTAATTAGAAAATACGTAATTTTGTAACCGTTCCGACGTTCAGTTGGGACGGTTTTTTTATTTAAGGTCATGGAAATTCAGGAAAACATCATCAATAAAGTTGCCAATAGTGGTTTAATTACTTTGAACCTTGAAGATTTTTATCATAAAGGAGAAAGGGTAGTCTATGATATTGTAGATAATCTGTTTCACGGTTTAATGCTGAGGGAAAAAGATTTTCGGGCATTTATAAAGGATCACGATTGGGCACAGTATCAGGATAAGAATGTAGCGATCACCTGCTCTGCAGATGCCATTGTGCCTACCTGGGCTTATATGCTTTTGGCCAATAAGCTAAAACCCTATGCTAATGAAGTCGTATTTGGCGACTTAAATACATTAGAAGCGGTTTTATTTACCAAGGCATTGGCTAAAATTAATCCAGAGGATTATGCGAACGAGCGTGTGGTGGTGAAAGGATGCGGCGATATTGAGGTGCCGGTTGCTGCGTATGTAGAAGTTACCAATCTGCTCACACCAGTTGTTAAAAGCATTATGTTTGGCGAGCCTTGCTCTACTGTACCGGTTTATAAAAGAAAAGATTAAATTTTTAAGCTTCCTTGTCTTAAGTGATCGTCATGCTGAATTCATTTCAGCATCTTTCGAAAAATAGACGGTGATCCTGAGGCTTCGGGATCACGGTGGCACTTTAACTTAAATATCGGAAGTAGGGTTCAAAGGGAATATTATTAACCGATCTTCGGTTCGTACTTAAGCATGAATATAAGAAAGATTAAATTTTGGTTGGCTTTTTGTATATCTTCATAAAGGGAAAATTTAATTACATTTTTAAAAATGGTTTTTTCCTCATAACA
This sequence comes from Pedobacter sp. PF22-3, assembly GCF_026239555.1. Taxonomy (GTDB): domain Bacteria; phylum Bacteroidota; class Bacteroidia; order Sphingobacteriales; family Sphingobacteriaceae; genus Pedobacter. The sequence goes on along the minus strand of NZ_JAPIVP010000008.1, from coordinate 49,290 downwards.
CACAAATGAGTACAAAAGCAATGAAAAAATTATTGATAACGGTTACGGTTGGTCTATGTAGTCTTTTTACGATGGCTCAGCAACTTCCTCTCAAGAAAGAAGCTGTATTTCAGGAGGGTGAAGTTTTACAGTATAAATTAAGGTATGGGTTTATCACCGCGGCAGAAGCCACGATTAAAGTAACCAATTCTGATTTAAAGTTTGATAACAAGCCTACATACAAACTTACGGTTGACGCGCAGACTTCGGGTACCTTTGATATTTTTTATAAAATAAGGGATCATTACGATTCCTACATTGATAAAACTGATCTTTTACCATATTTCTACCAGGAGAATATCCGTGAGGCCAGTTATAAAAGGCAAGATAAGGCGCGTTTTAACCAGGATGGAAAGAAAGTAGTTTCCAATAGAGGGACCTTTACTACACCGACTAATCAAACTTTTGATCTGGTTTCCGCTTATTATTTTGCGCGGAGCCTGGATATGAGTAAAATCAAAGTTGGGGATAAGTTTAAATTGAACTATTTCCTGGGCGATGAAATTTCAGCGCTTGAGGTAGAATATGTAGGTAAAGAAACGGTTAAGAATAAATTAGGTAACATTCGCTGTTTGAAATTTAGCCCATCGATTAAGCCTGGCCGGATCTTTAAAAAAGATAGCCGTTTATACCTTTGGGTAACTGATGATGGTAACCGGGTGCCGGTTAAGGCGCAGGTTGAAATATTGGTTGGTGCGGTTACAATGGAATTAAAGTCGGCCAGTGGGCTGAAATATGCTTTAGCAAAAGAATAATGATGATAGAAGTAGAACAGGTGCTGGTGCACGAAGATGTATTGAAGGAGAATTTTGTTTGTAATTTAAGCAAATGTAAAGGAATCTGCTGTGTGGAAGGCGATTCTGGCGCACCTTTGGATCATGACGAAAAAGCCGTTCTGGAAGAGATTTATCCGAAAATCAAACACCTGTTAAACGAAAAGGGTATTAAAGCTATTGAGGAGCAAGGGGTTTATGTAGTGGATGAAGATGGCGATTTAACCACCCCTTGTGTCGATAAAAATAAAGAGTGCGCTTATGTGTTGTTTGAAGGCGGGATTACCAAATGCGCTATTGAAAAAGCATACGAGCAGGGGATTGTAGATTGGCAGAAGCCGATTTCCTGCCACCTTTACCCTATCCGGATCACCAAATATCCGGAATTCGAGGTGCTGAACTATGACCGCTGGCACATCTGCCATGATGCCTGTACCTTCGGCCGCGAGCTTAAGGTTCCGGTATATAGCTTTTTAAAGGGACCACTGATTCGTAAGTATGGAGAAGAGTGGTATAAGGAATTAGAAAGTTCAGTAGCGGCAATGTAATAGACCTTGATTTCTATTTATTAATTAACTACTTTTTAGTTATCAGTAATTTTGGGTATTTTTAAATTAATTCAATATTCCAATTCATTATTTGTGTTCATTTCTATTTAAAACCCTTAATAACCTACTTTGTATGTAAGTGAAATAACTTTTTAGGCGATTGGATTAAGCCAATAAGTTATCATTTGATTTTTTTTCTAAAAATTAAGTAATATAAGTTAATATGTAACCTTTTTTTGTTAAAAGTACATATAAGAGCATTTGATCTGTTCATTTTTGTTTTTTAATTCAAAAAGAGTGATTTTTTAGTTTATCTAACTTATTTTAGCGTTATATAAATCTATCTTTTGTGAAAAAAATCTTAATCACTGGTGGAGCAGGCTTTATTGGTTCCCATGTAGTCCGTCGCTTTGTTAACAACTATCCTCAATATGAGATTGTCAATTTAGATAAATTGACTTATGCGGGTAATCTGGCCAACTTAACCGATATCGAAAACAAGCCAAACTACAGATTTGTAAAGCAAGACATTACAGATGCTAAAGCAATGTATGATCTGTTTAAAGCAGAAAATTTCGACGCTGTGATTCACCTTGCAGCAGAAAGCCATGTAGATCGGTCTATTGCTGATCCAACTGCTTTTGTAATGACCAATGTAATTGGTACGGTAAATTTATTAAATGCCGCCCGCGAATTTTGGAAAGGTGATTACGACAAAAAACGTTTTTACCATGTAAGTACCGATGAGGTTTATGGCGCGTTAGGCGAAGAAGGTATGTTTACTGAAACTACCGCTTATGATCCACATAGCCCTTATTCGGCATCAAAAGCAAGTTCAGATCATTTTGTGCGTGCTTATCATGATACGTATGGTATGGACTGCGTGATCTCTAATTGCTCAAATAATTATGGTTCGCACCATTTTCCAGAGAAACTGATTCCTTTAGCCATTAATAATATCAAAAATAATAAACCTGTTCCAGTTTATGGTAAAGGTGAAAATGTCCGCGATTGGTTATGGGTAGAAGACCACGCGAGAGCAATTGATGTAATTTTTCACAATTCGAAAACAGGAGATACTTACAACATTGGTGGCCATAACGAGTGGAAAAATATCGATCTGATTAATTTGCTTTGTACCATTATGGATCAAAAATTGGGCCGCGAAGCAGGTGAATCAGCCAAATTGATTACCTATGTAACTGATCGGGCCGGACACGATTTACGTTATGCTATCGATTCAAGTAAATTACAAAATCAATTGGACTGGGTGCCAAGTTTACAATTTGAAGAAGGTTTGGCTAAAACGGTTGATTGGTATTTACAAAATGAAGACTGGTTAAACAACGTTACTTCAGGCAATTACCAATCTTATTACGAGCAGCAGTACAGCACTAAATAATGGAAATTACAGAAACAGGGATAAAAGACTGCCTGATTTTAAAACCAAGGGTTTTTGATGATGCACGTGGTTACTTTTTCGAAAGTTTCAACCAGCAAACTTTCGAAGATAAAACCGGCCTTTCCGGTGCATTTGTACAGGACAACCAATCGTATTCATCATATGGCGTAATCCGTGGTTTACATGCGCAAACCGGTGCTTTTGCACAAGCAAAATTGGTGCGCGTAACCAAGGGCGAAGTGCTGGATGTAGCGGTAGATGTTCGCCCAGGTTCTCCAACTTACGGTCAACATGTTGCGGTACGTTTAAGTGCCGAAAATAAATTGCAATTGTATATTCCACGTGGATTTGTACATGGCTTTTCGGTACTCAGCGAAACGGTAGAGTTTCTTTACAAGTGCGACAATTTTTATAACAAAGCTTCAGAAACGGGTGTGATCTATAACGATACCGACCTGAATATTGACTGGCTCATTCCAGCCGGAATGGAGTCGATCTCTGAAAAAGACATGCTTTTAAAACCATTTGCTGAATTACAACATGGCTAAAATATTAGTGATTGGTGCTGGCGGACAATTAGGCCAGTGTTTAAAGGTCGTGGCAGAACGTAGAGGAATTACTGAAATCGTTTTTCCGGCAGAACAGGATGCCAACATTTTAAATGTAGAAGGTTTAAAGAATCTTTTAGCTAAAGAACAGCCCGTTTACGTAATCAACTGTGCCGCTTATACGGCTGTTGATAAAGCAGAAGATGAGGTTGATCTGGCTAAAGCCATTAATGAAACCGGGGCAGCTAATCTGGCTGCTGCCTGTTTGGCAAATAGTATTACTTTGGTTCACGTTTCTACCGATTTTGTTTTCGAAGGGAATGAAGTGAAATTGCTCAAAGAAGAAGATGAAGCTAAGCCGATTAATATTTATGGGGTAACTAAACTGGATGGCGAAAAGGCCGTGGCTGAAATATTACCAACTCACTTTATTATCCGCACCAGCTGGTTATATTCTGAATATGCCAATAACTTTGTGAAAACCATGCTAAAGCTCGGTGCTGAACGTGATGAGTTAAATATCATAGCCGATCAGGTGGGTACGCCAACTTATGCCATAGATTTGGCAAATACTATTTTTGATATCATTGTATCCTCATCGAAATCGTATGGGATATATCATTACAGTAATGAAGGCGTAACTTCATGGTTCGATTTTGCCAAAGCCATTTGTGATATTAGCGAAACTGATGTCAGCGTAAATCCAATTCCCGGATCTGCCTACCCAACCAAAGCCACACGACCAGCATTTTCGGTAATGGATAAGTCTAAAATAAAAAATACATTTAATATTGAAATCCCTTATTGGAGAGATAGTTTAGTGGAGTGTATAAAACAAATTAATAAATAGAAGTAATATAGATGTTGAGATAGAGCCATTTCGTCTCAAATCTAATGTCTCAAATCTCAAATCTAATACTAGTATGAAAGGTATAATCTTAGCTGGTGGCAGCGGTACCCGTTTGCATCCCTTAACCCTTGCCTGTAGCAAGCAAATGATGCCGGTTTACGATAAACCGATGATTTATTATCCTTTATCAACTTTAATGTTAGCCGGGATAAAAGAAATTTTGATTATCTCTACCCCGCATGATCTGCCTAATTTTGAGAAATTATTAGGTGATGGTGCTTCGCTGGGCTGTAAATTCAGCTATGCGGTACAGGCAGAACCTAACGGACTTGCTCAGGCCTTTGTTATTGGTGCCGATTTTATTGGAACAGATAAAGTCGCTTTGGTTTTAGGCGATAACATTTTCTACGGAGATGGTATGTCCAGATTATTGCAGGAGAGCGCTGATCCGGAGGGTGGAGTCGTATTTGCCTACCAGGTTTCAGATCCGGAACGTTATGGTGTAGTTGAGTTTGATAACAATAAAAATGCTATATCTATTGAAGAAAAGCCGATTCAGCCAAAATCAGATTATGCTGTTCCAGGTTTATACTTTTATGATAATGAAGTAGTGGAAATCGCCAAAAATGTGAAGCCATCTCCTAGGGGTGAATATGAAATTACCGATGTGAACCGTGTGTATCTGGAGCGTGGTAAACTGAAGGTGGGTGTACTCAGTCGTGGAACAGCCTGGTTAGATACCGGAACTTTTGCTTCTTTAATGCAGGCAGGTCAATTCGTACAGATTATTGAAGAGCGACAAGGCTTAAAAATCGGTTGTATTGAAGAAATTGCTTATCGTATGGGTTTTATCAATGCAGAACAATTAAAAGCCATTGCTACTCCACTGGTTAAAAGTGGTTATGGCAGTTACTTGCTGAAGCAGATTAAATAAATTGGTTTAAAATATACACTTATTAATCGCCGATAAATGCAAAAGTGTTTATTGGCGATCTATTTTTATTTGGTTGTCGACTTAGGGGTAATTTTAATTCTCCTCCAGGTATCGTCATTTCGAGCGAAGTGCAACGTAGTCGAGAACCATGTAGTGCTCAGCAAAGCTAAATCTGTCTCGAGGTAGATCTCTCCACTTCGCGGTGCTTCGCTCCAAATGACGGGTTTTCGTATAGAGTCTGTCAATGCTAGCGCAGCGATGGATGTTTAAAATGCATATATGCCATTTTTACCATGCAAGAAATGTAAGTTCATTTAAGCATTGCGCTCCATCCAACGCTGTGTCCTTCGCGCATCCTCTTTGCGTCCGCTGTGGTTAAAAGAATTAAGCTTTACTGATTTATCTTATCTTTGCCCAATCACCGAAGTAAAAATGAATACAAATAAGCAAATTGCGATTATAGGTTTAGGTTATGTTGGGCTCCCGCTGGCTATCGAATTTGCAAAAAAGTATAAGGTTATTGGTTTCGATACCAGTGAAAGCCGTGTAGAAGAACTTAAACGTCTGGAAGATCGTACCCACGAAGCAAATCTGGATGATCTGATGTTGGTCTGTTCTCCAACAGATGAAGAAAATGGATTGGCATTGAGTGCTAACCTGTCTGATCTAGCCATGTGTACGATTTATATCGTTACGGTACCTACACCTATCGATCATCTTAAACGTCCTGATCTGGAACCTTTACTTGCGGCTAGTAAAATGTTAGCCACGGTTTTGAAACCAGGCGATACTGTGATTTATGAATCTACCGTTTATCCTGGCTGCACAGAAGAAGATTGTGTTCCTGTTTTGGAGAAAGTGTCTGGGCTCAAATTTAATATAGATTTCTTCTGTGGCTATTCCCCGGAAAGGATCAATCCAGGAGATAAAATCAATACCCTGACCAAAATAAAAAAGGTGACTTCAGGTTCTACACCTGCCATTGCGGCCGAGATCGATCTGCTTTACGCTTCCATTATAACTGCTGGTACACATTTGGCACCTAGCATTAAAGTGGCCGAGGCCTCAAAAGCGATAGAAAATGCACAACGGGATGTCAATATTTCCTTCGTCAATGAACTGGCTTTAATTTTCGACCGTATGGAAATCGATACGGCTGATGTATTGGCGGCAGCGGCTACCAAATGGAATTTCTTAAATTACAAACCGGGTTTGGTTGGAGGGCATTGCATTGGAGTTGATCCCTACTATTTGGCCCATAAATCAGAAGCTTTGGGCTACAAACCTGAAGTAATTCTGTCTGGCAGAAGAGTGAATGATAATATGGGCATGTTTGTTGCCAATAAGGTAATCAAGATGTTGGTGGCAAAAGATAAGGTGATTAATGGCGCGAGAGCACTCATTCTGGGCTTCGCTTTTAAAGAAAATTGCCCGGATACCCGGAATACGAGGGTAATTGATATCTATAAAGAACTTAAATCTTTCAGTATGCAGGTAGATGTGTACGATCCCTGGGCCAACCCAATTGACGTGAACGCTGAATATCATATCCAGATGCTGGAAAATAACAATTTCAAACATTATGACGTAGTTATTTTAGCCGTAGCTCATCATCAGTTTCTGGATATTGATTACCAAAGATTTAGAGAACAGGGTACTATTATTTTCGATACTAAATCTTTTATCAACAGGGAGCTGGCTGATGCAAGGTTATAATATGGCTATTTAATATTAATATTTGCTTACCCATCCTTTACCCTTTGTTTACCCTTTCTGGGCACCAAGTTAACCCCATGGTTACCTCTGGCTTACCTGTTCTTTACCTTTTTATTACGTAAAAGGTAAAGGAATAGTAAAGAAAAGATGAATAAAAACTAGTGAATAAGGTAGCAAAGGGTTCGGAAGGTGTGAGGTTCACTGTAGGATGATCGTTAGAATCAAGATAATTGGGAAGCGTTGGCTACAATAAATAATAAGTACTCATCCTTTGAATAATAAATTGTTTTTCGTCATTATTTCTACTTTTTGTCTGTTTTAGTCTACTGCTTATTGATAATTCCAATGAATTAGGTTAGATTTACCTCATCTCATAGACTTTTTTGTAGAGTAATTCGTTTAATGGATGTCTTCGAATGAATTGAGGTGATTCGTTAACTTATAGTCAAGTAATTGATTTAATATTTCCTTATAATAATGTTTAACTTTTTTAGTAAAAAAAATAAAATTACTGATATTTCCTGGTTAGGTGTTGATATTCATTCGCATATCCTACCCGGCATAGATGACGGTTCCCCAGATTTATCTACATCTTTGCGTTTTGTTAAATCTTTACAGGAACTGGGGTTTGATCAGCTAATCGCTACACCTCATATCTACCAAGAGTTGTATCCAAATACAAAAGAAATAATCTTTAGTGCAAAAGATTCACTACAACAAGAGATGGATAAAGCTAATGTTTCTTTGAAACTAAGCGCCGGTGCAGAGTATATGGTTGATCAGGATTTTAAAATGGATCGCCCGTTATGTACTTTAGATCAGAAACATTTGTTGATTGAGATGTCTTATTTAAATGAAAGTCCAGGGATTAGTCAAACCATATTTGATTTAGAAATTAAAGGCTATAAACCAATTTTAGCTCATCCGGAGCGCTACACTTTTTATTTTAAAGATAAAAGCAGGTTAAAGCGGTTTAAAGAAAAAGGCTGTTTATTTCAAATGAATCTTCTCTCTATTTTGGGTTATTATGGGAAAGATGTGAAACAGTTGGCGGAGATTTTGCTAAAGGAAAAGATGTATGACTTTGCTGGAACTGATCTTCATCATGATAAACATTTAAGTACATTGATCGATGCAGTACAATCTGGTAAATTATATGATTTTTTGGGAAATTATCCTTTTAAGAATCAAGAAATTTTTGGATCCGTTTATGCTTAATGTAACTTTTGAAATTATATAGAAATACTCAATTATTTAAACTTGGTTTCTCTTAATTATAATTTCTAAATGATAAGACTTTTAGATATTACAATTAAATGATTAAGTTTGCAAGCTGTTTAAAATGGTCAATTTCATTTTCAACAGATATATACTTATGAATAAAAATAGTTCTCTAATAAAAATAGCAGGTTTAGTTCTTGTTATGATTTTTACATCCTCTTGTATTAGTAATAAAAAGATTGCTTATTTTCAAGATATTCAAACTGTTAACCAAGCGCAGCTTGATAATGCTATTAAGTTTACTGAACCTATAATTCAATCTGATGATATATTGAGTATTAATGTATTCACCTTAAATCCTCAGAGTGGTGCGATTATAAATCAGGCAGCCTCAACACCATCATTAGGGGGCAATACGAATAATAGTCTTACAACTCAAAATACAGGTTTTTTGGTAGATAAGAACGGAGAGATTGAACTTTCTCTAATTGGAAAAATTAAGGTAGCTGGGCTTACAACCTTTCAGGCAAGAGAACTCATCCGCGATAAGTCAAGCGTGTTTTATAAGGAACCAAATGTTCAACTTCGCTTTTCGAATTTTAAAGTAAGTGTTTTAGGAGAGGTAAATGCTCCTTCAGCTTATACTTTACCAAATGAAAAAGTAAGTATTTTAGATGCTTTGAGCCTGGCCGGTGATTTAACTATCTATGGAAAACGTGATAATGTGCTGATTGTTAGGGATAATAATGGCAAGAAAGAATTTGCTCGATTAAATCTAAATTCTAGTGAAATCTTTAATAGTCCATTCTATTATTTAAGACAAAACGACGTAATTTATGTTGAACCAAATAAACGTAAAGTATCCGCTTCTAATTCTGCGCAAGTACAAACTATTGGTGTAATAGCTTCGGTTGTTTCTGTAATTGTTTTAGCTATTTCAAGCTTCAGATAATCTAACCATTTAATGAATAATATACCTGATAAAAATACAGTGAAAAACGTAGAGGAAGTTGAGAGTATAAACCTAAAAGATATATTTGGCAAACTTATTGAAAAATGGCCATGGTTTCTAATTAGTATATTTATTTGTTTGGCTGTTGCCTTTACATATATATTATATACCCCACCAACATTTCAAATTAATGCTAAATTATTAGTGAATGATGATGAAAAGGGTGGCAGTATTGCTAAGCAAGCTGGAGCATTGATGGATTTGGGTGGCTTAATGGGAAGTAAAAACTCTGTAGATAATGAGGTTGAAATATTGAAAACTCGCTTTTTAATGGAGCAGGTTGTCAGGCAAATGCAACTTAATATCATTTATACGAAAAAAAGTAACTTAATTAGTCGTGAATTATATCATGCCCCGTTTAAATTCAATATTTTAAAAGGGGTTGATACGATTAAAACAACTTTATTTGAAGTTCAAAAAGTTTCAAACAATAAGATCAAAATTAGTACACCAAACTTTGAAAAGGAAATTAGTTTAGGTGAAAGTTTAAGCGTAAATGGGGTCGGCATTATACAGGTTGAGGCAAACCAGATTGAAAAACTTGACAATGCAGAGTATTATGTTGTAGTAAAATCAATTGATTCGCGTGTTGCCGAATTAATGTCTCAATTAGCGGTTAATGTTAGTAACAAACAAGTTAGTATCATTGATTTAGTTTTGTCGTATTCTTTGCCTAATAAGGGCGAAGATATTTTAAATACTTTGATAAATAAATATACAGAAGCAAATTTAAGTGATAAAAATGCGATTGCTGATAGTACTTATAAATTTATAAAGGAACGCTTAAATAAAATTGCTTCTGAACTTGGTGATGTTGAAAATAAAGTGGAAAGCTTTAAGCAACAAAACCAATTAGCTGATATGAGTGAACAAGGGCGACTACTTGTAAAAAATACAGGAGAATTCTCTACCGAATTAGCTAAGGCAGAAACTCAAGTGACAGTTCTCAATGATTTGGAGAAGTACTTAAAGGATTATGAGAAAAATAAAAGGGTTTTCCCATCATCGCTTATGCCGCAAGATTTAGTTTTTTCTAATCTCATGAGTCAATATAATGCGTTATTGGTAGAAAGGGAAAGACAATTACTAAGTGTTACTGAAGAAAGTCCATTTATTCAGAATATAGACAGACAGATTCAAGGACTTAGGAATGATATCCTGTCGAATATACAAAGTACAAAAAATTCATATATTCTGACCAGAAATAAACTAAAAAGCCAATTAAGTTCTGCTGAGGGGCAAATTTCGGGTGTGCCTCAAATTGAAAAAAACTATTTAAAACTAGCGCGTAACCAGCAAATAAAACAAGAACTTTATATCTTTTTAATGCAGAAAGCAGAAGAAACTGCTATTTCTAAAACATCTAATATCTCGGTTGCAAAAACCATAGATCCTCCAAAAGCAAATGTAAAGCCAATCAGTCCAAGAAAAAGTATCATATACTTAATTGGATTGATTATTGGTATACTTTTACCTATGATAGCAATTTTTGGCCAAGATCTGTTAAATACATCGATAAGAACCAAAGATCAGATTGTTGGATTAACCCAGGTACCGGTTATTGGCGAAATTAGCCATAACTCAAGTTCCGACAATTTGATTGTTGCTAATCAGGGAAGATCAGCCATATCAGAGCAGTTTAGGGCATTGCGAACCAACCTCTCTTTTTATTTAAAAACAAAACAAGAAAAAATTATTTTGCTTACCTCAAGCATGAGTGGTGAAGGAAAGTCGTTTACTGCGATTAATCTAGGTAATATTCTGGCCCTAACCGGTAAAAAAGTTTTGCTCATGGAATTGGATTTACGAAAACCAGGATTATCAGCAAAACTAGAAGTAGCTAATAATATGGGCTTTAGTAATTATACAATAAATTCAGATGTAAAGGTTTATGACATTATTCAACCTTTAAGCATTAATAAGAATATGTTTATCATCTCTTCTGGTCCTTTACCACCTAATCCTGCAGAAACCTTAATGAACGAACGGGTACCACAGTTGATTGAAGACTTAAAAAAAGAGTTTGATTATATCATAATGGATGCACCTCCTGTTGGTATTATTACAGATGCCCAGCTATTATCTGTATATGCTGATGCAATATTGTATCTGGTAAGACAAAAAGTAACGCAAAAAGATCAGTTAAAGATTGTTGAGGAGCTCTATAGAAGTAACAAAATGAAAAACTTAGGTATTGTTGTTAATGATATCATCAATAAGGATTACGGTTACGGTTATGGTTATGGAACTTACGGTCAACAGGAAAATGATTCTAACATTTTTGGTAAAATATTAAATAAGTTTAAAATTCGCTAAACAAAATAAATGAAGGTCGCACTAATTACAGGAATAACTGGCCAAGATGGAACATATCTTGCAGAACTATTACTAGAAAAAGGTTATATGGTTCATGGTATTAAGAGAAGAAGTTCTCTTTTTAATACTGATCGTATTGATCATTTGTATCAAGATCCTCATGATGAAAATGTAAGGTTTAAGCTTCATTATGGAGACCTATCTGATTCAACCAATTTAATCAGGATCATTAAAGATGTTCAGCCTGACGAAATCTATAACCTTGGGGCAATGAGTCATGTTAAAGTAAGTTTTGATACTCCTGAATATACGGCAAATGCTGATGGCATAGGCACATTACGTTTATTGGAGGCATTGAGGATTTTAGGATTAGAAAACAAAACTAAAATTTATCAGGCAAGTACCTCAGAATTGTATGGTTTGGTACAAGCAGTACCACAATCAGAAACTACTCCATTTTATCCACGATCACCGTACGCTGTAGCCAAAATGTATGCCTATTGGATTACAGTAAACTATCGCGAAGCTTATGGTATATTTGCTTGTAACGGTATTTTATTTAATCACGAAAGCCCTTTGAGGGGAGAGACTTTCGTAACCCGTAAAATTACACGAGCAGTTGCTAAAATTGCTCAGGGCTTACAGACAAAATTGTTTTTAGGAAATCTTGATGCGGAGCGCGACTGGGGACATGCTAAGGACTATGTTGAAGCCATGTGGAGAATTTTACAGCAGGACGTTGCGGAAGATTTTGTAATTGCTACCGGAGTTACAACAAGAGTGCGCGAATTTGTGCGTTTGGCTTTTGCCGAAGTTGGAATTACGATTGATTTTGTTGGAGAAGGTGTTGAAGAAAAAGGTATTGTGACCGCATGTTCAAAACCTGAATTTCAAGTAGCTATCGGAACCGAAGTGGTAGGAGTAGATCCGGCTTATTTTCGACCAACTGAGGTTGATTTATTGATTGGTGATCCAACTAAATCAAAAACTAAATTAGGTTGGGTACCAAAATATGATTTAGCGGCGTTAGTTAAGGAAATGGTAGCGGCTGATGTGGATCACTTCAAAAAAGAAACGTTGTTAAAATCGCACGGTTACACCATCAAAAATCAATACGAATAATGTCAGATTTGTATCTTCGGGATAAATCATCTGCAATTTATATTGCTGGACATCGCGGTATGGTAGGTTCTGCAATCAAGCGTAAATTAGAAGCAGAAGGTTTTCAAAATATATTAGTTGCAGACTCTAAAACATTAGATCTGCGTAGTCAGTTATCTGTTTTCAATTGGTTTGAATCTAACCAACCTGAGTATGTCTTTTTAGCTGCAGCTAAAGTGGGAGGTATTGTAGCCAACAATACCTATAGAGGTGAATTCTTGTATGATAATTTGATGATTCAAGGCAATATCATAGAAGCATCCAGAATACATGATGTTAAAAAGTTAATGTTTTTAGGCTCATCATGTATTTACCCAAAATTGGCTCCGCAGCCATTAAAAGAAGAATATTTATTAACGGGCGAGTTAGAACCAACAAATGAACCCTATGCTATAGCAAAAATTGCCGGAATTAAAATGTGTGATGCCTACAGGGACCAGTACGGATGTAACTATATTTCGGTTATGCCAACTAATCTTTATGGTTTAAATGATAACTATCACCCCGAAAACTCTCATGTATTACCTGCTCTGATCAGAAGGTTTCATGAAGCAAAAGATCAAAATTTATCTTCAGTAACTATTTGGGGTACTGGTACCCCAAAGCGCGAATTTTTATTCGCTGATGATCTGGCAGATGCTTGCTATTATTTAATGCAAAATTATAATGAAAAAGGGTTGGTTAATGTAGGTTGTGGAGAAGATTTGAGCATCGCTAATTTGGCTAAAGCAGTTAAAAATGTGATTGGTTTTGACGGTGAAATCAGATTTGATCTGTCGAAACCTGATGGAACGCCTCGCAAACTAATGGATGTAAATAAGTTATCCAATTTAGGCTGGAAATATAAGGTAAAGCTCGAAGATGGATTGAAAATTGCTTATGCTGATTTTAAAAGTAAAGCATTAATATAATGAATTATACTTTAAAGGTTGCGGAAATTAGACAAGAAACCGAAGATACGGTTACCTTATGCTTTAGGCAACCAGGGTTGAAAAAAATTAAATACGAGGCAGGTCAATATCTTACCATAATTTTGAGAATTAATGGTCGCCGTTATATTCGTCCGTATTCGTTTTCCTCTTGTCCTGGTATCGAATCTTTTCTAGAAATTACAATTAAGCGTGTAGAAAATGGCTTGGTATCAAACCACATTAACGACATGGTGAAGGTTGGTGATGTTATTGAGGTAATGCCTCCTATGGGAGATTTTGTTTATGATAAGGAACAGCCTTTTGAAGATATTTATTTTTGGGGAGTAGGAAGCGGGATTACTCCATTAATTTCAATAATCAAGTATGTCCTATCGGTTACAGTAACTGTAAATGTTCATTTGAATTATGGCAATAAAAACCATGAAAGCACAATTTTTAAAGAACAGATTGAACAATTGAAAAGTAAATATCCGGATCGGTTTACTGTACGTCATTTTCATACCAAATTGTTTATTGATGAGACTAATCCGCATTTAATTCAGGGAAGAATTGATCAGGCTAAAGCTTTACAGATCTTAGATGAAAGTTTGGATGAAAAAAAATGTGCGCATTATATTTGTGGACCTACCGGCTTAAAAGATTCTGTAAAAAGTGCCATTCTATATAAATTCGGCTCGCTAGAAAATGTATTTTCTGAAGATTTTGAACTGGTAAAGGATCCAAAAGATTTTATCGATGTGCATACCCAAAAGGTACAATTAAATTTTGATGGGAAACCATATCAGCTGGAAGTTGTGAAAGGAAAAAGTATTTTAGAGGCTGCTTTAAATGCTGATATTGAATTACCATACTCCTGTCAAACAGGTAATTGTAGCACCTGTAAAGGAAAATTGATTAGTGGTAATGCCAAGATGATTGGATTAAATAAAAAAAGAGATGATCTTGCAAGTGATGAGTTTTTGCTGTGCTGTTCACATCCCTTAACAGAAAACGTACACATAGAAATATTAAGTTAAAAAAACATGAAGGTAGTAATTTTAGCAGGTGGTTTGGGAACCCGATTAATGGAAGAGACTGAAGCTCGCCCAAAGCCGATGGTTGAAATTGGTGGTAAACCCATTTTATGGCATATCATGAAAATCTATGAGGCCTATGGTTATAACGACTTTGTATTGTGTCTGGGCTATAAAGCACAAAGTATTAAAGAGTATTTCTTAAATTACTACCTCTACAATTCTGATGTTTCTATTGATATTGAGAAAAACAAGGTTGACGTACATTTTTCTAATTCAGAATCATTTAAAGTTACCCTAGTTGATACTGGATTAACCACTAATACAGCTGGTCGTATTAAGAAAATTCAGAAATATGTTAAGGATGAAACCTTTATGCTAACTTATGGGGATGGCGTAGCTGACATTGATATTACTAAATTAGTCGAATTTCATAAAAATCATGGCAGATTAGCGACGTTAACGAGTATTCAAACTCCTGGCCGTTTCGGTAATATCGAGATGGATGAGAATGGAAAAGTTAATCACTTTGTAGAGAAACCACAAGGAGACGGGATGTGGATTAACGGTGGATTCTTTGTATTAGAGCCTGGTATATTTAAATACCTTGAAGGCGAAATGGATAACATTCAGTGGGAAAATGTTCCACTGAAAGAAATTGCCAGTGATGGTCAATTGGCTGCTTTCAAACATTCTGGTTTTTGGAAACCTATGGATGCTTTAAGAGATAGAATTGAATTGGAACAGCTTTGGAGTAGCGGAGAAGCTAAATGGAAAATCTGGTAACATGTTGAATAGATTAAAAGAAACTTACGAAGGAAAGAAGATATTTTTAACGGGACATACCGGTTTTAAAGGGGCATGGATGTTAAAAACGCTTCAACTTTTGGGAGCAAAAGTTAAGGGAT
Source organism: Pedobacter sp. PF22-3 (assembly GCF_026239555.1). GTDB lineage: Bacteria > Bacteroidota > Bacteroidia > Sphingobacteriales > Sphingobacteriaceae > Pedobacter. The sequence goes on along the minus strand of NZ_JAPIVP010000008.1, from coordinate 33,917 downwards.
ATGCTTTGGCGCCTCAAAATGAAAATGATTTATATTATTTGATACATGGCGATCAAATATGCGAATCTATAATCAGTGATCTACGTGATCGTGAGATACTTAAAACGGCAATTTTGGATTTTCAACCGGATTTCATCTTTCACCTTGCGGCACAGCCCCTCGTTAGGCTATCTTACGAAATTCCTTCTGAAACTTTTGAGGTAAACGCGATTGGCACTGCCAATTTGTTAGATGGCGTACGACTGTTAGAAAAAAAATGTTCAGTTGTTTTAATAACAACTGATAAGGTATATCACAACAACGAATGGGAATATCCTTATCGTGAAAATGATCGCTTAGGTGGCTATGATCCATACAGTGCAAGCAAAGCTTGCACAGAATTGGTAATAGATTCATACAAAAAATCCTTTTTTAATAAGACTAAACTAAGTATACATAAAAAAGGTATTGCCATTGGTAGAGCTGGAAATGTGATTGGAGGAGGTGATTGGTCAAAAGATCGTTTGATACCTGACATTGCAAAGGCACTTTCCAAAAGTCAGGAAATTATAATTAGAAATCCAAATTCAGTGCGGCCATGGCAACATGTTTTAGAACCAGTTATTGCTTACCTGGTATTAGGAATGAATTTAGATGCAGATCCGGTAAAATTCGGAGAAGCTTATAATTTTGGTCCATATTCTGCTGATGCTCTGCCTGTAAAAGAAATGCTTTCGCTAGCAATCAAGTGTTGGGGAACAGGCAGTTTTAGAATAGAGCAGGTAGCAGATCAGCCTCATGAGGCTGGTTTGTTAAAATTAGATATTAGTAAAGCAATATCCGACTTAAAATGGCAACCAAAGTTAAATGCTGGTACAGCGGTTGAAACAACTATAAATTGGTATAAATCATTTGTGTATAATAAATCAGATATTGATGACATTACCGCAACACAGATTTTAGATTATCTAAATGCATAATGTATTAATTACCGGAGCTACCGGTTTTTTAGGTTCGCACATTGCTGAGCGCTTAAGTAAAAGCGATATTAATATTATTGGCTTGAAAAGATCTTCTTCGGATACCTGGAGGTGTAAGGCATTTGAAGGTAAAATAGATTGGATTGATTTGGATGGCCAAAATGATTGGAAACAGCAGGTAATTGAAAAAGAGCCAACTGTAATTATCCATTGTGCATGGATTGGCGTAGAGGCACAAGATCGAAACAACTGGTCACTTCAATCTAAAAATATCGAACTGCTCGTTGCTCTTTTAGAAATTACACAAACGCTAAAAATTGACAAATTTATTTTTTTAGGTTCGCAGGCAGAATATGGAAATATAAGCAGTAAAGTATTTGAAGATCAAGCTGTTCATCCTGTTAGCGCCTATGCCAGCATGAAATTAAGCTGTTTACAGATTTTGGAAACCTATGCTGATTTAAATAAAATTAGTTGGATCTGGTTAAGGGTTTTTTCTGTATTTGGTGAACGCGAAGCTGATAATTGGTTAATTCCTTCAGTAATTAAAACGATGCAAGAAAAATCGGCAATGGATTTTACCAAAGGAGAACAAAAGTATGCCTATTTATATGCAGGCGATTTTGCTCGGATATTGTTATCTATAGTGAAGAATAAAATTGATTCAGGTGTTTACAATATTTCTGCCAATCAAACACAAGAACTAAAAACGTTATTGATACAACTAAGAGATAGTATAAATCCTTCTTTTTCATTAAATTTTGGTGCCATTCCTTATCGTGAAAATCAATCTATGCATATTGAAGGGGATATTACGAAACTTACTAATCAAATTGGTTTGGTCGATTTTACTGATTTTAACGTAGCTTTGTCAAAAACCTTAAATTATTACCTATCTAAATAAGTATTATAATGAAAGCGTCTGATTTTATAGCTAGCTTTTTAAGCAAAAAGGGAATTGAAAGTGTTTTCGAACTTTCTGGGGGGATGATTACGCATATCTTAGATTCTTTAAATCAAACAACAGATATAAAAATTATCACCATGCACCACGAGCAGGCTGCTGCTTTTGCTGCTGAGGGTTATGCAAGGATTACCGGGTTACCAGGCGTTGCGCTTGCTACAAGCGGGCCAGGTGCTACGAATTTATTAACGGGTATAGGCAGCTGTTTTTTTGATTCTACTCCAGCAGTTTTTATTACCGGACAGGTGAATACGCATGAGCAAAAAGGTGAGCGTGATATCAGACAATTGGGCTTTCAGGAAACAGACATTGTGGCCATGGCAAGGCCAATTACCAAGGCTTGTTTTTTAGTTAATGATCCTGAAGAACTTGAAGAGGTTTTTGAAAAGGCATTTGCCTTAGCTATAGAAGGAAGGCCAGGACCTGTTTTAATTGATATCCCGATGAATGTGCAAAGGGCACAAATAGAAGTAAGAGAAAATTTTATTCACGATAACAAGTCTATTGTCATCTCTGAGGATACTTTAAAAGCGCTCATCAAAGATATTAAAAATGCAAAGCGACCATTAATTTTGGCTGGACGAGGCATTAAGGCCGCGAATACCCAATCGGCTTTTGATCAATTTGTACAAAAAACACAAATACCGGTAACAACCACCCTATTGGGGCTAGACACTATTTCTTACGATGACGACCTGCGGATTGGTTTTATAGGTAGTTATGGCAACCGTTGGGCTAATATTGCATTTGGCGAGTGTGACTTACTGATTGTTTTAGGAAGCAGGTTAGATATCCGTCAAACAGGAGCTGACACTAAATTTATTGAAAATAGAAAAATTTATCATATAGATTGCGAAAGTGGCGAGATTAATAACAGGGTAACCGGTTGTGTAGGAATTGTTGCCAATCTTACCGATTTTTTCCCTCAGTTTGAAAAAGCATCACAATCAGCTGAGTTTTATTTACCAGTAGATTGGTTAAATCATGTGAATGAACTAAGGGCAGAATGGCCTGATATTAATGAACTTACACCTGATGGTATAAACCCTAATAAATTTATGCATGCACTTTCAAAGGGCAGTGCAGAAAACAAAGTGTATCTGGCTGATGTAGGTAGTCATCAAATGTGGTCAGCACAATCGCTGGAATTAAGTAAAGGTCAGCATTTTCTAACCTCCGGGGGCATGGGTGCAATGGGATTTTCATTACCTGCCGGCATTGGTGCATGTATAGCACTTAATAATCAGCCTGTAGTTGTAATCATAGGTGATGGTTGTATGCAAATCAATATCCAAGAATTGCAAACCATTGTCCGAAATAATTTAAAGGTTAAAATTGTTGTCCTAAATAACCGCACTTTGGGGATGATCAGGCAATTCCAGGATAGTTATTTCGAATCCAGATATCAATCTACTTATTGGGGTTACAGTGCGCCCGATTTTGCAAAGGTAGCTATGGCGTATGGAATTGATGCAATAACCATTGAAAGTTCGGAAGATATATCATCAGCAGTTTCATGGCTTTGGGCGGATGAAAATAAGGATAAACCGCAATTGGTTCAGGTAATGGTTGATCCGCATACTAATACTTATCCAAAAATAGCTTTTGGAAAGCCCATTACAGAAATGGAGCCCTTTGCAAAGCCAATTGAAATGGAAGGTACTTAATGAGATTTCAAAAAAAGATAATAATATTCCACAATACAAAACATTATGTTAAAAAATATTACTGATTCAAATGTAGAAAATGCCTTGCGTGAAATTGCCAGGCAGAAAACAACACAGATTATTGTTCCTGGCCAAAACTATATTCCAGTAACTGGGAAGGTTTTAGATGAGGAAGATATTATGTTAGGTGTTGATGCTACGTTAGATGGATGGTTAACTGCTGGTAGGTTTGCGAGTCAATTTGAACATGAATTTGCACAATATTTTGGGGCAACAAAAGCACTATTGGTTAATTCAGGTTCTTCAGCAAATTTAGTAGCATTTTATGCCTTAACCTCACCTAAATTAGGCGATCGGGCTATAAAACCAGGCGACGAGGTAATTACCGTAGCAGCAGGTTTTCCAACTACTGTTAACCCAATAGTCCAGTTTGGAGCAATCCCTGTATTTGTTGATGTTGATATAGCTACGCACAATGTTTTGGCAGAAGACTTAGAGAAAGCCGTTTCTCCTAAAACTAAAGCTATTATGATAGCACACTCTTTGGGTAATCCTTTTGATTTGGATGAAGTTATGCGTGTTGCAAAAAAATATAACCTTTGGGTTGTTGAGGATGACTGCGATTCATTGGGAGCAACATATAAAGGGAAAAAAACTGGAACTTTTGGTGATATTTCTACTTTTTCATTTTATCCCGCCCACCATATTACTATGGGTGAAGGTGGTGCTGTAATTGTGAATAATCCAGAATTGGCTAAATTGGCCGAAAGCTTTAGGGATTGGGGTAGAGATTGTTACTGTTTACCAGGAAAAGATGATACATGTGGATGTCGTTTTGGCCAACAATTAGGTACGCTTCCGTACGGTTACGATCATAAGTATACTTATTCACATATCGGATTCAATTTAAAGGTTACTGATATGCAAGCAGCATTTGGTGTTTCTCAATTAAAAAAATTAGATCATTTTGTGCAACGCCGTCGAGAGAATTATGCAGCACTATATTCAAGGATGAAAGAACTCGAAGAAATCTTTATACTGCCTGAACCAACTCAAAACTCCGATCCATCTTGGTTTGGATTTTTAATGACTTTGAGAGAAGGGGATTCAAACGACCGTCATATGTTGGTACAACATTTGGAAGAGAAAAAAATTGGTACCAGATTATTATTTGCTGGAAACCTTTTAAGGCAACCTGCTTATGCTAATATTGAGCATCGTAAAATTGGAGATTTAAAAAATACTGACACTATTATGAACCAATCTTTTTGGTTAGGTGTTTGGCCAGGATTAAACGAAAGTCATTACGACTATATTTTGGATGTTATTAAAAAATATATTAGTTAGTTCAAATGTTAGAGCTGCAAATTTTTATTTCAAGTTATAATCGCCCGGATTTAATTACTAAATCAATAGATTCTATTCTTAATCAAGAAGGAGTTAATTTTGAAATTATAGTTTCAGATAATTCTACGGATGATAAAACTGAAAAAATTATTAACAGCAATTATAATAATAGTGTTAGATATATAAAAAGAACGCCTTCTGTAGATGTAATATCTCATTTAAATTTGATTTTAAATGATGTTAAATCAGAATACTTCATGATATTTCATGATGATGATATTATGTTATCCGGTATGTTAAAACATCTTTTTTCTGAATTAAAGCGAGATAAAGATGTTGTAGCAGTTGGTTGTAATGCAAATACAATATATCATAGTGGAAAAATAAAGCATTGGTTTTTAAAAGACGAAATAAATAATCAAACTATACATAACGGTAAGGAGATGGCCCTTAGGTATTTATCCCCCAATTTAATTGTCCCCTTCCCTTCTTACATGTATAAAGCATCTGTAGCAAAAAGTATAAAATTTGACGTATCAAAAGGCGGAAAGTATTGTGACGTAGCTTTTTTAGTTGACGTTGCAAATAAAGGTAAAGTTGTTATGATTGCCGCACCATTAATGAATTATTATATACATGCCGGACAGGATAGTTTTAAGAATGATTTTTTAGCGAAGATTAAACTTATTCAGTATTTTGTTAAGGAGTTGAAAATGAGCAGGATGGATTCTGGTTTGTTCTCTTTTAGATTAACTAATATTTACAATGAATTAAAGTCTGTTAATGATTTAACTATTAAATCATTTTTTAGCAAGCGTTTTTTAATATTATACAAGTATAATTTTCGATCTTTTATAAAATTAACATTATTAAGTCTTAAAAACAATGTAAGATTTCTGAATTAAAAAGATGGAAATAATATTAGATATTCAATATCAATCTATAATATCACTACCGCTAAGTGAAAAAAATCTAGAGAGACTGCCAGGAGCATCATGGATTAATATTTTTTATGAATGGGCAGAGAATAATCATGTGAAAATATTACTATCTGGGCAAATTGACAAATCCAGAGCAGTTGGTGGAATATATATGATCAGTGAGATGTATACTGAAAATACGGAAGATCTGGTAAAAAGAGGTGCTATACCTTTTCTTATATATAGTTTAGAATCTCCAAATATTTCAAAATATTTTTATAGCACCTACACAACAAAATATAAATTTAAGTATACGTACCTGTTTCCCGGAGCATTCGGTTTTTTTGGCCATTCGAATAATGATATCTCTTTATTCTGGCCCAATTCAACTTTTCTAAGTAAACAATATTCTCCAACTAAAGATATATTTTTAGGAATGATTGCCAGTAACAAGCAAATGTTTAATAGGCGGTTTAAATTCATTCCAGGTTTTATTGAGCATTTATTTAAAAAAACAGTATGGTTTAGTTATTATCAGAAACTGAACAAAAAAAAGTATTTGGATCTCTATAAAAACAGATTAGAAGCCGCTATTTATTTTTCTAAATATGATGATTTTGCTTTATTTGGAAGGGGATGGAATACTAAAAATACTTTGAATTCTGAAGTTTTCAATCAAATACAAAAAATCAATCCCTTAGAGATAGATGATAAGTTTGAAACTTTAAGTAGGATGAAATTCTCAATCTGTTTTGAAAATTTTAGATTTCCAGGATACATTACCGAGAAGATATTTGATTGCTTTTTTACCGGTACAATTCCGATATATTTAGGGGCACCTGATATTGAAAATTATGTGCCCAGTAATTGTTTTATTGATGCCGGTCAATTTACCAACTTTAGCGATTTAAATAATTTTATTAGGTCAATTTCATCGGAAAAAATTAAAGAATTACAAGAAAATGCTGCCAAATTTTTAAATAGTCCGTCGTATGGAAAATTTACTGATCAGCATTTTGCGAATCAAATTCTTAATCTGATAAAATAATAAAATCAAAATAAATAGGATATGGCTATAAAGTTGCTGGTGAGTGGTGGGAAGAACTTGATTAACAAATTTGGAGATCGTACTAAATCTGTTATTTATGGATCTGGGTTAATGGTGCTGTCAACATTCGTAAATACGCTTACTCGGGTTGGGTTGATTGCTATTTTAGCTAGAATATATACAAAGGATGAGTTTGGGATTTGGGTTGCGATAACTTCTGCAACCGCTGTAATGGCTACATCTGATTTCGGGATTGGTAATGCTTTGAGAAATAAGCTTGCAGAGCTTAGGCCAAAAGGGGCTTATGGCGATGAAGAAGGTCGGTCCTTTTTTTTTTCCGTTCTATACTTCTTTATCATTATAGCCTGTTTAATATCAATTATACTTTTTCTTTTTAAGGATCAGATTGGGTACTCCAGTGTTTTTAATACTTCAAATACAAGTTTAAAAAATCAAGGAGTAAATATTTTACTAGGTGTTCAAACCATATTTTTATTTGGAATTCCATTTGGAATTGGAGCTTCAATGTTTTTTGCCTATCAGGAATCCTTTTGGGTTGCAATTCAAAATATTCTAAATGGAATATTATCATTAATAATCGTAAGTTTACTCGCTTTTTTTGATGCTGATATTACAATTACGGCACTTACATTTTTCATCATAACTTTTCTTATTAATTGTGTCGGTACTTTGGTATTTATTAAGAAGAGAAAGTGGGGAATGATGAGCTTTAAATTTTTAGAAATTCTTAGAAAGGTAAAAAAGCTACTGTTTCTTAGTTTAACATTTGCTATACTGCAAATATCTGGTGCTTTTATCTATAATGCTACAACTTTAATAGCAACTGCGAATTTAAGTTTATCTAATGGAGCCGAATTAAATCTTGTTCAGAAACTTTACACATTTATTATAACAGTTTTTCTAAGTTTTTATAATCCTGTATGGGCTGGTTATGCAGATGCGATTAACCGTTTAGACTGGCTTTGGTGCCGAAAAACTTTAAATAGAACATTACAGCTTACCTCTCTACTCTTTTTAACTGCAATTTTTATTTTTGCATATAAGGGGAATTTTTTTCTACAAGTGCTTGCGGGTAAAAGTTATGTTAGTAATATTTGGCTATTTATTTCTCTTGGCTTGTGGGCAATGTTTTATGCCCTATATTCAATGGGAGTTGCATTTTTAAGTGCTACAGGAAAGGTCCTAACTATAACAATTGCGACAGGTGTTTTTGCGTTATCCTACGTTCATTTAGGTAATATTTTAAGTCTTAAGTATGGGCTTAATGGGATTGCAATTCTTTCTGCAGCTGCCTTTTTTATATTAACCTTAATAACCTATTTACAATCATTTCTTATCATAAGAAAAAATATAAAAAAAATATGAGAATAATTGAATGCTGCCCCTTTTTCAAGGAAAATCTAGTTGCGGAGATTCATGCAAAAGAATCTGCAAAATGGGTCGATGAATTGCACATTACGGAATGTAATATGACACATCAATATCAACATAAGCCATTTTATTTCGAACATCAGGATATGAATAAAGTGGTGTATCATAAATTGGATGTTGATAAGATTTTCTTGAAGGCCAGAAAATTTGTGCCACATATCAAATTTACAAATAAACCCGATTGGCATCCAAAATTGTTTAGAAATGTTTCGTGGTATAACGAAGGTATGCAAAGGAAAAACTTTGTTCCGGCGTTTAACGATGATGACATCCTGATTTTTTCAGATATCGATGAGATTATCGATTCGCGTTTCGCCGAAGAGATTATTAGCGAGGTAAATAAAAGAGGAATTGTTACTGTTAAATTACACTTTACTTCTTTTTATTTTAATTTATTCAGTAAAGAGTGGGGCGGACCAAAGGATTACAGTTACAGGGTTTTTATTGTAAAAGGAAAAGTGTTTAGAGAACAATGGAAATCTGATTATGATACCTTGAGAAAAGCTGGTGAAAATTTTAGACTTATGGATAAGGTGTATTGCATTCCTGAAATAGCTGGCTTTCATCATTCATGGTTAGGAGATGAAAACTACATCAGTGAGAAAATTGCGGCTTATACCCATACCGAACATGCTGTGTATAATAATAAAGAATATATAAAAGAATGCCTGAGTCAAGGAAAATCCATTTTTCCGGAACAAAAATTGGAAGTTGATAATTCCATAAAATTACTAGATGTGGTTGAAACAAGCAGGCAAGACTATAATCAATATTTTATTTCTTAATAACAAATCTGCTAATGGTCATATCTAGGGATGGTAAGAGTTTAGGATTTATAATTTCGTCTGCATTGGTTTTATTCTATCTGTCTGATGCTGCTAATAAGTATTTTCAGGTAAGATCGTCTGAAATTAATGCTGATGGTCAAATTTTTAAGGATTCTTTTAGCGTTTCTATTTTTTTTCGGTTAGCATTTGAGGTGATTTTCCTCTACCTTATTATAAGATTTTTTGATAAGGAAAGAAAACAAGGCCTTATACTGATTGGAGCTCTTTTTTGCTCTTTTATTGTTGGTAATCTCTTATTTCTTTTAAACTATTATGATTCGAATTATAGTTTAAGCTATCATTTAACTTTATTTAATAAGTACATTTTTGTTTTTATAATCTTTTATGCTATTAAAGATATAGTTAATAACGGCGATGTTTTGGACAAAATCTATGCAGTATTTAAAAAGATTTACTTAGTCAATTCTTGTTTGATAATTGTTGGACTACTCTTAAATATAAATTTATTTAAATCTTACTATAATCAAGAGTATAGATATGGATATAACGGCTTAATCCCCTCCATTAACGAAGCAACGCTTTTTTATATGATTGGACTGTCCTTGTTTTATTTCAATTATATCCGACAAAAGAAAGATCTTATTGTACTGTGCATTTGTATATGTGCCTCATTATTGATGGGAGCAAAAGCAATGTACCTGTTTTTATTTTTGTTGTTAGGTTATCATATTTTATTCAAGGCAAATTATTGGCAAAAAGTTGTATTCTCAAGTATTCTTTTTTTTGGAATAATTGTTCTTATTCCCTTTTTACTAAGTGATAAGTATAGCTATTTATATGACTTTTTTATTTATCAGTATGAAAAGGAAGGCTTACTTTTTACGATTACTTCAGGCAGAAGTTTTTTTGTAATTACCCGGTTTTTGGAGAATACAGATTTATGGAATCTTCCAAATTATTTTTTTGGAGGAACCGATCAGTTGAAATTTTATATAGAAATGGATTTTTTTGATTCTTTTTTATTTATTGGCATAATAGGGAATATTTTTCTCTTCAGACTTTATTTCAAAACCATCTTCAAAAATATTAAACGTAGGAATTTTCGGTTTTTCTTTGCCTGTAGTTTTTTTTTACTTTCATTTTTAGTCGGGCACTTTTTTGCCAGCGCTATTAATGGCTTATATTTAAATGTTGCAATGATTTTTATGTATGCTTACGAAGACAATAGATTAGCTTACTAATCAGATCCCTATTCGATAGGTAATTGTGTTTTTGATCAATTTTTATGAATAATTAAAATTTAAACTATGAAGATAGCCGTTATCGGTACCGGATACGTAGGTTTGGTTACCGGGACCTGTTTAGCCGAAACAGGAAATGATGTAATTTGTGTTGATATTAATGAAGCAAAGGTAAAGCAGATGCAGAATGGCGAAGTGCCGATCTACGAACCTGGTTTAGATCTTTTGTTCCACAGGAATATCGAGCAGGCTAGGTTAACCTTTACCACCAATCTGGCTGATGCCGTAAAAGAAGCGCAGATTATTTTTATGGCTTTGCCAACGCCTCCGGGCGGTGATGGTGCGGCCGATCTTTCTTACATTTTAGGTGCTGCCAAGGATATTTCAAAACTGATTACCGAATATAAGGTTATCGTAAACAAATCAACCGTTCCGGTAGGTACAGCTGATAAGGTAAAAGCTGTTTTTGCCGAAAATACTTCAATAGAAGTTGATGTGGTTTCGAACCCCGAATTTTTAAGGGAAGGCGTAGCTGTCGATGATTTTATGAAACCCGACCGTGTGGTTTTAGGTACTAAAAGCGAAAAAGCTATAAAACTGATGGCCGAACTGTATGCTCCTTACGTTCGCCAGGGCAACCCGATCCTTTTTATGGATGAACGCTCTTCGGAACTGACTAAATACGCTGCAAACTCTTTTCTGGCTACAAAAATTACCTTTATGAACGAGGTGGCAAACCTTTGCGAACTGGTAGGTGCCGATGTTGATGCAGTACGCCGGGGGGTAGGTTCCGACGACCGTATTGGCAAACGTTTCCTTTTTCCGGGTATAGGTTACGGTGGTTCATGTTTCCCCAAAGATGTTCAGGCATTGGTTAAAGCTGCTGATGAAACGGCCTATGATTTCCAGATCCTGAAATCGGTAATGGAGGTTAACGAAAGGCAGAAAACAATTTTGGTTGATAAGGTACTTAAATATTACAAAGGCGATATTAGTGGTAGGCATTTTGCATTATGGGGATTGGCTTTTAAACCCGAAACCGACGATATCCGCGAAGCCCCGGCTTTATATATTATCGATGCATTGCTTAAAAGCGGTGCAAGCGTTACCGTATTCGACCCGGAGGGAATGGTAAATGTTAAAAATATCATTGGCAACCAGGTAAATTATGCCAAAAACCAGTACGAAGCTTTAGAAGGAGCCGATGCCCTTTTAATTGCAACCGAATGGTCGGTTTTCCGTAACCCTGATTTTGCTAAGATTGATGAAATCCTGCTAAATAAAGTTATTTTTGATGGACGTAATCTTTATGATCTGGAAAAAATGATTGATATGGGCTATTATTATAACAGTATTGGAAGAAAGTTAATAGATTAACATGGGGAAGAAAAGAATATTGATTACAGGTGCCGCCGGATTTTTGGGCTCACATCTTTGCGACCGCTTTATAAAAGAAGGTTACCATGTTATCGGCATGGATAACCTGATTACCGGCGATATGGCAAATATCGAACACCTGTTTAAACTGGATAATTTTGAGTTTTACAACCACGATGTTTCCAAATTTGTACATGTTCCCGGTGAGCTTCATTATATTTTACACTTTGCCTCACCTGCAAGTCCCATTGATTACCTAAAAATCCCGATCCAGACGCTTAAAGTTGGCTCGTTAGGCACGCACAACCTTTTAGGTTTGGCCCGCAGTAAAAATGCCAGGATGCTGATTGCTTCTACTTCTGAAGTATACGGGGATCCCAACGTAAATCCACAGCCCGAAGAATACTGGGGTAATGTAAACCCGGTTGGGCCGCGTGGCGTTTATGATGAGGCCAAACGTTTCCAGGAAGCAATCACTATGGCTTACCATACCTTTCATGGGGTAGAAACAAGGATTGTGAGGATTTTTAATACCTATGGCCCGAGAATGCGCCTGAATGACGGCCGTGTTTTACCTGCTTTTATCGGACAGGCCCTGAGGGGAGAAGATTTAACTATATTTGGCGACGGAAGTCAAACCCGTTCTTTCTGTTATGTTGACGACCTGATTGAAGGGATTTACCGTTTATTGATGAGCGATTATGCTCAGCCGGTAAACATCGGTAACCCTGATGAGATCACCATTAGACAGTTCTGCGAAGAAATTATCAAGCTTACCGGCACCACGCAGAAAATTGTATACAAAGAGCTGCCACAGGATGATCCGAAACAGCGCCGGCCAGACATTACAAAAGCCAGAGCGTTATTGAGCTGGGAACCCAAAATTGGACGTGCGGAAGGATTAAAAATTACATACGAATATTTTAAATCGTTGCCTGCAGAGGCTTTGGAAAAGATAGAACATAAAGATTTTACCACATTTAACCGTTAAAATGGCAAAAATATTAGTTACTGGTGGAACAGGCTACATCGGTTCGCATACCGCTGTAGAATTATACAACGCAGGATACGAAGTTGTAATTATCGACAATCTTTCTAACTCGAACATCAAAATTCTAACGCAGCTACATGCCGTCACCGGCAAATGGTTCGATTTTCACGAAATCGACCTGCAGGATGATCAGGCTGTACAGGAATTTGCAGAAAACCATACCGATATCGATGGGATTATCCACTTTGCGGCTTACAAGGCAGTTGGCGAATCGGTAGCAGAACCCTTAAAATATTACAGGAACAATTTTTATGGTTTAATTAACCTTTTAACATCTTTTAACAGGAAAATTGATTTTGTTTTTTCTTCTTCATGTACCATTTATGGTCAGCCCGAAACTTTGCCCGTAACTGAAGCGGCACCAGTGCAGAAAGCAGAATCGCCTTATGGTAACACCAAACAGATTGCCGAAGAAATTTTGGCAGAAACCGCTGCTGTAACCCCTGATTTAAATGTAATTGCTTTGCGTTATTTTAACCCGGTTGGTGCACACGAAACCGCTCTGATCGGCGAATTGCCAAATGGTGTTCCTGCAAACCTGGTTCCTTTTATTACCCAATCGGCCATTGGTAAACGCGGTCCAATTACGGTTTATGGCGATGATTACGATACTCCTGATGGTTCTGCCATCCGCGATTATATCCATGTGGTAGATCTGGCGAAAGCACACGTTGCCGCAATCAAAAAATTAGAAGGTGGAAACCCTAACGGTAATTACGATGTTTTTAATATCGGTACCGGTAAAGGTTCTTCAGTTTTAGAGATTATTGCTGCCTTTGAAAGGGTAAACGGTGAAAAACTTGATTATAAAATAGGTCCAAGAAGGGCTGGTGATGTTGTAAAGGTATATGGTGATGTACAGAAATCGAACAATGAACTGGGCTGGAAAGCCAGTCTCGATATCAATGAGATGATGCGCTCGGCATGGGAATGGGAAAAATACATTAAGGCAAACCCTTTTTAAAAATTGTTAATGAATAGCACGTTGATTGAGAATTATAATTTATTACATATTATTCTTTTGTAGGATGGAATAGATAAATCGATGGTTTTTAAACGGTATTATAATGCACAAATTATTACCTATACGAACTATCTAAACTTTGCTGAAACAATGATGTGTGGGTATGCTACACCACAATTATCAGTTTTCATTTTCGATTATATGGTATGATCTTTAATAAAAGTAATCAAATTGAGTTTTTATTTAGAAACCTAAGCCATAAAGTTATGATGCTGAACCTTGAGAAGATTATATTCTTTTATGATTAGCGTTAATTAGTAATGAATAAAATTTAAATAAAATTATTTTGATTAAAGTTTATATTATTTCTAATATGTATCCCTCAAAGGATGATGCATATTATGGTGTATTCGTAAAGAATTTTTATAATTCGATGATTGAATCTCCAGAAATCGAAATTGTATCTACTTCTTTTATTAGAGGTCGTGGAAAATCTTTTTTGTCAAAATTAATGAAATATATTGGCTTCTATATCAGTATATTCTTCAAATCACTATTCATTCGTTATGATATTGTCTACGTTCATAATGTGTCGCATAGTATCTTACCGCTTTATCCAGTCCTTTTAAAAAGAGCATTCACCAAAATTAAAATTATTATTAATCCACATGGAGAAGATATGGTGATCACTCATAAGATTGATGGTATTTTACTAAAATTATCTCTTCCATTCATCAAGAGAGCTGATCAGATAATTGCTCCAAGTTCATATTATGCTGGTTTAATTACAAGTTTGTATCAATTAAATTCTAAAAAAATATTTATTTCACCTTCAGGTGGGGTTAATTTATCAATATTCAGAGTTCTTGAAAAACAACCTGTAAATATTACGGGAATGAAAATCGGATTTGTATCGAGAATTGATGCAGATAAGGGTTGGGACATTTTATTGCATGCACTAAGTACACTTGTAACTATTGATCAGTTTAAATCCTTAAAAGTAAGTTTTGTAGGAAGAGGAACAGATGTTAATAGGTTTTTAGAATTAATTGATACTTTAAACTTATCGGCACATGTAGAGTATTTAGGGTTTAAGTCGCACACACAACTTCCCGAAATAATTAATACATTTGATGTTTTTGTATTTCCAACTAAAATGAAAGAAAGCTTAGGACTGGTGGGACTTGAATCTATGGCATGCGGTGTTCCAGTAATTGCATCCAATCAGGGTGGAATGTCAGACTATGTTAAGGATGGTGTTAATGGCTTTACTTTCAAATGTGGTGATTACTTTAGTCTTTCAAACGTGCTTGAGAATTTTTTTAATTTAAGCACTGGGGAGGTTTTGGATATGAAGAAAAATGCTTTGGAGACTGCGAAAGTATTTTCTAGCAATAATGTTAAAAACAATATGATTGCGAATCTGATTTCAATTAAAAATAAATGAAAAATGCTATTCTTCTTCAAGGAAAATTTTTACTTGTTCAAATTTTGAATACCGTGTATTCACTTTTACCATTTTTTACCCTAAAAAAAATTCTGTTACAATGTGTCGGTATTAAGATTGGGCATAAATCCTGTATTCATAGAGGAGTTAAATTTTTTCATATTGGGAATTTGTCTTTGGGAAATAATTCTGTCATTAATTTTGGGTGTTATCTGGATAATAGAAGGAATATAACCATTGGTAATAATGTTTCAATTTCTCATGATACAAAAATTTATACTTTAGGACATGCCATAGATTCTTCAGATTTTTGCACTCAAGGTAAGCCAGTTATAATTAAAGATAATGCTTGCATTTTTGCAAATGTTTTAATAATGCCCGGAGTTATAGTAGGAGAAGGTGCTGTTATTTTACCTGGATCAGTTGTGACGAAATCAGTTGGTGAAATGGAGGTAGTTGGTGGAAATCCTGCCAAATTTCTCCGCAAAAGAAATTCTACATTGGAATATTCTATTGATTATTCTTACTGGTACGCACTTTAGTGATTATTTAAAATGATAGATAAAGAAAAGTTCTTAGACTATAATTTTGTAGTTTCAGAAAGTATTGAACAAGTGGCGTTAAGTATTTTGGAATATCAATATGACATAAATACCAATATATTGCCAATTATTTTCACGCCAAATGTTGATTATATCGTTAAACTTAACAATAGTAAGTTTCATGAAATAAGAGAAAGACTTAAAAAATCAGCTTTTATTTTGCCAGATGGGCAGCCAATTATATGGGCTTCCAAATTTTATAAAGGTAGAATTATAACTAGGTTAGCAGGTAGCGACCTTTTTAGCCATCTTTACCGGCTAATAAAAAAGCGTCAAACGGCATCTTTATTTCTAACCTCTGGTCAAAGCGTTTCTAATTTCTATCAACAAGATTTTCCCACAGGTCATATCCTGACATTACCTTATATTGATCCGGAAAAAAATATTGAATTTGAAAAAATTATTGATGAAAGTGTTAATCTTATTAATAATAATAATATAAAATATGTTTTTATTGGAGTAAGCTTCCCTAAGCAGGATAAAATAGCTTTAGGTATTTTTGATAAACTAAAAACTAATGGGTATAAGAATATTCCTGTGTTAGCCTTAATTGGTGCGAGTCTTGAATTTGAAGCAGGAATAAAAAAAAGAGCCCCGGTGATTTTTCAAAAAATCGGGTTAGAGTGGTTTTTTAGGTTTTTATTGGAACCTAAAAGACTTTTTAAAAGGTATTTCATCGATAGTTTTCAATTTATTAAGATTGTTAGGATGAATAAAAACGTATAATAAAGCTATAATGACAAAATTTAATAACTATGTATTGATTATGGCTGGAGGTGTAGGTTCCCGCTTTTGGCCAAAAAGCCGCAATCTTTTTCCAAAACAGTTTATAGATATCTTAGGAATAGGCAAATCCCTACTGCAGCTAACTTACGAGCGGTTTTTAAATATCTGCCCTAATGAGCAAATATTTATTTTAACCAACGAAACTTACGCAGATTTAGTTGCTGAGCAATTACCTGAAGTTTTAAAGGAAAATATCCTTTTAGAGCCAAGCAGAAATAATACAGCACCTTGTATAGCTTATGCAACCTACAAGATTAGTAAGTTAAACCCAGATGCTAATATTATAGTTGCTCCCTCAGATCATTTGATTTTAAAGGAAGATATTTTTATATCCAAAGTGCTGCAGGCCCTGGAGTTTAGTTTTGAAAACAATGCGCTATTAACTTTAGGCATTAGCCCTACAAGACCTGATACCGGTTATGGGTACATCAGGTATCAAAAAACGGATGTAACAGGTTATGACGAGTTAAATGGGGTTAAAAAGGTAAGTGCATTTATGGAGAAGCCTATTTTAGCCAAAGCAGAAGAATACCTAAAAAGTGGGGATTACGTTTGGAATGCGGGTATATTTATCTGGTCGGCAAATTCGTTAAAAAAAGCATTTGTTAGTCATGCTCCAGAGATCGCTGCATTGTTTGAAAGCGGCCTGCCATTTTATAATACCTCTGACGAATCGAAGTTTATCGCTGATCATTATCCTTCAAGCCCTAATATATCCATTGATTATGCTATTCTGGAGAAGGCTGATAATGTGTACACTATTCCGGCCGATATAGGTTGGTCTGATTTAGGTACCTGGGCATCTTTACATGCCGTTGGAGAAAAGGATACATCAAACAACATGGTTAATTTAAATAAAGTTAATTTAAAGGATACAACCAATTGTATTATTCATTTACCAAAAGAAAAAGCTGCTGTAATAAAGGGGCTCGATAATTATATCGTGGTGGATGATGGTGAAATACTCTTGATTTATCCAAAATCAGATGAGCAGGAGATTAAACAGGTTGCAAAAAATATGGTTGATGAGCATGGGATAAAATATGCTTAATCATTGGCCGATATGCTTATCCCAGCTGTAATACATTTTGGTATCTACAGATTAAATGGATTAATCTACTAATTATCAGTATATAGATACTCTCATTTTTTAGAATTTATTTTAAGCTTACATTGCGTAACTGTTAATCGGTTTTTAATTTGGTAATGATTAATTAACTTTGGATCTGAATTTAGGCATTAATTTTGTTCATTGTAATTCACTTAAAACAAAAACACCGAATAAATGTTTAAGTTTCCATTTTTAGGCCTATGCAAACACGTTACTTATTTATACTAAAATATATTCTGCCAATAACTGACCTTATTATGGTCAACATTGTGTACTTTTTTGCCTACGAATTTACAGCTTACATGGGTAAGGCGGTAAGTTCGGAATTGCAATGGCATTATGTAGTGGTTTGCAATCTGATCTGGATTGTAAGTACTACCAGCTTTGGCTTGTATAGTGAATATGGATCGCGCCGAATAGAACGGATTTACCGGGGAACCTGGAAAAGTGTGGTGTTGCACGCAGTTTTGTTTTCTATCTACCTTTTCTTTTCTAAACAAAATGATTTTTCAAGGTCATTTCTAGTAATATTCTACGGCATGTTGGCCATTTTGTTCCTGGTTAACCGTTTCATTGGTACTTCGTTCCAGTTCTTGCTTTTTAATCATTTGCGGGGAGTTAAATCTGTTGCCATTATGGGAAATAATGCAACTGGCTTACAACTGGCTAATTATTTTGAAAAACAACGTTACATCGAATTTCATGGTTTTATCAACGATGTACCAGACGATTATTTAGATCGTAACGGTCAGATTTCTGATGTGGTGGGAAGACAGTTTAAGATGGCAGTTGATAAGGGGATTAAAGATATTTATGTTACCATAGCTCCTGATCGAATGGCTGATATGGCTTTGTTAACCGAAGAAGCTGAGCGGCAATGTGTACGGTTAAAATTTATTCCGGATATCAGTGGGGCATTATTATCGCCTTATACAGTGAGTTATCTAGGTAATGAATTTCCGGTAATTTCTTTACGTTCCGAGCCTTTAGAGAAAATTCATAACCGTTTCAAAAAGCGGGTTATTGATGTCGTTTTTAGTGGTCTGGTTATTTTATTTATTTTAAGCTGGCTATATCCAATTATTGCATTATTAATCAAAATGCAAAGTAGAGGTCCTGTGTTGTTTAAACAACTAAGAAGCGGACGCGATGATGAACCTTTTTGGTGTTTTAAATTTAGGAGCATGCGTATGAATTCTGATAGTGATAAAAGGCAGGCAAGTAAAAATGACGATCGAATCACCTCTATAGGAAAATTTTTAAGAAAATCGAGTTTGGATGAGCTCCCGCAATTTTTTAATGTATTTATGGGGCACATGAGTGTAGTAGGGCCCCGTCCTCACATGTTAAGCCATACCGAACAATATAAAGGTATTGTTGATCAATTTATGGTTCGTCACTTTTTAAAACCGGGCATTACTGGTTGGGCACAGGTAAATGGATATCGTGGCGAAACAAAGGAAGATTATAAAATGGTTAAGCGTGTAGAACACGATATCTGGTATTTGGAGAACTGGAGCGCAATGTTAGATGTAAAGATTATTTTTATGACGGTGATTAATATGGTTAAGGGTGAAGAAAATGCCTTTTAATAAATAAATATAGGGCCCGAAAGGGCTTTTCTTTTTTATGAACTTTGGCACTGCATCGTTAAATTAATAAATAATTACTTTCTTTGCCCCTTGAATTAAAATTTACCAAATGAAGAAACTTTTATCCCTCCTCTTTTTAATAGTCTCTTTTTACGACTTAAAGGCACAGGCCGTATATCAACCCTATTCTTTTCAGTTCTATCAAAAATTAAGCGGTGAGGTTTATAATCCCAATAACAGAATACACAGCTCTTTAAAACCATTTTTTATCGATGATAGTTTGTTACGGGATAAAAGCAATTTGTTATTAAGTGTTGGGTTAGATTCGACCAGGCATTCCTGGGTTTCGCGAAAGTTGTTTAACGAGCACCTGCTGGATATTAAAAAAGAAGACTTTACGGTATATGCCGACTTTTTGCCGGATTTCCAAATTGGTAGAGACTTTTCAGGCAAACAGAATGTTTGGTTAAATACCAGAGGATACCAGGTGGGAGGAACAGTTGGCAAAAAGTTCTCCTTTTATACTAGTGGTTTCGAAAATCAGGGGCAATTCTCGCAATATTATAATAATTACGTAAACACAAGCAAAGTTGTTCCAGGTCAATCTTATAACCGTGCTTACGGCTTTAATGCTGGTAAGACTTCGTTAGACTGGTCTTATGTTACCGCAACAGTATCTTATACACCCATAAAATATTTGAATATTACTGCAGGTTATGATAAAACTTTTATTGGTGATGGCTATCGCTCTTTATTATTGTCTGATTTTTCGTCTCCAGCCCCTCTCCTCAAATTAACAGCGAATTTAGGTAATGTACAATATATGGCCATGTGGACTTCAATGCAAGATCCAGGAGCAAATAAATTATCTTATGATGCCGGTAACCGTAAAAAGGGCGGAGTTTTTCATTACTTGGATTGGAACGTAAATAATCGATTATCTGTCGGATTCTTTGATTCAATTATATGGGCGCAAACTGATGATACTGGTAACAAACGAGGTTTTGATTGGGGCTATGCTAACCCAATAATCTTTTTAAGACCTGTTGAAGCTTCGAGTGGCTCACCAGATAATGCTTTATTGGGCTTTACGGCCAAATATAAATTTGCTAAAGAATTGGTTGCTTATGGACAGTTTTCTTTAGATGAGTTTGAAGCGAAAAATTTCTTTTCTAGCTCTGGAAGCTCTAGAAATAAATATGGCTGGCAGTTGGGTTTTAGAGGAGCAGATGTTTTTAAGGTTGAAGGACTAAATTATTTGTTAGAGTATAATACTGCTAAGCCATATACATTTTCTTCAAGAACACGCATCGGCAATTACGCAAACTATAATGAGCCTTTAGCTCACCCAATGGGTGCTAACTTTAGAGAATTAATTGGACTATTAAATTATTCTTACAAACGTTTTGATTTTAGTGGGGAGTTAATGTATGCTAAATATGGTTTGGATGAAGCTGGCCAGAACTACGGTAAAAATATTTTTGAACCTTATACAGATGCAGTAAAAGCAACTGGAAATTATACAACCCAGGGTATCCGTTCCGATCTTTTTTATGTAGAAGGAAGAGTAGCTTACGTCATTAATCCAAAATATAATTTACGCTTAGAACTGGGCGGTATATTGAGGCGCGAAAGCAACAGCCTTGGTAAAAATAATACCGGTTTAATTACTTTCGGTTTACGCAGTTCGTTCAGGAATTTGTATACTGATTTCTAAAAAAGCTGGCTATTTGTAGTTACAGGCTAACGTGGTTAGAAACGTATTGTAAAAAAGCGATATCTAATTTAAAAAATCAATTGATTTAATTAATGTTAAAGATAAGAGTTGTTTTAGTTTATTTTAAATTGTTTGTAATTTCTATCTTCGCAACTAAATATTAATACTCTTTTAAAATTTGAAAACTTGGAGATAAAACAAAACAATGTCCATAAGTATCAATGGATTGATTTCGGTAGATGCATTGCGATTCTATTAGTTATAATGGTTCATACTGGCCAACACTTTGCTGATTCAGATTTTTTAAAAAACTTAACGGTAAAAGGTGCCAATGGTGTTCAGCTATTTTTCATCCTAAGTGCGTTTACTTTATTTAATTCTTATGAAAAGCGCTTCGATTCTGATGGAGAAAGCCGGAATATTTTTTTTTTTATCAGAAGGGTGTTTAGAATTGCGCCTCTTTATACTATTTCAGCTATTTTCTATACTCTAGTTGAAGTTTGTATTAATGGATTTCATTCTGTTGCTTATTGGAAAGTTATAGTTAATATTATTTACTTAAACGGAATTATTCTTCCCGCAATTAATTATATACCTCCGGGCGGCTGGAGTATTGGTACCGAAATGTTATTTTATTTATTGATACCTACTTTGTTCAAACTAATAAAAACTTTCAAAGGAGCATTCTACTTCTTGCTCATTACCATACTACTTTCTAACATAATTAATTTTGCTGATAAGTTTCTTATCGAAAAGTTTACAAACCATGACTATAATAGTTTAAGGTCATGGAGTCTATATTTTTGGCTCCCAAACCAATTGCCGGTATTTGCATTCGGGATTTTTCTTTATAAGGGATTTACCAGATTTGGTGAATGGAATAAATTAAGTTCTTTTTTTTTGGTTCTCTCAATTTTATTATTTTTCATACTTAGTCAATTCAAATTTTCACTAGAGTATCCTTATTATTTTTTTCAAGAGGAGTATGCCTTTTCAATAATCTTTTGTTTATTTATTCTAGGGATTAAAAATTTTAAATTTGAAGGTATATTTAGCAAATTATTATTAAAAATTGGTCAATATAGTTTTAGTATGTATTTGTCACATTTCATCGTGATAAATATTTTTGTGTACTATTTTAAATCATTAAATCTGAATACAGGTGATTTTTATTATAGTATAATTTATATTTTAATCGTTTCAGTTACGTTTTTAATTTCATCATTTTTATTCAGGTTTGAGAAAATTGGGATAAGGTATGGGAATAATCTGATTAAAAGGTTTCAGAAAGATAATAATGTTTCAGGATAGTATTTATCTGAATTTATCGCGTAGAAGAATTTAAGTTTTGTGAATGGTCTAAGTCGTTCGTTAACGAATTTATGTTCAGGACCCTTAGGCAAAACTTATAATATGATAAAGCCTCAGTTATCTTATGGACTGCCCCCAAAAGTTTAGACAAACTTAATAATTAATTATTTAGGATGTGAGCTCGGTATTCAACCGGGCTCATTCCTTTTAGATTCAACCTAATCCTATTTTTGTTATAGTAATCGATGTACTCATCAATATCATTCTGTAACTCCTCTACTGACAAGTATTTTTTGAGATAAAACATCTCAGATTTCAGCGTACCAAAAAAGTTTTCTATTACAGCATTATCAAGGCAGTTGCCCTTTCTTGAAATGCTTTAAATAATTCTATTCTTCCGCAGGATACCTTAGTAATCCTTCATCCTGTATTGCCATCCCTGATCCGAGTGTAGTATCGGCTTGGCATTCTTTGGCACCTTTTTCAATACCTCATCCAGCATGTCAGTAATTTGCTCGAAATTCGGTCTGAGAGATTGTGAATAGCTTATAATCTCTCCATTGAATAAATCGATTATTGGAGAGAGATACAGTTTTTTGCCAGCTACACTGAATTCAGTTACATCGGTAGCCCATTTTTCAAACGGTCTGTCCGCATTAAATTCCCTCTTGAGTATGTTGGCTGCAGTCTTATCCTCTTCTCCTTTGTAGGATCTATATTTCTTAAGCCTGATAATACTTTTCAGATCCATCTCACCAGTTAGCCTCAATACAGTTTTATGATTGATCTTATGTCCTTCCTTTTTTAGCTGAAATAGCATTCGCCTATAGCCATACCTACCCTTATGCTGCTTGGAAAGTGCAATGATGCGTGTCCTAATCGCTTCGTACTTATCAACCACCTTATTACGCTTAATATAGTAATAAAATGAACTTTTTGCAATATTGGCGACCTTCAAAAGTATTGATAGATCAAACGTCTTCCTTAACCCATGAACGATCAGAGCTTTTTGTTTTTCTTTGATTCTTCTTTCTGGATTAAGGCTCGTAACTTTTTTAAAAACGCGACCTCCGCACGTAAACGCTTGTTTTCTTCCAAAAGTTGTTCATTCTCCGTCAAGGTTTTTTCTGGTACTTTTTTCGAAATCTTTGGCTTTATAAGACGTTTTTTTTCCTCTTGTTTCCTCGGACAGCCCCTCGGCTCCGCCAACCCTATATATCTTCAGCCAGTTGAATAGAACCCTGTCGGATCTGATGTTAAACTGGAGACATGTCTCCCTCAAAGATACTTGATTGGCCGTAAAGTAACGGATAACTTCGAGTTTATTTTCTAAAGAATAGACCGTTGACTGCGGTCTGAGTCCGGCCTCACCAAAACGTTTATAGAATTGCATCCACTGAAGCACCATGCGACGTTCAAGACCATTTTCTCTTGAGATTGTGGCCAGAGATTTATCTCCTCTTAAGATCTGATTGACGATAGCCAATTTAAATTCTAAGCTATGCTTAACTTTTCTACTCATAAAAATGCCCCCATAAAGTGTCTAACTTTTTGGGGGCACTGCATTATTAACTGAGGCTTTATTTTTAACGTATATTATATTTTTTAAATCAATGCTGGATTGAGTAAATCATCCATCTTACATTTTCCGTTATAAGCTCTACCCTGCCATACTATCAGTCGTCCTTTTTACAGCAACCTTTCTTATCGCCTCAATAATTGCATTTTTATCATAACCACATTCTGCCCAAAGTTCGGCCTGTTCGCCATGTTCGATAAAATGGTCAGGTATACCTAAGCGGACTACATTTGCATTGTAACCATGATCGGCCATAAACTCTAATACTGCGGAACCTACCCCGCCTGGCAGTGAACCATCTTCTACCGTAATCACATGTTTGTATTTAGCAAATACTTCATGCAATAAAGCTTCGTCTAGAGGTTTAACAAAACGTAGATCGTAGTGCGCCGGATAAAATCCTTCACTATTTAATTCGGCACGCGCTTCAACTGCAAAATTACCTACGTGACCAATGGTTAATAAAGCTACATCTTCCCCATCACAAATTTTACGTCCTTTGCCGATCTCTAACGCTTTGAAAGGTCTTTTCCAATCTGGCATTACACCATTACCACGAGGATAACGGATTACAAATGGTCCCACATTTTCTTGTTGAGCAGTAAACATCAGGTTACGCAATTCTTCTTCATTCATCGGAGAAGAAACAATTAAATTTGGAATACAGCGCATATAAGCAATATCATAAGCACCATGATGCGTCGCGCCATCAGCACCAGCCAGGCCTGCCCTATCTAAGCAAAAAACTACATTCAGTTTTTGTATGGCCACATCATGAATCACCTGATCATAAGCCCTTTGCATAAAGCTTGAGTAGATGTTGCAGAAAGGAACTAATCCTTGCGTAGCTAAACCAGCCGAGAACGTTACCGCATGTTGTTCGGCTATCCCCACATCAAAGGCGCGTTTTGGCATCGCTTTCATCATAATATTTAATGATGATCCTGAAGGCATCGCAGGCGTAATACCTACAATTTTATCATTAGCCTCCGCCAGTTCTACCATGGTATGCCCAAAAACATCCTGGTATTTTGGTGGCTGTGGTTTATCTGAAATGCTTTTTTTGATCTCTCCGGTAATCTTATCAAAAAGTCCTGGCGAATGCCATATCGTTTGATCTTTTTCTGCCAGTGCAAAACCTTTACCTTTTACCGTAATGCAGTGAAGAAGCTTTGGACCTGGGATGGCAGATAAATCTTTTATCGTTTGGGCCAAACGCTTTACATCGTGCCCGTCAACAGGGCCGAAATACCTAAAGTTTAAGGCTTCAAACAAATTACTTTGTTTAAGTAATGTTCCTTTAATGCTTTTCTCTATTTTCTTAACGTATTTATGCGCATTGGGGCCAAGTTTAGAAAGCCCGGCCAGTACATGAGAAATATCATCACGGAAACGGTTGTACGATTTAGAAATGGTGATGCTGGTTAAATATTCTTTGAGCGCACCTACATTTGGATCGATAGACATGCAATTATCATTCAGGATAACCAGCACGTTACTGTTTTCGATTCCGGCATGGTTTAATCCTTCAAAGGCCAGACCCGCAGTCATGGCGCCATCACCAATAATGGCAACATGCTGTCTGTCTGTTTCGCCTTTTAGCTGCGAAGCCACAGCCATACCAAGCGCAGCCGAAATGGAAGTAGAAGAGTGGCCAACGCCAAAAGTGTCATATTCGCTTTCAGAGATTTTCGGGAAACCACTAATACCTTTATAAACACGGTTAGTATGGAACAAATCCCTGCGACCGGTCAAGATTTTATGGCCGTAAGCCTGATGACCTACATCCCACACCAGTTTGTCGTAGGGGGTGTTCAATGCGTAATGCAAGGCTACCGTTAGTTCAACAACACCTAAACTGGAAGCGAAATGGCCTCCGTTAACACTTACTACATCAATAATATACTGTCGTAATTCCTGGCTTATTTGTTCTAAGTCAGATTCACTATATTGCTTTAAATCAGCAGGATAGTTGATTTTAGATAATAGGGGGCCAGCTTTTACTTGCATTCGAAATTTGTGGTAAAAAACAAGATACAAAGTAAGGTATTTTTGTTTTAATATAGAAAAGAAAAATAGCGGTTTATTCTTGATGGTTAAGCGGTTAGTGTTTAGCGGGTTAGAGTTGCCTGTTAAAGGTTTAGCGTTTGAGTTAAGTGGATAGTGGTAAGTGATAATCGTATAGTATTTTCGATTAGGGTTTACTGTCAGTACCTGAAAATTTTCATTATGTTTGTCCTTTCACATGCAGGCAGAGAATTTTGAAATAAAGCTTCCGGTGTTCGAAGGACCCTTCGATTTGTTGCTGTTCTTTATAGAGCGCGATGAACTGAGTATTCAGGATGTGGAGATCGCGAAGATTACAAACGACTTTTTAGCCTACATTCATCAACTCCTTGCGCTAAACGTTGAGGTGGCGAGCGAATTTATTTTGGTCGCGGCAACTTTGATGCGCATTAAATCTAAAATGCTTTTGCCTAGGATTGAGGTTGATGAAGCCGGGAATGAAATCAATGCTGAACAGGACCTGATCGCGAGGCTTATTGCCTATAAACAGTTTAAATCTGCTGCAGAAGAGATGAAGGGTTTTGAAGAGGAGCGTTTAAAACAGGACCATCGCGGAAACATCGCTTTCGATTTAACCCTCGCTGCCGCGTCTTCCTCTCACCAGGATGAACTTTTGTCATTAGACCTTTATAAACTTTTAACCGTTTACCACCGCACAATGCAGAAATATGAACTGCGCAGTGAAGAGGTTAAGCATACTGTAGTACAATATCCCTACACCATAGAGCAACAGAAACATTTTATTGCGAACCTGCTCGATATCAACAAACAGATCGATTTTGCACTGGTGCTTAAAAACTCGGAGAATAAAGTACATTTCGTTTATAATTTCCTGGCTATTTTAGAAATGTTGCAACAACAAATCGTTGAGATCACCATTGGGAGCGGCTTTAACAACTTTAATGTGAAAGCATTATCCTAATACGGCCTAAATTAAATTTGAAATCCTTACTTTTGCCAAAAAAATACAAACCTAAATATACAATGACACGCGACAACCAAATTTTTGAACTTATCGATAAAGAATTAAACCGCCAGGAGCATGGTTTAGAGCTTATTGCATCAGAAAACTTTGTAAGCAAGCAGGTAATGGAAGCTGCAGGATCGGTATTAACCAACAAATATGCTGAAGGCTTACCGGGAAAACGTTACTATGGCGGTTGCCAGGTGGTCGATGTAGTAGAGCAGATTGCGATTGATAGGGCGAAAGAATTATTTGGAGCAGCGTGGGTAAATGTTCAGCCACACTCTGGTGCACAGGCCAATGCAGCTGTAATGCTTGCTATTTTGCAACCTGGCGATAAAATATTAGGTTTTGATCTTTCTCATGGAGGTCACTTAACACATGGTTCGCCAGTTAACTTTTCAGGTAAATTATATCAACCATTCTTTTATGGTGTTGAAAAGGAAACCGGACTGATCGATTATAAAAAATTAGAAGAAGTAGCTTTAGCTGAAAAACCAAAATTGATCATTTGCGGTGCATCTGCTTATTCTCGTGAGTGGGATTATGCTTTTATCCGTTCGGTAGCCGATAAAATTGGTGCTTTGGTTTTAGCTGATATTTCTCACCCGGCAGGTTTAATCGCAAAGGGATTGTTAGCCAACCCGCTTCCACATTGCCATATAGTAACCACTACCACCCACAAGACTTTACGCGGACCACGTGGCGGTATGATTATGATGGGCCAGGATTTTGAAAACCCATGGGGATTAAAAACACCTAAAGGCGAAACCCGTTTAATGAGTAATTTGCTTGATATGGCGGTTTTTCCAGGTACCCAAGGTGGTCCGTTAGAGCATATTATTGCCGCTAAAGCAATTGCTTTTGGCGAAGCGTTAAGCGAGGAATACGGAACATACATTAAACAGGTAGCTGCTAATGCACAGGCCATGGCTAAAGCATTTGTAGCAAAAGGATATGGCATTATCTCAGGCGGTACCGATAACCACTTAATGTTAATCGACTTACGTAATAAAAACATCACGGGTAAGGTAGCTGAAAATGCTTTGGAAAAAGCAGAAATCACAGTAAATAAAAACATGGTTCCTTTTGATGATAAGTCGCCGTTTGTAACTTCTGGTATCCGTGTGGGAACTGCTGCCATTACTACCCGCGGCTTAAAAGAAGCTGAAATGGAACAGATTGTTGCATTAATTGATAGGGTTTTAACCAATCCGGAAGATGAAGCGAACCTAAATACAGTAAAAGCAGAGGTGATTAAATTGGTGAGTGCATTTCCACTTTATAAGTAGGCATAACTAATTCGATTTACTAATCATAGTAAAGGCAGTTACATTAATTTGTAGCTGCTTTTTTGTTTAACAAAAAGATCTTTAGCGCTTAATGCTTTAAAACAAACGTTTGTTTTATATATATTTGGAAAATTAATGTATAACAGAAAATTATGTGTGGAATAGTAGGCTATATTGGCTACAGAGAAGCCTGGCCAATTGTATTAAAAGGCCTTAAAAGATTAGAATACCGGGGTTATGATAGTGCTGGTATCGCAGTAATGAATGAAAGCGGGGAGCATATCTATAAAAAAGCTGGTAAAGTAGCTGTTTTAGAAGAGTTTGCTCAAGATCAGGATAAGTCTGGTACGATTGCTATGGGCCATACCCGTTGGGCTACACATGGTGTTCCTTCTGACCGCAATTCACACCCACATACCTCAAATAGTGGTAAACTTTCCATTATCCATAACGGAATTATCGAAAATTATGCTACGCTAAAAGAAGAACTAATTAGCCGTGGACATGAATTTAAAAGCGATACCGATACAGAGGTGTTAATTCACCTGATCGAAGAAATTCAGGAAATAGAAAAAATAGATCTTTTAGAAGCTGTTCGTTTGGCGCTGAAGGAAGTGATTGGCGCCTACGCCATCGTGATTATGGATCAGGATCATCCTGATCGGTTGATTGCGGCTAGAAAGGGAAGTCCAATGGTAATTGGTGTGGGCCAGGGAGAATACTTTATCGCTTCTGATGCCACGCCGATTATTGAGTACACTAAAAATGTAATCTATCTTAATGATAATGAAATTGCATTGATCACCAAAAACGATCTTTTGGTTAAAAGATTGGATAATGTAGTGCAAACGCCATTAATCCAGGAACTGCAGTTAAAGTTAGAAATGCTGGAGAAAGGTGGTTTCGATCACTTTATGTTAAAAGAAATTTATGAGCAACCACGTTCTATTAAAGATTGTATGCGTGGTCGCATCTATCCGGAAGAGGGTAAGGTACAGCTTGGTGGGATTAAAGAATTTGCGGAGAAATTAAAAAATATAGATCGTATCATCATTGTGGCCTGCGGAACATCGTGGCATGCAGGTTTGGTTGGCGAATACCTGATTGAAGAATATGCCCGCATTCCTGTTGAAGTTGAATACGCTTCAGAATTCAGGTATAGAAATCCGATCATTACCGAAAAAGATGTGGTGATTGCTATTTCGCAATCGGGAGAAACGGCTGATACTATGGCGGCCATTGAAATGGCTAAAGAACGTGGTGCAACTATCTTTGGTATTTGTAACGTTGCTGGTGCATCCATTCCGCGTTTAACACATGCGGGTGTTTATACCCATGCCGGACCTGAAATTGGAGTGGCTTCTACAAAAGCATTTACGGCCCAGGTAACCGTTTTAACTTTAATGGCCTTTTACATGGCCCAGCAAAAAGGAACTATTACTACTTCAAAACTAATCGAACTTTTAACGGAGCTTGATCATATTCCTGAAAAAATCCAGGTGGCGCTAGAATCGAACGAGCTGATTAAGGAAGTTGCAGAAAAGATTAAAGACTCGACCAATTGTTTGTTTTTAGGTAGAGGAAGTGGTTTCCCAGTGGCCTTAGAAGGTGCCTTAAAACTGAAGGAAATCTCCTACATTCATGCAGAAGGTTATCCTGCTGCGGAAATGAAACATGGTCCGATCGCTTTAATTGATGAAGAAATGCCTGTAGTATTCATCGCCACACAAAACTCATCTTACGAAAAAGTAATCAGTAATATACAGGAGGTAAAAGCCAGAAAAGGAAAAGTAATTGCCATTGTGACTGAAGGAGATACTGAGGTGAAAAAAATGGCCGATTACTGCATCGAAATTCCTGATGCCAATGAGGCTTTCTTACCGCTCTTAGCCACTATTCCACTTCAGTTATTATCTTATCATATTGCGGTGATGAGAGGCTGTAATGTAGATCAGCCAAGAAACCTGGCTAAATCAGTTACTGTAGAATAATTTACTTACAACAAATAGAAAAAAAGAGCCTGACTGAAAATAACAGATTCAATAATAGCAATTTGGCGATGTCGTCATGCTCAGCTTGACTGGGCATCTTAATGCTTTGGTATGGACTTATTTAGTTGCCGTTCTATCGCGTTAAGATTCCCGTTTTTACGGGAATAACGCCCTTTCAAAATATTATTCTGCAAAAAATCTCCGAAATCATTTCTGAGACAGCCTCTTTTTTTTTATTACAGCCGTCACCCTGAACCGAGCCTTAGCGAGCTCACCGAAGGTAATTCATTTCAGGGTCTGGAAGGAGAAGATGCTGAAATAAATTCTTCATGACGATTAAACGTAGAAAGAGTAGAAGAAATAATTATTTTGAATTAGATATTCATTAAAATCAGCTTATGCTAATCCTAAAATTTTAGTAAAAAGTAAAGGGCCGATATTCTTTAGAAGAAATATCGACCCTTACCATCTAAATTAACGCTCTCGAATATATAAACGCAACTTTATGCTATTTGGTTTTGAGAAAATATAAATAAATATACTATTTCTCGTAACTGCCTAAGGTTGAGGGAGAAATTCTTTCATTTCCAATTATATCTTTATCAAGATAACCAGTAAAATAAGGATCGGCACTTAAATCAGCACCTTTGTTTCTGGCAGAACTGTTCGCCGAGAGCTGAAAATTTTCCATTTCCTGATTGTTAAAGTATGGATCAATGTTCAAAATGTTGCCATTACTATTATGGGTGTTGTTTGTAGACCGGATTAAATTATGCCATAAATTAAATTGCACTGATGCAGCAGTTTTCTTTTGGATATCCAGTTCATTAGTTAAGCTCCCCCAAATGATATTATTCGTTAAATTGATCTGAAGTTTATTGTAAGCATTTACGGATAAATAATCTGAAAAGCTCAATGAGGCAGTTTTACGCGGAAAGTTTAAGTTGTAGCCTGCAAAGGTATTCTGTTTTAGGTTATAATTTCCTCCACCAACAGCATAGATTAAATAATTGCCGCAATTATACATTACATTATTAAAGGCCAATAGTTCTGAGTGATAACCAATGTAGGCAGCCGCCTGCATATTTTTGATGATGCTATTGCTTAAAATTAATTTAGGATTGCTATTAACAGATAAAGAATCGGAGGTAATGCCAACAGATGCATTTTTGATGATCGCATTTTTAATCAGTCCGTATCCCGTTCTTTTTAAGAAGATTCCTTTCCATTGGCCAGGCTCATCACTATATACCTTTTCAAGCCTGTCACTACAAAATAGTACCGGTTCGGTAAGGCTGCCATTAACCGTGAGGTTTCCTTCAATGTTTAAACCGGCGTCCTTATGGAAATAGATTTTAGTGCCGGGTTGGATGGTTAATGCAGCGCCATGCTTTACGGTCAATGATCCATTAATAATATAGGGTAAAGTTTTTGTCCAGATGGTATTTGTATTAATTGAAGTTTCATTAACAAATACAGCATTTTGCCCATAAGCTAAAAGCTGAATCACCTGTTTATTCCCGTTTGTATTTAAGATGATAGAATCTTCTACCAGAAAGGGTAAGTTGTTTGTATTTGGATTGATCGAAACCTTGACAAAAAGATTGATCGAATCATGACCATTGACAATAAGATCATTTTTAAGCAGCGTTTGCGCTCCATTAATATTTATAGTAAAAGCTGAAGTATTCCCGCCTGATAATCTGATTTCCGATACTTTAACCGCATCATGATTTGGGTTAACGATCTTTATTCTTCTGGTTGTGGAACCTGCCGAAGTAAAAATGGTATCAAATAATATCGCTGTACTGGAAATGCTCAGCTTAGCATTTTGATCTGTGCTAATGTTTTCCCCCTTGCGGCAAGCCGAAGCGATGAATAAGATGAAAAGCACTGATCCAATATTTAAACGCATAAATCAAACTTAAAAAATGTTTGGCTAATACAATAGTATTTGCACTGCATTGCAAAAATTATTCTGCGAAAGCGATTGCGGCTATGCTCACTTTTGCTGCCCCAATATCCAAGAGGGTAATGGCACAGGCTTCAAGTGTTGCGCCAGTGGTAATCACATCGTCAACCAGTAAAATATGTTTGCCGATTATATCTTCCGGATAATTTACCTGAAACACATCTTTCATATTTTCATAGCGGTTATACCGGCTTTTTTTGGTCTGGCTCTCGGTAGAAGTATTTCGGATGAGGTGATCTTCGCTAATGCC
Organism: Pedobacter sp. PF22-3; assembly: GCF_026239555.1. Classification (GTDB taxonomy): domain Bacteria; phylum Bacteroidota; class Bacteroidia; order Sphingobacteriales; family Sphingobacteriaceae; genus Pedobacter. Next base: position 1,458 of record NZ_JAPIVP010000008.1, on the reverse strand, counting down.
GATTTCCAGCTGCGCAGCAATCCCTTCTGCAATAAACGTACTTTGGTTATAGCCCCTTGTTTTATATTTTTTGCGGTGTAATGGGACCGGAATTACCAAATCAATATCCTGGTAAAGGTTTGCGGATTTAAGCCTTTCTCCCAGCATATTGCCCAATAATACCCCAACATCTGTTCTGCCATTATATTTTAAGTTGTGGATTAAGTTTTGAACCTTTGCTCCTTTTCTAAAGTATAACATGGCCATTGCGGCATGAAGTGGTAAGCGGCCCCACAATTGTTTGGCCACCCTATTTTCTGCATATTGATGATAATCGGTGAAAGGAAGATCATAAAGGCATTTCGTACAGATTAAGTGCTCGCTTTGGTATAATGCTACACCACAGGCATTGCAGAGGTTTGGAAATAGCAAACCAATTAAGTCATTGCACCATTGTTTAACCTGTAGCATAAACTAATTTATAAAAAAATTATGAGGAAATACTACGGTTTTAAGGCTGCATAATATATAGTTAAGTATATAGCCGATTTAGGGCTGTTCTGCGATGTGTTCCCAAAGTATCGGTCTTGTTTATTGTTATCAGGGTTTCTGTTAGATTATAAGGCGTATTATTATTTAATTAAGTTCCGGTGAATATTGAACTTTACTTTTTTCTAGCAAAGCAGGTTCAGTGCAACTATATAAGTATGTTCCCGCTATTCGCTCCAAATCCTCGGCTCGTTCCTCGCCTCCGGGTTTTCCGCTGTTATCGGGTTTAGGTGGGCCGGTCTTCCGAAGTTTCAATGTGCTGGTTGCCGGAGAAAGGCTGGGCAAAATTAAGAATTGCCGCAAAATCCCGGGTGCAGCCGTCATCCTGAACTTGTTTCAGGATTTTTTCACTGCGTAAATTTACCTAGTTTTTAAACCCTGCAGGATTTGCAAAACTGCCCTAAACAACCCTTCTTCCAAAAAGTTTTAAGCACGGTAAAAATATTTCCTGTTGAAAACCATTGACTTACGTTTAACCGTACAGTATTTAATAAATTCCCTTTGCTGGGAAAGATATTTTTTTCTACTTTTGCATCCCGCTCCGGAGGAGAGGGCAATAAACTGAAAAGATGGCGCAGGGATACGGAAAGTGAGATTTATTTTAAAATAATTCTTGCCAAAGAGAAAAAGATTGCTACCTTTGCAGCCCGGCTCGGAAGAGCGGAAAGCTAAATAACATTAGCATATTGAAATAAGGTTAAAGAGAAAAATAAGGCTTGAAAAATAAAATTTATTTTATTTGGAAGTTAGAAAAAGTTCCTTACCTTTGCAACCCCAACGGAAACGAAGGGAAAACAAAAAAATCAAGTAACGGATGTTACAGCGATTAACAAACAAGATTGAAACAGACGGAAACATGTCCGGGACGAAGAAGACCTGGATGAACTGAAGTTTGAAGATATATAAAGGCCGTCCGTGAGGATCACAGGC
>NZ_JAPIVP010000007.1 GCF_026239555.1 Pedobacter sp. PF22-3 | reverse complement strand
TCGGTACCGGTGAAAGAACCGGCACTAAACCCTTACAATCCCTAACGCAAAACCCACCGTTTAAAAAATAAATCTAACAGATCTTATAGGTTTCAAAAACCTGTAAGGTATTAAACAAGCTTATCCCAGCGCGATGTGGTAAATCTTTTTATTGTACTCAGGATTTGCCCCAGGTTGCGAGGCTACAAAAGCACCCACCTTACAGGCATTGTCTAAAGTGGTTTCCATGGGATAACCTTGCAGGTAGCAGGCAATAAATGTAGCTAAAAAGGCATCACCGGCACCAACTGTATCGGCTACCTGGACTTTATACCCTGCGTGTTTAAACAACTTGCCTTCCTTTAATACGCAAGCACCCTTATCGCCAAGTGTAAGGCAGATAATTTCGATATTAAACTGACTTGAAAGCTGTTTCAACAACTGTTCATCAGTATTGCCTGTTAAACCGAACGATTCTTTTACCCAGACAATTTCATCTTCGTTTATTTTCAGGATATCTGCCTTTGCTAAAAGCTCTCCGATTAATTCTTTTGAATAAAAGGGAGCTCGGAGGTTAATGTCGAATATTTTGGTCTTGGCATTTTCTAAAAGTGCCATAATGGTTTTTTTAGATTTTTCTTCTCTGCAGGTTAAGCTACAATATACCAGGGCATCGGCCTGTTTTACGGCCGTTATGTTCTCGGCTGTAATTTTGATATCATCCCATGCTACGGGCTGTTTGATGGTATAGGTAGCCTGATGATTTTCATCTAGCTGTACCACAACCGTACTGGTTGGTAACTCGGCATTAATTTGGATCAAATCAGTTCCAAAATGATTGCCGGTTAGGAAATTAACCAGCTCTTTGCCGTTTTTATCATTACCTATAGCACTTATAAAGCGGCTTTCTATGCCTTGTTTGTGTAAATTAAGGGCAACATTCATGCTCGAGCCGCCAGCTTTTTTGCCTTCCGGAAAAACATCCCAGAGTATTTCGCCAATTGTAATTACTTTATTTTGCATAGCAGATTTATAGAGATGTAAATAAAGAATTTTTAAGCATGGAACAAAATAATTTGTTTCATATCTTTAATTTTTACCTTAACTCAGATAACCATGAAAAGAATACTTGTAATCGCATTATTTTTAGCTTCCTTTAGTGCTTTTGCTCAAAATGCAAAAGATAAACAAGCCATACTTAATTTACTTGAAAAACAGCGTACCGATTGGAACAAAGGTGATGTTGAAGCTTTTATGCAGGGTTATGAAAAATCGGATAGTTTACTATTTGTGGGTAAAAGCGGCCCAACTTATGGCTGGCAAAAAACATTAGATAATTATAAAAAAGGTTATCCTGATAAATCTGCCATGGGCTTTTTGGTGTTTGGCATAAAAAAGGTCGATTTTTTAAAACCTGATCTGGCTTTTGTATTGGGTAGTTGGAATGTTAAACGTGAGAAAGATGAACTTAAAGGTTATTTCACCTTATTGATTAAAAAAATTAAGGGCGAATGGAAAGTGGTTGTAGATCATAGCAGCTAAGAATGAATGAGATGATAAATAGTCCTCGTTTTTAACGAGGACTCGCGAGAACAGCATTTTTAATGCTGTAAAATAATTAAAAGCGATAAAATCGCCTTTCTCATACGTCCCCGTTACAAACGGGGACGACGATTGATTTACTCTCCCAACTTAAAATCTTTGTAATAATAATCTTTATCTGCATCTGTTAACTGGCGGATTACCCTGCATGGGTTTCCTGCGGCAAAAACGTTATCCGGAATATCTCTGGTTACAATACTTCCTGATCCGATTACCACGTTAGATCCTATTTTAACACCCGGATTAATCACTACATTTCCCCCGATCCATACACTATTGCCAATGGTAATTTCTTGTGCCCATTCATATTCCTGATCACGTAAATGAGCATGAATTGGATGCCCTGCGGTATAAATGGCTACATTTGGTGCAATAAAAACATTGTTACCAATGCTTACTTTGGCACAATCTAAAATAACGAGATTAAAATTGGCGTAAAAATTATCACCGATTTCAATGTTATAACCATAATCGCATCTGAATGGCGGTTCCACATAAAACATCTTTTCTGTTTTGCCAAAAAGTCGTTTCAATAAATCCTTGCGCTGTTTAATAAATTTCGGAGCCAGATGATTAAACTCGTAAACCATTTCGCGGGCTTTTAATCTTTCTTTTGCCAGTACTGCATCACCAGCCAGGTAAGCTTTGCCTGCCAGCATTTTTTGTTTTTCGGTAAGTATATTGGTATCCATCGGTGATCTGGTTTTTAATGTGCACTAAATATAATTCGCAATAATAACAAAAAACGGGGCTATCGTTTACCGATGCCCCGTTGTCTTTTTAACTTTTTTTCAATTTTTTATGGTTTGCCTTTGGCTAGCGCCTTCTCGGCGATTTTAACCGCTTTTTTCTCTCTCCAATGGGCGTATTTTTCCTTGAAAGTCATTTTAATCAAACTATCAATGGCGCCATGGGTAAATAAGCTCCAAACGCTCGCTACTTTACGTGTAATCGATTGATCCCAGGCTCTTAAACTTAAAGAGAATGAGCCATCCAGATATTTCATCCAGTGCCACATTCCGGTTGGCATAAATAAAGTATCGCCATGCTCTAAGAAAACTTCATAACCTTCTACACCATTCAGTGCAGGGAATTTTTTGAAATCGGGGTTGGCCACATCGTAATCTTCCAAAGCATAAGTTGCATTTGGCAGGCAATACAACCTGTCTTTCCACTTATAATCGAATAAGATGATGTGTTTTCTGCCGCCAAAGTGTGTGTGGAAAATATGTGGTAAATCGATATCGTAATGTAAAAAGGTTACCGAGTTAGAACCGCCAAAGAACATTGCAGGCATACTTTCGATAAAACCACCCATTAAATCTTTTGGGATTTTTACATCATTGATTAAACTTGGTACTTTTTTAAATAGGTTAAAAAAGAATATACGCAGCTCGGTTGGCTCACGTTTAATCAGGTCAAGGTAATCGCCAAATTTCATGTGTGCTGTAGCCGCATTAATCGGCTTCGATGGATCTGCCTTAGAGTTATCGTAAAGCGGAACTTCTAGCTCGCCACCAATTTCTTTTAAATATTCAGTCGTCCATTTCTCTCTGGCAGGCCAGTCTTTAGTTAGGCCCCTGATTACTAACGGACGTTTAGTTTTCAGATAATTTTTCTTAAAATCTTCGGGAGTGATGCTCTCAACGATATCAACAGGTTTTAAAATGAAACTCATGCGCTTAAAAATCGGTTATTTGTGCCGAACAACAAATGTGTAAATTTTATTTTATAAAATTGATGTTAGCAGGTAAATGTGACTAAAATCACGTAATCTAAAATTAGTAAATACTTAACAATTTAATAATTAAGCCTCAACTTTATTTTTAACGATTTCTGCATAGGCCGCATCCCAAAGGTCTATCCTTTTTTGCAGCGCCCATTTTGCAGTCTCTTCTGCTTCCATCCAAAAGGCTTCATCTTTTTCACAAAGCTTCTCTGTCATAGACAGTGCTAAATGGCTATGGTGATCGCCATCTACTTCTATGTGGCGCTCCAGGTAATATTTAAAAATCGAAACCTGATCAGGCTGGGTACTGTTCAGATCATTCACCATGCTAAAAAACATGTTTGGAATTAAATCCTCCCGGCCAAAAGTGAAACTTGCTGCCTGTAAATGAGTTTTTCCACTGTTAATGGTTTCGAAAGTAGCATTAACAAAATTTCTGGCAGTTGCTGGTGCCTTGGCAATTTCGAAAGCTTCATTAAAGCTTTTCCCATTTTTTAGTTCCGCTAAAAAGATCTGGATGGGCTTTGTATTTGCGCTACATTGTTCCATCGCATCTAAATAGAGTTCAAAATGGCTTTTTATTTCTCCATCAGCATCCACATCCGATTCTTCGCCGGCAACAATTTCATTGATCAATTGCCGGGTAACGGGATCGCCTACCGGGAACCAGGGTAAACTGGTGCAGGTTAAATTAATCTGTAAGGCTTTAAGCAGAGACATAAAATCCCAAACCGCGAAAATATGGTGCTCCATAAAAATGCGGAGATCTTCCAGCTCATTAATGACCGAATAAACCTTATGGTTAATAATCTCTTGCCTAAGCGGCGCTATCTCTTTTTGGATTTTTATAATATTGGGATGCATACTAAAGTTTGGTATTTGGAGTGCTGAGGATAAATCTTATCACCCAATTAATTGTTCGCTTCTATTCTTTTTGCCGTAGTTATTTAAATTAATAACAACTCTCAAAAAGTCTGCAAATTTACGCCGTAAAATTAAGTTATACAACCTTTTATCCCAGGTAATTAATGGATAAAAATTTAGTCGATAATTTTCTAACTTAAAAAGATGCTAAGGCCTAATCTTCGGTATTGGTATAAAAGCAAAAACGTCCTGACTTTCGCCAGAACGTTTTGCTAATATTAAGGATATATTTTAATTATTATTTAGGCATTAAAACGGTATCTACTACGTGAATCACACCATTTTTTTGGTAAACGTCTGCAATTGTTACCGTACTCATTCCACCTTTTTCATCTTTTAGTACTAATTTTTTGCCTTCCATCCAAGCCCAAAGTTTACCACCTTCTACAGTTGTTAATTCTGCCTTGCCACCGCCAGCTTTAATGGCTTTTGCGATTGCTTTGCTATCCATTTTTCCTGCAACAACATGGTAAGTTAGAATTTTAGTCAGTGTTGCTTTGTTTTCTGGTTTAACCAGGTTATTTACTGTTCCAGCAGGAAGTTTATCGAAAGCTGCATTTGTTGGTGCAAAAACGGTAAACGGACCAGCGCCTTTTAAAGTTTCTACCAAACCTGCAGCTTTAACTGCTGCTACCAATGTAGTATGGTCTTTTGAATTTACAGCGTTATCTACAATATCTTTGGTTGCATACATGGCTGCACCGCCAACCATTGGGTTTTTCTGAGCATAAACTTGTGTGGTGAATGCCATGGTAATTACAGCAAATGCTGATAAGATTAAATTTTTCATTATTTCTAATTTTAAGTTTCTGTTATTTGATTCCATTTACGACGGCTTACAGATGCTTGGTTTTTAGAAATAAAAAAATATTATTTAATTTGCTGATTATTAGTGTTTTAATTTTATATTTTTTAGTTTTGAAAAGGTGCTGTTGTAGTTCTTTGGGAAGAGCAGCCCCCGCTTTTAGCTACTTTCGATGAAGAATCGAAACCGCTTCAATCGGGTTTATTTAACAAAGGTGTGTTCTTAACTTGACCGGCGATTTGACCAATCCATAGTGCTTTTGAAAATCGCTGGTAAACGCCAACCGCAAAACGCTCCACGCTAATTCACCTTTGCTGTCCTCACCTTTTTAGAAAAAATCTTTGGAAAAAAACGCTTCAATAATACTGCTCTGGTTTCTTTTCCGCCAATATAAACCTCTTCTTTTTTGCTGCTAACCGCTTGAAAAATTTGTTTAGCACACTCGGCAGGTGTCATGGCGTTTTCGTGTGCATCGCCCATTATATTCAGTGGGTTCCCATCTCCTGTAAGCGCATTGTAGGTTACACTTGTTTTGATAAAGCCTGGGCAGATTATCGTGATATCGATATTTTTGTTGTAGACTTCCGATCGGAGGGAATCGAAATAACCATGCAATGCATGTTTTGATGCCGCATAGGTAGAGCGGAATTTCGTGCCGAATTTCCCAACCAGACTGCTGATCACAACGATCTGGCCACTGCCATTGTTGATCATTGCTGGTAAAACCGCTTTACTAAGTACAACTGTACCCCAAAAATTGGTGTCCATAATTTGTTGTTCGGTTTTCAGGTTGGTTTCTAAGGCCAGGCTCCGCTGGCTTACACCTCCGCTATTGATCAATAAATCTATCTTGCCAAAAATACGGATGGCATCGGCAGCTTTATTTTCGAGTAAAGCCGTTTCACTTAAATCGAATGGTAAAACGTGGACATTAAAGGAATTCTGGCAGTTTCCTTTAACGCGGAACAATTCATCGCGGTTTCTTCCGGAAATAATCAGTTTGTTACCCGCTTTGAAATATTCATATACCAGGGCTTCGCCAATACCTGATGATGCGCCTGTGATCCAAACAATTTTTGACATATATTTTTTAATTATTGAGTGATTAAATTTTGACTGAGTGAATGTTGTTAATTCGCTAATTCAATCCTTCTCCATTTACTCATTCGTTTTCTACTACAAACAGTTCAGAAGCAATATGATCGGCAAATAATTTCCCATTCTGGCTTAAACAAATATGATCACCGTCAATCACCAGCCAGTCTTTATCCTCAAAATTTTTAAGGTTATGTTTGGTCTCTTCTAAAAAATATTTTCCGAAATCTGTATTTATTTTTTGTAAATCAGTTCCCCACATGGTTCTGAGCGAAGTCATGATGTATTCGTTAAATCTATCATTTAAACTTAGTTCTTCAACTACTTCGGGGAGTTTGTTATGGCCTAAAGTCTCCATGTATAAAGCATTATTCGCGGGGTTCATGTACCGGTTTTGGCCACTAAACCCGTGGGCAGATGGACCAATGCCAATATAATCTACACCTTTCCAATAATTGGTGTTATGTATGGCATAATGACCTGGTTTAGCAAAATTCGAAATTTCGTAATGTTCAAATCCGGCATTTACCAGGTTTTCCATTAAAATTACAAACTGCGCAGCACTTTGGTTATCGTTTACGGGTGTTTGTTTTTTATTTTTTATGGCATGGGCCAAAGCCGTTCTAGGCTCAACAGTTAAAGCATAGGCAGAAATATGCGGAACCTCAAGCTCAATTGCTTTTTGGATATTGTTTAACCATTTTTCGTCCGTAAGTAAAGGGTATCCGTAAATTAAATCCAGGGTTAAGTTTTCAAAACCTGCATCCTGACTCCGCCTAATACAATCTTCAGCCTCCCGAGCATGGTGCGCCCTGTTCATCCAGGTTAAGTCTTCGTCATAAAAAGATTGAATGCCCACGCTAAAACGGTTAACCGGTAATTGTTTCAGCTCTTTTAATTTCTGTGCAGTTAAATCATCAGGATTGGTTTCAATGGTAATCTCTGCACTGGCATTTACCGCAAAAGTTTTAGTAATGGTATCAAAAATCTTTTGCAAAGCAGATTCTGAAAGGATGGAAGGTGTACCCCCGCCAAAATAAATACTCCCAACTTGTCCGCTAATCCGGTCTTGTTTCATTTTTATTTCCTTACAAATCGCTTCCACCATTTCATCAGCATATTTTAAGGAAGTACTGAAATGAAAATCGCAATAGTGGCAAGCCTTTTTACAGAAGGGAATATGGATATAGATACCAGACATTGCTGCAAAGATAGTGAAGTTAAATTTTCTTTATTTCATGATTTATGATCTGTGACCCCATACTAAAGTAAAAAAAAGCTTTACTTTTGTTTTTAACAAGGTAGAAGATATCTTAATTCATTAAAACTGGCAGACAAAGGTGATTACAGTAAACTTCTTTCGTTCGCAAGGTCATGACAAATCTGAGTATTCATAAATCCATATATTTTCTTTAGGTAAACCTTGATTATTAGACTACTTTTGCAACCTTAAGTTTTGATTTACAGCATGCCGAAATTTATTTTCATTTTGTTCGCTTTTTTATGGTCTGCTAATTTTGTAGCAGCACAAGAAATTCCTGTTCAAAAAGATAGCTTGGCCCAGAATCAATATCAATATCGAAGATATCGCCCCGATTCGGCAACGTTGGCCAAACAGCGTTATACTACAGATTCCTTAATTCATCATACCTGGGTATTGCCTGATAGTTTAATTAACAAAAGTGCCCTTTTAGATACTATTGAAAAAGAGTATCTTTCTCCGAAGCTGGATTTGTGGGCATGGCACAAGAAATACCATCATTTAAAGAAAAAAGCAAATCCCTACCAGCTGGGTACCAAAATCCCTAAGGGAAATGTAGGTTTACTGGGCTTTATTTTTGGTATGCTTATCATTTTTGCCATTTTAAAAAATGCTTTTTCCAAGCAGCTATCGGCAATCGTTCAGGCATTTTTCAGTAACAGGATTTTGAATAATATCAACAAAGAAGATAACCTGTTTAGTTCATGGCCATTTTTATTGCTTTTTGTGCAGTTTGGTTTCGTTTTTGGGATGTTCTTTTTTCTGGTAGCGCAGTGGAATGATATGTACCAAGCTAAAGACGGGTTTAAGTTTTTCTTTAGCATATCCATTACCATTATTGTTTTTTATGCATTAAAATTAATCATTTTGCGCTTTTTAGGTTACCTCTTCAATGTGCAGAAACCAATAGGCGAATATATTTCAATTTTGTACCTCAGTTACTTCAATGCATCATTACTGTTTATTCCTTTAGTGGTTGCTTTTGCCCTCTCTCCACTTAAATATGGTTCAGTTTATATTGTATTGGCGTTCTTGTTGTTAGGCGTCATTTTTACTTTTCAGCTTTTGAGGGCAGGCGTAACGATACTTTCTAACAATAAGTTTTCTAAAATGCATTTATTTTTGTACTTTTGCGCCCTCGAAATATGTCCCATCCTCATACTAATTAAGACGATAGGACTGTAGCAGGAAAAGGAAAAATGCAAGAAAAGAACGACTCTAGAATCCGTAAAGTAAAAAGTATTTTGGTTACTTTACCAAAACCTGAAACAGAAAAATCTCCTTACTACGATTTGGCCAAAAAACACAACTTAAAAGTTGATTTTAGGTCTTTTATTCATGTGGAAGGGGTACCAGCAAGAGACTTTAGAAAGGATAAGATTAACCTGGCCGATTTTACGGCTGTGATTTTTACCAGCCGAAATGCAGCAGATCATTTTTTTAGAATCTGCGAAGAAATGCGTTATGAGGTGCCGGCAGAATTAAAATATTTCTGTCTATCAGAAACCATTGCGTTGTATCTGCAGAAGTATATTCAGTATCGGAAGCGTAAGATCTTTTTTGGTAAACAAACTGCAGCCGATTTAGCTGAAGTGTTAAAGAAACACGCAAACGAGAAATTTTTATATCCTTGTTCTGATATGGCTACTGAAGATACCATGAAGTTTTTGGAGAAAAGCGGATATAATTTTACACCAGCGGTTTTATTTAGAACTGTAGTAAGTGATTTATCTGATTTAGCTGAAGTATTCTACGACGTTATCGCATTTTTTAGCCCGTCAAGTATTCAATCGTTATTCAAAAATTTCCCTGATTTTAAGCAGAATAATACCCGGATTGCTGCTTTTGGAACCAATACCAGCAAAGCCTGTACGGATATGGATCTGATCGTAGATATTGCTGCGCCAACTCCAGGCGTCCCATCAATGACGATGGCCATTGAAAATTATATCAAAATATCTAATAAATAACACCGCAAATAATTTATTATAAGGCAATACAATAAATGCGTAACTTTACTGTAATTAAGGGGGTTACGCATATTCTTGAAAAACTTTTTAGTGAGTTGAGATGTTATTAATCTAACTTTAATTGCCTTTAGGCAATGATTTAATGTAAAATATTTGCTTTTGTAGATAATTTCAGTGATTTTTGATAAAATTGCCCCTAATCGTGCTGTGCACAAATTTGAAAATATGAAGAAAATCTACCTTCTAGCTATTGTAGGTGTAACTCTAATGCTGGCAAGCTGTGGTCATGGTGGCCAAGGCGAGCTGGTTGGCGCTTATAACCGAAAATTTAAAAACGATAGAATCCCACTAGGAATGGTTTACATTCCGCCAGGTCATACACCACTGGGAGGATCGGATGAAGACATTACATTTTCTCAGAATGGGCCAAGTAGAATGACCACTATCAGTGCATTCTTCATGGATCAAACAGAAATTTCTAATGCAGAATACCGTCAGTTTACCAATTGGGTGCGCGATTCAATTGCGATTGTGATGATGGGCAACCCACAACAATTTATGGTTACCCCAAAAGGAAATGCCGCAGCTGCTCTTGGTGGAGAAAAATATATCGACTGGAAAAAGGTTGGTAAAAATGGCGTCAACATTTGGCGTAACAAAGGTAAGGGGGCATCGGCAGCTCAAGCGAGCCAATTAGATGGGATGTATTACTCCGGTTTAGATGCACTTCCAGGCAAGAAAGAATTAGATGTTCGTAAATTCGAATATTCATATGCTGAATTAAATATGGAGAAGGCTGCCATTGGGCATAAAGATCCAAATAGCAAACGCCAAGATTATATTGATCGCTTCACCATTGCTATTTATCCTGATACAATGGTTTGGAAAACAGATTATTCTTATTCACAGAACGATCCAATGGTGCGTGGTTATTATAATCACCCTTCATATGATGATTATCCGGTAGTTGGAGTAAGCTGGGAGCAGGCTAAGGCTTTTTCTCACTGGAGAACCAGGCTGTATGATGGTGTTGCAACAGCAAGAAAACTGCCTGCGGGGTCAAGATCAGACTATAGATTACCGGCTGAAACAGAATTTGAATATGCGGCAAGAGGCGGCAATACCAAAACGAAATATCCTTGGGGAGGGCCTTACATTAGGAATACAAAAGGATGTTTACAGGCTAACTTTAAACCCGGTCGTGGTGATTATTCGAGCGATGGCGGTATTTACACAGTAGGTGTCAGGTCTTATTTCCCCAACGATTACGGCTTGTATAATATGTCCGGAAACGTATCAGAATGGACCATCACCGCTTACAATAAAGGTGCTAGCCCGTTATTGCATGATCTGAACCCTAACTTTACTTATGATGCTGGCGCAGGCGACAGTAAATACAAAAAACGTAAAGTAGTTAAGGGAGGTTCCTGGAAAGATACAGGCTACTTCCTGCAAAATGCCGTAGCAACATATGAATATCAGGATACTCAAAGGTCATATATTGGTTTCAGGTGTGTTTCATCATACCCTGGTACCGATTTAAGACGTTAAACCAAACAAACTAAAAACTAAAGAAAAACATCAAATTTATGGCAGCAAAGAAACAACCAGGCTGGTTACACGTAGCGATTTCATGGGGCGCAAGTATTGTAATTATCGGAGCATTATTTAAAATTCTACATATTGGTGGGATTTTAGGTAACTATATGATCGGTATTGGTCTTGGCGTAGAGGCATTTTTATTCTTTTTAACGGGATTTTTTCCACCAGAACCAGAACCAGCATGGGAAAGGGTTTATCCTGAATTAAAGGCAGATTTTAAAGGAGATTTACCAACAGCTTCAGCCAGACCTGTTGCTGCAGTAGCTTCATCATCTAATACAGCGGCTTTGGATAAAATGTTATCTGATGCTAAAATTGGTCCAGAGTTGATCGAGAGTTTAGGTACTGGTTTACGTACGTTTGGTGATAAGGTGGCTGCAATTTCGAATGTTGCGGATGCATCTACTGCAACAAATGAATTAACAGGTAAGATTAAAACCGCATCAGCTGGTTTCGATAATCTGAGCGCATCTTTTGAAAAAGCAACGGCTAATTTAAAAGCAATGGGCGAAAGCAATGTAGATTCTCAGGCATACCACGAACAGGTTAATAATTTAGCTAAGAACTTATCGGCTTTAAATGCGGTTTATGAATTGGAATTACAGGATTCTAGTGCGCATCTAAAATCGATGAATAAATTCTATTCAAACCTATCATTAACCATGCAAAACTTTAATGAATCGATGGAAGATTCGAAACAGTTTAAAGAAGAGGTGAACAAACTGGCTAAAAACCTATCATCGCTAAATGCAATTTATGGCAATATGTTATCGGCTATGAATAGCCCACGTGTATAATTTGTTTAGTTTTTAATTTTTAAAGAAAAGCTACATCAAACATGGCAGGCGGAAAAGAAACAACAAGGCAGCGGATGATCAATATCATGTATTTGGTATTGTTGGCCATGCTCGCCTTAAACGTATCAGATACTATTTTAGATGCATTCAAAAATATCAACGATAGTTTGGATACTTCTAAAAACAATGTAAATACAAGCATTAATCAGTTGTTTTCTGCCTTCGAAAATTCGAAGTTGAAAGAAGAGCCGGCACGTGCTCAGCCTATTTATGATAAGGCTAAACAAGCGCAAAAGGCGGCTGATGATTTAAATAATTACATAGAAAGTCTTAAAAAAGAATTTACTCAGGCAGGTGACGGGATCGACCCTGAAACGGAAGATCTGGTAAATAGATCTAATCAGGATATTGCTCAGAATATCATGATTAATCAAAAGAAAGCAGATGAGTTAAAGAAGAGAATTAATGCAACCAGAGAGAAATTAATCTCTTTATTAGATCCTGCAGATCGGGCGAATGTTTCTTTCTCTCTTGAAGCTAAAGATCCGGCAAGAAAAAGAAAAGGGAATTGGCAAGAAACTTACTTTGGTGAGGGAACACCACTAACGGCTGCTATGACCATTTTAACGAAACTACAAACAGATACTAAAAATGCTGAGGCAGAAGTAGTGAAGAAACTGTTCGGAAATATGGATAAAGCACAGGTTAATTTAGATCAGTTTGCAGCAGTTGCCGTAGCACCTACTTCTTATGTGATCCAAGGTCAGCCTTATACCGCTGAAGTGTTTTTAACAGCCAGCGATTCGAGATCAACTCCTGATATTACGGTTAACGGAAATAAATTAGCTGTTAAAGATGGTAAAGGAACTTATACTGGTGGTACCGGTAGTGTTGGTCAGTTTACCTGGGTGGGTACGGTACGTGTTCGCCAAACTGATGGACAGGTAAAAGAATACAAAACTCAACCACAAACCTATCAGGTAGCAAAACCATCGGCATCTGTTTCTTCAACGAAACTGAATGTAATTTATGCTGGTATTGCCAATCCGTTTACCGTTTCGGCAGCAGGCTTTCCATTAGAAAGCGTACGTGCTTCCATTTCAGGCGGTTCAATGTCTGGTAGTAATGGGAATTATAATGTAAATGTTCCGGGCAGCATGGTGGGCCAGGAAGTATCTATCAATGTTTCAGCAAACAATGCGGGTAAAACAGTTAGCTTAGGCTCACAAAAATTCAGGGTGAAAGCCATTCCGGCGCCAGTTGCTAAGGTTGGCGGACGCGCAGGAGGTGATATCGCTTCGGTACAGTTAAAGAGCGAAAGCGAGATAGAAGCTGATCTGGATGATTTTCCTTTTGATGTTAAGTTTAAAATACAACGGTATAAATTAACCATTATTAAACCACGATCTGATGCGGTTACCATTGCTGGTAGTGGTGGAAGTTTCGCTGGTGCAGTTAAAGGTGCGATGAATTCAGTTACTCCCGGAACAAGGGTGTTTTTTGAAGATATTGTTTCTGTAGGTCCAGATGGTCGTCAAAGAATTTTGCCTTCATTAGCGTTCAGTGTAAAATAAAAGAAGATGAAAAGGATTTTAAGTATTGCTATTTTAGTTTTGTTAACCGCGTTTGCTTTTGCACAAAAAAAGCCAACTAGGTTAGCACCGAAGAAAGCTGCACCAGTAGCTGCTGCTGCTGCGGTAGATACGGTTAAAGCTCCTGTTAAAACAGCTAAAAAGAAACTAAAGGTACCGCCTAAAGATGGTTTCTATGCCCGTAAGGACATTGACAGTACTGAAATGGTTCCTTTGGCTGATGTGAGGGAGGAAGATGTTTTTTATGCAAAACGGATCTGGAGAGAAATTGATTTAAGGGATACCGTAAACTCACCTTTGAGATCTCCTAAATCGAGATTGATCGATGTATTGATCGGCGCAATTAAAAAAGACGAACTAACAGCATACTCGCCAATTGATAGTGCCTTAAACGAAGATGATGCTTTCCTTAATCCAATGTCTGCAGATTCTGCAGCTAAATCAGCTTTAGGAACAGCAGAGGTTTCGAACAATAAAACCGGAACCGTTACTACGGTTGTTAATGATTTTAACCCGGAATTGTTCTTAAAGTTCAGAATAAAAGAGGATTGGATTTTCGATACCAAACGTTCTATTTTTGAACCACGTATTGTAGGCATTGCGCCGTTAAAGTACAATGAGGTTTCTAAACAATGGCAGCCTGTATTTTGGGTGTACTATCCTGAAGCGAGGGAAATTTTGACTAAGAAACGTTTGATCAATACCAATAATGATGCTTCATCATTAAGCTTCGATGATTTCTTTATTCGCCGCTTGTTTAGCAGTTATATTGTTAAAGAATCGAATCCTGGTGATAATAAGATCAGAGATATTATTTCAAACCCTAAAGAGCGGTTATACGAATCAGAAAGGATTAAAAAATCCGTTCTTGATTACGAGCAAGGTCTTTGGGAATACTAACCTCATAAAAAGGTTCCGATGAAAATCGGAGCCTTTTTTGTTTGCGGAGAATTCTTTTCTCCTCACAGTCATTTCGAGCGAAGTCGAGAACCACGAAGTGCTCAGCGAAGCTAAATCTATCTCGAGATAGATCTCTCCATTCCACTGCGTTTCAGTCGAGATGACGATTCTTTTTAGAAATTGTCATCCTGGGTGTAACGAAGGTTCTTTTAGCAAATTTATTAAAAGATTCTTCACTGCGTTCAGAATGAAATATTAGCATAATGCAAAAAAGCGGTAATCCAAACCTATGGATTACCGCTTTAATTTAACTGAATAGCCTATTATTGGTTATCAGTAGCAGCCTCTAATACATTTTGAATGGTTGTAGATACATTAGATAGAAGATCATATCCTGTGGCAGATTCAATTGAATTAACCGTTGTACGGAATGTTCTCCAGTTGGTATTTAAGCCATTTGTATTTGGCATGTTTACTGCAATTACTCTTGTAGAAGATGTAATCCTGCTTAAATCGTTATTTCCGTTTGGCAATACCACAATAACTTTCCATGTATTTGAGGGTACGTTAACACGTCCGTTATCAATGGTATATGTAGTGCCACCGTTGCTTCCTGTACCACCAGAACCATAAGAACCACAAACGATATAAACTTCGTTACCTGCTGTAACCAATGAGCGTGTGTAGTTTTCAAGATCGGCCCAAGGACCCTGGTTGTTGTTAGGTGCCTGAGGCATCATATTGCTCATTAAGAATGTGGAGGAGTTTGACGTTACAGAAGCAGTCCGATCAGCTGATGGGCAGTTATGACCACGATCGAAACCTGAACCGGAATAGCTGCTGTTCGATACCTGGTACCAGCCTGAAGGTAAAGTATTATCAGCTCTGAAATCATTTTGACGTGAATTTGAACCTAAATCAGACGATCCAATATGCCAGCTTACCCAGTTTGGTGTAGCCCTGCTTCTACTGTAAGAACTTGTATAATAAGTGTGGTCCATCAGGTAATTTTCAGGAGAAGATGTGCTTGCAACCGCATTACTTGGATTACCCAGTAATAGGTTACTATCATCTCCAGATGTGGTTGGTGGAGGAGTGGTTCCACCGTCACCAGTTGAAATACTAAAATCGTCGATATTGATACGCGCAGTACCTCCTGTGATTTTACGGATCTGGAAGCGAACATTTCCAGAAATGGATACATTAAATGTTGCAGTTGTTAAAGTTGTTGAGCTGGTGGTAATGGTGCTACCGGTTTGTTGCCAGCTCGAACCGCTATCAGTAGAGTACCACAGTTGCCACGTACTATTAGCATCGCTACCATATTTGGCGTGGGCAACGGTTATTACATCGGCTCCGTTTACATTGAAATTCATGCTCAATGTGCCTGTGTTACGGATACGTACGGATTGACTGCCATTTTTAGCATCTCCAGTTAGATTTCCAATCAACGCATCGTCAAGACTCCAGCTTCCGCTGCTTAAAGTTACAGCCCCAACTGTGTAACTGCCTTTGGTACCCGATTCGAATGTTTCGGGGAAACCCGCAACTACTGCTTGGGTACCGGCCGTAGATGCTTTACTATTTAACTTTTGCTCAAATGGCATGTTGTCTGGCTGAGTGGGGTTGTCTTTTTTACAGGCAGCCAGGCCAAGACATAAAACGGCCATTAAGCTTAATTTTTTTAATGCTTTCATTGTTTTAGGATTATTTTAATGGATGTAAGGAATTTTTAGGTTTCGATAGCAAAAGTTTCGATCACGATACAAGTGCCATCTGTTAAATAGCCAGCAATAAGTACAGGAATCCGGCTAGCGCCTTCTACTCTGACTACTGTGATATTGGATAGGTTTTGCTTTAAAAAGGTGTAGAAATCGGCTATTTTGCCTGCATTTTCGACCATTGGCGCATCGGCTTGATCAACATTTGATATTAGACTATCAAAAAAGTCGGCCTGATCAATTTGTTTTAAATTGGAAGGATCAGCATTATATTTGATGGCAATTTCTTTCAAAAGTTCTGAAGATGTAATTTTCCCCCAATCTGCTGCTTTAAAAGGGCTTTCAGATTCGGTAAAATACCATACACCCAACAAAAGTTTGGTTATGGTTGCCACGATGTTGTTATTCATGTAAATAGGGATGTTTTTACGAGTATTAACGGCCCTAAAATAGAGAAAAAGGATTTGAATATTATGCAATATAGATTAACAAAGTGTTAACATTTTTACAGATGTATCTGTAATTCTGTTCATAACAGATTTACGCTTCTTTAAAATGTGAAAGCAAGGTAACTACCTGTTTTTTATTGAGTACTGCTGAAAGCTCTTTTTCTGTAGCTTCTTTGATCTTTTTAACCGATTTAAAATGCGTTAACAATTTATCTGCAGTTGTTTTGCCAATACCTTCAATCTGTTCAAGCTCGGTTTTAAGTGTGCCCTGGTCGCGTTTTTTGCGGTGAAAAGTAATACCGAAACGGTGGGCCTCATCACGTAATTGTTGGATCACCTTTAAGGTTTCTGATTTCTTATCTAAGTATAGTGGAAAGGAATCGCCTGGATAGAACAATTCTTCCAATCGCTTGGCTATACCAATTACGGTTACCTTATTCTCTATCCCTAATAGCTTTAAACTCTTCATCGCTGATGAAAGCTGCCCTTTACCACCATCGATAATGATGAGCTGGGGCAAAGTCTGGTTTTCATCCAACATTCTTCTGTAACGACGGAAAACAGCTTCTTCCATGGTTGCAAAATCATTGGGACCTTCAACCGTTTTCACATTAAAATGACGGTAGTCTTTTTTCGAAGGTTTGGCATCTTTAAATACCACAATTGCCGAAACCGGATATTTTCCCTGAAAGTTAGAATTATCAAAACATTCGATGTGCTTTGGAAGCTGCGTTAAACGCAGATCTTTTTGCATGGTGGTTAAAATCCGATCGGTACGTAAATCAGGATTCAGCTTTTCATATTGGTTAAGCTTCTCCTTTTTAAAGAAGAGTACATTCTTTTGCGAGAGTTCTAAAAGTTTCTTCTTTTCGCCCAGTTTAGGAACCGTAAACTTTAAACTTTCATCTTCCAATGAGGGTTCAAAAGGAACAATAATTTCTTTCGAGGTACTGTTAAATTTAGTTCTGAACTCTAGCATCGCCAGAGTTAAAATCTCATCATCACTTTCATCCAATTGTTTTTTAACCTCAATGGTCTGCGTTTGGATAATTGTGCCGTTCATTACCTTCAGGTAGTTCACAAAGGCATAACGTTCGTCTGATGCAATGCTCACCACATCCACATTGGTAATGGCACTGTTTACCACTGTCGATTTGCTCTGGTATTTTTCCAGTACCTCTAATCTCCTGGCGTATTGATGCGCGAGTTCGAAGTTCAGGTTTTCTGATGCCGACTTAATAACCCCTTTAACATCGCGGATGACGTTTCCGATTTTACCATTCAGAATTTCCTTGATCTCGCCAATATTTTTATCATAATCGGTTTCAGTCTGGTAGTTTTGGCAAGGTCCTTTACAGTTGCCAATCTGATATTCGAGGCAGACTTTAAATTTGCCTTCATCTATATTTTTCTCCGTCAGGGGTAAACTACAGGTGCGTAAAGGATAGGTTTCTTTAATCAGATCCAGAATGGTATGCATCATGCCTATGGAGCCATAGGGGCCGAAATAGGTTGAGCCATCCTTTATAACTTTACGTGTCCAGTAAATGCGCGGGAAATTTTCATTTTTTACGATAATCCATGGGTAGGTTTTATCGTCCTTTAAGTTGATATTAAATTTAGGCTGATGCTTTTTGATCAGGCTGTTCTCCAGTAACCAGGCATCAATCTCCGTATCAACAATGGTGAAAGTGATTTTCCTGATCTTGGATACCAATACCCTCGTTTTGCCATTAAACTGGTTTCTATCGCTGTTAAAATACGAACCTACACGGTTGCGCAGGTCTTTCGCTTTACCAATGTACATGAGCTTTCCATCGGCATCCCAATACTGGTATACGCCTGGTTTATGTGGAATTGCGGTTAATGCTGTTTTATGGTCGAAACTGCTCATGATTACAAAAATAGGATTCGGAAGCGGAAATTTTGATTAAATAATCCGATTTAGTACATGTGTGATTTTGGCGTGCCCCTAAGCTGCGCCAAGGGTCAGGCTATTCGTTACAATCTTTTGCTGCGTTCCGCTATGCTCAACTTAGCAGCAAAAGGATTTCCACTGCTATCCTTCACGCAGGAGTTGATGGCTAAAATCCCAACTTCTCGTCCAGTTCACTCGTACCTTCTTCCTGCTGCTGATACTGGTTACAATCAAAAGTAATGGAAACACCTGATTTTGGTGCTTCGAAATCGGCATGACTGATCTTTAACGCTGGATTGGCATAAACTCTTTTTATAAATCCTGCAAAAATTGGTAAAGCTGTATTTGCACCTTCACCCTGATTGGTGCTGATAAAGTGAAAAGCCCTGTCTTCACAGCCTGTCCAGATACCCGTTACCAGTTGGGGCGTTATGGCCATAAACCAACCATCAGAGTTATTTTGGGTGGTACCCGTTTTCGCCCCGATTGGTGCATTAACTTTGTATTTATAATTTAATCTCGATCCGGTTCCGTTAGTTACCACACCTTTAAGCATCCGTGTCATTACATAAGCCACTTCCTCGCTCATAATTGGTTTTGGTATTTCCTTTTGAGAAAACAATACCACCCCGTTTTTATCTTCAATCCTCAATAAATAAATGGGTTTGGTATAAGTTCCTTTATTGGCAAAAGCGCCGTAAGCACCTACCATATTATAAACCGAAGAATCGAAAGTGCCGAGGCAAATAGATGGAAATGCCGGAACATTTGGGATACCCATTTTTGTGGCCAGCGTAGACACGGCGACAGGACCAACCTGTTTCATTAAATAAGCCGTCACAAAGTTTTGCGAGTAAGCCAATGCTTTTTGTAAGGTGATACTGCCAGGTAATGGTTTGCCTGAGTTTCTTGGCGTCCACGGTTCACCATAACCCTCAATCGTTACCGGAACGTTTGGTACAGTATAACAAGGCGAATAACCATTTTCAATAGCTACTGCATAGGTAAATGGTTTTGCTGTTGAACCTACCTGGCGGGTTCCCATTTTAACCTGATCGTATTTAAAGTGCTCGTAATTGATTCCGCCAACCCATGCTTTAACATGTCCGTTAGTCGGGTCCATGGTCATCATGGCATTCCTAAGGAGCATTTTGTAATAACGTACAGAGTCTATCGGTTTCATTACTGTATCGATATTACCTTTCCAGGTAAAAATGGTCATTTCTGTTTTGGTGTTGAAATCATCTTTAATTTCATCATCAGATTTACCTTCCAGTTTTAAAGATTTATAACGGTCAGATCGTTTAATTCCCTGCTCAATCTGTAAAGTTTTATCCTTAAAAGGGTTTCTGCCCTTCCAACTCGCAATAAACTGCGCCTGTAACACTTTCATGTATTCTTTTTGCGCTTCCTCGGCATACACCTGCATATCATAATTCAACGTGGTATAGATCTTCAAACCATCACGGTCCAAATCGTATGGTGTACCATCAGGCTTGGTAATGGATTGCTCCTGGAAAATGTTTTTGATATCATTTTTCAGTACGGAACGGAAGTATGGAGCAATACCATCATTAACGGTTGCAGCATTGAAATGCAGATTTAAAGGTTTATCTTTTTGTTCATCAAACTCCGACTGGGCTAAGAGATCTGCTTTAACCATTAAGGCCATGACAGTATTTCTGCGGTCTCTGGAGCGCTCAGGATGGCGGGTTGGCGAATACATGGTAATGCCTTTTTGCATACCTACCAAGGTTGCTGCCTGTGTTAAAGTTAACTTATCTGGCGTGGTATTGAAATAAACCCTTGCTGCAGATTTGATACCATAGGCCTGGTTACCAAAGTCAACCGTATTTAAATACATCGTAATAATCTCTTCTTTGGTATAGTTACGTTCCAGTTTAACGGCAACAATCCACTCCTTAAATTTGGTTAATACCAACGAGAAGAAATTAAGGTTCGATTCGCGAGGGAAAAGATTTTTGGCCAATTGCTGGGTAATGGTGCTGGCCCCCTGTTTTTTACCGATCAAATTATAACCGATGATAGAGAATGTACGTTTAAAATCGATACCTGAATGCTCTTTAAAACGGGTATCTTCTGTCGCAATTAACCCATTAATTACATTTTCAGAAATATCCTTATAAGTAACGTTCGATCTGTTTTGAACAAAATAGGTACCTAAAGGTCGGCCATCTTCAGCAATAATTTCTGATGCCTGGTTGCTTTTAGGGTGCTCAATGTCCCTGAAAGAAGGTAGGGCCCCAAATAGCCCAAATCCAATCATGGAGATGAAAATAGCGAATAGGGCAATTCCACCAATCAATAATTTCCAGATGAGTAAACTGTATCTTCTTGTATCCTGTGGAGAAAGGGATTTGTTCATTTTGTGTTGTTATTTTCCAAAAACACCGGGATAGGTGATTTTGGATGCAAATTTATTAATTTTT
This sequence comes from Pedobacter sp. PF22-3, assembly GCF_026239555.1. GTDB lineage: Bacteria > Bacteroidota > Bacteroidia > Sphingobacteriales > Sphingobacteriaceae > Pedobacter. Next base: position 239,762 of record NZ_JAPIVP010000007.1, on the reverse strand, counting down.
TATAGAATCAAATTTAAGCTTTGAACTTTGGCAATTATACGATCTAAAATATCGAAGGGAATAAAAGCTTTTAACTTTAGTCTTTCTGCTTTGGTCTTTCCACTTTAATCTTCGCTTATTTATAATTGTCTTTTAAAAACTCCAGGTATTCATTAATCCGTGTCCTGTCTGTTAATTTTTCAAAATTTTCTTTACTGATGATAAAACCTTTATACAGGTTGGCCGGAACTTTCATAATGTTCTTTAACTGACCAACAATGCTCGATTCGTAAAGTTTGGCATCCTCTAGATCGATAAAACTCGTAATGTAAATTAACTGGTCATTATCCAACTCTACCAATTTATGTTCCAAATCGTTGTCGGGGTAATTTCCACGGTTAAACTGACCTATCCCAAAACGCGATGAACTTAGGGTTAAAGTGGCATCAGCTACGTCGATCACATAATAATACTCTTCTGATTTTGCCGTACTGAAAACACTAACAGGTTTGGTTGGATCAACCGGTTTAACTTCAACAGGTTTTTCTACCGGAATTGGTTCAGCTTTTTTTGCTACAGGATTTTCAACTACCAGTGGTTTTGTTGGTACGGCAACTGTTGCGGCCTGACTTACAAAACGAGGCGCGTTTGCATCAAAATCGATCAGTGCAACCGGACGTTGTTTAAATTCGTCAAGATTGGCCTCAATATACTTTAAGTGATCGCGTACCAGAGGTGTAATAATTTTATCGTTAGGATAGCGATTGGTAATCAGGTTAAATTCGGTAAGTAGCTGATCAAGCTTTGCAGTACGGCCAACAGCAATGGCTTTTAGGTAAGCATATTGCGGCGCAAGATCATTTTCAGGGAAAGCTGTAATATTATCATCAGCCTGTTTTACCACATTGGCATAATCTTTTTTTGCATAGGCATCAAAAGTTGCATTGTAATTGTTGATGGCTATATTTTCCAACTGCGTTTGCTTGGCCGAATACGATGGATCTAAAATATTTTTTGCAAAATTAGATTCAGGGAATTTGCTGAGCACCAATTGTTTATACTGCTCAGATTTTACTTCATCAACACCTTTATAATTGAGGTATAAACTGTAATAAATGGCAACCAGGTGGTTGTTATCCGGATATCTTTTGATCAGTTCCAGGTATATTTTATTTGCTTCGGTCTTATCATTCAGTTCTTGTTGGTAAAAACTGGCAATTTCAAAATAAGCATCAATAATTTTCTGATCGGATGCTGCCAATAGTGCAGGTGTAGTTGGTAAAGCATCCAAAAACTGTTTTTCCAGCGATGTCTGATCTGCAACTGCTGGGTTGTTTTGTCCAGTTGCAGGTATAATTTCGGTAGCTACTTTTCCTCCGGCTAAAACCTGGTTGGTTTCCTGTGCAGATGAGCGAATACTCTGGCGCCAGTTATCTTCCAACTGTCTCGTTCCCCATCGTTTCTTAAAATCACCAAAGCCATTGCTGATTGCCGCATTATTATTAAAATAAAAGGTGTTTCCTGCACTATTGTTTGGTGTATTTAAACTTATGTTCGGAAAATCAGGATCGTTTAAAAATTGATTGTTGATTACGCCGCCTGTATTGCTCACTACAACCCTTGGCGTTAAATATGCTTTAACTTTGGCCTCACGTTCAGCAGCCGGAAGTTTGGCAAAGGCCTGGGCAGTATCTTCTTTGGAGATAATGGTATACCTGTCAGTTAAATATTGCAGGTTATCTGCTTTTTTAACAATGTTGTCGTAATCAGGAAAGTTTTTGGGCAAAATCATCACGGTACTATCGTAGTACAGTTTTGCTTTAATGTAGTTGTTAAACTCTTTAAAGTTTAAATCGGCAATTCTTAAATATGATAGCGCCTTTTGCGTTTGGTTTCTGGTGCTTTTTAAAACCGATTTATGGTAGTTCTCCTCTGCCTTTACAAAGTTTCCCTCTGCAGAGAAAAGCTCTCCTACCTGGTAATAAATCTGATCGGTGTAGTCAGTATTCTTATCATCTTTTAATAAAGCTAAAAGTTGTTGTTCCTTGTTAAATTTTTCTCCATTTAGTAGTGCTCTCAGCTTAATCCGGTTTAAATTTGCATGAAAATACATTTCGAAAGGTGCATTGCTTTTTTCAACTTTGGTGAAATTGGCATAAGCATCCTGGATGTTTTTCTCCTTTTCCTGTAATTGTGCCAATATAAAGCGCCAACGGATGCGCAACTGTTTTTCTGCAGGCAATGCAATGGCTGATTCTAAAAATAAGATGGCTTCTTTATTGCGTTTCTGATAAATGCGCATCTGGGCAGCTGTAGCCAGGGGTTCGGCGAGGTCCTTTTTTAACTGATCGGAAGCGCGCAGCATGGTATCGATAATTTTATCGGCCAGTACCATATTATTGAGTTCCATTTGGCTACGTGCTTTCCAGTTCATGGCCATAATAAAGGTCTTCAGGTCGCTGTTGTAGGTTTTTGCCGTGTAATCAAAGTATTCTGATGCAATAAAATAATTGCCTTTAAGGTAATTCGCCTTGCCCAAAAGCATGTAGGCATCATCAATATAGTTGCTGAAACTTTTATCGTTGATAATGGTTTGTCCTTTGGTAATCACCTCATCAAGCTGTTTATTGGCTGCGCCCGGTGTAAGTACCAGATTGATCTGTGGCTCAGGATCGAGATAAACAGGTAAAGTCTTTTCGTAATTATCGCTATAGCTTTGTAACAGATTTTCATTGTACTCGCTTAGTAAAACATTGGCATTATAGATATAGTTGTATTTTGCCGTTAAGTTTTGAAACCTACGATCTACTGCGGTATCTTTATTTGCGACACAGCCATAAATAAAAATACTGATGAGGATGAAAAAGGGATTTAAGTTTTTGTTAGCGTAATTTTTCAAGTATGATAAATCTCTTTAGGTGGATGTACAATAAACAATATATGTAGAAAAATATTTTATTTGGCAACAAATTTTAATTATTCAAAGTTAATTTAATTATTGCATTAAAAAATGGAAAATCCGAAAGAAGAAGATACAAAGAAAAAGATAAATGCAGCAGCAAAATATTTTGCTATTGGTTTCCAGATGATCGCTACCATAGGCCTGCTTACTTTTGTAGGTTATAAAATTGATGAGCACCGAAACAGTAAAACCAATTTAATTACAGCAGCTTTTGCTTTGGCAGGAGTGGGGATTGCGCTTTATCAGGCGATCAGGCAGGCTACCAGGAGTTAGTTATCGGTTGGCAATTTTCAGTTGGCAGTTTTCGGTTAACCCAACTAACAACATAACGATTTTTCAATTACCGATTAACCAGTTCAAACGGTTAACCAATGCCAGCCTTCATAATATTTCTCATCTGTAGTACTTACTTGATACTAAAAACCTTATCTTTGCAAAAAGTTTTATCTGCTAAGAAATTATACATTGACTCTAGCCAAATTTACAAGTATCTATTTGATTTTCGTAGGCCTATTGATAGGTATTATTGCCGTTTTACCTTTAGTATTTCCTGATAAGCAGCTTTTGGTGAGCAATTTTTGGGTGATGTTTGGCTTTTTGGCTGGTATCACTTATATCGCTTACATGCTGGTTGATATCGGTGTAAAACGTGATCCTGAAGTAGGTGTAATGGCTATTATGGGATCAATTGCGGTGAAGATGATTTTTTGTATGGCTTTTGTGTTGATTTACAGTATAAAAGCAAAGGGAATTGGGCTTGTATTTCTGCTTAATTTTTTTTCTTTATATTTATTGTTTACGGTCTTTGAAGTTTACTGTTTGTTACGTAACTTGCGCCACCAAAATTTAAAGTAAAAAACTGCCAATAAATGGATTGTAACCGAGTTTTTGTGTCTAAAGTTAAAAGGCTAACTGTTGTTTTTACGCTTTTAATCGCGTTTTTATCTATCAAAATTGATACTTTCGCTCAAGTTGATAGCGCTGTTGTACCTGTTGATAGTGCTGTTGCGGAATCTGCTCATGCTGTTTCTGGTGAGCACGGTGCAGAGGCCAATCATGGTAAGGAAAAATTCGAGCCTACCAAAGTAATTATGGAACACATTGCCGATTCGCACATGTGGCATCTTTGGGGGCATACTTCATTACCTCTTCCGGTAATTTTATATACGCCTAATGGTTTAGAGATTTTCTCATCTGCTAATTTTCACCACGGCGAACACGATTATAACGGTAAATACAATAACTATCGTTTAGAAGAAGATCATATTAAGGTGGTTGCTGCTGATGGTAAAGTTGATGAAGAAGCGAGTAAATCTGTTTTAGATTTCTCGATCACTAAAAACGTTGCAGCAATGTTTGTGGCCATTTTGGTAATCCTTATCGTATTTATTTCGGTAGCATCATCATATAAAAAACGCGTTGGTAAATCACCAAAAGGTTTGCAATCTTTTATTGAGCCTATAGTGATTTTTGTTAGAGATGACATTGCTAAGCCAAACATCGGTCATAAATATGCGAAGTTTATGCCGTATTTGTTAACTACATTCTTCTTTCTTCTTTTTAATAACTTATTAGGTTTGGTGCCAATTTTTCCTGGCAGTGCGAACGTTACAGGTAATATTGCTTTAACTTTTGTAATGGCCTTAGGTACTTTAATTGTCGTTAACATCAATGGTAACAAATATTATTGGAAGCACATATTTTTACCGGATGTTCCATTTTGGTTATGGCCTTTAATGGTTGTAGTTGAGGTTGTAGGGGTTATTTCAAAGCCGTTTGCTCTAATGGTGCGTTTGTTCGCGAACATGACTGCTGGACACATTATCGTATTAAGTTTAATTTCCTTAATCTTTATTTTCGAAACATTGGCTATTGCACCTGTTTCGGTAGCATTCGTAATATTTATGGATGTACTGGAGTTGTTGGTAGCATTTTTACAGGCCTTTATTTTTACATTATTAACTGCCTTGTTTATTGGTATGGCAGTAGAAGAACATCATTAATAGAAAACTATTTTTTACAATTAATATAAATTAAATTAGTTATGGTAGGTTCAATCGCGGCAATTGGTGCCGGTTTAGCAGTAATCGGTGCAGGTATCGGTATCGGTCAAGTAGGTGGTAAAGCAATGGAAGGTATTGCTCGTCAACCAGAAGCTGCATCAAAAATTCAGACTGCAATGATTATCGCTGCTGCCCTTATTGAGGGTGTTGCTTTATTCGGTGTGGTAGTTGCATTATTAGGCTTAAACGGTTAATAATCACTGAAAAAATTAGATAGAGTATTTAACGATTGGTTAATACTCTATCTTAATTAACAAGATTAAGATTAAAAAAAATAGATAAAATGGATTTAGTAACCCCAAGCATAGGATTGGTTTTTTGGACATCATTAGCATTCATCTGCTTGTTGATCCTACTTAGAAAATTTGCATGGAAACCTATTTTAGGTGCAATTCACGAACGTGAGCAAAGCATTGATGAAGCTTTAAATAAAGCTGAATTGGCTAAACAGGAAATGGCTCGTTTAACCAGTCAGAACCAGGATTTAATGCAACAGGCTCGTGCTGAACGTGACGAAATTTTGAAGGAAGCTAAAACCTTGAAAGATGGTATCTTAAACGAAGCTAAAAAACAAGCTCAGGTTGAAGGTACTAAATTGATCGAGAAAGCTAAAATCGAGATCGAAAACCAAAAGAAAGCAGCTTTAGCTGAAGTTAAAGACCAGGTTTCTTCTTTATCATTAGAAATTGCAGAACGTGTTTTACGTACACAATTAGATGATAAAACCAAACAGGAAGCTTTAGTAGCTAACTTGTTAAAAGACGTTGAATTAAACTAAGCGTATTGCGTAAAGCGGTAAGCGTGCCAAACGCCAAACGCTAAGCGCCAACCCAAAAGATATGTCAGAAATTAAAGTTGCAGGCAGATATGCCAAATCATTAATAGACTTAGCCGTTGAAAACAACGACTTAGAAGCTTCTTATAATGATATGGTTTTGTTTGAGAAAGTTGTTGAAGAAACCCCTGAACTAGAAGCAATATTAAAAAACCCGATTGTACCTTTAGATAAGAAAACTGGTATTTTAAACGGGATCTTTGCTGATAAAGTGGGTAAATTAACCATTACTTTTTTCAAAACCGTTGTAAATAAAGGGCGTTCAGCTATATTATTTGCCACTGCAAAACAATTTATACAGCAATACAATCTTCTTAAAGGTATTGTTACTGCCGATGTAACTACAGCAAGCGCATTAAGCCCTGAAGCCAAAGAGCAGATTATAGCAATTGTAAAAAAAGAATTAGGCGCCAACCAGGTGATTGTTAACGAAAAAATTAATGAGAAGCTAATTGGTGGTTTTATATTAAAAGTTGGTGATAAGCAATTTGATGCAAGTATTGCCAGCGGTTTAAGTAAACTTAAAAAAGAATTTGCGCAATAGCGGATATCGTTTTGCGTAGGGCGTTTAGCGTTAATTTGCAAAATGCCCAAAAAAAATAGTGAAGCGTGAGTGTAAGGCGATAGAACGCCAAACGCGTGGCGCCAAACAAAAATATTGCGATAAGCGGATGGCGAATAAATGCCAGGCGCCATGCGCTAAGCACTAAACATTTACAAAAAGATATAAAGTAAAATTATGGTAGAGGTAAGACCAGACGAAGTATCGGCAATTATCAGACAGCAATTGGCGGGCTTCAAATCAGAAACCGAACTGGAAGAAGTTGGTACCGTGTTGCAAGTGGGCGACGGTATTGCCCGTGTTTACGGTTTAACTAAAGTTCAATCGGGAGAGTTAGTTGAATTTGCAAACGGCTTACAAGGTATTGTATTAAACCTTGAAGAAGATAACGTTGGTGTAGTACTTTTGGGTGCTTCAGACGAGATCAAAGAAGGTGATACCATTAAACGTACCAAAAAAATTGCCTCTATTAAAGTTGGTGAAGGTATGCTTGGCCGCGTAGTGAACACTTTAGGTGAACCTTTAGATGGTAAAGGTCCGATCTTGGGTGAAACTTACGAAATGCCTTTAGAGCGTAAAGCACCAGGCGTAATTTACCGTCAGCCGGTAAATGAGCCTTTACAAACTGGTATTAAAGCAATCGATGCAATGATTCCAATCGGTCGTGGTCAACGTGAGTTGGTTATTGGTGACCGTCAGATTGGTAAAACTGCTGTTTGTATTGATACCATTATCAACCAAAAAGAATTTTATGAAGCAGGCCAGCCTGTGTTCTGTATTTATGTAGCTATCGGTCAGAAAAACTCTACTGTAGCCAACATTGTACGTACACTTGAAGAAAACGGTGCTTTACCATATACAGTTGTTGTTGCTGCTTCGGCTGCAGATCCTGCTCCAATGCAGTTCTATGCTCCGTTTGCAGGCGCTGCAATTGGTGAGTTTTTCCGTGATACTGGTAGACCAGCCTTAATTGTTTATGATGATTTATCTAAACAAGCTGTAGCTTACCGTGAGGTATCTTTATTACTTCGTCGTCCACCGGGCCGTGAAGCTTATCCAGGTGACGTTTTCTACTTACACAGCCGTTTGTTAGAGAGAGCTGCGAAAATTAACGCTAACGATGATATCGCTAAAAACATGAACGATTTACCTGAGTCGATTAAACATATCGTTAAAGGTGGCGGTTCATTAACAGCACTTCCAATTATCGAAACACAGGCGGGTGACGTTTCTGCCTATATCCCAACCAACGTAATTTCAATTACTGATGGTCAGATTTTCTTAGAGTCGAACTTGTTCAACTCAGGTATCCGTCCGGCAATTAACGTAGGTATTTCTGTATCACGTGTGGGTGGTAATGCGCAGATTAAATCGATGAAGAAAGTAGCAGGTACTTTAAAATTAGATCAGGCTCAATACCGTGAGTTGGAGGCTTTCTCTAAATTCGGTTCTGACTTAGATGCTGCAACTAAATCGGTATTGGATAAAGGTGCTCGTAACGTAGAAATGTTGAAACAAGCACAGTTCTCTCCTTTTACTGTAGAGAAACAAGTTGCAATTGTTTATGCCGGTACTAAAAACTTAATGCGTAACGTTCCGATTAACAAAGTAAAAGAATTTGAAACTGAATTCTTAACTCAATTGGAATTACGTCATCCTGAAACTTTATCGGCATTAAAAGCTGGTAAATTTGATGATAACATTACTGGTGTTTTAGATACAGTAGCAAAAGAGATTTCAAGTAAATATTAATAAGCTAAGTGCAGGGCGTTAAGCGTTAGGCGATGGCCGGACGCTCAACGCCCTTCGCTCCACGCAAAACTAAAGAATGGCTAATTTAAAAGAAGTAAGAAACCGGATTGCATCTGTACAGTCAACACAGCAGATTACCAAAGCTATGAAAATGGTTTCGGCGGCTAAGTTGAAACGTGCTACCAATGCAATTATCGCTTTACGTCCTTATGCAACTAAACTGAAAGAGATTTTAGGTAATCTATCTGCAAGTTTGGAAGGCTCTTCATCACCCTTTATCCAGGAGCGTGAGCCCAATAAGGTTTTAATTGTTACTGTTTCATCAAACCGTGGTTTGGCTGGAGCTTTTAACATGAACGTAATTAAAGCGGCCAATAATTTAATTGCTGAGAAATATAGCGAACAGTTGAAAAACGGGAATGTGAGCATTATTTCTATCGGTAAGAAAACTCAGGATTTTTACGAAAAACGTAAATACAATGTTATTGGTAACAATAACGAAGTATATTCGGCTTTAACTTTCGAAAACGTAACCAAAATTACGGATGCGATTATGGCTGGTTTTATTAAAGGTGACTTTGATAAAGTAGAAGTGGTGTATAACCGTTTTAGAAACGCAGCAGTTCAGTTTATTACTACTGAGCAGTTATTGCCTTTGCCTAAAGCAGAAGAAACACCGGCAGATCTAAAAACCGATAAGAAAACAACTAACGTTGATTATATTTTAGAGCCTTCTCAAGAAGAAATTGTAGAACAATTAATTCCTAAATCAATTAAAATCCAGTTGTACAAAGCTGTGTTGGATTCTCATGCTTCTGAGCACGGTGCACGTATGACATCAATGGATAAAGCAACTGAAAATGCAGGTGAATTATTAAAAGCCTTAAAACTTTCATATAACCAGGCACGTCAGGCAGCAATTACAACTGAATTAACTGAGATTGTAAGTGGTGCAGCAGCATTAAACGGATAGTAGGTTTCAAGTTCTCAGTTTTGAGTTTGCAGTACTAATTGCATAAAATAAAAAGCCCATTTCTTAATTGAGATGGGCTTTTTATTGATTTAATCTAATATTAATCCAGAATAATTATGTTTTTTATGGATTGTAATCCAAAATAATTATGTTTTTTATGGATTGTAATCTAAAATAATTATACTTTTGTATAAGTATATTTTATTATGATTGTTCGTAAACAGTTGGATTACGCTTTTGCTAGGCTTTTTAAAGGGAAAGCCTTTATTATCTTTGGACCACGCCAAACCGGTAAAACTACTTTTGTTGAGCAGTTATTGGCAAAGGTTGATAAAAAGACCCTATACCTCAATGGGGATGATGTGGATGTAAGAGAAACTTTGGCTAAACCTAATGCGGCACAAATAGCACAAATGCTCGCGGGTTACGAAGTACTTTTTATAGATGAGGCCCAACGGATCAATGATGTAGGCTTGCTCATCAAAATCATTGTAGACCGCTTTAAACCTGTTCAGGTTATTGCCACGGGTTCATCAGCGTTTGAGTTATCAGGCAAAATAAACGAGCCCTTAACCGGTAGAAAATATGAAATGATGCTTTTACCATTTTCATACGCAGAGCTGGTAAATGATAGTGATTTTATTACCGAAGAAAGGTCATTGGAACAGCGGTTAATTTATGGATCCTATCCGGAAATCATCAACGATCCGCAAAGTGCAGAAGAGCATTTAAAATTACTCGCAGATAGTTATCTCTATAAAGACCTCTTCACTTTGGAAGATGTTAAAAAGCCGCTACTTTTCGAAAAAATTGTAAAGGCACTGGCATTGCAGATTGGGAGTGAAGTTAACTTTTCTGAGCTGGCACAATTGGTAAAGGCTGATCAGAAAACGGTTGACAAGTACATCAGTTTGCTTGAAAAATCGTTTGTGGTGTTTAGTTTACCTGCTTTTGCTGGTAATGTGCGTAATGAGATTAAAAAAAATAAGAAAATCTATTTTTACGATACGGGTATTGTGAATGCCATTACCCGGAATTTCAACCCTTTAGCTAATAGGAATGATGTTGGCGCACTTTTCGAAAATTATATGATTGCTGAGCGGATGAAGTTTTTGCACCAGAACCAGATAGAGTCATCATGCTTTTTCTGGCGTACCACGCAACAACAGGAAATTGATTATATAGAAAAAACAAAAGAGAAATTCTTGGCCGTTGAGTTTAAATGGAGCGAAAGAGGGAAAAATAAAATTCCGCTTACTTTTACCAATGCTTATCCTGGTGCAGAAACATTATTGGTATCAAAAACCGATAGAGGAAGTTTTTTGAATGGTTAAATCATTCATTGATAAACTGAGATGCCCATTCTTTTAAATTGCAATGGGCATCTTAGTTATTTATAATATTAAATCATATTTATCCATAACTAATCTCAAATATCCGTTTTCTAATTTTTTACTCACATTCTTTTCATTGTAAACCATTGCATTAAATTTAGCTTCTAAAATATATGTGCCCGACTTTAATGTCTTTAAACTTGTGATTTCAAATTTTGAATTCTTTTGAGCATCAGAGCTTAATAGTGGAGGTCTTCGAAAATCGTCTGAACCATATGTTTTATATCCATCAGATAGGCTTATTGCAACACCATTTTGTATATTATCCCTATCATAGTCCAGCGCATAATTTCTTGTCCCGACTGTAAATAAATCCATAACATCTTTTGGCCTCAAAATCAGTGATTGCAACATCGATGTTTTTTTATAAGTTTTAATAAATATTACATCGACTTTTTTTCCATCAGTATATATTCCATAATCCCGTGAGTATAAAACTGAATCTTTAATGCCAGATATATAATAAGCATTGCCGACAATTGAATCTACTTTTGAATACGGTTGACGATTACCGGCTCCGGATAAACTGGAATATTCAGATAGCTTATAAGTGATCCCATCGATACTGTAAGAAATGCTGTCGTGAGCATATTCTAAAGGGTCTTCTTTTTCGATAACTACTGGCGGTTCAATAATCGGATTGTCCTTCTTGCAGGCTGCAAAGAAAAATAGGGCAATAGCTATCCCTAGTAAGTGTTTGTTTTTCATCGTAATTGATTTTATTTGTGTGTGCCCAAAAATAGTTATTTTTATAACTAAAATTTTAATTGATAGGAAAATTATTCTGAGTATTGGTTAAGGTTAGTAGCTATTCTTTGATGGAAATGTATTTTTTTAAATTTTATATAGATTTTTTTTGGTCCGGTTAATTATCGCCTTTTAATATCTTTGTAGCCTAATATCAGGTTATGAAAAAATACATCCTCATTATCTTATCGCTTGTTCCATTTTTGGTGAAAGCCCAAAATCCAGCCCGTGATTATACCAATGCAGTGCTTTGGCAGCAAACTTCGGGAGAATACCGTTCACTGTGTTTCCAGGCCTACAATTTTGCACGTTTATCGTTAAAAGAAGCTTTGTGGGCAGATACAAGTAGAAAACCAAATTGTGTGATTGTTGATATTGATGAAACGGTTCTAGACAATTCAGCTTTCCAGGGGCATGAAATTAAAAAAGGACTAAGTTATGTGTCGGAAGACTGGACCGAATGGACAAATCTGGCTCAGGCCGATACTGTTCCGGGTGCATTGGCTTTTTTAAAGTTTGCAGCATCAAAGAGCATCGAAACCTTTTATGTGAGCAACCGCGGTGAAAAAGATTATGCAGCTACGTTAAAAAATCTGCAGCACTTTGGCTTCCCTTATGCAGATGATGCACATTTAATCGTTTCAAAAGGAACCTCAAATAAAGAGCCACGGCGCCAAAAAATTAGCGAAATGTACAATATTCTATTGTTATGCGGCGATAATTTAAGCGATTTCAGCAATGTTTTTTATCGCGAAAATAAAAATACCTTCGAGCAGGTAAACGCAAATCAGAACCTATTTGGAACAAAGTATATCGTGTTGCCCAACCCAATGTACGGTGATTGGGAAAAGCCTTTGTATCAGGGAGAAAAACTTAGTGATAAGGATAAAGCTAAACAAAGGTTAGAAAGATTAAAAAGTTACTAAGTTTTAGCATTATTCGGCAATAAGTATTACTTTTGCAGCATCATAAAAATAAACATTATGGAGAACAACGAATTAAAGCACAATACTGAAAGTATGAAAACGGCTAACCAGCCAGGAATTTATAAATTAATGATTTTTGGTGTATTGGTTTGCATGGTGGGTACTTACGCACGTTTCGCTTACGATTCTTGGCAGGTATCATTGGCATCATGGATTGTATTGTTCATTGGTGCAATTATTGCCATTAAAGGTGTATTCAAAATATTAGACGCATAAGCGATCTGCTATCAAAATATAAAGCCGGTTATGTTTATTCATGACCGGCTTTTTTGTTTATTAAATAAAGTACTGCTCTTTTTCTAAAAAGCAGGTTCCTGTGGGCATCGGTTCCGAAAGCCCTGCCATCCGCTTTACTTCACTGCGTTCGTGTCCGCTACTGTCAGGTTTAATTACTTAGGCAGGCCTTTCTATCTTAAACCCGACAGCAGCGGCAGCGCCTGATTCTTTACCGATGAATCGGCACTAAATTAGGATCAGGGCTAAAGCAAATGGCGGGAATGCTGTAATCCAACGGCTTCTGTATTTGCTTTCCAAAAAAAATAACACAGTTTCGGGTATCAACAGTCAATGTTGTTGAAAATGCAATCTTCTTTTTTTGAAAAGCAGGTTCCTGTGTGCATCGGTTCCGAAAGCCCTGCCATCCGCTTTACTTTACTGCGTTCGTGTCCGCTACTGTCAGGTTTAAATTACTTAGGTAGGCCTTTCTATCTTAAACCCGACAGCAGCGGCAGCCCCTGATTCTTTACCGATGAATCGGCACTAAATTAGCATCAGGGCTAAAGCAAATGGCGGGAATGCTGTAATCCAACGGCTTCTGTATTTGCTTTCCAAAAAAAATAACACAGTTTCGGGTATCAACAGTCAATGTTGTTGAAAATGCAATCTTCTTTTTTTGAAAAGCAGGTTCCTGTGTGCATCGGTTCCGAAAGTCCTGCCATCCGCTTTACTTCACTGCGTTCGTGTCCGCTACTGTCAGGTTTAAATTACTTAGGTAGGCCTTTCTATCTTAAACCCGACAGCAGCGGCAGCGCCTGATTCTTTACCGATGAATCGGCACTAAATTAGCATCAGGGCTAAAGCAAATGGCGGGACTGCTGTAACCCAATGGCTTCTGTATTTGCTTTCCAAAAAATAACACAGTTTCGGGTATCAACAGTCAATGTTGTTGAAAATGCAATCTTCTTTTTTGAAAAGCAGGTTCCTGTGTGCATCGGTTCCGAAAGCCCTGCCATCCGCTTTACTTCACTGCGTTCGTGTCCGCTCCTGTCAGGTTTAAATTACTTAGGTAGGCCTTTCTATTCTAAATAAATAATCTTGTAGCTTTCGGGTTACATTGTAATTAGCATTTTGTTTTTACTTTATGGAAATACAGGTTATATAACATCTCTATATAAACATTTTGTTTTTTGGGTTACCTAAAGCACTTTGCAGTATTAATTGGAAAGAGCGTTGCAAACCAACCCAAAACGTAAAACTTCTAATGGCCATTTGAAGCAAATATTTAAAATGATTATTTATTTAGAACCACACAATCATGAAAAGGAATATTATTGCTATAGCCATAGTTTTAACAATTTTTGGCTGCCAAAACGAAAATAAAAAATATGCAGGCGCTGATACCGTAGCGCTGGAGCCTCTGAGCAAAGAATCTGCAGATAGTACTGCCGCTGAGAAAATCATCAAAACTGCCGATATGCGTTTTAGGGTTAAAGACGTGCAGCAGGCCAAAGAACAGCTGAGTAAAACCATTAAAGGAGAAGGGGGGACTGTTGCGGAGTTTTCTATCGAAAGCACTATCCAGGAAACGGATAAAGTAAAACAATCTACAGATTCTTTAAAAGAAATTACAGCCTATCGCACTGAAGGTTATCTGGTGGCGAAGATTCCATCTGAAAAACTAGATGAATTTACCAATACCATTGCAAAAATAGCGGTCTTTGTCGATCACCAATCGATGAAGCTGGACGATCAGAGCATTGCTTATTTGGCCAATAAACTGAAAGCTCAGAATAGAGTTGATGCAATTGAAAAGATTAATAAAGTAGCCTCAAAAAAAAGTACCAATGTGGAATCGTCTCTTTATATCAAAGACGATTATGTAGATAAGAAAATCGAGAATATGCAGATCGATAGTCGGGTAAAATTTAGTACCATCACGCTTAATTTTTATCAGGATAATACCGTAAAAACCATGATTGTTGCTAACGATAACCTGTACGATTACCGTCCGGCATTTATAAACAGGTTGTGGTTGGGCATTGTAAATGGCTGGACGATTTTTAAAGAAATCATTATTGCTATTTCCAATTTGTGGATGTTGATATTGGTTGGTTTTGCAATCTTCTTCATCATAAAGTATTTTATCCGGAAGAATAAACTGGCAATGGATCAAGCGACTAAAAACATGATCGATCAGGCCAGGCAATAAGAATCTATCCCCATGGTTCGTGTCCGCACGAACCATTTTTTATAAAGATTTTTTAATTATGGGCAACTGACCAACGCGATCGTCATGCTGTAGCTATCGGATCAGGGTGACGGAACTTGGAAATGAGAACTATTTCTTTGCCTTAACCGCTATACCTTTAACCTTAGTTTTATTATCGCTCACAAAAGATTCCCAGCCCGAATAGGTTTTAGATTTGCCACCTGAGGTAATTTTCTGAAAGGAATGGCAAACTGCAACAGCCAAACCATCCGTAGCATCTAAAAACTCTGGTGTTTCTTTAAAATTGAGTAAACGTTGCAACATGGCAGCTACCTGCTCTTTGGTGGCGTTTCCGCTGCCTGTAATGGATTGTTTGATCTTACGTGGAGAATATTCTGTTACGGGCACATTTTTAGATAGTGCGGCAGCAATGGCAATGCCTTGTGCACGGCCAAGTTTTAGCAGTACCTGGATATTTTTACCATAAAAAGGGGCTTCTATAGCTAATACATCGGGCTTATACTGCTCCATCAGCACCACCGTTTTTTCAAATATCCGCTGAAGCTTAAGAAAAGGATCGTCTAAATGGGTCATTTTAACTACGCCCAAACTAATCAGTTCCGTTTTATTTCCCTTCTCTAAAATTACGCCATAACCCATCACCGCAGTGCCCGGATCAATGCCCATAATTACCCGTTCCTTTTTTTCGTTCAACATTACAGCAATATTAAGCATATTTGCAAACTAAAAAGATAATCTTGACAGGCAAGAACAAAAAAATATTATCGCTTTTTATCAAAGTTGCAATTGTAATATTTGCTTTTTGGTTTATTTACCATAAACTCGTTGCGAATAAAAATCTGCACGATTTCAGTACCTTATTAAAAGATATTCCTCAAATAGAAATAATCACGGTAATCGGGATAGTTGTACTCCTGATGTTTGTAAACTGGTTTTTAGAGGCAGGCAAATGGAAATACCTGATGAGCCATATCGAACCGATCAGTTTTTACAGGGCTATCGAATCAGTTTTTTGTGGTTTAACGCTTGCTATTTTTACACCAAACAGATTAGGAGAATATGGAGGGCGTGTGTTTTTCCTTTCCCCACGGAGGAGAATTGTTGGGATAGTAGCCATGAGTGTAGGCAGCATCGGTCAATTGGTATTAACAAATGTTTTTGGGGCTATTGCAGCCTGCTTTTTCGTGTACCGCTTTATCCCGATCGATAAGGTATTATTTATTGCACTGGTTTTTTTTGCGGTAATTTTCTGCCTTTTTTTTCTGGTTTTTTACTTTAACATCCGTTGGTTAAACGGGATTTTATTGTCCTTCAAATTCACCAGGAAATACAAGAAATTTTATAGCATTTTAGCCCGATACAAAAAAAGGGAACTATTCAAAATTATTACTTATTGTTTTGCCCGTTACCTGATATTCAGTTCGCAATATTTTATCCTTTTTATTTGGCTGGTACCTGGCTTGGATTATGCAGATATTGTGATGATGACCTGTTTGCTATTTTTGGTACAGTCGGCGTTACCTTCATTAGATCTATTCGATGTAGGCATTAGAAGTGTAACTGCGGTTGAACTCTTTAAACATGTAACCGATCAGCATGTGGCAGTTATTGCATGTACTGCCAGTATTTGGCTCATTAATATTATAATTCCTGCTATCTTAGGCACTTATTTCGTTTTTAAACTCAATTTTTTTGGAAGTCTTAAATCTAACTAGTTTATTTTCTGCTGCGCTAACCTTAATTTATGGTTTTTTGGTGCTTAATTTTATCAGAGGGTGGCATAACCTCATCTATTTTACGCCACACAAATCTGATCCTCAAACCAAAGTTTCTATTATTGTTGCTGCAAGGGATGAAGAAGTTAATATCAATAAAACAATTGATGACCTGATTGCTCAGCAATATCCTAAAGCCTTAACGGAGATTATCATTATTGATGACCATTCTACTGATAGAACAGCAGAAATTGTGTTAAGCTATGCTAACCGTAATGTAAAATTAATTAAGTTAAATGAAGATCGGGCATTAAACTCCTATAAGAAAAAAGCAATACAAACCGCTATTGGCACCTGCTCTGGCGATCTGATTATTACTACTGATGCCGATTGCAGGATGGGGCCTAATTGGTTGGCCACGATTGTAAATCTGTATGAAGAGAAAAACTATAAAATGATTTCTTCGCCCGTTGCTTATTTTCAGGAGAAAAGTTTCTTTGAGCGTTTACAATCATTAGAATTTCTTTACCTTATTGGTTTAGGTGCTTCTACCATTGGAAATAAACAACCATCAACTTGTAACGGTGCAAATTTAGCCTACGAGAAAACAACCTTTTATGAAGTTGGCGGCTTTCAAGGTATAGATGATCTGGCATCTGGCGACGATGAGCTACTGTTGCATAAAATTGCAGCTAAATATCCAGATCAGATCGGTTT
Organism: Pedobacter sp. PF22-3; assembly: GCF_026239555.1. Taxonomy (GTDB): domain Bacteria; phylum Bacteroidota; class Bacteroidia; order Sphingobacteriales; family Sphingobacteriaceae; genus Pedobacter. The sequence continues at coordinate 222,628 of NZ_JAPIVP010000007.1, read as the reverse complement.
CCTCAAAAATAGGGAAGCCATTGTGTATACCCATGCAAAAGAAACCTTGGGCGCATTTATCCAGCAACGTAAACGATGGGCTTCGAAGAGTACCCGTTATAAAAATAAGGCCATTATCGTGTTAGGGGTACTGATTTGGATCTTTAACCTGTCTATTCTCGCAAATTTTATTACCGGACTTTTTATTCCGGGGTTTTTAGCCATCGCATTTTATCAATTGTTGGTTAAAATGGTTTTAGAAACGCTATTTTTATGGGATGTAACAGGCTTTGCCAAGAGGCGCAGTTTACTCATTTTAATACCTGTTTTAAATGTGCTTCATGTAATTTATATGGTGTACATCGGCATTGCCGGAAACAGTGGAAAATACAATTGGAAAGGCAGAATGGTTAGATAATGGATAATAGCCCATCAAAAAAAGTATGGTTAAAGTTTAAGCGGAATAAGCTGGCCTTCAGTGGGCTGATCTTTATCTTACTATTAATGCTAATGGGTATTTTGGGCTATTTAATTATGCCTGATGATTCTCCTAATGCGAATGTACAAACGCTTCAGTTAAACAAAAAGAAACCAGGCAGTACCTTTACTTTTTTAATCACCAGCCAAAACCCCAAAGTAGAAAATGTTAACTTTTTCGAGCGGATGCTCAATGGACAAACGCCCACTTTTAAAAGCATTCCAATCACTTCTTACCAGCTGAAAGGCGATACAGTTTTTGTTCAGGAATATATTGGCGATGACGAAAAAGCCAAAGAAACGGCATACGAATTAAAAGATTTATGCCCCCGTTGTGTTTTACCTTCAAAAATAGGAACGCCACAAGCGCTCTTCGAAGAAAATAATATCTATACACGCACCTATATTTTAGGAACTGATATTTATGGACGTGATTTATTAAGCAGATTGATTTTAGGTATCCGTGTTTCGTTATCTGTAGGTTTAATGGCGGTTCTTATTTCACTTTTTATCGGGGTGAGTTTAGGTGCCATTGCAGGGTATTTTGGCGGCAGAATAGATGCCTCTATTAGTTGGTTTATGAATGTGGTGTGGTCGCTACCATCACTACTGCTTGTTATTGCTATATCATTTGCTTTAGGGAAAGGGTTTTGGCAGATATTTATCGCTGTAGGTTTATCAACCTGGGTAGATGTGGCCAGATTGGTACGCGGGCAGGTGATGGGCTTAAAAGAAGTAGAATTTGTAGAGGCGGCAAGGGCACTAGGCTTTGGTACAGCCAGAACCATTATCAAACATATATTGCCCAATATTGCCGGACCTATATTGGTTGTAGCTTCTTCTAATTTTGCCTCAGCCATATTGTTGGAAACTGGGCTAAGCTTTTTGGGCTTTGGGGCGCAACCACCTATGCCAAGTTGGGGGAGCATGATTAAGGAACATTATGGTTATATTATTATGGATGCAGCTTACCTCGCCCTTTTGCCCGGTTTAGCCATTATGTTTACGGTATATGCCTTTAATGTACTTGCCATAGGTTTACGCGATGCCTTTGATGTAAAAGGGCAAAATGTAACGGTTTAATCATCATCTTAAAATATAGGCTGTACCATATTTGTAATCACTTTGAATTTGTCAGATTGAGCCTGTTGAAATGACCTTTAAGGCATTCAAAACAGGCCCTTTAACAAGTTCAGGATGACTATATTGATGATACAGCCTCTTAATTGCAAGAACTTTGTTAAAGTCGGTCTACTTCGCTTTTTTCTTATCAAGAGAAAACCTGCGCGCTATACTAAAGCCCCAACGGTATTGCCCTTTAAGCCAGGAAGTATTGGTGTCGGTAATAAACTGCGATTCCTGAATGGCGGTTGCATTGGTGAAATTAAGGTGAAAAATATGCCCACCCGTTTCAAATTCAAGTCCGGCACCAAGCGTTTTGTAATATTTTGTTCCCAATGTGCTTTCGAGATAAGCCTCTTTGTTTTTATCCCTGAATGGAATGGTATAATCTGCTACAAAAGCCATGCGTTTAGTAATTTTGATGCGTCCACCAACGGATAAGGCAAGCATATCGTTCTGATCCCCAAAAACAGTAAAATTGCGATGTACATACGACGGCATGATCAGCATTGAAAAGTTTGAGTTAAACTTACGCGCAATCACCGCCTGGGCCACATAGGTTAAGCGATCCTGGAATTTACCAAATGCATTTGCAGCGGTAGGATCTGTTGAAGCTTTAGCGGCCGAAATGGTGGTACTCCCGAATAAAGTTACCGCTACAGGTATTTTGTCATCAGCGGTTTGCTCCAGCAAGCGGTATTTTAAGTTTCCTTCGTAAAGCTGTGTTACTACACCTGCTCCTTTGGCCCTTGCTAAACCTACGGAAAGCCTATCGCTGATTCCATATTCAAAACCAATGCGGATATCTGTCGACTGATCCAGTCCAAAAAAGTTTTTGGTACCACCTGCACTGCCTGCAATATCACCAAAACGGTGATCTACCCTAAAATCCAATTCATTTTTATAAATGGTTTCGTTGGTTTGGATATTGATGAGTTTAGTGGCTTTAAAAGTAGCCTGTACATTCTTTTTTTCAGTGGGCATCTGCAATGCCTTCTCGAGCGAATCTTGGGCAAAGGCCAAAGTAGGCAGGAGGGTAAGAGATAGATATAGGAAAGATTTTAGATGTAATTTCATAAATTTTATTTTTTGGATGGATAAATAGCGGTCACTTTTACTTGAATGGTTTCTGCAATCTGCTTAAAAACGATCGTTGGGACTTTGATATCATGATCGACCAGTTTTACATTAAACGTAGAGGTAGCTTTCACCTCATCGGCAGTAATTATCAGTGATCCTTTTGCGGTATACGCTTTGGTTACGCCATGGATCTGTAGGTTACCCTTAACCGTTACCGGGTAAGTGCCGGGTTTTGAAAAATCGATCTGTTCTACAATTTTTCCTTTAAAATCAGAAGTAGGATACTTATCACTTTCTATATAATTTTCGTTAAAATGCTCCTGCATCAGTTTTTTCTTGAACTGAAAAGAGGTATTGTTGATTTTGAAAATGATATCGTTGGTTTTGGTATTAAGCGCCGAAGCACCTGTTTTGCTCTGTGCATCGATATCTTCTACAGGAGTTGAAGAAAAAAACGAAGAATTAACGCTTTTACTTACCAAGATCTGTGCTTTTATGCCTGTGCATAAAAATAGGGCTGTTAATGTTAACAATAATTTTTGCATCTGTAATGTATTTAAGTTTTGAATAAAACCGGCGTTAATTTCGATGAACTATTCTGGCATGCCTTTATCAAACCATGCCTGTAACAGTTCTCTTTCGCTTGTTGTTAAAGAGCCTCCTTTGGGCATCGTTTTCGTAACCAATACACTATTGGCTACACGGCTATCATTTTTAACTGAGGCTATGCCATTAAATGCCCAAACTGATTTAAGTGCTCCACTTGGACCATGGCAGCTGTTACATTTGGTTTGGAAAAGTGCGCCCGCAAAATTGCTATAGGTTACATTGGCAGTGGTTACTGCGGTTGGGCCCGTAGGTGTTGTTGGTTTTAATTCTTCCGCTTGTCTTTTAGAACAGGCAAAAAGTAGCGCCGTAATTGCGGCTAACGAAAAGATTACATTTTGTTTTTTCATAGATGTTTAATTAAAATTAATGATGGATTCATTTCTTATATCCTCGTGTTCGATTGCAGTGCAATTGAAATATTTGCGGCGAGGCCAGTTTTTAATTTATGTTCTGTTTATTTAAAAGCATAACCATTTTTGTATTCATCATGGTTATGTAATTTCTATTGAAATCTTAACCGTTACGTGGCTTGATCAGGAATGGTTGCCTCAAAAAAAAATAAAAAAAGCCGTTCCGATTTTACATCAGAACGGCTTTAGTGATAAACTATATGTTAAGCTAAAATGAAATCTTCTGCCTTTAAGGGCAGATTAACCTTAGTATTTTTAATAAAAGCTTAATGAACTTAACACTTTTTGGGTTTAAACGCTGATTGAGTTGTTAAGAACCTGAATTCTATTAATATTACCTATCGTTAGCTTATGCCATCTTTTTTTATTAATCGCCCGTCACCATGAATTCATTTCAGGGTCTTTCCAGCTAAAAGATGCTGAAACAAGTTCAACATGACGAATTGGTCAGAGATTGGGCGTTTATAAGATGGTAGTTTAGTTAAATAATTACCAGGTTCGGGTGAAGAGATAAATTGATTTTTCAGGAGTGTGAGACAATGGTCACTATGGGATTAAAATAAAAAAGCGAGCATTACACTCGCTTTTCATTTTACCTCCAGGCCTTATATTGGTTAATTAAGCCGTTGGTAGAGCTATCATGGCTCGAAACTTTTTCGCTGCCCTTCAGTTCCGGAAGAATTTTTTTGGCCAATTGTTTACCAAGTTCTACTCCCCATTGATCGAAACTAAAGATATTCCAGATAATCCCCTGAACAAATATTTTATGTTCGTAAATGGCTACTAAGCTGCCCAAAGTATATGGCGTTACTTTCTTCAATAATATGGAGTTTGTTGGGCGATTGCCTTCAAAAACTTTAAATGGCGCAATTTTTTCAATTTCTGAATCAGATTTACCTTCTTTCTTTAATTCGGCAGTTACTTCTTCTTCGGTTTTTCCGTTCATTAAAGCTTCAGTTTGTGCAAAGAAATTCGATAATAAGATAGGGTGATGATCACCCAGTGGATTTAAACTTTGTGCCGGTGCAATAAAATCAGCAGGAATAATCCTGGTGCCCTGATGAATTAATTGATAAAAGGCATGTTGACCATTTGTACCTGGTTCGCCCCAGATAATAGGTCCGGTTTCATAATCAACCTCGTTACCGTTTCTATCAACATGTTTACCATTACTTTCCATATCACCTTGCTGGAAATAAGCAGCAAAACGGTGCATGTATTGGTCGTATGGTAAAATAACCTGCGTTTCTGCATTATAGAAATTAATGTACCAAACGCCTAGCAAGCCTAGTATTACAGGGAGATTACTTTCAAATTCTGCAGTTTTGAAGTGGTTATCAGTTGCATGTGCACCGGCCAGTAGTTGTTTAAAATTGTCGAAGCCTATACTTAACGAAATAGACAAGCCGATAGCGCTCCATAAAGAGTAACGACCGCCAACCCAATCCCAAAATTCGAACATGTTTTCGGTATCAATACCAAAAGCAGAAACGTCTTTCGCATTGGTAGATAATGCGGCAAAGTGTTTGGCAATATCACTTTCTTTGCCACCTTTTTCTAAAAACCAGGTGCGGGCAGAGTGTGCGTTCGTCATGGTTTCCTGCGTGGTAAACGTTTTTGATGCGACCAGGAATAATGTTGTTTCGGCATTTAAACCTGCCAATGTTTCGGCGATGTGTGTACCATCAATATTCGAAACAAAGTGAATATTTAAATGATTTTTATAGTGTTTTAAAGCTTCAGTAACCATTACCGGTCCCAAATCCGATCCGCCAATACCAATATTCACTATATCCGTGATGGCTTTGCCAGTATAACCTTTCCACTCGCCGCTGATGATGCTGTTGCTAAATTTCTCCATTTTAGCCAGCACAGCATTTACTTCAGGCATCACATCCTTACCATCAACTAAAATTGGGGTATTGCTTAAATTACGTAAGGCAATGTGAAGTACAGAACGGTCTTCGGTTTCATTAATCTTGTCGCCATTATACATTGATTTTATGGCTTCATCCAATTTACACTCGCGCGCTAATTGAATCAATAATGCTAATGTTTCATCGCTGATGCGGTTCTTGCTATAATCCAGTAAGATATCTTCAAAAAAAACAGAAAACTTATTAAAACGATCTGCATCTTCAGCAAAAAGATCCTTAATGCTTTTTTGATTAATATCTATAAAATGATCGGCTAAGTACTTGTATGCCTCAGTTTCTGTGAAATTTATTTTAGGTAACATAATCTTTGTTTTTTGTAAAAGTAATAAAGCAAAAATTTAAAATGGTCTTTTAATGTTCAAAATGATTAAGAATTTTAATTTCTGGCAAGTCCTTTCTACAGGCTACCTAGACAGAATCCACTAGCGCGGCCATCATTCCCGCGCAGGCCTATCGTGTGGACACAATTAATTATAATATTTTTTTATCGCTCTATGCCGCGGGGCATGGTACTTTGGAGCGCCAAAGTACCCAAAGCGCTTTGTCAATCCAACAATGAGCCTTTTGCGCAATCTCACGCGCATTAAAAAAACAGCGGCACTTTGTTTTGTGTTCAATATTTTTTAAAATTAAATCATCGGTTATGAACACAAAACCACTGCGTTTGAGGTTTGTTAGTGCCGTTTCTACTGCTCTGCAACTGTTTTTTTAATTTTCCCGGCTCTTGGGATTGACAGCGTCCTTAGATAAAATCCGTGCTTTATTAAAGTTAGCTAGCAAAACGCATAAAATACTTAAAAAGATGTGTCCGCACGATAGGCGCAGGCGGGAACCACGAAGTGCTCAGCGAAGCTAATCTTAAAGCACTTTGCATTACGATTATTCATAAGTTTCCCTTGTTTCAAAGGCATTCACGAGCACTCCGTGGTTCCCAATCGAGTTGGGAGTGACGATCTCGCGCAACCTACCATTTGCTAAAAAAAATCTGTCTTTAATATTGATTTATGAAATAATTGTCCCTCAGAATGACAATCCAATATTTTGATATTACCTTTTTAGATTTTTGAGATACCTGTTTTGTTTATTAACCCCATCTCTTCCTAAAATTGATTATCTTAGGGCAACCTAAACTAAACCATTCATTTATGAAGAAAATATCCCTGATCGGTTTTTCCCTCCTGGCGTTAAATGCTTTTGCCCAAAAATCAGATTTAAAACCATTGGTTTCGAAAAAAGCAGATGCCATAGAACAAAAAGTAATTACCTGGAGACGTGATTTTCATGAACATCCTGAATTGGGAAATACTGAGGTAAGAACAGCTGGTATTATTGCAAAACATTTAGAATCGTTAGGTATACAAGTGAAAACGGGCGTGGCAAAAACCGGAGTGGTTGGGATATTAAAAGGAGGGAAGCCCGGACCTGTTGTGGCACTGCGGGCGGATATGGATGGACTCCCGGTTACTGAAAGGGTTGATGTTCCTTTTGCATCGAAAGTGAAAACGCAATATAATGGTCAGGAGGTTGGCGTAATGCATGCCTGTGGGCATGATAGTCATGTAGCTATTTTAATGGGTGTGGCAGAAGTGTTAGCCGCTATGCAAAAAGATATCCAGGGAACGGTAAAGTTCATTTTTCAACCCGCTGAAGAAGGTGTGCCTGCGGGAGATGAAGGTGGAGCAGCATTGATGATAAAAGAGGGTGTACTCGAAAATCCTAAAGTTGATGTAATTTTTGGTCTGCATATCAATTCACAAACTGAGGTTGGCGATGTCACCTATCGTCCGGGCGGGACAATGGCCGCCGTAAACGATATGAAAATTACGGTTACCGGAAGGCAGGCACATGGGGCATACCCATGGAGCAGCATCGATCCTGTGGTGGTTTCGGCCCAGATTATCAATAATCTGCAAACCATTGTTAGCCGCAATTTAAATGTTACTGAAAATCCGGGTGTAGTTACCATTGGTGCCATTAACGGTGGTGTACGATCGAACATTATACCTGAAAAAGTAGAAATGCTCGGTACAGTCCGCAATTTCAGTAAAGAAGATGAGGCCATGTTTATCGAACGGATAAAAACCATTGCCACCAAAACAGCCGAGGCAGGTGGTGCAACAGCCGAAGTGAAAATCCCCTACAGTAACCATTATCCCGTTACCTATAATAATATTGCACTTACCGAAAAAATGCTGCCCAGTATGCAGGCAACTGCTGGAGCTGATCGTGTAAAATTAAAACCGCCTGTTACCGGTGCAGAAGATTTCTCTTTCTTTCAGGAAAAAGTACCTGGCTTATTTGTGTTTTTAGGGGGCATGCCAAAAGGCAAAGATCCGTTAAAAGCCGCTTCGCACCATACCCCAGATTTTTACCTGGATGAAAGTGGTTTCGTATTAGGGGTTAAATTACTTTCAAACCTTACCCTGGATTATATGGTGATGAAGAAATAAAAAATCGATCATTCGTTACCATGTCTGATTGATTAAAGAAAATAAATTTAGTCAATAAGCATTAGGCGGATAGTTTTAATTGAAATCGCTTTGCGCTATGCTCAAAGCGATTTCCTATATTTGTTTCCATGACAAAAGAACAGGTTCAGGATTTAAGAGACAGGGTAACGTCTCTAAGGAGGTATCTTTGACGTTGATGAGCTACTTTACGCCATTCGCGAAGAAGAAAAATTAACCATGGCGCCCGATTTCTGGGACGATCCAAAAAAAGCAGAAAAAATTCTGGCAGAAATTAGTTCAAAGAAAAAGTGGACTGATGGTTTTAACCAAACCGATAATGCGGTTGAGGATGCCGCTGTGATGTTCGATTTTTTTCAATCCGGAGATGCTTCGGAAGGTGAAATGAAAGAGCAGTTCGAAATCGGTAAACAAGCTGTAGAAGATCTCGAGCTTAAAAATATGCTGCGAAGTAAGGAAGATCAGCTTTCGGCGGTAATGCAGATTACTGCTGGTGCCGGTGGTACCGAGAGTTGCGATTGGGCTTACATGCTGATGCGTATGTACCTGATGTGGGGTGAGAAAAACGGCTACAAAATTACCGAACAGGACAGTCAGGAAGGGGAGGTTGCAGGTATTAAATCGGTAACACTTCAATTCGATGGCGATTTTTCTTACGGCTATCTCAAAGGTGAAAATGGTGTTCACCGTTTGGTACGGATATCGCCTTTCGATTCTAATGCCCGCCGACATACCTCTTTTGCTTCGGTATATGTTTATCCCTTGGTTGATGATACCATTCAGATTGATATTAACCCAGCCGATATTGAATTTGAAACGTTCAGGGCTGGCGGTGCGGGTGGACAAAATGTAAATAAGGTTGAAACTGCAGTACGTTTATACCACAAACCATCAGGCATTATTATTAAAAACCAGGAATCGCGTTCGCAGTTACAGAATAAAGAAAATGCCATCCGTTTGCTTAAGTCGCAATTATTCGAAATCGAAGAACGGAAGCGCAATGAAGCCATTGCTGCTGTAGAGGGATCGAAGAAAAAGATAGAATGGGGTTCGCAGATCAGGAGTTATGTTTTGGACGATAGGCGCGTGAAAGACCACCGTACCAATTACCAGACTTCTAACCCTGATGCAGTGTTAAATGGTGATATCAACGATTTTTTGAAGGCTTATTTAATGGAGTTTTAATCTAAAACAAATGGCAAAATCATCAATCCTTATCATGTTATTGTTTATGGCAATTAACTATTCGAATGCACAGGAAGTAATCCCATTATATACTGGCGACATTCCAGGTGCAAAACCTACGCCAGCAACCTATGTAGAAAATACAGAAGTACGTTCAAATGGTACGTTAAGTGTTACAAAAGTATCTATACCTACAGTAACGGTTTTTGAAGCGCCTAAAAATATTGCCACCGGAACGGCCGTAATTATTTGCCCAGGGGGTGGTTATGGTGCTCTGGCCTTTAGTCATGAAGGAACTGATGTAGCTAAACGCTTTAATGCCATTGGCGTTACTGCATTTGTATTGAAATATCGTTTGCCTAGTGATGAAATTATGGTTGATAAAACCTATGGTCCATTGCAGGATGCACAACAAGCTATTTACCTGGTTAGAAAGAATGCCAAAAAATATGGAATTGAGACCAAGAAGATTGGGATTATGGGTTTTTCTGCTGGTGGACATTTTGCTTCAACTTTGGTAACCCATTATAATGATCTTAAAATTTCTAACCCTGAAAAGATAAATCTGAGGCCAAATTTTGCTATTTTAATTTATCCAGTAATCAGTTTCGAAGAATCGGTGCATACGGGTACCATGAAGAATTTACTGGGACCAAATCCTGCTGATCGTTTAAAACATTATTTCTCGGCAAATAAAAATGTGAATCAAAACACGCCCCCTGTTTTTTTTGTACATGCTAAAGATGATCAAACTGTTCCCTATGAAAATAGTGTACTAATGAATGAGGCACTGAAGAAACATAAGATTGATACCGATATTTACCTATACGAAAAAGGCGGGCACGGCTTTGGCCTGATCAACAAAACTTCTGATGTAGATTGGTTTAACTTGTTGGTTAACTGGTTGAAAAAAGAGAAATTTTAATATCTTTGTCGGATATTTTAACCTCTTAACCGGATATATTAATGCAAAAAACACTCAAGTATGTAATGGTAGCATTAGTTGCAATCATTGCAATAGCAGGCTGTAAAAAAGAAATTAATTGGAATGCCAGGTCCAATCCTAATGGAAATGGTTGCCAGCTAACGAGTTTAAAGACCGACTTTGATGCATTGGGCGAAGTTGAAATCGGCTATAAATATGATGCTTCTGGTAAATTAATCAGCGCAACGAGTGATGGGGAAACCATGACTTATACTTATTCTACCACTAAAATTACCGGTACGCTAGAAAATGGCGAAAAAACAGAACTTACCTTGGCAAACGGTAGAGCAATTTCCAGTTATATGTCTGATTTTTTTCCAGGGGTAAGTGCAACCAGGGCCTACACCTATAATGCAGATGGTTATTTAACTGTTGTTAAAAGCTACCTGGGGAATATTCTGAATTCAACTGCTGAACTTAGCTATACAGGCGGTAATTTAACACAGGAGAAAGTAACCTATGCCGAAGATGCTAGTGTAGAAACAATTACTTATGAATACTCAGGTGAAGTTGCGGTAAATACATACCAGATGGCTGATCCACTTTCTGCCATTGTAGATTATGTACCTGGGAACTATTTTGGAAAAGCATCTAAAAACGTACTCAAGAAAACTGTTACAACTTCTAGTAAGCTGTCTGGTGTAGATACAGCGGAATACACTTATGTTTTTGACAGTAAAGGGAATGCAACATCTATTGTAATTAAAAGCTATACTAACAACGGTGGAAGTGCTACCGATACATCTTTAACCAAAGTAAGCTTAGTTTATAATTGTAAATAGGATTTAAATATTGGTAAAAGCCTGATCATAATTTTATGGTCAGGCTTTTGTTTTTATTATGATCTTTGCTCATTTCTTTTAAAAGAAACTATAACTCCCAATTTACCACTCTATTTTTACGATTTAGCCCCTTATCTTTTATTTACGATATGTACATATTTGATTACAATAAAGTAGTTTTTAATCTTAATGTGCCATAAATGGTCTAGAAATTCCTGATTAAAATACAAAAGGGTCTATAGTTTTTGAACGTAAACATAATTGTATTTCAGTTTTTATGAATTAAGATCAAGCGAATTGCTTTATAATTAACCAAATATTTACCTAAGTCAAAAAAAAATGAGTAAAGAAAAAATGAAATGGTGCCTACTGTTGGTATGCCTATTTACCGGATTTTTATCTTGCAAAAAAGATAAGTCTGAAGTTAAATCGGAAAATGGCCAGGTTAAAGCCTGGGAGACCTTAATTGATGGCAATTCTTTTGCCAGCTATGCTAATTTTGAAGCACAATGGAATTATAACTATCCATGGGGTACCGATCATAATGGATCGGCACGTATGGTGGGCAGCTCTTCTAATCATAATCAAATCTCGTTAAGCGGAGGTGTATTAACTATTAAAGCTAGCCGTTTGGCTTCATCGCCTGGAAACAGTACAGCTAATGGCTTTACCAATGTGGCCATTTGGTATAATTCTGGCGCATGCCATGCCAAGCAACAGGTGCTTATTAATGATCAGTTCCCGAGTTATACCATTTCAGGAGATTTCGCTGTGCCAACAGGTAAGGGTACCTGGCCTGCATTCTGGATTACAGGCGTTAATTCGTGGCCACCAGAAAGTGATATCATGGAGTTTAAAGGCAATAATACCAATTGGCAAAACACTTATGATGGTGGATGGGAGAATAAACTTACGACAGTTTCTAATGCAGGTTCGTACCACAATTATAAATGCTGGTACAACAAAGTAAGTGCAACTGATGTAGATTGCCATTATTACATTGATAATGTTTGGGTAGCCAAGCATACCATGAGTAATTCGGTAAATAAACCGATGTGGCTGATTATCAACATGCAAATGGAAGGTGATAGTGGCTCGCCTGGCCCATCTGGCGATACTTTTTATACCGGTAAAAATATTTACCTGGGCAGAGAAAGGGCTTTTTAGTAATTAAACAACAATTAATTTGGAGGCAACTGTAAAGTTGCCTCCATTGTAGCGTAATAATATATGAATAAATACCTGATCGTACTTGGTGTTACGTTACTCTGTGTTTTATTGGTGCAGTGCAAAAAAGATGAAATAGCAGCGCCCGAAAATAATATTGCCTTATTGGTTAGCAAAATTAACCTGATCAGACAGCACGGATGTAATTGTGGTGCTGAATATATGGCCCCAGTGCCTGATTTATCCCTAAATAATCAGCTGCAAACTGCGGCAATAATGCATGCAAAAGATATGGCTGAGCAAAATTATTTTGATCATTTATCTCCAGATGGAGGTACTCCGGCCGAACGTGCAATAAATGCAGGTTATAAGGGCGAATTTAGGGCTGAAAATTTAGCCAGAGGATATCGTGAGGTAGATCAGGTCATTAATGCGTGGAAAAACAGTGTAAGCCATTGTAAAGCCATGATGGATGCTAAAAGTAAAGAAGCAGGCGCAGGTTCCGCACAAAATTATTGGGTAGTAACCTTCGGTACTTCTTTATAATCTTTTATTGTTTTATCAATTACATCCAGGATGCCATTACTATAGGGGTCATTAGCTAATTCCCAGAACATAATGCCATTTAATTTTTGATCAATTACATATTGAGTTTTCAATGAAACTGATTTAGGATCATCAAAGGTGACGAAATACCGCGTTTTTGGGTTATAATAATAGGGCGCTTTGGCTGTCTCATCCCAATAATAAGTATAGCCATTTTGGGTTGAAAACTGTTTGTTAAAATCTCTATAACCAATGCTGTTTAAAAATTTTGTTGGTTGGTATAAACCGTGGTTCGCATCGCTGGTATTTTCAAAGATACGGGCGTAAAATGCTGCTCCTAGCGCAATTTTTTGTGCGGGCACACCTAAACCGATTAAATTTTTTACTGCATAATCTGCAGATAAAGTTTGTTGCGGGGTAGAATACAATGGAGAATGGTGGCCACTTTGTGTTGCATATCCACCTACCAGATCGTAACTCATTACATTTACCCGGTTTACCAATGGCATTACCTGATCCCATTCAAAGCAAGAGTCAATGCAGTTTTTTGTTCCGCCTGCTGCAAAACTAATCTCTGCTTTTTTACCGAGTTTATTTCTCAGTTCTTTAATCAATAAAGTGAAGTTGTGTTTGTCATCTGGCATATACCGATGCCCGGGATAACCCAATACTGCCGGGTATTCCCAATCAATATCTATCCCATCAGCCTTAAAGAAATCTAAAAGTGCTTTGGTTGTTTTGGCAAATGTTTTTCGCCCTTCATTTCTGCTAAATACTTCCGAACAAGAAGAACAGGCACCCCAGCCACCCATAGCAATCATTACCTTTAAATCAGGGTTACGTTTTTTCATCTCAACCATTTTCGAAATCAAAGCCGAATCTTTGGCTGACGTAATGTTTAAACTGTCGCCCTTTAAATGTCCGAAACTGAAAATCAGGTGACTTATTTTTTCAATTGGAAAACTATCAATAACCGATCCCTGACCAGTATAGTAAGCAATAACATTTGGTTTAACGGTTTTTTGCGCTTTTAGGCTGCCAGCGGATAGCATTAAGGTTATTAGGCAAATGCTGGGTAGGTTAATGATCTTTTTATACACGTGGATAGGCAATTTAAGACTGTTTTTCTGCTAAAATATTTTGGAGTTCGTTTAATTCAGCTACTTTTTCTGTTGCTCCGGCATTTTCGTAAGCTGAAATCAGGTTTCTAATCACGCGGCGGATAATATCGGTATTGCTGCAGGGTTTATAATATTCAGGCAAAGCTTCCAGGTTAAGCTGGCGCAGAAACTGATCTACATCATGTTTGCCAAAAATATTACCCCGGTTAAAAGCATTGATGTAAAATAGCACACCGTACTCAGAACCCTCCTGCTTACTATCATCAATATAACCTAAAATAAAATGCTGCGGCAAATTAATCCCGTATACAGGCAGATCTAACTTTTGAGCCAAGGTAGAATAAATAATGGCCAATGAAATCTGGTTGCCTTTTTTGCTTTCTAAAACCTGATTTAAGTAAGAGTTTTGCGGGTCGTGGTGGTTTTTGGTGTTACCGCCAAAGCCATATTGCTGGTATAAAATGTGGTTAATTAGTTTTACTTTCTCAACTGAACTCATTTCGTACTGCAGGCCCAGCCAGATATCTCTTTTTATTTCTTCAATTTGGTTAATTACCTTTTGCTCATCTAAATCAGGATATTGATAACGATTTATAATCAGGGCGCCTTGCAATAAATCAAAAGCACCACTTAAATACCAAAGGCTTAGATCTTCTTTAACCGTTTTGAACTGGATTTGATGGACAATGTTTTCAATACGCTCCTGCATTAGGCCATCGAAAGATTGTTCCCAGGCATTTTCTAAATAATGGATCACTTCGCCACCATATTCAAGCAGTTTTTTTTCCACATGTTGGTACACTTCCTCGTCCGGATCGTCTAATAATTTAACTAAAGCACTTATCTCTGCGATATTTTCCATAAAACATACATACGTTTGCGGCGTTTAATTACTTTTGCAATATTATGTTATTTCAATTTATTACAGATTACCTTAAACACCGTTTAACAGCTAAGAGCAGGCATGGAACGCATTCGCCATTTGTGTACAAGCTCGCCGATGAGGTAATTTACGATTTAAACGACAAATCTGAATATAAAAATATAGAGGAGCAGCGAAAAAAACTTTTTAATGACGATTCCGTAATCACAGTTACCGACCTCGGTGCGGGTTCTCACCTGAATAAAAACCGAACTAAGAAAGTCAGTCAGATTGCCAAAAATGCATTAAAGAGCCCAAGATTAGCCAAGCTTATTTATCGGTTGGCTAAAAGTACCAAAGCAAAAAGTGCGATCGAATTGGGTACTTGTTTGGGTATTACAACAGCCTACTTAGCAAAAACAGATGCCCAAACCCAGGTGGTTACGATAGAAGGCTGTCCACAAACTGCAGCGGTAGCCAGAAAAAACTTCCAGGACCTGAATTTAGAAAATATCGAACTTCATGTGGGTAATTTTGATTTAATTTTGCCCGATATTATTGCTCAGCAACCCAGCCTCGATTTTGTTTATATTGATGGAAATCACCGTAAAGATGCTACCTTGAATTATTTTAAATGGTGCCTGCCGAAAGTAACCGAAAACTCTTTACTTATTTTTGATGATATTTATTGGAGCGAAGGGATGAAAGAAGCCTGGGCCGAAATTAAAAACCACCCAGATGTTACCGTAACCATCGATTTGTTCTGGATTGGATTGGTTTATTTTAAAAAAGGACAGGCTAAAGAACATTTTAAACTTAAGTTTTAAATCCATGCAGGAACCGAAATTAGCAGGTATTCAAAAACGATCGGCACTCTTTGTTTTGCTGATCAGTCTTTTCTCCGGTATTGCAGCTTACCTGCTTTCGTTTCTTTGTAAAATGGATACCCTTACGCATATTATGTTTGGGTGGGATATTTTTTGCCTGGTACTCAATAGCCTGCATTGGTACATGTTTTTTCATACCTCTGCTGCCGAAACGCATTTAAAGGCCAAAATGCAGGATGAAACCCGTGGCGAAATTTTTGCCATTGTAGTGGTTTCTACTTTTGCTGGTTTACTTGCAGTAGTTTTACTGCTCATTAATAAAGATATTGAGCCGCTTGATCTGGTGATTGCCATAATGGGCATGTTTTTATCATGGTTTCTGGTGCATACTACTTTTACCATGCGGTATGCTCATTTGTATTATGGTGACAAGAAGAAAAAAGCATCGGAAAAGGGTGGTTCGGGATTGGAGTTTCCAGGTAATGATGAACCTGATTTTGTCGATTTTGCCTACTTTTCTTTTGTGTTGGGTATGACTTTCCAGGTATCAGATGTTGAAATTTCGAACAGGGAAATCAGACGGCTTTCCCTTTTACACAGTTTAATTGCTTTTATATTTAATACCGTAATTGTGGCATTAACCATCAATGCATTGGCAGGGCTAAGCAAATAACGAATCGTCATCTCGACCGAAGCATGGAGAAGTGGAGAGATCTATCATCCCAAATTTTTTGTCATCCTGAACGCAGTAAAGGATCTTTAAAACACACCTTTTAACAGGAGGAGGTGCCGTGAAAAGATTTATTCCAGCCAATTATAGCAGTTTTTTGGAAATAAACAGTCCATTTCTTTTGGCGGTCTTCAGTCCCGCTCTCCGTTCTTTCCGGTGAAAAACCGGAACCACTTCGATCGGGTTTAGTCACAAAGGTTAAATGCTTTTGGGCACATGCCAGGAGCAAGCCGTTCGGTCATAAACCTGACAGCAGCGGGCATCCCGATTTAAGCACGATTCTTTTATTTTTATTGTGTGCTTGCTTGTTTCACAGGTTTCATTGGGATAAAGCGGATGGCGGGGCTAAAAGGGCCAAGAACCACAAGCCGTTCGTTTTCAAATAAAAAACATGTTGAAAGTTAGGAAATGAACAGTTCAATTCTTTTGGCGGTCTTCAGTCTCGCTCTCCGTTCTTTCCGGTGAAAAACCGGAACCAATTCGATCGGGTTTAGTCACAAAGGTTAAATGCTTTTGGGCACATGCCGGGAGCAAGCCGTTCGGTCATAAACCTGACAACAGCGGGCATCCCGATTTTTTCATCGGGATAAAGCGGATGGCAGGGCTACAAGAGCCAAGAACCACAGGCTTTTCGTTTTCAAATAGATGCAGATTTTGATTTTATAATACTTTATATCAGTTTATTATGATTTTAAACTGATTTTTCAGTAATATAACTTGTTTTATAGTTGTAAAACTGAAAAGTAAGTTATAGATTTGGGTATGGAAGAATTAACCAAAGCCGAAGAGCGCATTATGCAGGTTTTATGGAAACTGCAAAAGGCATTTGTGAAAGATATTATAGACGAACTGGAAGAGGAACCTAAACCCCCTTACAATACCATCTCATCAATTGTCAGGCTTTTAGAAAAGAAAGGCTATGTTGATTATAAGGCTTATGGGAAAACCTACGAATACTTTCCGGCCATTACAAAGGATGAATATGCCAAAACTACCTTCTCCAAATTGTTTTCAGGGTATTTTGATAATTCTCCAACCAGCCTATTATCATTTATGGTAAAAGAGGAAAAACTAAGTGAAAAAGATATAGAAGAAATTAAGAAAATCATTAACCAGGATACAAAGCCATGATTTTAATTTACTTATTAAAGGTTTCGGCCTGTACACTAATGTTCTTTGCCGCTTACCAGTTATTGCTGGCCAGACTCACATTTTTTAACCTGAACCGCATTTATTTATTATTGATGTTGGTGTTGAGTTTTGTTATTCCGGCAGTTACCATCGAAAACCATCACGAAGTAGCTGTAGCTAGTCACGAAGTTCCGTCCAAAATTGCCTATAGCAACGATGGTGTTGTTGAGCATGATTTTGTAGATGAAGGTAGCGCCGCCAATAATAGCCTAAACTGGGATCAAGTGCTTATGTACGGTTATTGCTCAATTTTAGCCTTTCTTGTTTTTAGAATGCTGTTTGTGATGGTACGTATTCAGATCCAACTGCGTAAACACGCTATTGATAGGAGTGGAGCTGTTATCCTGGTTGATGAGAAATCTACCATAAAAAACTTTTCTTTTTTAAACCAGATTATTATCGACTCCTCTTTACAGTATGAAGAAAAGAATCTGGTCATTAAACACGAATCTGTCCATGTGGAGCAATTACATGCTGTAGACAAACTTTTAGTCAATTTGGTTGCGGCAATCCTTTGGTTTAATCCCATTATTTATTTCTGGCGGAATGCCATTGATCATAACCACGAATTTCTGGCCGACCGTGAAACTGCTAAAGTTGCAGATAAGAAGGTTTATGCTTCTTTACTTTTAAATCTGGCTATGCCAACCCAAAATTTAGCTATGAATAGTTTTAGTAAACTTCCACTAAAAAACAGGATTATGATGATGTACAAAGAACCAAATGCAAAGCCGCAAAAACTTGTTTATTTAGCCATTATTCCGGTATTAATGATTTGCTGTATGGCATTTATAAACCAAAAAGAAATTATTATTGAGAGAAAATCGGCAGGGAATCAGCCTTCTGCAGATGCGGTGGCAAAGCCGAATGTTTATGCTATGAACTATTTAAACAGCAATATTAAGGTTAATCCAAATGCAAAAGCTGCATTTAAAGAAGTGAAACCTGTTTTGGTTGTTGATGCTGGTCATGGAGGAAAAGATGGAGCCGTTTCTGCTCTTGATGGACAAAAAGAAAAAGACCTGAACTTAAGGGCGGTGAAAATACTGCAGGAAGAAGCCGAAAAAAGAGGAATAAAAGTAATATTAACCAGGAGTACCGATCAGTTTTTATCACTAAGAGATCGTTTACCGAAACAGGAGGCTACGGCATTTATTTCCATCCATCATAATGCAACACTTGCAAATGCGGCTGTGCCTTTCGGTGGCGTTGAAGTTTATGTTTCGAAACTGAACAGCAATATTAAAACTGCTGAAGATCTGGGCGCTGGAATTTTAAGCAAGCTGAAACAGCTTAAAGGGATGGAAGTAAGAGATTCACTAAAAAATGCGAATCTGTTATTGTTACGCGAATCTAAAATACCTGCTATTTTAATAGAACTTGGGAATATTTCGGATGGTAAAACATTACAATATATTAATCAGGAAAAAAATATCCGGAGAATCAGTAATTTGATTTTGGACGGATTTGTAGCTTTTTCGAAACGTGGATGTTAAATAAAACAGGACTATGGAATGGTTAACCTATCTGCTTAAAGTTACTGCCTGTACGGCATTATTTTTTGGTTTTTACCTGGTGGTTTTAAGAAAGCTCACCTTTTTTAAAATCAATCGTTTTTATTTGCTGGCTTCTTTATTCTTGAGTTTTATTATTCCGGCTTTGCAGTTTGAGGTCAAACGTAAAATGCCCATGTTAGAAACTGAGCTTGTGGGCATGCCTGACTTAAAACCAATTCAACCTGCCCCTGTGCAACTTATTCAGCCAGTTATGGCCGAATACCAGTCAGAGGTGATGACGCCTAAAATTGATTGGGTGGGCATAATGGCTTATGCTTATAGTGGCATCGCTTTGCTTTTATTGCTCCTTTGCCTATGGCGCTTATTCGTTTTGCTTAAACATACAGGAAGTTATACCCAAAATAGTAGTGGCCTAAAGCTGATTACCAAAACAGAAGGTTTTACCAACTGCTCCTTTTTTAACTATGTTTTTATAAATGATGCGGATTTAAGTGCAACGGATTTATTGGTTCTGCTTAGACACGAGCAGGTACACGCCAGGCAATACCATTCGATAGATAAAATTATTTTAATGGTTTTAAAATCTGTTTTATGGTTTAATCCCATAGTTTACCTATATGATAAAGCTTTAGAGCAGGTGCATGAATATGAAGCAGATGAAATCACTTCAACAGGTTATGGAAATCAGGCATATGCCAATCTTTTATTAAAACTGGCTATAACTAAAAGTGATATCCCCTTGATCCACAATTTTGTGAAAAGCCCCATTAAAGACCGCATTAAAATGTTGTTCCACTCAAAATCTAAAAACATGAAAAAATTAACTTACTTATTGGCCATCCCCGTTGCTGTGGGATTGGTATGGCTATTTGCCGTTCAGGTAGTGTATGCACAAAATATAAAAGATGAAGGCAAACCTTCGAAAGATTTTTACGAAGGAGCCTTGAAGGGGAAAGTCCTTAACATTAAAAAAGAAACTATAGGTCTTTATACATTCGATTTATTATCGAATGGAAAGATTTATCCGATTGAAGCCACCACTTTTAAAGAAAAGATTAAAGTTGGCGATGAACTGATCGCATATATATCAGGTAAAGGCTTTAATATGCAAAAAACCGATAAAAACGGAAAAGTTATTGCAGAAACCAAGGAGCCGATCTATAATGCAACAAAAGTTACCACTTTAACCGGGAGCTTAATTTATGAGCAAAAGATAGAAAAACATGCTTTTTTGTATGAAGCCAATAAAGCGCGTTCTGCCTCATCTAAAATTAAAACGATAGAAAAAGATATTAATGGTGAGATTGAAAAGATCGTTCTGAATGATGGTCTTTTTACCATCAACTTAAATCTTAAGCATCAAAATATAAAGGATGATAACTTTAAAGTAGGCGACCAGGTATTGATTAAATTTATCGGCGAAAAATTGGTGACAAAAAATATTTATGCTACTGATAAAATGATCGTACTTTATTCTGAACCTAAAAAATACCTGATCAAAAATGAAGCACTTTACAACCGGTTTTATTTTAATGACGGGAAACAGAAAGTTGCTGCAATAAAAAATCAACCAACTGAAGTTGCCAAACCAGTTGCGCCTAAAATCATCTCGTTTTCTAAAATAACCGGTGATGTGCAGCATAAAGTTTCTTACATGGAAAATGCAGTTATCGATATTGTGAACTGTAGACTAGAGGCCGAATATGTAGAATTGGATCAACTTAATGGTAAAATGATCGCCAAAAATGCAGTATTAAAAGCTAAAGAAGGTGGATCTGCAACTGCTAAAATTATTGTTTTTAATTTGAGAAATGGAAACTATAATGCCGAAAATGGCAATGGGGCTATCAAAGTTTTTAAAGGGCTTGGTCCTGACCAAAAGATGTTGCAGGGAATGAGAGACTCTTTAACAAAGGCAGATAATAAAGTGAATACGATTGTAAGTTACAGTGCCCAGGATTCTGTTAAAATGAGTAAGGATAAATCAATTGTAACGCTTTATGGCAAAGCAAAATTGGATTATAAGAATTTTAGCATCTCAGCAGATGAAGCTAGCTATAATAGAAATACAGAAAAAATAACAGCTAAAAATCTTACCCTTCGTAATAAAGTAACCGGAATAACAATGCTCGGCTCTTATGGTGAATTTGATATTAATGGAAAAGTTGAGGTTTGGCAGGGCAATAAATAGTTTGAATGATAAAAGCATTAGGCTTTCTCGCGCTCTTTTTATTATCATCAATTGCAAAGCACAGTTTAGTCTGTCAGGCAAGGTAACCGATGAGGAGTTTAAAGCTTTATCATTTGTTACGGTTAAAATTTCTGGACTTCAGAATAGCTTATTTTATACCCAAACCGATAGTTTAGGCACTTACCAATTCAAATTACAGGCAGGAAAATATTCGGCTGTTTTTTCTGCAATCAATTTTCAAAACGTAAGCCGGTTAGTTACAATAACAGGTGATACTGTAATCAATGTTCAACTTCAAAGAAATCCAGCTACTCTTGCCGATATTCAGGTTAATGCTAAAAAAGCATTGTTCGAAAAAAAGATCGACCGGACTGTTTTTAATGTGGAGAATAGTATTTCCGTAATCGGAACTGATGTTTTGGAACTGCTTTCAAAAGTTCCTGGTGTACGCGTTTTGGACAATAAGGTTTCGCTGGTGGGCAAAGACGAGGTTAATGTGATGATTAACGATAAACTGGTGCCTTTGTCGGCAGATGAACTGACGAATTATTTAACATCCATCTCCTCAGCTAATATTGCCAAGATTGAAGTCATCACCAACCCGCCAGCCAAATATGATGCACAGGGAAACAATGGTTTAATTAATATTATACTCAAAAAAGCCACATCAGAAGGTTTCAAAGGTTCGGTAAATTTAGCTGCAGCCAAAGCAAGTTATTTTACTGCAGCTTCGGGTGGAAATTTAAGTTACCGGAAAAATAAAATTACACTTTCTTCAAACTTTAATATCCGGAAAGGATCGCTTATGCCCTTTGAGCAAAACGATGTTTTTTATCCCGTGCAAACCTGGAACATTGTAAATAAAGACCGGAATTTTAGAACGGTGCCCAGCGGACAGATCGGAATAGAATATCAGGCTTCCCCAAAAACGCTGTTGGGGTTATCTTACAACGGTGGGCTAACCAATTTTCATTCGGAAGAAAATATTAAAACCACAGTTTACAACAAAACGGGAGATTTAGATTCGGTACTGAATTCTGACGCCAATGCAAGAATCAAGTCTCATTATCATTCGGCGGATATCTATTTAAAACAAACTTTAGATTCAGCAGGAAAGCAACTCACCGTTAATGGCGATTGGTTTACCTATAGAGATGATAAAAACAGGTTTTTTAACAATACCAGTTATTTTCAAAACGGAATAATAATTCCGAATTCCTTTGCCGAATACCTGTCGGCCAGTAAACAAAACATCGATTTATATACCTTGAAAGCTGATGTAGATCTTCCTTACAGAGCCTTTAAATTGTCTTTCGGTACAAAGCTGAGTTTTATCAAAAACCAAAGCGATCTTGCTTTTTACCAGTCTCAGAATGGGAGTTACAAGATAGATCCACGACAAAGTAATTTGTTCAATTACAACGAAAATACCCAGGCATTGTACGCGAATTTTAATAAAGCAATTAAAAAATGGGATTTCCAGGCTGGACTGCGGGGAGAATATACACAGATTAATGGCGTTTCGGTTAATGAACAAAATCGGATTGATTATTTCCGCCTTTTTCCAACGCTTTACGTAGTTTACAGGGCAAGCGATAAAAATACTTTTTCGGTCAACTATGGCCGCCGGATTAACAGGCCACCATACCGCAAATTAAATCCTTTCCGTTGGTACAGCAACCGATATGCTTATGCTGAAGGCAACCCCTTTTTGCAGCCTTCTTATAATGATAACATCGAATTTTCGCATACCTATACTATATTTACCACTTCGTTATCTTTCAGCAAAACTACTAATGGTTTTAACGATGTTAATTTTATTGATAAGGAAACAAATATACAGGTTTCCAAACCGGTTAATTTTATAACTGCTATCACTATCAACTGAGTAATGCCATTACATTTAATGCGCTGAAGGGCTGGGAAAGCATCAACCAGTTGGATGTTTTCTATAATGCAGCTAATTCCAGTATTGCACAAACCCTGGGTAATCTAAAAGGATTTGGGGCTTACTTTTCTACACTAAATCAGTTTGTTTTTAATACATCAAAAACCATTTTAGGCGAAGTAAGCCTGTGGTACCAGTTCCCAACTGTTGATGGATTGAATCAAAATAAAAATCAATATAATCTTGATTTGGGGGTGAAGACTTTATTGCTCAATAAAAAGATGCAGCTGGCCATTACAGCCAGTGATGTTTTAAAAACTAATCGGTACCGCTTTAGCAGATTGATCAACAACATCAGGCAGGAATACAATAACTACTATGATAGCCGCCAGTTGCGGCTTACTTTCCGTTATAATTTCGGCAATGAAAAAATTAAACAGCAGGATAGGAAGTTGGGTAATGAAGAGGAGCGGAGAAGGAATAATTAATTATGGAAGATGTAATATGGATGATGGAAGAAGAATTGATCAGGCAGAAATAGGACTCTTCATTATATTTTTCTACTCTCTTTAATAGTCTTTTTTCAGTTTGTCACTTCGAACCCCTGGAATTTCACTCGAAAAGCATCGTTCGTCAAAAAGATTTTACTTTTTCACTTTGATATAATAACTTAGCAGAAACTTAATAAACGATCTCATGCTAAATTACAATCATAAAGCGCTATTTGGCTTTTCTACATTTTTCTTGCCTAAGAGTTTCTTCAGAAATTCTGCCAATATGAATATTCAAATCAATTCATATGAATTGGAGGTGAGCACTAACCCTATCCTTTCCAAAGTAATAACCAGAACTTATTAGATAGCATCAGAAGATTCAGATTCATTCTTTTGCACATATAATATGTTAGGGTCGTAATCTTTCTGAATACTAAATATTATCAGCACTTTATAGTATCTGCATTGGCTATGGATGCGTATGAGCAATCTTCGTCGTTTGCAGGCCGAAGATGGCAAAATCCTTTTGCAGATGGTTATAAACTGAAAGCCATAGAAATGCTTGAAAGTTTATCAAAAAAACTAAGACAAAATAATAATGAAACCTCTCTACAACTTTTTAAAGCATAAGCAGAAACACATTTTGCTGATCTCTTCACTCCTGTTTAGCAGTTATGTTTCCCGGGCCCAGTTGGATAATGTTTCACTGGAAGGGCAAAATCTTGATGCGATTACACCTGTTGGTAAACTTGTGATTGGAAACGGCGCTGGTATGGCAAATGCGCCTTTTGGCAGCAGTAACTGGTGGCATGTGCTCTCTTTCCGGCATCACAACCCTGGTAATAACTTTATCACGCAAATCAGCGGTGAATTTTTCGGTAACCGCCTCGCTTTCCGTAATACGCAGAGTACCACCAATAGCCCATGGAATGAAATTTACCATAGTGGTAACCTCAACTCCATCCAACATAGTTTTACCAGTAAGGATATAACACTTAATGGTATTTTGATGGCTTACAATAAAGATAATACTACTGCCACATCGGATAATGTAAAACTATGGGCTGATGGTCAAAATGCCTATCTGGAAGGAAATGGGGAGGAGAGTGGGTTCATCATCCGGTCCAATGGTGGCCATAAGATCTTGCTCATGGATCAGGTAGGGATTGGAACGGCATCGCCAAAGGAGATGTTATCTGTAAACGGCAACATCCGCGCCAAGGAAGTTAAGGTGGAAACCAGCAACTGGCCGGATTACGTTTTTGAGAAAGGTTATCAGCTTCCTGATCTGGGGGAAACCGAAAATTACATCAATACCCATAAACACCTGCCTGGTGTGCCTGCCTCCGCAGCCGTAGAAAAGGAAGGGGTTTCATTGGGTGAAATGAATAAGGTGTTACTGAAAAAGATTGAGGAGCTGACTTTATATCTGATAGACCAGCATCAATCCATTAAGCAACAACAGGACCAACTCCAAATACAAAATCGAACAATCCAGGATTTAAGAGAAGAAATGGATCAGCTGAAAAAAAATAGTATCAAACAGAAGAAAAATAAATTAAACTAAAATCTGAATGCTCTTGAAAATCAAACAACTATTTCTTTTAGTTCTGCTTTTATTGATGCAGCACTTTGCAAAAGCACAGCCACAACCTAAAGTACCAGTATCGCCAGAGGCTGCCGCTCTTACTAAAATGGTTAACTACCCCGTCAATTTTAATACGGGGATCCCGGATATTGCGGTTCCCTTATATACCGTTCAGGCGGGGAATCTGAGTTTGCCCATCAAGCTCAGCTACCATGCCGGTGGTTTCAAAATCCACGAACGCACAACCCGCTCCGGTATGGGCTGGTCGCTCAGTTCTGATATACAAATTACAAGAATTGTTAATGGGGTTGATGATATCGGACGTGTTGGTTACGTCAAAAACAATAAGATAAGAGTATATATATGGGGCGAGGAGCAATACCGATATCCTATCAACGTGGGAAACAATCTAGATTGTCATAAAATTGCTGAAGGTCAATTGGATGGTATGCCGGATAAGTTTAACTATAAATTGCTGAATAAATCAGGGTCTTTCTATTTCCTTAAGGATGGCTCTGGTAATATTTATAGTATTGTTCCTGTACCGTTCGATAATATCAGGATTCTTTTTTCTGAAGGAGAATTTTACCCTTGTGGATAATGATGGTACAACTTACTATTTTGGCAGTAAAGGTGCAATGTATGCGTCTGCCCTGGCGATTTCCCTGATAACTATGCCTTATCTTTGGTTATATATACATTTATTTTAATCTTTTAACTTCTCAAACCCAATGAAATTCAATTTTAATTTATTCCTTCCATATGGAAGCACCAGGTTTTCCAATATTTTGTTTGATGGGTATCCAACTCTTTTTATTTCAGGCTTAACTAAGATTTATAATTTAATGAGTAGAGTATTCTTTGTTCTTATTGCAATGATTATTTGCAATACTTCGATGGCACAAAATATCACACCGAGCACAAATGCTATGGCAAGTAGTGAGGTTGGAAAGGGGACTTCTGTAGATTACGCCACTGGGGTGATGACATACCGAATCCCTCTGATGAAAAAAAGCGATGGCGATGGACCAGAAATCAACTTAGGTATATCTTATTCTGCGAAGGGTATTAAAACTGAACAAAATCCTTCCGTAGTAGGCCTTGGGTGGGCTCTTACCGGAACTGGCGCAGTCTATCGTAGTATTCGCGGTTTGGTAGACGATAGCCCATGGGGGGGATCAGTATATCAACCTATACCTACTGACCCGTCATTATTGCCGGATTTTAAAAATAAAGTCAACAGCGGAGAGCGAGATGGAGAATCGGATATCTTTACACTAAATTATGCCGAAGGCGGGCTAAATGTTCAGTTTATTCTTGAAACCATTCCTGTGGAACAAGGCATGCCGATCAAAATAAAGGCAGTTCCATTGGAAAAAACCGATGTTAAAATAAATATCATACAAAGCGATATAACTGGTGAAATTAGTGGATTTCACGTAACAAATACACAAGGGGATGTATTTAAATTTATGGAAATAGAAGAGCTTGGTGCTTACGTCCAACCTGGTGGCGGTGGCCTTAGCTATACGGCAAGACAAGCTCCAAACGCATGGTACCTGACAGAAATTATAAGCCATATTGGCGAAGCTGTAAGATTTGAATACCTTCCAGACGTTAGTTCAGAGAGTCGGTCTTTAACCGGGCAAACCGCAATTGTATATGGGCAAACATGGAAGGAGCTAGGCAAAGCGCCATTGATAACAGAAAAAATAAATAATCGCATTAAACAGTTAAATTTAGATGTCCAGGCACGTTATGCGCTGGAACAACAGATGGCTACACTTCAGGCTAGTATTGAAAATGAAGAGCGAAGCTTAAAAATGATGGGCTATGGTCCATCCATCGAGCCGCTTTCAGATGCTGAGGTTGTTGAGCTTGCATCAAAATTTAACAATTCTTCCGTTGCTCAAATGAATGTCTATGCCATTGCAAGGTATGATGCTGAAATACAAAGGCTGATTAAATCCATTCCTGAGAGAAACTATACTGTTTATTCTGATCCCATTATACAAAATTTGTTGGTTCAATTATATCAGACCTATTCATTTAGGGAAACATCTGCTTCATCTTTGCCTACACTTATTTTTACGCAGGTAAAATTATTGAAACGCATTCTGTTGAGAAATTCTACCATCAACTTCAACTACGAAACATCGATGCGTGGATTGTTTGACAGACAGTTAAAGACTTTTTTAAAGGAGATTACGGTTGGATATGGAACCTCTACAATAGCAAGTACAGTTAAATTCGAATATTCGCCCGAAATTCTTGGATTTTCTAACCCTTTTCTCAAAGCTGTGCAAATAAAAGGTTCAGATCCATCTGATCTGGAAGGACGCTATACTTTTGAATATTTCAATGAAGATCAAATTGTTAGACCAGAACAAAAGGATTTCTGGGGATTTTATAATGGAGAACCAACACTCGAAGAATATTCAGGCTTAATACCTTCCGAATTAAGTTATGCTTCACGGCCCTTGTCGCCTGTTGCTGAACTTCTCTCTTCATCTCCCAATTTCTCTTATGTTCGCTCTTCAGAACTTACTTTCAATTCCAGAACGCCTGTTCCGGAAAAGACAGTGCATTGGAGTTTAAAATCAGTCAAGCTACCCGAGGGCGGCGAGCACGAATTTGAGTATGAAAATAATACGGTGTCCGGTCGCGTTCTCGCAGGAGGATTGAGGATAAAAAAAATAACAGCTCATGACGGACTGGGTCATCAGTATGTAAAGCGTTATAAATACGAATTTATTTCTCCTGGTGGTGGTACATCATCTGGAAACATGGAAAGCATGGGATTCTATGTAAAACGGGGCTATCAATCGATGACGTTAAAGGTTGATTATCCCAATTCGTTCCCAAGTGATATTGTCATCTCTTCAGATCCTTATGATTTTAGCGGTCAGCTTCAAAGTGCCGGTAATGAAGATGTGTTCTATAGCTATGTTGAGGAATCAACTGAAGGGCTGGGGAGAACAGGGTATCGCTATCTGAAATTTAGCCCTTCTGGTCGTGACTATCCCTTCTGGCTGGAAAGATTGTTGTTAGCAAAAGCTGATTATGATGAAAACGGAAAGTTGAAACGGGTAGAAAGGTTTAAATACCAGGCAGATGAAAATGATGTCACACCTTTTATCGGGTTAGTCAGCGAAGGCTATTATAGCCGCTTTTTCTTTGCCAGCCCGTATAGGTTTAATGGATTGAGAACGCAATACCGTGCTTTTCCTTATAAAGCACTGCCATATAGTATGGATATGTATCCTCCTATTACTTTCGGCACGACCACCTTTTCTTTTGAAGACTTATATCTTTACAATATGGCTCCAAGGCTTGCCATTACCAATTTGCCTACAGAATACGTTTTTAGGACTGGGGGGCAAGTTGTGCTAAAGGAAAAAGAAACCTGGTCTTCAGAACAGCGTCTGACTGAGGGTGGGGAGGCTATTCCTAATGGACCAAACTTTGCCGCATACGATGTCAATTGGCTATTTACAAATAATTATGGATCAGGTTCGTGGAACAAAGAAATCTTACATTATGACAATCCATCACATACTTATGCAACACGTGTAGAAATTATTGGAGCCGGTGGGGAACGGAATTTGGTTAAAACTAAATATGTAGCAGATTATAATCATGGTGTTGCATCATTTATAGATGCGCAGCAATCATCCAATCGTTTAAAAGACGTAATTGAACAACAGCGGTGGGTATTCAGTCCGGCAGAATCATTATGGCGGCTGGCGAGCGGGAAGTTGCAGGATTTTGTATCTGTTAACTCTATGACCGATGGAGCGGTCAATGTAAATTGCATTTTGCCTGCAAACACTTACGAAACAGAACTTGATCAAGCTCTTCTTCCGGGTTCACCTGGATGGTCAGAAGAAATGAGCTCCAGTCCACCTTATCAAACCTTATTTCACGAAGGGCATAACGTATATAAGCTCTCTACACAGACCAGTTGGAAAGCTTATCGCTGGGGTATGCAGAAGTCAGGAGTTACCACTCATAATGGCCTTGTAAAGCAATCGTTTGCATCCGATTATTATAGTAATCTGGTTGTTAAGGGAGCCAGCGGAGCTGAAATTTTTAAGCTGCCCGATTATGGAGGGATTTCGATCCGAAAACCTGCTGTGTATCCAAATATTAATTTTAGTTCTAATGCGTATGATAATATAGGATACATAAAGGATTTGAGGGCAAGATTAATGCAAGTCAGGGACGAGGGATATGGCATTTATGATGATCCTGTATATATGTTGACCAACAATATTACTCTCGTGTTAGAAAAATTTTTAAGTTACGAGACATTTTTAGATATTAAATCTCGCTTTGTTGCCGCAATCAATGCTGTTCCTGCTGCAAATATCCCAGGTTATGATCAGGACTTTTCCCCATACCTCACCTTTCAGGAACTTAAAAATTTCTCTCAGGCATTGCAAAGTTATACGATAAACGAAGCGTCCTATAGGCAGTTTTTTGGAAACAGAACTTACATCGTGGCTCCAAATGGACAATTTGAAATCAGAATGAGTTTGTCTGCTTATCAACAGAATCATAAGCGCCTGCAATTCACATCATTAAATGATTTTTCCTGCAACTATAAAGTTGTATATAATGGAGGTGCAGAGCAAAATTTAAGTACGCATAATACAGAAACAAAAAATGATATTAGGAGGGGCTTTCTGGATCTTAATGATCTGCCAAACTCGGCTGCTGCAACGGAACTGGTTTTTACGTTCAGTTCGCAAACTTCAAATCAGCAGTTCTTTATTATTCCAGAGGGATGTGAATTTAAGATGTCCTCGTATAACGATAATGGTTTATTGGTTAAGGTGATTGATGATAAAGGAGAGGCGGTAAATTATTATTATGATACCCGGGATCGATTAAGTTACGAGACAAATAAAAAAGGTGAGGTCACCAGGTCATACAAGTACAATCAGGCAACAGCTACAAATTGATAGACAATAATCGATAGATATTAAAATAAGTTAACGCTATGAAAAAGTTTCACCGGTTATTCATTCTTCAGGATAACTCCCGGGCATTTGCACTCAAAATTTGCCTTTTACTTTGTTTTTGCTGGGGTGCTGGTATTGCTCAGCCGAGTCAAAACCGCAATTATACTTTAGAAACAATTGTCAAAGTGCCAGGTAAGTCTCATCCTGTCAACCTGGAGTCTCTGCCAGTTGGTGATATAAATCGCAACATACAATATACTGATGGCTTGGGAAGGCCACTACAAAGCATATCATGGAAGGGCAGTGCAGGTGCAAACCATGATATTGTATCGCCAGTTGTTTATGATATCAATGGAAGGGAAACTATGCGATATCTTCCCTATGCAAGTGCTTCATCCAATACCGAGTATAATGTTAATGCAATAGCAGATCAGAATACTTTTTATAACATTCCCCCTTCAGGAATAAGTATAAACCGATATCCGTATTCGCAGGACCGTATCGAAGCTTCGGCTATATCCAGGCCACTGGAACGTGGTTTTCCAGGATCTGCCTGGCAATTAAGTAATAGTGGAATAAGTGGATCTGGCCATACTGCTAAATTAGAATATACAGTAAACAGATCTACCGATGGACCAGCAGTTGTTTTATATAGGGCGAATCCGGTAAGTACTACTGGACAAACCCATCACAGAACACTTTCTAACGGAGGAAATTTCGCGGATGGTGAGTTGTATGTTGGGATTATTAAAGATGAGAATTGGATTAATGGTAAAGCAGGTACGAAATGGGAATATAAAGATAAGCAAGGCAGGATTGTTTTAATTCGTGTTTGGGAGACAGAAGCTTCATGTTTGTCTACTTATTATGTTTATGACTTACAAGGGCATCTTAGTTTCGTATTACCGCCTGGGACATTGCCAGATGGGGGATCGGTAAATGCAAATGCGTTGGAAAATTACGGCTATCAGTATCGGTACGATGGTAGAAACCGGCTGATAGAAAAGCGCCTGCCTGGTAAAGATTGGGAATGGATTATTTATGGAAAGCGTGATGAAGTGCTCATGGTTCAGGATGCCGTGCAACGGATTCAAAACAAATGGATATTCGATAAATATGACGAAAAGGGAAGAAAAGTAATTACAGGGGAATTGAGTTCTACGTTAGATCGGACAGCGATACAGGCGGAAGTAAATAGCTACACGGGTACGGCCTGGGAGAAGTATACAGGCATAGGAACTTATGGTTATGATAATGCTAGTTATCCGCAAAATTTCAGCAAAGTATATGCGGTTAATTATTATGACCGATACGACTTCACAGGAAATACCTTCGGACTGCCTGGCAGTGGTCAGCGTGCAGATGCATTTGGCTTTCAAACAGGCGGTCTGGTTAACGTGTTGGGCAGTACTACGATGTTGCTCAACGTAAGTTATTATGATGATAAAGGCAGATTGATACAGCAGAAAGCACAAAACCATTTAGGAGGGACAGATGTAAATGAACTCACTTATAATTTTTCTAATAATATCACCACAAGCAATAGAACGCATGTTGCTAACGGTGTTACGACAACGATTATGGAAAATTATATATATGACCACATGGGTAGGAAGCTGAGTACCGTTCAGAGTATTAATGGTGCCACACCCGTTGTGCTTTCTGAATTGGTATATAATGACTTGGGGCAATTAATTACAAAGAGGTTACATTCAGTTACTGGAGTTGCGGAAGGAACCATTCAAAGTGACATTACTTTGAACAGTGCAGATATAGTTAACGCTGGTCAGCAGCGTACGGTTACAGCGAGTAATAGTATTACCCTTAGCGATGGTTTTGCGGCAAAAGAGGGTTCCGTATTTAAAGCCAGTATTAGTGCAGAAGCTTTTCTGCAAACCACTAATTATACTTATAATGAGCGGGGATGGATGAAAAGTGCAAAAGCCCCACAGTTCAGTATGGAGCTGGAATATAACGATAGCACTTTGCCGCAGTTCAATGGTAATATTTCCGGTCAGAGTTATACCAACGGTGCATCAAATGCTTTCAGCTATACCTACGACAAGCTGAACAGACTGACAAATTCTACAGCAGGAAATAACCTCGGAGAAGCCATTGCTTATGATGTAATGGGTAATATTACCAGTTTAACCCGTGATAATTTTGGCACGAATAATTATACGGTTTACGAAGGCAACAGGCTTAAAACGATCAGCGGCTTTACCAATAGCAATTATGATTATGATGCCAATGGCAACCTGAAAAGTGACAGTCAAAAAAATATTACCTTAGGTTACAATTTCCTCAACCTGCCACAAACAGTAAGTGGTAGCCAGAACCTGAGCTATACTTATAGCGCTGCGGGTACAAAGCTGAAAAAACAGAATGGGGGCACCGTAATTGATTATGTAGACGGCATCCAGTACAGCAATGGCAGTATAGACTTTATCCAGACCGAAGAAGGGATTGCCCGCAGAAGTGGAAACAATTACAGTTATGAGTATAACCTGAGCGACCATTTGGGCAATGTGCGGGTAACTTTTTACAAAAACCCGAATACTAACCAACTGGAGGTACTACAACGTGATGATTATTATGCCTTTGGTTTAAGAAAGGAACCAGTTGCAAAAGCTGGGCTTAACAAGTATCTTTATAATGGCAAGGAGTTGCAGGAGGAGTTGGGTCAGCTGGATTACGGAGCAAGGTTCTATGACCCGGTGATTGGAAGGTGGAATACTGTGGATCCGTTGGCGGAGAAGATGAGGAGGCATTCGCCATATAATTATGGATTTAATAATCCGATTAGATTTTTGGATGCAGATGGAAGAGAACCTATACCGAGTCAAGCCGGGGTGATATTAGGGTTTATAAGGTTTCTAAATAATACTCGGTCCAAGATGGGAACTTTAACTGGTTCTCAAGGTCACGATGCTATGATGCGTTTAGGTAAAACCGAAATGAACTGGGCGCATCTTAGACCTGAACCTATGACAACAAATCCTTTTAATACAAGTCGAGACAAATATATCTATACTACAAAAGGAGGCTGGTTAGATATGGCTCATTTTATGTTCTATGCAGGGAAAGCTTATGATTATAAACAGCAAAAAGAAACTGCACAAAAAGCCATTTCTGAAATTTCAAAAGCAGGAGGATATGCGGGGATGGGGATGAGTGCAGACTTGACAAAAACAGCCGATATAAATCCTGTAGCAGAGGCTATGCAAGACGGGTATCGCCAAGAGATGTCAGATAGGCTTGTCGCCGGACACTCGGCCTATAGTTATGAGGATTTGCCTAGTGATAAATTAGGAGCTGAATTTGGAGCAAACTATTATAATTCAAATAGCAAATTATCTTTAGGAGAACAATTGTTAAATTATGTTAATTCTTTAGGGGCGACAGATCCTAAAAAGGCACCTAATTATAAAAATTTACCTAAAGACGATTCAAAATTAGATAGTCCTACTGAAACTAATCATACAGCTAAACCTATGTACACTCAATAAAACTCTTACAAATGAAAAAAAATATTTTATTAACAATAGTGATTATTACGAGTTTATTGTTTGGTTTTTGGTTCTTTTGTTTAAAAGATAAAAGAAAAGAAGAATTAATGATTAAAGGGAATGAGTTAATAGAAAAAGTTGAAAAATATAAAACTATAAATCACAAACTACCAGACTCTTTATTTGATTTAGGAATCAAAGAAAATGAAATAACAGAGTCACAATTTAGTTACGAAAAAAAAGACAGTACCCATTATTTTATCTGGTTGGGAATATCATCAGAAGAGTCTAAATTTTATTATTCTGACACTAAAAAATGGGAAAATATTTATAGAGAAATGAAATAATAACACAATCGTCAAATTCCTAACTGGTTTTAGCGTCTGGCTAAGACCAAAATGTAACTTGCATAACAAAGCCCAGCAGTTCAATATTGCCGGGCTTTATTGTTTCTGAAGTAGTTAGAGTTTAATAAGCCTGGCTTTGATGGCCTTCGCTGGCGCACGCGTGCCGAGTGTGAGAAACGGATTACATCAAAGCCCGGCAGTTTAAAAACTGTTGGGCTTTGTTATTTCTGTAGGAGCTGGGTTTAATTAGCCAACTAGTCTTAGCGTCTCGCTAAGACCAAACGTAACTTATATCACAAAGCTTATCGTTTTAAAAATTAGTGGGCTTTTTTATTTCAAGAGGCATAAGTTTAAGGAGTCAGGCTTTGAGGACCCTATGGTTCTGGAGTGTAGTTTGGCAAGCGCTGTAACCTCAGTAACCTTGTTAAAGTGCTGTTTGAGAAATTATCTTCATTTTAAGGTCGCTCCTGATTGGGCTTTCAAATATCAATTTCCATCCCCTTAAAACGCTTCCGCCAAACTGATGTAAAACCCGGCCTGGCGTTTTTCATTTGGCAATTTTTCTCCTATACCATAATCTAAGCGAACGCTCAGACCTTTAGCCGGATCGAAAAAGTAACGGCCGCCAACACCGAAATTTGGTTTTAATCCATCACTATTAAATTGGCCGTTAGCAAATACTTTACCTGTACCAGCGAAAGCCACGATACCAAAACGGTTCATAAAACGGTAGCGGATTTCGGCTTGTGCCGCCATTAAATTTTCATCGCGGTAGCGGCCACTGTAATAGCCCCGCATCATCTGGTCGTTGCCCAGTTGTTGTAATAAATAAAATGGCGTGCTTTTACTTTGGATAGTATAATAAATGCCCTGTACGCCCAAAACCACTTTCGGTGCCAAACTGAAGAAACCACGGAGATCGAGCTTAACCTGTGAGCCGCTGAAGCTTTCTCCACCAAAAAAATCTGGCGCATATTGATAGGTTGCCCTCCCGAAAAAACCTTTAGTGGGGTAGTTGTTGCTATTGCGGGTATCGTAACTTTGTGATGCACCGATCCATGCCACAGAACCACCGTCTCTATCTAAAATTTGTGGGTTAGTGGAATAAACGCCTCCCGGTTGCTTGTCTATAAAACGATAATTCTCAAAACCCAATGAAACACCCGTATAAGCCTTAGGTAAAGTATTTATTTCGGCATCGAAAAGTGTTTTAAAAACCCTTTGATCTAGCTTATCTTCATCTGATTTTGTAGTGTAGTTGCCGATACCATAAAAATTAAAGGGCTGGTTTTTGAAACGGATATCGCCAATAAAGTGGTATTTGTTTCCTTTAGTCCACATATCGCCTTTCAGCATAAAATTAGCTGTCTTTTTTGTGGAGTAGGTGGTGTTCAACGCGAAATTGGAGCTGCGGTTCAGTGTATCTTTACGGTCTACATAAAAGGAATAAATCGCACCAACGCCAAATTCAAATCCAGTTTCCTGACTATAGCCAAAGGCTGGCAAGGGCAAAAAGCTGGCTTTACGGGTAGTATCTTTTTCGTTCGAGAGCATTTTCCTGATCAGTTTCATTTGTGCAAAAGAACTTCCTGAAACGAACGCAAGTAAAATAACCAGATAATATTTTTTCATCAAGATTTATTTGATTTTATAAGCGATGAAGCTATCATGAGCATCTCCTCGTATTGTGATTGCTTTGCTCAGGATGGTTTCATTACCGCAAAGAAAAGGAAATTTAGTAAGAAGTTGGTTAACTGGTTTAAACTTGAAATTAAATCATCCCTATTATTAAATTTCTTTTTCACAGATCCTGAAACAAGTTCAGGAGGACGATCGCTGGAATTTCATGCAATGCCTGCCGCCACCTAAACCGGATTGTAGGGGAAAGCCCACAGGTGAGGTTGGACTGCCCCCTAAAAGCCGGACTACCTTTAATAGGTGCTACAACTATTGCTTTCCAAAAAAGATCCTTCGACTACGCTCAGGATGACGATCGCTGGTAAAGCTCACTTTTTATGATTTAACCGGCTTTAGATTACAGACTGAGGACTCTGGACTAACCAACGCTATACGCCAAACGCCATGCTCCAAACGCTAAACGCTTTTACGTTTTCACCTTTCGGCCTAAATACCTACTTTTGCGACAAACAATACAAAACGAAATGAGCAATACAAGAGGACCGATATCTCAGTTTATGGAGCGTAATTATCTCCATTTTAATGCTGCTGCTATGATGGATGCGGCTAAAGGTTACGAAACGCATTTAGATGAAGGTGGTAAAATGATGATCACACTTGCTGGTGCAATGAGTACTGCAGAATTGGGAATTTCACTTGCAGAGATGATCCGCCAGGATAAAGTGGCTATTATTTCTTGTACAGGTGCAAATCTTGAAGAAGATATTATGAACCTGGTCGCACATTCTCATTATAAACGTGTACCAAACTATCGCGATTTAAGTCCGCAGGATGAATGGGATCTTTTAGAGAACCATTATAACCGTGTTACCGATACCTGTATTCCGGAGGAAGAAGCTTTCCGCCGTTTACAGAAACACATTCACAAAATCTGGAAAGATGCAGATAATGCGGGCGAAAGATATTTCCCACATGAGTTTATGTATAAAATGCTTTTAAGTGGCGATTTGGAGCAATATTATGAAATCGATCCTAAAAACTCATGGATGCTCGCTGCGGCAGAAAAGAATTTACCAATTGTAGTACCAGGATGGGAAGATTCTACCATGGGTAATATTTTTGCCTCATATGTGATGAAAAGTGAATTGAAAGCCACTACGATGAAAAGCGGGATTGAAT
This sequence comes from Pedobacter sp. PF22-3, assembly GCF_026239555.1. Lineage (GTDB taxonomy): Bacteria > Bacteroidota > Bacteroidia > Sphingobacteriales > Sphingobacteriaceae > Pedobacter. The sequence continues at coordinate 185,832 of NZ_JAPIVP010000007.1, read as the reverse complement.
ACATGGGCTGGCTGGCAGACTGGTATATTGCAAACAGTGGGGGCAAAGGAATTGGTTTCTTCCAGATTGGTGGGGGTATTGCCGGCGATTTCCCGATCTGTGTGGTACCGATGCTTTACCAAGATATGGAAATGGAAAATATTCCTTTCTGGAGTTATTTCTGTCAGATTTCAGATTCGACAACTTCTTATGGTTCATATTCTGGCGCTGTACCAAACGAAAAGATTACCTGGGGTAAACTGGATATCCACACGCCAAAATTTATCGTAGAAAGTGATGCCACAATTGTAGCGCCGCTAATGTTTGCGTGGATATTAAAACAATAATCAGAAAAAATAAATAAACCAAATTGGTTTATAGTATGCCCATTGGAGATAACCTATCAAAAATGGGCATTTTTATTGCCTGAATGGCTTGAAACGACATTTGTTTAGAATGATTATAAATTGTATTTCAAGTCACTATTATGTCATGGGATTTATTAATAAGTTATACTTTTGTTCAAGTTTTGGTGGGGCTACCCCTAGTTCAGCATCAATTTCACAACAAAAAGTAAATTAAATAAGTATAAAGTGTTCATTATGAGAGATATCTCGATGATTTTAAAAAGCGTTTGGAAGTCGTTATTCGTATTTTCAGCAATTTCCGTAATAGCGGTTTCTACCGTAAATGCGCAGGATGCTAAAGAGGGAAGAACGCTTTTCAAAGCAAAATGTTCTTCGTGCCACGCGTTAGATGCTAAATTGGTTGGTCCGGCCTTAACAGGTGTAAGTGATCGTCACTCTGAAGAGTTCCTTTTAAAATGGATTCCAAATTCGCAAGGCTTGGTAGCTTCTGGTAACCCTGAGGCTGTTAAACTTTTTAACGAAAATGGAAAAATTGCCATGACATCTTTTCCTGAGTTAGACGAAACTAAAGTAAAAGATATCTTAGCTTACATTAAAGAAGGTGAGCCAAAAGCGGCTACTCCTGCGGGTGGTGCTGTTGCGGCAAAAGACGAATCTACTTCAGGTTTATCAATCGCGGGTATTGTAGCTATCGTTGTATTAGCGATTGTTATTTTAGTAATCTTAGGTCGCGCTTCTAAATTATTGGAGCGTTTGATTCTGCAGAAACAAGGTATCGAGATTGAAGAAGATGTGCCATTAAAGGTTGGTGTGCGCAAGATGTTCAAAAACAAGAAATTTGTGATGTTCTTTATCTTGTGTTTGATCATCTGTTTAGGCTCATTCGGTTGGATGGGTATGTGGAATACTGGTGTACATACTGGTTATCAACCAGTTCAGCCAATCAAATTCTCACACGAGTTGCATGCAGGTATCAATCAGATCGATTGTCAGTATTGCCACAACGGCGCATTTAAATCTAAAAATGCAACTATTCCGTCATTAAATGTTTGTATGAACTGCCATAAAGCAGTACAGGCAAGAGATAAATATGACGGTGAGATTTCTCCTGAGATCAAAAAAATCTATAATGCTTTAGGTTACGATCCGGAGACTCAGAAATACGATGAAAGTAAAGCTAAACCAATGGAGTGGGTACGTGTACACAATCTTCCTGATTTTGCTTACTTCAATCACTCTCAACACGTAGTTGTTGCAGAAGACGCCATTCGTAAAGCAAAAGGATTACAGCCAACAGAACCGGTATGTTTCGCTTGTCACGGTCCGGTTAATACCATGGAAGAAATTTATCAATATTCTCCATTAACCATGAAATGGTGTATTAACTGCCATAAAGAAACAGATATTTCTGGTCAGAAAAATAATGCTTTCTACGCTAAGGTTATCGAAGCGCACGAAAAAATTAAAAAAGGCGAGAAAATTACACCAGCGTTATTGGGTGGTTTAGAGTGTGGTAAATGCCACTATTAATAGATAGAGTTTAGTAAGAACGTTCGAATAAACAGTAATATAGCTTAAATGGAAAGCAACAAAAAATACTGGAAAGGCTTAGAGGAGTATAACAATACACCCGATTTTGTTAAAAATAACAAAAACGAATTCGCCGAGCCACTTCCAATAGAAGATGTTTTAAATGAAGCAGGGTTAAGTACCGTTACCCCACGCCGCGACTTTTTAAAGGCGTTAGGTTTTGGTTTAGGTGCAGTAACTTTAGCAGCCTGTCAAACTGCTCCTGTTCATAAATCTATTCCTTACCTGGTAAAGCCTGAAGAGGTTACTCCAGGTATTCCTAACTATTATACTTCGAGCTTTAATGGCCAGAGTATTTTAGTTAAAACGAGAGAGGGGCGCCCAATTAAAATTGAACCAAATCCAAATGCGGGTCAATTTAACTGTGGTACAGATGCGAGAGCGCAAGCTTCGGTTTTAGATTTATATGATGTATCTAAACTAAAAGCACCAGCTTTAGTAAAAGATGGAAAGGTTGAAGAAACTACCTGGGCAAAAATCGACAGCTTTGTTAAAGGCGAGCTGGCAAAAGCACAGGCAGGTGGCAAAAAAATCCGCATTGTATCATCAACGGTAAACAGCCCGTCAACCAGTGCTGTTATTGCACAATTTATTGCAAAATACCCTGCAGCTAAATTGGTTCAGTACGATGCAGTTTCTTATACTGGTATTATTCAGGCCAACCAAAATAGTTTCGGTAAAGCAGTTTTACCTAAATACAACTTTGATAAGGCTGATTTAATTGTAAGTTTCAGTGCCGATTTCTTAGGTACATGGATTAGCGGAGAAGAATTTACTGCTCAATATACTGCTAATCGTAACTATAAATCGTTAGAAAATAAAAAAATGAGCCGCCACATTCAGTTTGAAAGTGGAATGAGCTTAACAGGTACCAATGCAGATACCCGTGTTCCGGTTAAATTGTCGGAAGAAGGACCTGCTTTAATTGCTTTATATAATGCAATTACAGGTAATGCTTTACCTGGCGGAACATTGGGGAACAATGCTACTGCTGATAAAGTAATTAAATTGGTAGCAAAAGAATTGGTACAAGCGAAAGGTAAAGGCCTTGTAGTTTGTGGTTCTAACGATGTTTCTACACAAATTTTAGTAAACGCCATTAATGCTGCCATTGGTAGTTATGGTACTACTATCGATTTAGATAACCCTTGTTATTTATATGCGGGTAATGATGCCGAATTTAACGGTTTAGTTGCTGAAATGAATCGTGGTGAAGTTGGTGCTGTTTTATTCTTAAACAGTAATCCTGTTTATGATGTTGCAAATGCGAAAGCATTTACTGATGCTCTGGCAAAGGTTCCTGCTAAAATTTCATTCTCAGATCGTGCAGATGAAACGGCTACAGCTTGTGATGCTATTGCGATTAACCATAACTATTTAGAGTCATGGGGTGATGCAAATGCTTACGAAGGATATTATTCTATCGTTCAGCCAACTATCAACCCTGTTTTCAACAGCCGCCAGGCTGAAGAGAGTTTATTAACTTGGGCTGATGCACCTGTTAAAGACTACTATCAGTTTGTACGCAGCAACTGGGAAGCTAAAATGTTACCAGCTGTTGGTTTGAAATGGGAAGAGGTTTTAGAAAAAGGTGTGGTTACTTCAGCCGCTAAACCTGCTAGTGCTTATTCATTCACACAATCTTTAGCCCAAGTTGCTACTTCAATTGCAAATAGCAGCAAAGCCTTTAAAGGTGGCGACCAGATTGAGTTACAGGTTTACGAAAATGTACCTATGCGCGATGGTAAGAATGCCAATAATGCATTTTTACAGGAGTTGCCAGATCCGGTATCAAAAGTAACCTGGGATAACTTTGTTGCCCTTGCGCCTAAAACTGCAGAGAAATTAAAAGTTAAAGAGTTTGATGTGGTTTCTGTTAAAGGAAGCAACGGATATTCAGTAGATCTTCCGGTGTTAATCCAGCCAGGACAAGCACAAGGAACTGCATCTATTGCTTTAGGTTATGGCCGTACCAAAGTTGGTAAAGCTGGTAATGATGTTGGTAAAAATGCTTTCCCATTTGTTTCTTTTGCAAATGGAACCATGCAATATGCTACAAACGTAACCATTACCCCAACAGGCGGTTACTATGAGCTTGCACAAACACAAACTCACCACTCTTTCGAAGGCCGTGCCGTAATTAAGGAAGCTACTTTTGCAGCATATTTAAAAAATGCTGGTGCAGGTAATGAAAAAGGCGAGCACAAAAATTACGATTTGTGGGATCAATATGAAAAACCAGGTAACAACTGGGTAATGGCAATCGATTTGAATGCTTGTACAGGTTGTGGTTCTTGTATTGTTGCTTGTAACGTAGAAAATAATATTCCTGTTGTAGGCCGTGATGAGGTTCGCCGTCGTCGTGAAATGCACTGGATCCGTATCGACCGTTATTATAGCTATGAAACTAAAAATGGTGATGTAACCAAGGAGAAAGAAATTGCTAAGTTGGAAGACTTAGATCATGTTTCTGTGGTTCACCAGCCAATGTTATGCCAACACTGTGATCACGCACCATGCGAAACCGTTTGTCCGGTATTGGCAACCGTACACTCAAGTGATGGTTTAAACCACATGGCTTACAACCGTTGCGTAGGTACACGTTACTGTGCAAATAACTGTCCGTACAAAGTACGTCGTTTCAACTGGTTTAACTACTGGAATGATTCACGTTTCGATAACTACTTAAATAATGAGTTTACTCAATTGGTATTAAATCCTGATGTTACTACACGTTCACGTGGGGTAATGGAAAAATGCTCAATGTGTATCCAACGTATTCAAGGTGGAAAACTGAAAGCTAAATTAGAAAAACGTCCATTGAAAGATGGCGATATCAAAATGGCTTGTCAGGAAGCTTGTTCAGCAAATGCGATTGTATTTGGTGATTCAAACGATCCAAATTCAGAGGTTTCAAAAGCATTACGTTCTGAGCGTATTTACTACGTATTAGAAGAGATCAATGTGAAACCGGGTATCGGCTACATGACAAAAATTAGAAATACAGATACAACAGTACAAGCGTAAGCTTTAGTATAAAGAAAATACAAATTATGTCAGGACATAACGAATCAATACTTAGAGAACCATTAATTACCGGCGATAACATCACGTATGCAAAAATTACGGATGATATTTTAAGCCCGGTAGAAAACAAGCCGAACAAGGCTTGGTGGATTGGTTTCATCGTTGCCTCATTAGGTGCTTTACTTTGGGTAGTAGCAGTAAGCTACACTTTCTGGAACGGTATCGGTGCTTGGGGTTTAAATAAAACAGTTGGTTGGGCTTGGGATATCACCGGTTTCGTATGGTGGGTAGGTATCGGTCACGCTGGAACACTAATTTCAGCAGTACTATTACTCTTCCGTCAGAACTGGCGTAACTCCATCAACCGTTCGGCAGAGGCGATGACCATTTTCGCCGTTATCTGTGCCGCAACTTATGTTGTATCTCACATGGGCCGTCCTTGGTTAGCTTATTGGGTTTTACCTTTACCAAACCAGTTTGGATCACTTTGGGTAAACTTTAACTCACCATTGGTATGGGATATGTTTGCAATCTCTACTTATTTCTCTGTATCATTATTATTCTGGTACACAGGTTTATTACCAGATATTGCTACCATCCGCGATCGTGCAGTAGGTACACGTAGAAAAATTTATTCTATTTTTTCTTTTGGATGGAGTGGAAGTGTTAAAACCTGGCAACGTTTCGAAGCTGTTTCATTAATCTTAGCCGGTATTTCTACACCACTTGTACTTTCAGTGCACACCATTGTATCAATGGACTTTGCAACATCGGTAATTCCAGGATGGCATACCACCATCTTCCCTCCATACTTCGTGGCAGGTGCGATTTTCTCAGGATTTGCGATGGTATTAACCTTATTATTGGTTGCACGTAAAGTATTGGGATTGGAAAACTACATCACCATGTTCCACATCGAGTCGATGAATAAAATCATCATCTTAACAGGATCAATCGTAGGTGTAGCTTATTTAACTGAGTTCTTTATTGCCTGGTATTCGGGTTCAGAGTACGAGCAGTACGCATTTATCAATAGGTCTACTGGTCCTTACTGGTGGTCTTACTGGATGATGATGACTTGTAACGTAATCTCTCCACAGCTCTTATGGTTCAAAAAGATCCGTTTAAGCATTAAAGCTACCTGGATTTTATCAATCGTGGTAAACGTGGGTATGTGGTTTGAGCGTTTCGTAATTATCGTTACTTCATTACACCGCGATTATATTCCATCAAGTTGGGCCATGTTCTATCCAACCTGGGTTGATATCAGTGTATTCGTAGGTTCAATTGGCCTGTTCTTTACCTTATTCTTATTGTTTTTAAGGGTGTTGCCATCAATCGCTATCGCAGAGGTTAAATTATTATTAAAAACTGCAAGTGAGCAAGCTAAAATGAAACAGATTAAAGAAGGGCATGAGAATAAAGAATATGTAGCTGAGTACATAGAGTCTTTAGAGAAATTTGATAGTGTTAAACAAGAAGATTACGCAAAAATATAACAATGAGTGATATCAAATATATTTTAGGCAGCTTTGGCGATCCTGACGAAATGATGCATGGCATCGAAAAGCTTCAGGAAAATAACATCAGCATTTATGATGTATATACCCCCATGCCTATACACGGAATAGAAGCCAAATTAGGAATTAAAAGATCTAGAATCGATATCGCAGCATTTTGCTTCGGTATTACGGGTACTTGCTGTGCATTCGCTTTGATTTATTTCTGCGCAGTAATTGATTGGAGAGTAAACATAGGTGGTAAACCATCATTCGCATTGCCGGATTTTATTCCGATAATGTTTGAGCTTACAGTATTATTCTGTGCTTTTGGTATGGTATTAACTTATTATGCATCTACTCACTTATTTCCGGGAAGAGCACCAAGAGTGATGGACCTACGTGCTACTGATGATCGTTTTGTAATTGCAGTTGATGCAAAAGACAATGTAGAACATACTGTAATTGATGGATTATTAAAAGATGCAGGTGCTTTAGAAATAAAGTATAATGAAAGGAAGTACATTAGCTATGAATAAGAATAAATTTGTTTACACAGCGTTTTTAGCTATCGCTTTTGCAGCTACCTTTTCTGCTTGTAAAGATAAACGCAGTACTGGCTTAGAATATGCCAGAAACATGTATGATCCGATTGCTTACAATCCGGATCAGCCAAATAAAAATTTTAAGGATGGTAAAACAGCACAGTTACCTCCTGCACATACTAAACCAGTCGGTTTTACCGAATATGACGAGTATCCTAATACAAAAGAAGGATATGAGGCAGCTGGAGTAAGTATGGTAAACCCTTTACCGGTAGATACTGTTAATCTGGCTCAGGGTAAACACTTATTTACCGTTTTCTGTAGCCCTTGCCACGGAGAAAAAGGCGATGGGCAAGGACACTTAGTTAAAATTGAGAAATTTAGTGGGGTACCTGCTTATCAAACAGGTTCATCATCTAGAGGTGGTAACATGGTTGATCTTACTGCAGGTAAAATCTACCACACCATTACATACGGTGTAAATAACATGGGCTCGCATGCTTCGCAAATCTCACCAACAGATCGTTGGAAAGTGGTGATGTATGTTCAACAATTACAAAAAGGACAATAGTAAAGCAAATATAAATGGGAACTCACAATATTAATTTTAGTGAACAGTTTGAGTTTACAGGTAAAGTAAAAACATTAAGCATTGTTGGTATCGTTATCGGTATTGCGGCTGTGTTGTTCGGTTTCTTGGCCGGCGATAAAGTAATGCACGAGCGTACTTTTGCTAACCTGTTGCTTATGGCATATTACTTTGCATGCGTTTGTATGTCTGGTACATTTTTCCTGGCTGTTCAATACGTAGCTCAGGCAGGCTGGTCTGCATCAATTTTACGAGTGCCACAGGCTATGGCAAAAACTTTGCCTATAGCAGCTGTAATACTTGTAGTGATTATTTCAGCAGGTTTATACACACATAATTTATATCATCACTGGCATGCTGATGGATTAACAGATCCAAACAGCCCTAATTATGATTCTTTAATCGCAGGTAAATCAGTTTTCTTAAATGTACCTTTTTTCTTAGGTCGCCAGGTGGTGTTCTTAGGTATCTACAGTATATTTTCGATTATGTTTGTTAAGTTTTCTTATAACGAAGATTTAGCCGGTGGTTTAAATTCTTACAGAAAAAGCTTTAAAAATGCTTGTATCTTCTTGGTAATTTATGGTTTTACTACACCTATTTTTGCTTTCGATACGATTATGTCGCTAGAAGCACACTGGTTCTCAACCATGTTCGGTTGGTATAACTTCGCAGCAATGTGGGTAAGCAGTTTAGCTACTATCGCTATTATCATTATCTTATTAAGAAGAGCAGGTTACATGCAATGGGTTAACAATAGCCACTTGCACAACTTAGGTCAGTTTATTTTTGGTTTCTCTATCTTCTGGACTTATGTATGGTTTGCTCAGTTCTTATTGATCTACTATGCAAATATGCCTGAAGAGACTGTATATTTCTACAAACGCTTTGAATATTATAAATTCTGGTTTTTCTTAAACCTTGCCATGAATTTCTTAGCACCAGTATTGTTATTAATGGATAGAGATAACAAAAGAACCGATGCCAAATTATTATTCGTTTCTATCGTGGTATTATTAGGTCATTGGGTAGATTATTACCAAATGATTATGCCGGGTGCAGTAGAAGATGGTCATAATGGTTTTGGAATTGTAGAGATCGGTATTGCGTTAGGTTTCGTAGGATTGTTTACCTTTACGGTTTTAACATCATTGAGCAAAAAACCTTTAATTGCAAAGAATCACCCATTATTACAAGAAAGTTTGCATCATCAGCTTTAGTGGTGATAAGATAGAGCAAATATTTAATTATTATTATAATTAGCAGTACAGCGTACTACTTTTAAGAAAATGAGTTTAAGAAAGTTTATAACGAATAAAACGACCGCAGCTTTAGCAGTATTGATTACTGCTTTTGCAAACACTAGCGTATTTGCGCAAGATGCAGCAGCAGGTGCTGCCGCGGCACCGAAAGTTGATATGGGCGAGGTTTATAAATCGGTAATATTTTATATTCTGGTTTTCCTTGCAGTATGCTTATTTATTGCCATTATTGGTAAGGCATTAAAAGTATATGAGTTAAGCCGCGAAGCACAAGGTAAGCCTGTTGGTATCAACTGGAATAGGGTACACGCAAGTTTATTTGCGCTGTTTTTAGTGATCGGTTTATATGGGGTATATTGGGAATATACAGTACATGGATCAATGTTACTTCCTGATGCAGCATCTGAGCACGGAAAGAAAATTGACAGAATGTTTAATTTAACATTAATCATTACCACCATTGTATTTGTAGCTACGCATATCCTGTTATTCGGATTTTCTTATGTCTATAAATATTCTGCAAAAAGAAAAGCTTACTATTACCCACACAATAATACCATCGAAAAAATCTGGACAATTGTTCCGGCTTTAGTATTAACCGTTTTGGTTTTGATGGGTTTCTTAACCTGGAGATCTATTTTCTTCAAAGTTGAAGATCCAAATAACAAGCCATTACAGATTGAAGTTACTTCTGAGCAGTTTAAATGGTCTATCCGTTATCCTGGAGCTGATGGAATAGTTGGTAACAAAAATTACAAGTTAACTACAGCTTCTAATACATTAGGTATTGATTTTAAAGATGTTAACTCTCGTGATGATGAAATGGCAGATGAGATGGTGCTTCCTGTAGGCAAACCAGTTAAACTTATTTTGACCAGTAAAGATGTAATTCACAGTTTTTATATGCCACATTTCAGGGTACAGTTAAATACCGTACCAGGTATGAGAACAATTTTTGAGTTTACACCTACAAAAACTACTGCAGAAATGCAGCAAGAAACAAATGATCCTAACTTTAAGTATCTTTTTTATTGCGCTAAAATTTGTGGATCAGGTCATTACAACATGCAAAAAGTTGTTCGTGTAGTATCAGAAGCTGAATACAAAACCTGGATTGCAGAACAGAAAACATACTTAAATGACGATTTAAGAAAACAATTTAATTTGCCAGTGGCACCTGCACCTGTAAAATCAGTAGCAGATTCAGCAGCTAAAGATACCGCAGCTGTAAAAACTAACCAAGTGGCTTTAAATAAATAATATTAAGCAGGAGCGAACGAATTATGTCAACAATAGCATTACACGACGAACACAGTCACGATCACGCTGATCATGGGCATCATAAAGAGACTTTGATTTCAAAGTATATCTTTAGTATGGATCATAAAATGATTGCCAAGCAATTTTTAATTACCGGTATTATTATGGCGGTAATTGCAATGGGTTTATCAATATTATTCCGTATTCAATTGGCCTGGCCAGATCAGAACTTCCCTTTCTTAGAAACATTCTTAGGTAAATGGGCTGAAGGCGGTCGTATTAAGCCCGACTTTTATTTGGCTTTGGTAACCATTCATGGTACCATCATGGTATTCTTTGTACTAACTGCTGGTTTAAGTGGTACATTTAGTAACTTATTGATTCCGCTTCAGATAGGAGCAAGAGATATGGCTTCGCCATTCTTAAACATGCTTTCATACTGGTTCTTCTTTATGGCTTGTGTGATCATGATGTCATCATTCTTTATCCAAACAGGACCAGCATCAGGCGGTTGGACGGTTTATCCGCCACTATCTGTGGTAGCTAAGGCTATGCCAGGTTCAGGTTTAGGTATGACTTTGTGGTTAGTTAGTATGGTACTTTTCGTAGCGTCATCTTTAATGGGTGGTATCAACTATGTAAGTACAATTTTAAATATGCGTACCAAAGGTATGGACCTTTGGAAAATGCCATTAACCATCTGGGCTTTCTTCTTAACCGCAATTTTAGGTATCTTATCTTTCCCTGTTCTTGTAGCTGGTGTAGTATTAATGGTATTTGACCGCAGTTTTGGAACAAGTTTTTACTTATCAGATATCGTAATGGGTACTGATATTTTACCAAATGAAGGTGGTTCACCAATTTTATGGCAACATTTATTCTGGTTCTTAGGTCACCCTGAGGTTTATATCGTAATCATGCCAGCATTGGGTATCTCATCTGAGGTTATTTCTGTGAACGCACGTAAACCGATCTTTGGTTACCATGCAATGGTTTACTCTCTAATTGGTATTACCGTATTATCATTCATCGTTTGGGGTCACCATATGTTTGTAACAGGTATGAACCCACTGTTGGGCGGTGTATTTATGATTACTACCTTGATTATTGCCGTACCATCTGCAGTAAAAACATTTAACTATTTGGCTACATTATGGAGAGGTAATATCCGTTTCACTCCAGCCATGTTATTTGCTATTGGTTTAGTTTCATTCTTTATCTCTGGTGGTTTAACCGGTATTTTCTTAGGAAATGCTTCTTTGGATATCAACTTACACGATACTTACTTTGTTGTTGCCCACTTCCACTTGGTAATGGGATCTGCAGCAATCTTTGGTATGCTTGCAGGTGTGTATCACTGGTTCCCTAAAATGTTCGGTAGAATGATGAATCCTAAATTAGGATACTTACACTTCTGGTTAACTTTCATAGCAGCTTACCTGGTATTCTTCCCGCTTCACTTCTTAGGTTTGGATGGTGTACCTCGTCGTTACTACGCATTTACCGAGTTTGAATTTATGAAGAAATGGTTAACCGTTAACGTATTTGTAACGTGGGCAGCTATTATGGCAGCATTAGCTCAGGTAGCTTTCTTATTTAACTTCTTTTATTCAATCTTCAAAGGAAAAGTATCTCCTCAAAATCCATGGGAATCTAATACTTTAGAGTGGACTGCACCTGTTGAACACCTACACGGTAACTGGCCTGGAGAAATCCCTACAGTATACAGATGGCCGTACGATTACAGCAAGCCTGGACATGATGCAGACTTTATTCCTCAAACTGTTCCTTTCTCTCAAACCATGAGCTCTAATTTACCTCACGATTTTGAAGGAAATGCGGAAGCAGAAAAAATTCAGCAAGATTGGGAATTAGCCAATCCTGTTACAGAAAACAAAGGCTAGTTTAAAGCTTAAAATAAAATTTTAAAGGGGTATCTGATTAAGTTTCTGCTTATCCGGATACCCTTTTCATCTTGATAGATATATGGTCAGCAGATCAGAACAGCGTTTCATTAGAATTAATCTTATAACCATAATAGTTACGCTATTGGTTATACTTGCCGGGGGTATTGTTCGCAGTACAGGATCTGGCATGGGCTGTCCGGATTGGCCAAAATGTTTCGATCGTTATATTCCGCCAACCGATGTATCGCAACTTCCAGCCAACTATAAGGAGAAGTATGTGGCAGGTAGGTTAAAGAAGAATGAAAAATTTGCCAAATATCTGGAGAGCATGGGTAAAGTTGCCCTTGCTGATAGTATCAGGCACGATAAAAGCATTACTATACCGGAAGAATTTAATCCAACCAAAACCTGGACTGAATACCTAAACCGTTTGGCTGGAGTAGCAGCAGGAATCTTTTTATTGCTTACTGCCATTTATTCTTTTACCTATCGGAAAACGGCTAAACGGATCATCGTATTAAGCATACTTAATATTTTCGTGGTAGGCTATCAAGCCTGGCTGGGATCAATAGTGGTATCAACCAATCTGGCGCAATGGGTGGTAACAGTACATATGCTTTTAGCATTGGTTATTTTGGTTATATCTATCTATACATACAATTACGCAAAACAGCTTAATAAGGCACCTTCGGTAATTATGTATAAAATATTGTGGCTAAAAGGATTTTTGTTCTTTACACTAATAGTAAGTATTGCGCAGATTATTTTGGGCACCGAAGTCAGGGAAGCCATTGATATAATTGCAAAATCTTTGGCTTATAGCGGAAAAGCAACATGGATTTCGAAAGTAGGCAGTATTTTTTCTTATCACCGTGATTTAGCCATTTTGGTCATTATTACGAATGGTATAGTTTATAAAATGGTTATTGACCGTTTTAGTGGTAAGGCCGCTCCATTGCTAACAGCCAAGTTTATTTTAGTTACGCTTTTTATCCAGTTATTAAGTGGTTTAGCTTTAGCATATATTGCTTTTCCACCAGCAGCACAGGCATTGCATATTTTGTTCTCAACGCTGTTGTTTAGTTTACAGTTTTACCTGTACTTGTTGGTTTACAGAACAAGTACATATAAACAATAATATTTAAGAAAATTGAAGCAATATCTTTCAGATTTTTCTAAACTTATCAAATTTAGGCTATCGTTTACGGTAGTGTTTTCAGCATCGATCTCTTTTTTGATCGGGCAGAAGATGCAGGTAGGCAGAGGCCATATCCCTAGCATAGATTGGGGTAACTGGTTAATTTTAATAGCCGGCGGATTTTTGGTTACTGCTGCTGCAAACTGCTTTAACGAAATTATAGAGAAAGACCTGGATAAATTAATGTCAAGGACCAAAGACCGCCCGATGCCAGCAGGAAGAATGACTACCGGGCAGGGGTTGATTTTGGGTGTTTTTATGGCATTTTTAGGTACGTGGTTATTAGGGCACTTAAATCTGGAAACAGGGTTGCTATCGGTATTTTCAATTTTGCTATACGCTTTTGCCTATACGCCATTAAAGAGAAAATCGCCTATTGCTGTTTTTGTTGGTGCAATTCCAGGGGCTTTACCACCACTTATTGGTTATTTGGCTGCTTTTGGTAGTTTAAAAGCCGAAATGTTCCATGAAATTGATTATTACATTGCTGTAATCTTGTTTTTAATCCAGTTTGTATGGCAGTTTCCTCATTTCTGGGCAATTGCATGGGTTTTGGATGATGATTATAAGAAAGCAGGTTTCAGGTTGTTGCCTACCAAGAAAAGAGATAAAACATCGGCGTTGTTAACTTTTTTAAGCACGCTGATTTTAATTCCGGTAAGTTTATTGCCAACCATTTATGGTTTTGGCGGTTATTACATTGCAGGTTTATCTTTAATCGCTGGGATTATTTTTAGCTGGTTGGCTTTTAAACTTTTAATGAGCAGAGAACTGGCAGATGCCAAGAAGGTAATGTTCTGTTCGTTTTTTTACATCCCGGCTGTACAGTTGGGCTTATTATTAAATTTTATAGCAAAATAATTTATGGTGCTAACAATGGAAAAGATGCAGGATACGTTTGACCCAAAACCACGAAAATTTATCGTTTGGTTATTTGTCGTATCATCAACAATCATGTTTGGAGGTTTTACCAGTTATTATCTGGTATTTGCCGCCTCAAAAGGAAAGGGACACGGTTTGGTGTTACCCGATGCCTTTATTTACTCTAGTTTGGTTATTTTGGCCAGCAGCATCACTTTGGTGTTAGCTTCTAAGGCATTAAAGAAACTTAATTTTAGCTTACAGCGCAACATGCTTTGGATTACCGTAATATTGGCTATTGCTTTTGGTGTAATGCAGTTTAATGCCTGGGGAAGTATGGTGAGAACCGGAGCTACTTTGGTAGGGAACAATGCTGCAATATCATTTATCTATGTGGTATCTGGCATGCACCTTTTGCACATTATTGCTGGTGTTGGCCTAATTATTAGTGCTTTAGCCGGTAGCTATAAAAGCCTGCCTATTGCCAAAGTTCAGTACAGAATGGAAATTGCTTCTATTTTTTGGCATTTTATAGATATATTATGGATATATCTGTATGTTTTTTTACTTTTGAACCGTTAAATTTGTTAACAAACTATTATACTATTTCCAAATGAATGCAGTATCACAATTAGATCAAGTTAAAACCGGGCCATGGAATGGTGGTCGTTCTCCGTGGTCGGTAGAATATGGTAAAATCATGATGTGGTTTTTCCTATTATCAGATGCTTTTACTTTTTCATCATTATTGATCTACTACGGCGCTCAGCGTTTTTCGAAATTGACATGGCCAGATCCTGACTTGGTTTTCCAATCTATCCCAGGTATTAAAGATACAGGTGCACCATTAGTATTTGTGGGTATCATGACTTTTATCCTGATCTTAAGTTCTGTAACCATGGTTATGGCAGTTGAGGCCGGACACCGTCGTGCTAAAAAAGAAGTAATAGGATGGCTTGTAGCTACCATTATCTTTGGTTTTATGTTTTTGGGCTGCCAGGCTTTAGAATGGAGTCACTTGCACCACGAAGGCTTCTGGTGGGGAGCTATTCCATCGGCTGAAGAGTTGAAACATTTATTTGATGGGCCAGTTTCTTTAGTTGCTGCACAACAGTTTGCAAACTTATTCTTTACTATTACCGGTTTCCACGGTTTCCACGTATTTAGTGGGGTGATGATTAACGTGATTATCTTGATCATGACAATTAATGGAACCTTCGAAAAAAGAGGCCATTATTTAATGGTTGAGAAAGTGGGTTTATACTGGCACTTTGTAGATTTAGTATGGGTGTTTGTATTTACGTTCTTCTATTTGGTTTAATTTTCAATTTATAAAAATATTTAACATGTCACAACATTCGCATTTAGAAGAAGGACACGAGCATGGAGAACATGCTGGAATGGATAAAGCAAAAATCTGGAAAGTAGCAGGTATTTTAACTTTAATCACCGCAATTGAATTTATCATAGCATTATGGGCTATCCCGGGTGGACATATTCCACAGCATGTAGGTAACTATATCTATATCGCGTTAACTTTGGTAAAAGCATTTTATATTGTGGCCTATTTCATGCACTTAAAGTTTGAAAAATTAGGCTTACAGTTAGCCCTTACAGTATCGTTTATTTTCATTATTTACTTTATTGTTTTAATGCTGATTGAAGGTGGGTTCTTAAACATCCACATGATGAACCATTAATGAAAAGAAATCCGATAAAAAAGGTATTAATCCTGGTAAGCATATTAGCTATACCGGGATTTTTGTTTTTTTACTTATTGCCACACTTTGCCAAAAACAGGTATAAGAGTTTGCCCATCTTCGGCAAGAAGATTGTGGCCAATACCTTTCATAGTGTAAAGGGAAAGAAGATTCCAGATACTATTTATCACCTGGTTCCTGATTTTAAACTCATCAATCAGCATAGCGATACCATTAGCTGGAAATCATTTGAAAACAAAATTGTAGTATTAAACTTATTCCAATCAGGAGCGAGGAGCCAGCAAGCAATTAAATATATCAAGCAATTATCTGATGGCTATGAACAAAAGCCCTTGGTTAAATTTTTAAGCCTGTCTGTAGATCCGGCTGATGTAGATAAACTCCAGGATTTTGCTGCCAATTTCAACGCAAAAGAAGGTAAATGGGATTTTTTAGCGGGTGATACTGCACAAACTTATCCATTAATCAGGCAAGGTTTACTGCTTGATGTAGTCGCAAATAATACCAGCGGGAAAAGTAATTTCATTTTTAGCAATAAAATAGTGCTTATTGATAATTTACACCGTATACGCGGTATTTATGATGCCGACGATGCAGGAGCAAACGCTAAGTTGGAGGATGAAATAAAAGTACTTATTGCCGAATACTTAAGGAATGTTAAAGATGGTAGATAGTCTTTAGTCTGGAGTCCGAAGTCTCTAGTCGGGTTTAAAACAATATAATAATTATAAAAGATTTAATACTCATGGAAAATAGTCCGATCGAGAAAAAATATAGTAAGTGGATCATTATACTCTCCATTTTTATACCGGTAGCGGTAGCCTTTTTATTTGTGGTAAAGCTAAAAGATTTAGGTATTGATGCGCCAGCCTTACCTTTTTTACCTCCTATATATGCTACAATCAACGGAATTACAGCAGTATTGTTGGTTGTTGCAGTTTGGGCAATAAAGAATGGAAAAATACAATTGCACCAAAATTTAATGAAAACAGCCATAGGCTGCTCTTTATTATTTTTGGTAATGTACATCGCATACCATATGACCACACCTTCAACTAAGTTTGGAGGAGATGGAGCGATAAAGTATGTTTACTTTTTTATTTTATTAACACATATCTTATTGTCAATTGCCATTATTCCTTTGGTTTTGGTTACTTATGTAAGGGCTTTAGCCAAACGTTTCGATCGTCACAGAAAAATTGCACGAATTACATTTCCACTATGGCTTTATGTTGCTATAACTGGTGTAGTGGTTTATTTAATGATTTCGCCATATTATCAATACTAAAGATATATTAATCCTAAAAAAAATTGAAAAGCGTTACCTTAAAAAGTAATGCTTTTTTAGTTAATGGGATTTTACGTGCAGGAGAAATTTGCTTTAACCCATTTTTTTTTCCACTTTTATGTATATTATATCACACAGAACTATTCATGAAATTTGTATGTGAGTATACAAATCGACTAATTTATGGCGCCAGGAAGGATAGAAGATGAAAGGAGGCTTATCGAAAAAATCATGGAAGGAGACGAACAAGCATTTTCTGTTTTGTTCTTCAAGTACCTTCCTGTGCTGCACATTTTTGCTTCAAAATTTACAAAATCTGATGATGCCGCTGAAGAAATTATTCAGGATGCATTTTTAAGAGTATGGTTAAATCGCGATAAGTTGGCTGAAGTGGAGAATGTGAAAGCCTACCTGTATAAATATGTTTCCAACGAATGTTTAAGCTTCTTACGTAAAAAATTAAAAGAAGAACGGGTAGTGGATGCATTTACCGCTAAACAACAAAATAGTCACAATAGTACCATCGAAACTATTAATTTAAATGAAGTAACGAAAATTATAGCTACTGCGGTAGATAAATTACCTGACCAAAGGAAAAATATATATCAATTAAGCAGGCGAGATGGCAAAACTATTCCAGAAATTGCCGAAATACTCAATATTTCTCCTAATACGGTTAAAAATGCCCTTGTAATTGCATTAAAATCAATTCGTATACACCTCGATCAACATGGAATTGTGTTCTTTTTCCCAATTGTTTTTTTCTTTTTGAAAATAAAATAAAAAAAATCAATATTACGATAGTCCTTATTTTCTTTTACTGCTTCTTAGTATCAGAATCTTTATGGAAGACCGTATAAAATATCTATTACAACAGTTTACAGCTAAGACCTTAAGTCAGGCCGAGAAGGAAGAACTTTTAGTTTTAGCAGAAAACAATGCGTCATTGCTTTCTGATGAAATCGTGAAAATGATTATCGCAGAGGAAGCGCATGTATTTGATATTGTTGAAGAAAGATGGAATCCGGTTCTCGATAAAATTCTGACAGTAGACAAACCATCGCGGTCGCCTAAGCGAATTTTAATGAATGGTTTAAAATGGGCTGCTGCTGCTGTTGTGTTTGTTGTGTTTTCTTTAACGGCTTATCTTTCTCTACAAAAAAAGAAAGAACATGTTTTTATTACGGACGTTGCGCCTGGAAAAAATAAAGCTATTCTCACCCTGGCCGATGGAAGGAAAATCTCGCTTTCGGATGCAATGAAAGGTGATATAGCCAAAGATGCTGGTTTCTCCATCACCAAAACAGACGAAGGGCAGTTGGTGTATAATATTGCTGGATCAGAAAATGTAAGCGATGATAGACTAAACACCATTTCGACTCCAAATGGTGGAGAGTGGCAAATCAAGTTACCTGATGGTTCTACAGTTTGGCTAAATGCCGCCTCTTCACTTCAATACGGATTAAACATTGGCACCGCAAAACAGCGTGCAGTTAAATTAGACGGTGAAGCTTATTTTGAAGTAGCGAAAAATGCAACACATCCCTTTATTGTAGAAACCGATAAACAGGCTGTTGAAGTATTGGGTACGCACTTTAACATTAATAGCTATAAAGATGAAAAGGTAACCAGGACAACTTTATTGGAGGGTAGTGTGAGGGTTTCTCATAAAAATACCAATGAGAGTGAGGTGCTTAAACCCGGAGAACAATCGCTGGTAACCATTTCGGGCATGGACGTAAAAGAAGTAGATGTTGATGAAGCAGTTGCCTGGAAAAAGGGTTATTTCATGCTTAATAACGAAAGGCAGGAAAGCATTCTACGTAAAATTGCCCGTTGGTACAATGTGGAAATAGAATATGCAGATCCTGAAGCCAAAGATGTAATGTACTACGGAACGGTAAGCCGTTTCGAAAAAATATCAAAAGTGCTTAGAAAATTTGAACAGACTGGCGAAGTACGTTTTGATATTAAGGGCAATAAAGTGATTGTCTATAAGGAATAACGAGAAAGAAGATGAAGAAGTAACTAACCTTTATCTATAAAAAAGAAACAACTAATTAATCAACCATAAACCTAACAACCAATGAATAAACTTCGACAAAGCTCCTGACGATCCAAAGTTGAACGCATAAAAAAAGGAGTGCTGCAACACCCCCTTTTTTAATCTGTTTAGCTATTCCGAAAACCGGAATCGATTAAAAATCAATTATTTCTTGGATAACACGCGAAACGCAATTTTGCGTCTAAACTTTCTTGCGCTTCGCACAAAAAACAGACTATTAAATGTACAAAATTTATATTAGAATTTTATGTACGCACCGACGCTACATACCTAAATTGCTACTCATGATGAAGTTAATTACGGTTGTTCTGCTGGCCTCATTAATGCAGGTAAGTGCAGCTTCATTCGGACAATTGGTTACATTGAAAGAAAAACATGTAACATTAGAAAAAGTTTTTAAAGAGATAAGGAGACAATCGGGCTATGATGTGCTTTTATCTACCAATAAAATCAAAACTTCAACCACTTTAAATGTAGATTTTAATAATTCAACAATTGAAGAGGTAATGAACAAAATTGTTTCAGGTGGAGATCTGAACTACACTATTGAAGATAGAACGGTACTGATCACATTAAAAGAGAAATCTGTATTTGATAAAGTGCTGAGCTATTTCGCTGCTGTAAAGGTAACCGGAAAAGTGAGAGATAAAAACGGTGCAGCCCTACCAGGAGTGAGTGTAAGGGAGAAAGGGGCAGCCAATGCGGTATCTACCAGCAATAACGGAGATTTTGCTATTTCGGTTAAAGAAGGTGCTACTTTGGTTTTTAGCTTTATTGGGTATAAAACAATAGAGGTTGAAGTTGGATCTAAAACTTCTATAAATGTAGTATTAGAAGAAGATGCAAATGAACTAAAAGATGTAAATATTATTTCCACAGGTTATCAGAATTTAAACAAGAAATTATTTACAGGAGCTGCAACAGCGCTAAAAGGATCTGATGTTAAACAAGATGGTATTACTGACGTAAGTCGGATGCTTGAAGGTCGTGTTGCCGGGGTATCAGTACAAAACGTTTCTGGTACATTTGGAGCAGCCCCTAAAATCCGCGTACGTGGAGCAACCTCAATTACGGGTGAAAACAAACCATTATGGGTAGTGGATGGCGTGATTTTAGAAGACGTTGTTAATATCTCCAATGAACAGTTATCATCAGGAGATGTAAGTACGTTGATTGGATCTTCTGTTGCTGGTATAAATGCTGACGATATTGAATCATTTAATATCTTAAAAGATGCAGCTGCGACGGCACAATATGGTGCACGCGCAATGAACGGTGTAGTGGTTATAACAACAAAGAAAGGACGTATCGGTAAACCATTAATCTCTTATACTGGTAACTTTTCTACCTACTTAAAACCTACATATGATAGTTATAACATCATGAATTCATCAGACCAAATGTCGGTGTATTCGGAGTTGGCCCGTAAAGGTTGGCTAAATCACTCAAGTGCATCGAGAGCTGCTGATGGTGGTGTTTTTACCAAAATGTATCAATTGATCAATACCTATGATGCGACATCAGGTGCATTTGGTTTGGCCAATACTCCTGAAGCCAGAAATACATTTTTATCGCGTTATGCTACTGCGAACACCGATTGGTTTGATGTGCTTTTCAAAAATTCGCTGATGCAGGAACACGGCATAAGTGTTTCGTCTGGAACCGATAAATCGCAGTTATATTTCTCTACCAGTTATTTAAATGACAACGGTTGGGCCGTAGGGAATAATGTTGAACGTTATACAGGCAATGTAAATGCAGTATTTAACCTATCTGATAAACTTAGCCTTAATTTCATCACCACGGGATCAATCCGTAACCAGAAAGCTCCGGGTACAATTGGAAGAGTGAGTAATCCGGTGGAAGGTAAATATTCAAGGGATTTTGATATTAATCCCTTCAGTTATGCTTTAAATACGAGCAGAACATTAACCGCATTCGACCAGAATGGAAGTAGAGAAAATTTCACCAGAAATTTTGCCAATTTTAATATTCTTGATGAGTTAGGCAATAACTCTTTAGATTTGAGTATGCTTGATTTCAAACTTCAAGGTGGATTAAACTACAAGTTTACCAAACACTTTAAGTACGATTTCTTAGCATCAATGCGATACGTAAAAAGTGGTAACGAGCACAAAGTAAGAGAAAACTCTAACATGGCCAATGCGTATCGTGCAGGTTACAATCCAGACGATTCTTATATACAGGACAATAACCGCTTCTTGTTCCGCGATCCGGCACATCCAGAACTGCAGCCTGTAGTAGTGCTTCCATATGGCGGTTTTTATAATACCACAGACGATTTTCTTAAATCGTACATGGTTAGAAACTCGTTTGAATATGACAACACATTCAATGAAAAGCATTTGATTAATATTTATGCTGTTCAAGAGATGCGGATGGCCGACCGCCAAACCAGAAGTATGATCGGTTATGGCTATCAATACGATAAGGGAGGTGTACCTTTTATTGATCCGAATATTATTAAACAGGCTACATTAAATAACCTGAACTACTATTCTATGAACCATAGATATGATCGTTTCGCTGCATTTATGGCAAGGGCAGCTTACTCTTACGATGGTAAATATTCATTT
Organism: Pedobacter sp. PF22-3; assembly: GCF_026239555.1. Taxonomy (GTDB): domain Bacteria; phylum Bacteroidota; class Bacteroidia; order Sphingobacteriales; family Sphingobacteriaceae; genus Pedobacter. The sequence goes on along the minus strand of NZ_JAPIVP010000007.1, from coordinate 164,076 downwards.
AACGCTACGGGTAGGTACGACGGTTCGAACCAGTTGGGAAGCTCTGCAACAGCCAGATGGTTACCAACCTGGAACATTTCGGGTGCGTGGAACATCGATAAAGAAAAATTCTTTGATAGCGAAAGCTTAACCAAAATCCTAAACCGCGCTACAATAAGGGCAACCTATGGTTTAACCGCAAGTTTAGGCAGTGCCACCAATTCTGCATTGGTTTTAAGAAATGCTAGTGCTTTAAGACCATACACGAATGAAACAGAGTCGGTAATGAATATCGAATACATCGAAAATAAAGATCTTACCTGGGAAAAACAATATGAAACCAATCTTGGTGTTGACCTTGGTTTTTTTAAGGATAAACTGAATATTACTGTTGATTTATACAATAGGAATGGATTCGATCTGATCAGCCCATTAAGAACTTCAGGTATCGGTGGGCAGTACTTAACCACTGCCAACTACGCCGATATGAATACCAAAGGTATTGAGGTGACTTTAAGTGGTCCGATTATTAAAACAGGCGAATGGAACTGGAGAAGTAATTTAAACTTTGGTTATAATAAGAATAAGGTAACTAAACTTTCGAGCCCGCAAAGCATATTCAGTTTAGTAACGGCCGATGGTGGACCGCAGGAAGGTTTCCCGTACCGCGGTTTATATTCTGTTGATTTTACAGGTTTAAATCATAATACCGGTATCCCTGAGTTTATCAACGAAAAAGGAGAAAAGAGCATTGATGTTTACATGCAGAGTTTAGAAACCAAATACCTAAAATATGAAGGTCCTACCGATCCTAAATTAACAGGTGGTTTTTACAACAGCGTTAGCTACAAAGGATTTACCTTTGGTTCGTTATTTACATTCTCAGCAGGAAACAAAATTAGGTTAAATCCGGTATTCGCTACGTCTTATTCAGATTTAGATGCATTGCCTAACGAGTTTAAAGATAGGTGGACACTACCAGGAGATGAATTGAGAACCAATATCCCTTCTATTCTTGATGTTGAAGCAGCAGCTAATATTGACGGAAAATATCCATACAATACTTACAACTATTCTACTGTAAGGGTTGCTGACGGAAGTTTTATCAGATTAAAACAATTATCTCTTTCATACGCTTTACCTGCCAAAATCTTAAAATCTATTGGAGCAAACAATGCATCAATCAGTGCCGTGGCCAATAACTTTTGGTTAATTTATTCAGACAAAAAATTAAAAGGACAAGATCCGGAGTTTTTTGCATCTGGTGGTGTGGCCTTGCCGATCCCGAAGCAGTACACACTTTCCCTAAAAGTTGGATTCTAATTTAAATTGAACAGAAAAATGAAAAAGAATAAAATATTCATATATATCGCATGCTCAAGCTTACTGCTATCCACCAGCTGTAAGAAATTTTTAGAGCATCAACCTGATGATCGTACCGAACTTAACAGTCCTGTTAAAGTGGCTGAACTATTGGCCAATGCTTATCCACATGGTAATTATCTCGCTTTTGCTGAAGCAATGAGCGATAATGCCGGCGATAAAGGAACAACAGGAAGGGATTTGCCGAATGCATCTCCCTGGAATTATATCGATCAGATTGATGCAACATCCCAAGATACTCCACCATTTTACTGGAATGCCTGTTATAAAGCCATTGCAGCTGCTAACTATGCTTTGGAGGCTATTGATAAAGGAGGTAATACTGCAGAGTATTCGGCTAGTAAAGGAGAGGCACTTGTAGCAAGGGCTTATGTACATTTTATGCTGGTAACTTTCTTTGCTAAAGCTTACGATCCGGCAACCGCCGCTTCCGATCCAGGTATCCCTTATGTAACCCAACCACAGAAAGTAGTTGAGGGTAGCTATACAAGGGGCACTGTTGCCAGTGTTTATGAAAACATTGAAAAGGATTTAATAGAAGGTTTACCATTAATTAAAAACCAGAGCTACAGGGTTCCTAAATATCATTTCACAACTCAAGCCGCCCATGCTTTTGCAACGCGTTTTTATTTATTTAAAAAGGATTACCAAAAAGTAATAGACCATGCGAATGCGATTTTTCCGGCTGCTACAATATCTGATAATTTAAGGGCTTGGAATACAACCTACAATGCGTTGGGTTACTATGAATTGCAAGCGTTATATACCAATTCAACTGAACCTGCTAATTTATTGTTGCAGGAGGCAAATTCATATTGGGGGCGTAATTATGCAAGCTACAATTATGGTTTAAGTTCTTCTATTCTGCCAATTTTTGCGGCGGCAAATAATCCCAGTAAAAAAGCCTTTGCGTATTCAAATAAAATTTTTGGCGGCACTGATGTCGTTTATAACATTCCTAAATTTAGGGAACACTTTGTAAAAGAGACCATCAGTGCCAACTTTGGGGATGCTTATAATATGGTGCCCTTATTTACCAGTGAAGAGGTTTTATTTAACCGGGCCGAGGCTAACGCGATGTTAGGCAATAATAATGCATTAACAATTGCAGATATCGATGCTTATTTATCAAAAAGAATTGTAGGCTATTCTGCAACTGCGGATAAATTTACTGAAGCTAAGGCAACAGCATTTTTCCCGGCATTATCTGTTAAAGATGCATTAGTGAATACCATATTGAACTTTAAACGTCAAGAATTTATGCACGAAGGTTTGAGGTGGTTAGACATTTTAAGATTAAAAATCCCGATTGAACATAATAGTTTAGATGGAAAAACCAAGATCTCTTTGGGGGCAAATGATCCAAAGCGATTAATTCAAATTCCGCAAGATGCTGTTGCAGCTGGATTAGCTGCCAATCCCCGTTAATTATAATATAAGAATATTATGAAAAAGAAATTATTAATATCAATGCTTGCATTAGCAACAGTCTTTTTAGCGGGATGTAGCAAAAAAGACGATTTGAGTGCCAATATTGTTGGTTTAGGTGGTGATACCTGGACGAAAGGACCAATAGATGAATGGATCAGTACCAATTATACAACTCCTTATAATATTGAAGTTAAATATAAATGGGACAGGTCGGAACTCGGTGAAATTTATAAGAATGTTGTACCTATTCAGGAAGATCTTGTAATACCGGTGATGAGTATCATAAAAAAAACCTGGATCGACCCCTATGTTGCTGTAAAAGGCGAAGATTTTATGAAAAAGTATTGCCAGAAGCAATTTTACCTGGCAGGTAGTCCGTCTTATAACAGCAATGGTTCCATTACTTTAGGTACCGCTGAGGCGGGTCGGAAAATTGTATTACTCGATTTAAATACTTTTGATCAGAACAATAAGGTAGCAGTAAGGCAAATTTTGCATACTATGCATCACGAATTCGGTCATATCCTCAACCAGAACATTGCGGTAACTCCTGATTACCAAAGAATAACTCCGGGCGATTATACTGCAACATGGTTTAATATTTTTAGAGGTGCATATTCAACAAATGCTGCTTTAGATAAAATCATGTACGAGGCAGATTTTTGGGGCAAAGGTTTTATTACACCATATTCAAGATCTAATAAAGATGATGATTTTGTAGAAACGCTATCAACGCTGCTGGAAGGTGGACAAGCTAATTTCGACAATATTGTAAATAATCTATTTGTTTATGATGGTGTTTACATTAAAAGAAACGGCAACGGGGTTTATGAACAAAACGTAGATGGAAGGTCGAAATTATTAAGAAAGAAAGCTATTGTCGTATCTTATATGAAAGATAGCTGGGGTATTGACATTGCTGACCTACAGACTAGAATCCAGGCTGCAATAGAATTACAATCTCCAACCGCTGATTTTAATAGCTTATTGGGGCCAGCCAAAACTTATGGTACAATTACAGTAAATCCTCAAAAATTAACAGGTTTATCAACAAAGTTTTTAGCGGCTTATAACACTGCAAATACTGGCTTACAAACTGGAGTTGGTTATTATATCGATAATATTTCTTTAATTTTTACAACAGCTAATAAAGTGATTTTAAGGGTGAATTTTATGGATCCAACTGCTGCTTTAGGTGTAGGTTTTAATGCTGATTTTAATTTTGATGTAGCCAATGTTAATGGAAACATTACATTAGCCTATTCAAATCCGCAGCCAACAACCACAACTTATGCAAACGCAAGGGCAATAGAGGCTGCTATTCCAACTTTACTAAACTACTTTAAGGGGCAACAATTTTCGATACGTTGGATCAATGATATTGTTCCACAATCGAAGGGTATATTCGGTGGACTTGTAAAAACAGCAGATCCAACATCTTATCTATTTGGCACATTGTAATAATTTAAAATAAAAATGATGAAAAAGCATTTATTATATTTATTCTTATTTGCATTAGCCTTAGGCTCTTGTAAAAAAGACAAAACGGAACCTATACTTGGCAACGCAGATGATCGCTTATCTGAAACGCTAAAGGCATATCAGACTCAGTTGGCTGGAGCGCAATTTGGTTGGAAAGGTTATTTATTAACAGATACTAAAGTTCTTGCTACATTCTTATTCTCTTTTACTGATAAGAACAGGACCACAATGTCGGCAGATTATGAACCAACACCAAACGAAAGTTCGTACAGGTTAAAAGCCCTGCAAAGACCAACCTTATTGTTCGATACCTATTCGACCTTACATCTAATAGCAGACCCAACGCCAAGCAAATTTGGCGGTGCTGTAGGCGGCGGCTATTATTCAGATTTCGAATTTGCATTTCTTTCAGCTAGTGCTGATACCATAAAACTGGAAGGGACCTTTAATAAGAGTAAACTGGTATTAGTGAGGTCAAAATCTGCTGCCGATAATGCTTCAGCATTTACTGCGCCTGATGAAATGACTGCTACATTATCCAAATTGAGAACCTATTTTAAACGCGCTACGGTAGGTGGTTTAGATTGTGAGGTAAAATTAGATCCGAATAGAAGGGTTCTTGGATTTAGTTACCTTGAAGCAGGAACACTAAAAACAGTTACGAGTAATTACTTTGTTTCTGGTAGTTCATTAATCTTATTTGAACCACTAGTTATCGGAACATCAACTATAACTGGTTTAAATGGGGTTTCATTTGATGCCGCAACAGGATTTATTAATGCAAGTACAAGCAACGGTGCAACATTGCAAATAAAGGAAGCGATTGCACCTTTAAAATATGATGCTAGCGTTGCTGCCAGATTCTTGGCAAATCCGGTTTATGGGACATATAGTGAATGTTATACCGGATTTACTGTAGATGGTGTAATTGATGCTTATGGAGTAAGAAGAATTCCTAATTTCTTTTCTATTGATTATTATCCAAAAATTACAGGACAAAACTATGGGGCAGTTAGATTTTGGTTAGGTACAGCTTATGGAGCCTATGGTCCTGCTATAACACCAACAGTAAGCGTTGATGGTAAGATTTCTTATGTACAAGATGGTAGTTATGGTACTGCACCAGTTGCTATACGGCCTATTATCACCAATACAACCAATAATTTTCTTAAACAAGGCGGCTTTTATGTTATACAAACAGATACCAAAGTTTACGACATGGTAGCTGTAGCAGACGCAAGAAGCTGGATCACATTTGAATAATATTATAACACCTCTCTCCGAACCCTCACCCTCAAAAGTGGGGGTTTATTAAGCTTACTAACGCTATAATTACGCACCAAAAAGCGGTGTTATTTCTGTATAACTCACTAATTTTTTATCTATAACAAACTCAAATTTACAATCGTGAAAAAAAACAAACAATCTAAAACGAAATTTCTCTCTCTAATTCTAATTTTGTTGGTACTTTTTGAAAGTAGCTGCAAAAAAGAAAACGGAATCAGGAATCAACTGGCAACAGAAGAAGTAAGTATTAAAAACGGCCATTTAACTTTTTCTAAAAATGCCTTTACCAATCTGATGCATGAATCTCACCAAAAAAAATCTACTGATGTTATCACTAAATTAATCAGCAATTTAGATGGGCATCAAGATTTTATTTCCTTAAAACAAGAGGCAATAAATATTCATAACACGGGCAAGCTAAGTGGCATTAGCCTAAAAAATGCATTAAGAATGACCTTAGTTGGTCCGCAGCCACAACTTCCTCCGGGAGGAGATCCTGGTACGCCAGCCGACCCACCTTTAGAGCCTATTCTTGAACTTGCTGAGTTGGTTCCAGATCCTTATTTTGCAAGTGTTCTAAATCCAGAGGGAGAGGTTGAAGTTGATAATACCTTGTACAAAGTGACTGAATATGGTACTTTCCTGATCGCAAATGAAGATAAAGCCGAGCTTGAAGGATTGGTTACTAATCTTGATAATGGATTGGACTTATCCGGGGATTTGGTAAGTGAGGGAGAAGATTTCTTTAGTTTAAGAAATCATAAAAAAATATTCTTTATTGATACTTATCATAAAATGCATGATTTTGGCAATACAACATCAACTACCCCGCCAACCAATACAATTATTGATTTTCCGCTGGGAGAAAATGTGTTTACCAATGTAGATGTTTATGAATTTAATGATGCTAAAACTTGGGCAGGCAAAGGTTTGCAAGCTTTATTTGGTCGTGATCATTTTAAAAGCTATAACAATACAGATAAAGCACGGTTAAAAATTAATTTCTATTCAACTAATTGGGGTGCTTTTGCATCCGTGGGCGTAAGATCAGTAATTCAAACGAGAGGCTGGACTGGTTTATATAGACCATTTGAAAATTTTGATGAAATGAGGTTAGGTTGGAGCAACATGATAATTAAACTTGATGTACCTCAAATTGAGGATCCTACCGCGAAGTCACCAGTGGATTTTTGGAATACTGTTTCAAATGCTATTACGAGTAATGTAAATTTTAGATTCAATGATCAGGGTAAGGATTACTTAGTTTATAGAATAAGCGATATTATTGCGATTAATAATATTGGTAATTTTTTACCACAGGATATAAGAAATCATTTAAATACATTGATCCAAAAAACACAAAATATACCGCTTAATGCTGGAGCACTTATCGAATCTCAATTTGATAAGCAAATTATAGAGCGACTTGTAAAAATTATACAAGCCAAAGCAGTAGATAAAACAAAAGGAGTAGCATTTTCTACAAGACCTCGTGGAACAGGTATTGACCATATTTTGATTCCAACAGAATGGGAATATAGATATAATAATAACGGCGATGCTGTACAAAGCAAAACATTTGATTTTCAAACCATGATAATTGGCCTTAAAGGGGATGAAAGTGGTAATGTAAAGCCAACTATTAAATTGGCAAAAACTATTGAGGTGATAAGTGGTGAAGTTATAGCGCTTGGCAAATTAAATAGTGAATGGGTTGGTATGAGTGTTGTGAAAAAATAACAACTTCTAGCGTAAAAACTCGCTCAGGTTGATGGATGAATAAATTCGACAAACAATTTAGCGATTTCAAATAATCTGAAGACAATTAGTAAAAATTAAATATATATTTTGCATTAAATCAGATAGTAACACAAATGAAAAAGCAGTTCATAATATTAATTTTAGCAAATTTACTGCTTAGTTTAGCAACATTCGCCCAGCAAGTCGGCATAAAAAAAAATAGTATTTATGCTGAGCTTTTGGGAAATGGGGGAATATATTCAATTAATTATGATAGGGTTTTTCAATTGAATAGATGTATTAAATTTACGCCAAGAATTGGCTTCGCTACAATCAAAGACGTCGTTGTCATTCCTCTCGAAGCTAATATCCTCTTGAGCAGAAGTTATACTTCAAAAAATTTTTTTGAAGCAGGAGTAGGACTAACAATATTTAAGCCTACAGATAAGTTTTCTGAAAAATTTATTACTATTAACGGGTATAATTATAATTTTGAGCATAAATCTTCTAACATACCGTTTATAGCAAGGGTTGGTTTTAGACATCAGAAGCCAACGGGGGGCTTTATGTATAGAGCAGGTTTACTGTTGTTTACTGGTGAAGAGTCTTTACTAACAGTTGGATTAGGATTAGGCTATACTTTCTAAAATTAACTAAATTCAAGGACACCGTGAAACCTTAATGTTTTTACGGTGTTTTTTTTATGACATAATTTTTAAACCCCTGCATCCGTTTATGCTTATATTTGTGAACCATGAAGAAAAAAGCAATTTTTGTCCTGTTTGCGCTGGTATTTACCTTTGCTGTAAGGCCCAATGTTAATGCACAATGTTCGATGTGTACCATTAATGCCGAACAAGGTGTTAAAAATGGCAACACACAAACGGCAGGTTTAAATACAGGTGTATTATATCTTTTATCTCTTCCTTATTTAATGGCTGTTATTGTTGGTGTGGTATGGTATAAGAAATACCGGAAAAAGAATATTCAGCTCAACATGAAAAAAGAACCTTTTAATTTAAATTAAAAGTATGTCTGGTCAAACTACCTCGAAACTCTACGCCATTGTGCATTGTAAATGCCCACATTGCCGTAGGGGAGATATTTTTACAGGCAGTATGTACGGCTGGAACATTCAGCACACCAAAGAAATCTGTGGACATTGCGCCCAACGGATAGAAATTGAACCAGGTTACTTTTATGCAGCCATGTATGTAAGTTATGCCATGAATGTAATTGAAATGCTTTTTGCCAGTTTTCTAACTTATCTCATTTTTGGACCACTTACCGATGATACTTTCTGGCCTTATCTGATTGTTATTTTCACAGGTTGTTTTATCCTCTATCCCTTTAACTACCGTTATTCGAGAATAATATTGCTTCATGTTTTATCGCCAAATATTAAGTATAAGCCCTATTATGATAAGTAGGCCGTTTGGTTAAGGGATTATCGAGAAGCGTTTAGCGGCGATTAACCGATTTCGGCCATCCGTTACGAGCCCAATAAACAAATGACCAGTGAACGAATGAACCATAATATATGTTAAAAAAAGAAACCCTAAAATTTATAAAAGACGTTGCCGAAAATAATAACCGCGAATGGTTTGCTACCAATAAAGAGGTTTACGAAGCGGCCAAAGCGGATGTTTTGGCTTTGGTAAGCACGCTCATTCCCGAACTGGCCAAGGTAGATGCATTACTTTCAGCAGAGGCTGATCCTAAAAAAAGCCTGTTGCGCATTTACCGTGATGTTCGCTTCAGTAAAAATAAAGATCCTTATAAAAATAACTTTGGTATTTGGTTTTCGGCAAAAAGCAGAGGAGGCAACGAGCCGGGTTATTACCTTCATATTCAGCCTGGCAAAAGCTTTATTGCGGGTGGCTACTGGATGCCCGAAGCAGCGCATTTAAAATTAATCAGACAAGAAATTGATTATAATATAGGCGATTTTAAAGAAATTATTAATGAAAAGGATTTTAAGAAAAATTTTAAGTTAGGTGTTGATAATGCCCTTAAAAATGCTCCGAAGGGCTATGATCCTGCAGATCCAAACATCGAATTTTTAAAGCTGAAAAGCTTCGAAGCCACCACAAAAATCGATGATGAAGAATTTTTAAAACCAAACCTCGTTAATAAGTTGATAAGTTCTTTTAAAACAGTACAACCATTAGTTGCATTTTTACGGAACGCCATTGATCAGTAACCAATTAACAGTTGTCAGTTTTCAATAACCAGTTATCATAAATAATTTATCTTGAAACCTTAAACATGAAAAATACCTTTTTTGCCTTTGCCGTTTTCCTCTTTTTTTCTTCGCTAACTTCTTGTGTTGTATTATCTCCTAAAAAATATAAAGCTTTATTAGGAACCAAAGATTCACTTTATACGGCATTTAACGAAGGTTTGATTAAAATTGAAAATCTTGAAAAAGAAGTATCAAAGTTGAAAAAGGATACCACATTAATGGCTGAAGAACTACGCGATCTGCAAAATAGTTACAATACTGTTGATGCCAACTACAAAAAGCTTAAAAATAATTCTTCAAGCGAAATTACCAAATTATCTGGCGATTTAGCTGCCCGCGAAAAGCGCTTAAAAGAAGTGGAAGAAGTGTTGCGCAAACGCGATGAAGCCACCAACTCGCTCAAAGAAAAACTTCAGCAGGCCCTATTGGGCTTTACCAAAAATGGTTTAACGGTAGAGATTAAAAATGGTAAAGTATATGTTTCCCTAACTGATAAACTCTTATTTCCATCTGGAAGTATCATTATTGATGAAAAAGGTAAGCAGGCTTTAACACAATTGGCCAATGTATTAAAACAGCAGCCAGAAATTAACATTGCAGTTGAGGGCCATACCGATAACCAGAAAATAAATAACCTGGGGCAGATTAAAGATAACTGGGATTTAAGTGTATTGAGAGCTACTTCTGTTGTACGTTATTTAACAGAGAACGAGAAGGTAGAAAGTGTAAGAATGACCGCAACTGGTAAAGGTGAATTTCAACCCCTTGGTTCTAATGCAAATGCAGATGGAAGAAGTAAAAACAGAAGGATAGAGATTGTACTTTCGCCTAAACTGGACGAACTTTATAACCTGATTAAATAGTAGTTCTTGGTGTGCAGAAGTGCTTATCCCTGTATAATATATAGATGTAATAATAATTTCAGTATTGGGAAATGATTGGCTGGTGGTTCTTGGCCGCTTTAGTCCCGCCATTCCTGCCCGTACTGCAGGCGGACGCTTCAATCTTTTTGTGCTGTTGTCATGCTGATTCAATGTTGTTGCAACAAAAAGTATTTTCGCTGCTGTCGGGTTTAGGAACAGAGGGTTCTGCGCCTGGCAACCCCACAAATGGAATACTGTAGCAGCCACCTAGCCCTGGTTGAAGCGGTTACCCTGCAGCAACGAGGAACGAGGCAGCGAAGCGTAAAAGCGGAAAACGGGGGTGAATTTGGTGTTTTGGCCAAGCCTTGCGCTTCAAAAAAAAACACGGACCGAATTGAAAAATACAGCCTTTATTATAAGTTTTGGTGCCGGCGGTAAGATTTTAAAATTTTAAAGGTATGCTCAAACTCGTGGCTGCTGAGGTTAGAATAGTCGGGCATAGAAAGCTTATGGACCGTTAAAAAGTTGAGCAGCTCTTTAATAACGTTTGATACTTCTTCCGATTCTTCTGTATGTTTCAGGGTATCAATTTTACTTAATAATAAGGCTATTTCGAACATCTTAAAATTATTCTTTTTAGTAATGTCCAAACCAATATTAGTTTCTATAAGTGCTTGTTCGTAATGATGTGTGGCATTGTAAAAGTTAGCTTTAAAAACATTAAAGCTGGCCAATATAAAATTGGTGTAATAGGTGTAATCACTGCTGATGATCTTATCTACAAACTGTATAATGCGCTGCGCTTTTTTAAAATAGTTGAGTTTAATATAGGTTTGCCCTAACTGAAGCAATAAAAACGGGGCAAATACAGAATGCCTGACGTAAAAAATATTCGGATATTTACGCAGTATAGCCATAATAAAACGGTGGCATTCTGCATAATTTTTTTGAGAGAACAGGGCAATCACCACCAATCGGTAAGTGAGCATTTCGGCAGAAGTGATTTCTTCGTTTTTCCTTGGTTTGCTCTGATCGATCTCTTTGCAAAGTTTTATTATTTTATCTTCAAGGCTTTTGCTCTCATTAGGTTTGTTGTTTAGATTGTTATGAAAATATAGAATTAAATCGTAGGGGTTAATCGGAAACAGTTCATTTAATCTTTTATAATTTCTCTTGAGCAACTGCATGGTATTGGTTAATGCCATTTTATCTACATCAATAAGATTTACAGTGCATTCTATTACATGTAGCATAATCTGAATGTCTTCATTCAGTACATTATCCGATATGGTTCTGATGGTTTCTTTGTACAGGTTGCTCATGGTTCGCCCTGTAGCCATAATATCAATAAAATCTATACCTATGCTCAGCTTATTGAAATTTGCATTGGTTTTGCTTAGCTCGTATTTCGATACGTAACAGATAAAATCGAAAGCATTGTTTTTTTCACGGTTGGAAAATGGTAACCTGAAGATGCTTTTTAAAGCAGCAATTTCATTTCGGTTAATACAAAATCTGATAGACCAGTTAAGGATATGATCTCTTTTGGAATTCTGACCAGGAAAACTATCTAAAATGTACTCGAAAAATAGTTTATCAGGTTTATAATCAAATTTATCGGTAATCTGTATAAATAGAAAATAAGTATAGATATCATCATTTAAAAAGCGGACGATTTCTGTAGGAATGGTTGTACTTAACCTTTTTTCTTCAATGATAATGCCGGCATTCAAAAGCTCTTCATAGGCATCAGGATAACAATTGATGTAGCTCAGGATTTTTTCTTTGGCAACCCTTAACTTTTTATGCCCTTCTGAAATGCAATTGCTTATTTTTTTGAGGAGAAATATTTTTTCGGTGCTTTTTTTTGCCAGGAATACGCGTTTTTCCAAAAAATAGCTAATTAATTCATAACATAATAATGGGTTATTCAGCTCAAGTTGTTGATTTTCATCTTTAAGCTTGAAATAAATCTGTAACCAGAAAGGTGTTTTAAACTGGGTTAAAAGTTGCAAACTTACATCTGCCCGATTGATAATTTTATTTTCTATATGGCTTAAGGTATAGAGTATCTCATCAACATTTAACGATGGTACATTACTTAAGGTTTCCTCATCATAAAATAATCCCGTATACCAGGCTTTAGTTAAAGATGCAGAGCCATTAATGGCAGGCTGAAGATTGATCCATGTATCTGTTCGCAAGCCAAATATGAACTTAACAAAATTGTTTTCTTCTATGCTATATAAAAGGTCAATAAATATTTTAAAATAATTGCTTTTAGCTAAATGTGCATCAATACCATCTACAATAATAACAAAACGGCCCTCTCTCTTTTCGGGATTTTTTTTAAAAAAACTGATTAATTCGCCAAAGCTTCCGAATTTAAATTCTTTTAAAAACCACTCTTTTAAAGTAACACCACTTTGGATAATGGTATTAATACTGGTAGAATTAATTAATAAAACGATATCGTTTTTGTAAAGGGCATTTTCTGAAACGAAAAAATACTCTACCATGTGTGCAAGCAGTATCGATTTACCTTGGCCAGGCTGGGCACTTACCGTTGTAAACTGGTAATTGTTTTTTAAGAAATAATCAAAGTCTGGATAAAAAAAACTTCTATTAGCGGTAGTATTAAATGGAACACCTGAATTATTTTTTTTTGCAATTAACGATACTTCTGTAATGGCATGTGTTTTTAACTTTAAATCCTGCCATATACTATGGGCAGAAGTTGTCTGACTTTCCTTGTCTTTGCAAAATGAATCCCAATCGTTATAACCTATATATTGCGACAGGCTGTTTAAAGTAAATAAAGAGAATTTATGTAAAGTGTTTGCAAAGCCAAAAAATCTTTTGATCGTTGTTTCACTTACATAGTTTTTGGTTTCCTGATATACATATTCAGAAATAATCTTACAATGAGCCGGGTCGATATTTCTCAGACCAGACTTTATGAGGACAAATTTCCGGAGTTCGATAAGGAGATCGTTAGCATTCATTAATTAACAGATGGGATGACTAACGCTAATGTCATCATAATTTAACAATTGAAGAAATCTATTCACCAAGAAAGCTCGGTATGAATAAAATGAATGAAATGGTTGGGATAAAAATGAATAGTAATGGATAAGACAGAAAGCTATTCTAAATATAGATTTGTCACTAGAATATAATGCGCCTGAAAGCATCATGCCATACAGTAGCATTAGCACATAGTAAGTCTCCTAAATACGCCTGATATGATGAAAACCTATACTTTCTCATCCCGCACAGGGATAATCCGCAATGCTTTTATTGTAGTCATCATTTTATTAACGCTCTTCTCGGCCAAATCGTATGCACAAGCAAAAATTTTTGCAAATACGGTATCTGCCCAGAGTAGGGTAGACAACGCAAGCAATGCAACCCTGGATAATAACAATTTCGCTACAGTTAATTCATATGGCGGCATTGCTGTTGGAGTAGGTTCTTACAGCGGTGAACTGGAGTTAAAATACCCGGCTGCTATCGCTGCAGGAATAACATCCTATATCAGAATAGATTTTGATGGAGATGTGCTAAACAGCTTATTAGGTGGTAGCTTAGGTACTTTGCTCGCGAATGTAGGTGGAACGGTAGTTCTTGGAAACCATTCATTCCAGGTAGGGGCCAGAAACGGTGCCTCAGCAGTTCCACCTACCGGAGGTAACAGTATTAACGGATTTTCTTCAGATAACCTGCGGTTGGTAAAAGATGCAAATGGTTTCTTTTACCTGGCAATAACTCCAACACAGGCTTATGACAGGGTTTTTATTAAGGATGTAACCAATGCACTTCTGGTTTCGGTTGCCAATAATACAAAGGTTTATTATGCTTTTTATACTTCAGGTACTGATCCATGTGCGCAGGCATTTGCTACAGGCTTCGAAGGAACAGGTATTACTCTTGATGCCTTACAGCTGGGCAGTTCTGGGGTAACTAATAGTGAAAGGGCAATAGATTCTGATCCAAATAATTTTTCTCAATTGAGTTTAGGGATACTTGGCGTAGGATCATCCATTAGCCAGAATTTCTATTTTGCAACCCCATCAAATCCTGGCGATGATATTAACCTCAGACTTAGTGCTTCGCCTGCCTTACTAACGGCAGGGCTTTTACAAAACATTTCTATAACGGCATATAATGGCGGTAATCAGGTATATACGCGTTCAGCAGCAAGCTTATTAGATCTAGACTTATTGGGTTTACTCAATAGCGGGCAGTCAGTATCTATACCTTTTTCTCCTGGTGCCAATGTAGTATACGATAGGGTGAAGGTTACACTTGGCTCTGTAGTTGCCTTAAACCTTACTCAAACCATCAATGTTTATGGTGTAATCCGCTCTGCAGGCCGGCCAACGCCAGCAAACACAGCAATTGCTGCATGTTACAATAGTACAGTTGCTTTAAGTGCTACTACGCTGAACACCAACGAATTGAGGTGGTACGAAGCCGTAGAAGGTGGAAGCGCATTACAAACGGTTGCTTTTAATGGTACTTATAATACACCAGCACTAACCGCTACCAAAACTTACTATGTTGCTGCCAGAAGGCTAGGCTGTACAGCCGAATCGGCAAGGATACCTGTTGTCATTACGGTAAACCCACAGATTATTTTTAATGGGGCTACATTAACAAACGCCACACCAGGTTTTGCCTATTCTAAACAATTGGATGTAGCTACAGGTGGAACAGCAGGTTATACTTATGCTTTAGCTGCAGGAAGTACTTTGCCAGCAGGTTTAAATTTATCGTCAGCCGGAGCAATTACCGGAACGCCAACGGTAGCCAATACCTATACTTTTTCTGTAGTTGCTACTGATGCCAAAGGCTGTAAAGCAACTGCAACTTATAATTTAACAGTTACGGCTGCATTGGTTCTTACCCCAGGCGCATTGCCAGGTGGTTTAACAGGAACAGTTTATCCAACGCAAACCATTCCGGTTGCAACCGGTGGTACAGGGCCATATACTTATACTGCAACCGGTGTTCCCCCAGGATTAACCTTTAATCCGACAACAAGAGAAATTACCGGAACACCAACCCAACCTGGAACGTATACTATACCAGTTACGGTTGTTGATGCAAATGGTAATACCCTAATTTCTAATTATACCCTAAAAATTACTGATCCTTTATTGTTACCTGCAGCAACTTTAGCTGATGGTACCACCGGAACAGTTTATACAACGCAGATTATTCCAAGCGCAACCGGTGGAACTACACCTTATACTTATTCGGCAACAGGTCTTCCTCCGGGTTTAGCCTTTAATCCATCAACCAGAGCCATCACCGGTACGCCAACAACCATAGGTACTTATACTGTACCGGTTATGGTAACCGACGCTGATGGAAAAACGGTGACCACCAATTATACTATTAACATTAACAACCCGTTATTGTTACCGGCTGCAACTTTGCCCGACGGAACAGAAGGAACAGTTTATGCTACGCAAACTTTACCAGCTGCTAACGGTGGTGTTGGCCCTTATACCTATGTTGCTAATAATCTTCCTGCTGGATTATCGTTTAATCCAGTTACAAGGGAGATTACCGGTACACCAACGCAAGCAGGTAATAATGTAATTGGTGTAACAGTTACTGATAGTCAAGGTAAAACAGCAAGTAATACTTATGCTATTAAAGTAAATGGTACCTTAACTTTACCAACAAAAACTTTACCTAACGGGATTGTTGGTACTTCTTACTTACCGCAAACTTTACCAGCTGTAACAGGTGGAACATCTCCATACACCTATGCCGCAACAAATCTTCCTCCGGGATTGTCTTTTAACCCAACTACGAGAGAAATTAGCGGAACGCCAACACAAGGAGGTACTTATAATATTTCTTTAAATGCTACAGATGCTAACAATAATAAGGCAACAACTAATTATACCCTAACTGTAACGGTAAATGCGCCGGTTGTGGCTTCAGCTACGGTATGTACCGGAAGCACGGCTACCTTAACAGTAAGTAACCTGCAAGCGGGTGTAACTTATAACTGGTATGCATCAACAGGGAGCACTCCATTAGTAACCGGGAATAACGGTACTTATGTAACGCCTGCGGTAAACTCAGCTACGGTATTTTATGTAGAAGCCGTTTCTGGAACAGCAGTCAGTTCGAGAACATCGGTTACGGTTTCAGTTAATCCACCAGCAACTCTAGCTACTGTAACTACAAATAACCAGGTAATCAACTCCGGACAAACTACCACTTTAACTGCTACTGCTGATGCCGGAAATACCATAGCCTGGTTTGATGCTCCATCAGCAGGCACACAGGTTGGAACAGGAACTTCATTCACTACGCCAGCTTTAACGGCAACCAAAACTTATTATATAGAAACCACAAGCAGTAATGGTTGTAAAAGTGCAAGCCGTGTTCCGGTTACTGTAACTGTAATTAATGGTGGAGGTGCAACAGCTTGTAATGCAGCAAACAGTCAGAATACAGGTATTAATGGTATCTGTTTATTATGCGCTATAAATGGTGCAGGTAACTCTACTGATGCTGATGCAAATAACTTCACCAGGATTTCTCTTGCTGTGGGCGTTACGGCAACAGGTTACCAACAATTAATTTTTCCATCTACAGGTATTGCTACAGATAGTATCCGTTTAGACCTAGCTTTACCAACTGGTTTAGCTGATGTTGGCCTTTTAAATAATGTAACCGTTACCGTATTAAATGGTGCCACGGTTGTAAGAACAGTTCAATTAAATGGTGCACTGTTAAGTCTTCAACTTTTATCAGGCAATCGTTTTGCCGCAACTGTTTTGGCAGGTGGTGCATATGATAGGGTTCAGGTGAGCTTTGGTGCACTCGCATCGGCTTTAACCAGCCTGGATATTTATGGTGCAACAATAGTTTATCCTAACCCAACATTTATAAACGGTGCGCAATCTATTTGTGCAGGTAGCACGGCAACACTAAGTGCAACGGCAAATGGTGGCACTACATTGGCTTGGTTTGATGCACCAACCGGTGGAAACCAAGTAGGTACAGGTGCAAACTTCACTACTCCTGCATTAACCGCTACAACAACCTATTATGTTCAGGTTAGCAAAGGAACTTGTTCAAATACCACAAGGGTTCCGGTGGTTATTACCGTTAACCCTGCAATTGTATTTGCAGGTATTACTTTAACCAACGCAACAATTGCCTCACCATACAGTAAGCAGCTTCCGCTAGCTACTGGAGGAACCCCAGGTTATACTTATGCCTTGGCTTCAGGTAGTTCTTTGCCAGCTGGTTTAACTTTATCAACAAGTGGTCTGGTAAGCGGAACACCAACTGCAACGGGTAACCCAACATTCGATGTTGTAGTAACCGATACAAAAGGTTGTAATACAACAGCAACATTTACTTTAACAGTAACGCCAGCATTGGCCTTGGCGCCGGGTGCATTGCCTAATGGCGTAACAGGTACAGCATATACAACCAATGGAATTCCTGCTGCAACCGGTGGAACAGGTCCTTATACTTATTCAGCTACAGGTGTTCCTCCAGGATTAACCTTCAATTCTGCAACAAGAGAAATTACAGGCACACCGACTCAAACCGGAACCTTTACTATACCAGTTACCGTAACAGATGCCAACGGCAATACCATTACGGCTAACTATACCCTTAAAGTAACCGATCCATTGATTTTACCACCAGCTACTTTGGCTGATGGCACCACAGGAACAGTTTATACTCCTCAAACCATTCCGTCTGCAACAGGCGGATCAACTCCTTATACTTACTCGGCTACTGGTCTTCCTCCGGGATTAACCTTCGATCCGGCTACAAGAACAATTACAGGAACACCTACACAATCAGGAACCTTTACTGTACCGGTAACCGTTACGGATGCTGATGGAAAAACAACAACCAGCAACTACACTATCAATATTGTTAATCCTTTACAGTTACCGGCAGCAACTTTGCCTGATGGAACAGAGGGAACAGTTTATGCTACGCAAACTTTGCCATCGGCAACTGGTGGCGTTGGTCCGTACACCTATGTAGCAAACAATTTGCCAGCAGGATTAACCTTTAATCCAACAACAAGAGAAGTTTCTGGAACACCTACACAGGCCGGAAATTATTCGATCGGTGTAACCGCAACAGATAGTGAAGGTAGAACAGCAAGTAATAATTATTCGCTTAAAGTTATCGGTGTATTATCATTACCTGGTGCAACGTTACCAAACGGTATTGTAGGCACACCTTACCCAACGCAAACTTTGCCAGCAGTAACAGGTGGAACAGCGCCATATACTTATTTAGCCACGAACCTTCCTCCGGGATTAAGTTTTAATACTGCAACAAGAGAAATTACAGGAACACCAACTTTAGGTGGAACTTTTACCATCTCTTTAACTGCAACAGATGCTAACGGAAACAAAGCAACAACTGCTTACAGCTTAACCGTTACGGTTGATGCACCTGTGGTTGCTGCAGCTACAGTTTGTGCCGGAAGTTCAGCTACGTTAAGCGTTAGCAATTTGCAGGCTGGTGTAACTTATAACTGGTACGCTTCTACAGGAAGTACACCATTGGTTACCAATAATACTGGTGTTTTTGTAACTCCTGCTGTAAACGCTCCAACGGTATTTTATGTTGAGGCCGTATCCGGAACTGCAGTAAGTTCAAGAACTGCCGTTAATGTTTCAGTTAACCCACCAGCAACTGCGGCCACGGTAACCACCAACAGTCAGGTTATTAATGCCGGACAGTCTGCTACTTTATTGGCGACGGCCGATGCCGGAAACACCATTCAATGGTACGATGCTGCTACAGCAGGAACACAGGTAGGTGCAGGTACTTCATTTACTACGCCAACACTTTCTGCCACTACTACTTATTATGTAGAAACAACAAACGCCACCGGTTGTAAAAGCGCAAGCCGCGTACCGGTAACGGTTACTGTACTAAATAATGGTGGCGGTACTGCATGTAATGCGGCCAATGCGCAAAACTCTGGTATTAACGGAATCTGTTTGTTATGTGGTATAACTGGTGCAGGAAACTCTACTGATGCAGATCCTACTAACTTTACCAGGATATCGCTTGCAGTAGGTGTAGGTGGATCAGGTTACCAGCAGTTAATTTTTCCTGCGGTTGGAACAGCTACAGATAGTATTCGTTTAGATTTAGCCTTACCTACTGGTTTGGCAGATGCAGGTTTATTAAATAACGTGACCGTTACCATATTAAATGGTGCCTCGGTTTTAAAAACAGTACAATTAAATGGTGGATTGTTAAGTCTCAGCCTTTTATCAGGTAACCGTTTTCTGGCAACTGTATTGGCTGGTGGTGCATATGATAGGGTACAGGTTAGTTTTGGGGCATTAGCTACTGTTTTAACCAGCTTGGATGTTTATGGTGCAACCGTAATTTATCCTAGCCCAACCATAACTGCCGGTGCGCAAACTATTTGTGCGGGAAGCACGGCAACATTAACTGCAACCGCAAACGGCGGTACAACATTGGCCTGGTACGATGCTGCAACAGGTGGTACACAACTGGCCACTGGTCAAACATTTACCACACCGGCATTAACGGCTACTACAACTTATTATATTCAGGTAAGCAAAGCTGGTTGTCCGAATGCAACGAGAATTCCGGTAACTGTTACTGTTACACCAGCTTTACCAACACCAGTATTGGCAACCATTGCGAATGTTTGTGAAGGATCATCAGCAACTTTATCTGTTGCTAATCCAGATGCGGCGGTAATCTATAAATGGTATGACGCTGCGGTAGGTGGAACCCTGGTTTTTACAGGTGCAGTATTCTCAACACCAGCTTTAATAGCGCCTACTACTTATTATGTAGAGGCTGCCCAAGGAAACTGTACAAGCGCTGCACGTGCAGCCGCAGCTGTATCTGTAAATCCTCGTCCGGCTTTACCTGGTGTAACAGCTAGTTCATCAACAGTGAGTCCAGGACAAACGGCAATTTTAACAGCTAGTTCTGCAGATCCTACCTATACTTTCAACTGGTATACTTCAAATATCTCAACTACACCAGTTTATGTAGGTGCAACTTATGTTACTCCACCATTGTTGGCTACTACAACTTACTATGTAGAAGCTGTTTCTACTAACGGTTGTACTTCAGCAAGCCGGGTGCAGATTACCATCACGGTTGATGGAAACGGATCTCCAAACCCTGTGCCTTGTGAGGCCGCAACAACACAAGTTGGTGGCGTTACAGGTGTAGCTTTATTATCAGGTGTGTTTAACCCAACATTAGCTATTGATAATGATACACAAACCGCATCTTCATTGGTTATGCCAGTTGGAGCACTTGGTGCATCAGTTTATCAAAGAGTGGGTTTTGGATCATTATCTAAAGTTGGAGATACCGTACGTGTTTTAGTATCATCACCAGGAAAATTATTATCACTTTCACTGTTAGGCAATGCTTCAATTACATCCTATGTAGGAGCCAATAGCAATGGTGATTCGAGATTGTTAAATGATAACTTGCTCAATATTCAATTGCTGAGTGGTAATACCCAGGCCTTAATCACTTTTGTTCCAACCAATGTTTTCGATGGAGTAGAAGTTAGGTTAAACTCAGGTGTATTGGGCGCTTTAACATCAATCAATTTAAATTATGCGCAGCGGATTTTGGTTGCGCCAACTGTAGCATCAGCTAATGTTACGGCTTGTGTTGGTCAAACTGCACAGCTTGAAGTAAGCAACCCATCAGCAAGTTTAACTTACAGATGGTACGATGCTACAGGTACCTATTTAACCGGTAAAGATGGTATCATATTTACAACGCCGGTTTTAACCGGCGATACCAGATTCTATGTGGCTGCAGTTTCTGCAACTGGTTGTGTGAGCTATAAAACAGTAGTTAATGTGACTACAAATCCGGCACCTGTAGCACCAGATCTACTTTCGGTATCTGTTAATACTTGTCCGAATACATCGGTTACGCTCCAGGTTAAAAACCCAATTGCAGGTACAACCTATAACTGGTATGATACTGCAACATCAACAACTGCCTTATTTACTGGTGATAACTTCATCACCCCATTAATTACGGCTGATAGAAGTTACTTTGTAGCAGCAATAAACAGCTGCGGTAGCTCATCAACAAGAACCGAGGCCCGAATCATATTGGGAACTATCGATGTTCCGGTAATTACACCATCATCGATCACGATTAGCGAAGGTTCTGTTGCTGTATTAAAGGCAACTTCCAGTACAGCAGGCGCAACAATTAACTGGTACACTACTGCAAATGGCGTGGTTCCGGTATTTACTGGCGAAACTTATGTAACACCGCAATTAAGTGCAACCACTACTTACTATGTAGAAGCAACTATTCCGGGCGGCTGTACTGCAACCAGCAGGGCAACCGTAACGGTTACCGTAATTCCTAATGGTAACCCTGTAACTACTCCTTGTGGAGCAGCTACAACAACAGTAGCAAGCGGTGTAACAGGAGTGGCCTTATTGGCAGGAGTTTTCAACCCGGCTTTTGCAGTAGACAACGACATCAATACCGGATCTAGTTTGGTTATTCCGGTGGGATTACTTGGCGCATCTGTTTATCATCAAGTTGGTTTTACAGGATTATCTAATGTTGGTGATACGTTGAGGGTGAAAATTACCACTCCTGGTACATTGCTTTCGGCAGGTGTATTGTCTAACTTAACCGTAACTACTTACCAAGGCACAACCAGCAATAACGATGCGGTTTCTATATCTAATCCATTAATCAGCTTAAAATTATTAACAGGCGGAACATCAGCTATATTAACTTTTGTGCCAGCAAGTAAATTTGATGGGGCAGAATTGAGGTTAAGTTCAGGTCTACTTGGGGCATTAACATCTGTTAATTTAGATTATGCTCAAAGGGTAATTACTACGCCAACTGTTACAGCAACTACTGCAAGTGCTTGTCAAGGCTCATCTGCAACATTAAGTGTGCAGAATCCACAAGCAGGTGTAGTTTACAAATGGTACTTGGGCACAACTTATCAAGCAGGAAAAGATGGACCAACTTTTACAACAGACCCTGCTTTAGCTGCTGGAACTTATACTTATTCGGTAACGGCAACGGCTAATGGTTGTGAGACTCCGGGAACCAAAGTAACGGTAACCATTTTAACTCCACCAGTAGCACCAGTACCATCAACTAACAACCCTACTACAACTTGTATCGGCTCACCTGCTACTTTAAGCGTACAGGCCGTTGCAGGAGTAACTTATAACTGGTACGATGCGGCTGTAGCCGGAAATATGTTGGTAACCAACAACAGTAGCTTTACCACATCTGCATCACTTGCAGCTGGAACATATGATTATTATGTTGAAGCGGTAAGCGGAACAGGTTGTTCAAACGCAACGCGTACAAAAGTTTCTATCACTGTCAATCCATCAGCATTATCTACTGATTTAACCGTTACCGGAACTACATCACTTTGTGCTTCTGGTACAGCAGTGCTTACAGCAACCAGTACCACCGTAACCAGTCCGGTATTTACCTGGTATACTGATGCAGCTTTAACACAGGTTGCTTATGTTGGGGCAGTATTTAATACGCCAGCCATTACCACAACCACTAAATACTATGTTACCGTTAGCGGAACAAATAAATGTGCAAATACGGCAGGTAATGCAAAAGAGGTTACCATAATGGTAAACCCTACGGCTACCCAGGCTGATATTAACCTAGCTGGAACAAGTACCGTTTGCGGTGGTGCTTCAGTTACTTTAAATGCAACAAGCACAACGGTAACCAATCCGATATTTACCTGGTACAGTGATGCTGCTTTAACTACAGTAGCATTTACCGGTGCTAACTTTGTTACTCCGGTACTCAGTGCAACCACTACTTATTATGTGACGGTTAAAGGTGATAATAAATGTGAAAATACTGCGGCTAATGCAAAATCGATTACCATTACCGTTAATCCTGCAGCCACAAACTCAGATATTGCCGTCAGCGGAATTACATCCATTTGTAAGGGGTCTACAGCAGCATTATCTGCTTCAACAACAACAGTAATTAATCCTGTATTTACCTGGTACAGCAATGCAAATTTAACTACAGTAGCTTATGTAGGCGCGAGCTTTACAACACCTGCACTTAATGCAACCACTACTTATTATGTAACTGTAAAAGGGGATAATAAATGTGAGAATTTAGCTGCAAGCGCGGAGGTTATTACGGTAACCGTTAAAGAGTTTGCTACATCTGCTGATATTGCTGTAAGTAATGCACAAACCTGTTCAGGCTCTACCGTAATATTAATGGCTTCGAGTACTACAGTTACCCAACCTGTATTTACATGGTATAGTGATGCTTCCTTAACAAATGCAGTATTTACCGGGCCAACTTTTACGGTAACTGGTTTAACTGCCACTACTACTTATTATGTAAGTGTTAAGGGTGCCAATAAATGTGAGAACAGTGCTGCAGATGCCAAGGCGGTAACCGTAACGGTTAATCCATTGGCCACCACTACAGATATTATTCTCAATGGAAGCACAGTTGCTTGCGCGGGTTCATCGGCAGCATTAAGCGCAACATCTCCAACAGTAATCAATTCGGTATTTACCTGGTACAGCGATGCTGCTTTGACTAATGTAAGTTTCATTGGTGCAACATTTACTACACCGCCATTAAATGCTACCACTACTTATTATGTAACGGTTAAAGGTGATAATAAATGTGAGAATGCGCCTGGTACTGCCAGGGTAATAACCATTACAGTGAGCCCGGTAGCTACCGCTGCTGATATTACAGCTGCTGATGCAACCATATGCTCGGGATCAGGCACTACGCTGGTAGCAGGTACCACAACCGTAACCAACCCAATCTTTACCTGGTACAATGATGCGGCCTTAACTTCTGTAGCTTATGTAGGTACATCATTCGTTACCCCGGTATTAACGGCAACAACTAAATACTATGTAACAGTTAAAGGTGATAATAAATGTGAGAATTCAGCGATCACCGCTAAAGTGGTAACGGTTAATGTTAACCCAGGTGCTACAGCTGCTGATATTACGCTATCAACACCTACATTGGTATGTGGATCGGGTACTGCAATAATCAATGCGAGTTCAACAACGGTAACCAACCCGGTATTTACCTGGTACAATGATGCTTCGTTAACGAGTGTAGCCTTTACCGGACCAATATTTACCACACCGGTATTAACAGCTACCACAACTTATTATGTAACAGTTAAAGGAAGCAATAAATGCGAAAACAGTGCAGCAAATGCAGCGGCTGTTACCATTATAGTTAATCCAATAGCAGTTGCAACAGATATTGTGGTAAATGGCTCAACCAATATCTGCGGGGGATCTGCAGCAGTATTAACCGCTAGCAGCACAACCGTAACCAATCCGGTATTTACCTGGTATACCAACGCAGCTTTAACTGATGTAGCTTTTGTAGGTGCCGTATTTACTACACCAACACTAACTGCTAATGCCAATTATTATGTAACGGTTAAAGGCGACAATAAGTGTGAAAACAGTGCAGCAACGGCTAAATCTGTAAATGTTGTGGTTAACCCGGTAGCTTCAGCGACAGACGTCACCGCGGCCGATGCAACCATCTGCGCAGGCTCATCAGCGGGTTTGGTAGCCAGTACAACAACCGTAACCAATCCAGTATTTACCTGGTATAGCGATGCTGCTTTAACAATACCAGTATTCACAGGAGCAACTTTCAATACACCAGCATTGACGTCAACCAC
Source organism: Pedobacter sp. PF22-3 (assembly GCF_026239555.1). GTDB lineage: Bacteria > Bacteroidota > Bacteroidia > Sphingobacteriales > Sphingobacteriaceae > Pedobacter. The sequence continues at coordinate 138,911 of NZ_JAPIVP010000007.1, read as the reverse complement.
TAAATATTACCTAACTGTAAAAGGTGATAACAGGTGTGAAAGTTCTGCTGCAAATGCTAAAGTTGTTACCGTGAATGTTAATGATGTTGGAACAGCTGCTGATATTACATTATCTACACCAGCTAAAGTGTGTGGTTCTGGCACTGCGGTAATCAATGCGAGTTCAACAACGGTAACCAATCCGGTATTTACCTGGTACAATGATGCTTCATTAACCAGTGTAGCCTTTACCGGACCAATATTTACCACGCCGGTATTAACAGCTACCACAACTTATTATGTAACGGTTAAAGGAACTAATAAATGTGAAAATACTGCAGCAAATTCGAAGACAGTAACTGTTACTGTTAATCCTATCGCAGTAGCAACAGATATTACCGTAAACGGATCAACCTCAGTTTGTGCCAATACAGCAGCAACATTAGCCGCAACAAGCACAACGGTAACCAATCCAATATTTACCTGGTATAGTGATGCTACTTTAAATACAGTGGTATTTACAGGGGCAGTATTTACTACACCGGTATTAACTGCCAATGCAACGTATTATGTAACGGTTAAAGGTGATAACAAATGTGAAAATACCGCTGCAACTGCAAGGGCAGTAGCCATTACTGTAAATGCATCACCTAACAACCCTATAGTGTCAGCTCCAAATGGAGGTATATGTGCTGGTGATGGAGCCACATTAACAGTAACCAACGCTCAGGCAGGCGTTACTTACGAATGGTACAATGCAGCAGTTGGTGGTAATTTATTATTCACTGGCTCAACATTCAATGTAACAGCCTTATCTACGACAACAGATTACTATGTTTTAGCAATTGGAACAGGTGGATGTAATAACAATGGTGGCCGTGTAAAAGTAACGGTTACGGTTAACACAAAACCATCCGTACCAACAGTAGCGGCTGCATCGGTTAGCATTTGTACGGGAAGTTCAGCAATTTTAACCGTTACGAATCCTCAAACAGGTGTTACCTATAATTGGTATACCGCATCGGTGGGCGGAACGATAGCCGGAACAGGTGTAAACTTTACAACGCCGGCGGTTAATGCAAATACCACCTACTATGTTGAAGGTGCAAACGGAAATTGTATATCATCGTCGAGAACGGCTGTTAATGTAATTGCATTACCAGTGCCAGTTGCACCAGCATCGGTAACGCCAGCAAACGGAACACTTTGCGCGGGTAGCTCAACGATATTAACGGTAAATAATCCTGTTGCCGGCTTAGTATACAGATGGTATGCTGCAAGCTCAGGCGGAGCGGTATTGGCAGAAGGTATAACCTTTACTACCCCTAACTTAAATGCGACAACAATTTACTATGTAGAAGCGATTGCAGTAGGCGGTTGCGCAAGTGCAACAAGAACAGGTGTTACGGTAACTTTACTGCCGGTATTAGATAAACCAACGGTAGTTGTACAAGCCACAACAGCAAATAGCGTAACGTTTGCATGGGCTGCGGTTGCAGGTGCTACGGCATACGAAGTTTCGTTAGACAATGGTTTAACCTGGGTCAACCCAACAAGCGGATCAACCGGAACAACTTATTTAGTATCTGGACTGAAACCAGATCAGAGTGTAAGTATCCTGGTGAGAGCTAAAGGTCAGACTGCGTGCCAGACCAGTCAAAATGGTTCGGCAACCGGCAAAGCGGCCAATCCTTTTGGAGATCAGGTTTACATACCAAATGCATTTACACCAAATAACGACGGTAAAAATGACATATTCTTAATCTACGGTAATACCATATCAAGCGCGAAAATGAGTGTTTACACACAATGGGGGCAGTTGATATTCCAATCAGACAATGTTGCAAACGGATGGGATGGAACTTTCAAAGGGGTAAATCAACCGATTGGGGTTTATGTATACATGGTTGACATCACCTTCAGCAATGGAACAACATCAATGAGAAAAGGTACAGTAACGCTGATTAGATAAGAAGAGGATTAATAATAAACAGATAAAATAAAAGACCATGAAAATACTATCGGCTTTAAAAATATATGTTGCAGTGTTAGGATTGCTGCTGATTACAGCTAAATCCTTCGCACAAACTGATCCACATTTTTCACAATATTATGCAAATCCATTATACCTCAACCCTGCCTTAACCGGGGTAATAGATGGTGATTACCGTGCAACGGTCAATTTTAAACAACAATGGAGTGCATTAAACAGCTCTTTTTTAACCGGTGGTGCATCGTTCGATATGGCTCCCAAAAAGAACTTCGCATTTGGTGCAACCATTTTAAACCAAAGGGCTGGAGACTTGGATTTTAATTACTTATCTGCTCTGGTATCAGGTTCGTACCGTTTAAGGTTTGGTAACGAGGGCCTGCAGATGGTGAGTTTTGGCTTACAGGCCGGTATCATTAACCGTAGTTTCGATTTCTCTCAGGCCAGGTTTGGTAACCAGTTTAATCCGATTACGGGTTATGATGGTGGGATGATGAGTGGCGAAACGCTTTCATCTCAGTCATCTTTGGTTCCTGATGTAAATGCAGGTATTATGTTCTTTGATGGCGATCCAGACAAGGGTGTAAACGTATTTTTAGGTGCCAGTGCAGCGCATTTAACCCGGCCTATGGATCGTTTCTCTGGTACAAATTCACGGATTCCGGTGCGTTTTACTGGACATGGCGGTGCAAGGATCAAGGCCTCAGCGTTATTGGATATTGTACCCAATGCATTGTTCATGTATCAGGGTAATACAAATGAAGTTTCACTGGGTGCTTATGCGCAACTTAACGTTAATCCATCTGCTAACATTCTATTTGGTGGTAATTATCGTAATAAAGATGCTGCAATTGCTTTTGTGGGTTTACAGTTGAAGAATATGGTTTTCGGCTTAAGTTATGATGTAAATACTTCTTCGTTCAATCGTGCCTCAAACAGTAACGGTGGTTTAGAGCTTTCCATATCACTTATCGGCCGTAACGGTATAATTGGTCCAAACTTCTTTTGTCCACGTTTATAATTAATCAAATGAAACCGTTATGATTTCCAGATCATGATGGCTTCATCACCATTTGAAAACAAGTTTAAAAGATGAAAAAAATATTACTCTTTTTGTTAGTGGCATTTGGCGGTTTTGCGAACGCACAATATGTAGTAAACTATAAAAAGGTTGCAGATACTTATTTTGAAAATAAGGATTATTACGCAGCATCAACTTTTTATAAAAAGGCATTAAAAATTACCGGCGATAGTACCCAGGCTATTTTACCATATGGTAAAGAAAGAAAATCAGCAAGCGAAGATAAAGTGATAGAAGATTATGAAGGATCTATTTATAACCTTGCAGAATCCAGTAGGCTATACCGGGAATTTAACGAGGCTGAAAAATATTATGCCATAGCGATAACCTTTACCAATACCCGTTTCAGAAAGGCATTATATTATTACGCTGAAAGCTTAAGGGCAAATAAAAAATTTAACCAGGCTATTGATGCATTTCAGCAGTTTATCCAGAAAAACCCAGGCGATGCTTTAGCTAAAGAAGCCCAAAAGGAAATCGAGTCGTGTAAGTTTGCGATCGAAGAAATGCGTTTTCCACGTATGGTGCAGGTTAAAAAAGTACCAGCTAATATAAATGGTTTAGGATCTAATTACGCACCTGTTAAAATCAATAACGAGTTGTATTTTACCTCATCCCGTCCGGTTTCTGTGGGGAGTAAAAGGGATATGGTTAAAACAGCTACCGGGGAAGTTCAGGTATCAACTAAAGCCAATCCGTTCATTAATAATATTTATACAGCTAAAAGCGAATTAAACTCAACGGATATTACGGTAAAGAAAGTCGATATTAATTTTCCTAAAGATATAGAAATTGCTGCAGCTAGTTTTACGCCTGACGGCAATACGATGTACTTTACTGCATGGAGTGATAAAGAAAAATATGCGATATATTCCTCAAAAAAAACAGGCGATAAATGGGCAAATCCTCAACCTGTTGGTTTACAGGTGAACAGCAAAGATTTTAACTCTTCACAACCTTTTGTTACCAGCGATGGTAAATTCCTGCTTTTCTCATCAGATAGAAGCGGCGGTTATGGTAAATTCGATCTTTGGTATTGTACCTTGCGTAATGATGGTTCATTAGGTCAGGCAGTAAATTTTGGTCCGACCATTAATACCGAAGATGACGAACGTGCACCATACTACAATTCCTTAACCAAAAAGTTATTGTTTAGCAGCGATGGTCGTGTGGGCTTTGGCGGCCTTGATTTCTTTGAGTCAGAGGGCGATCTGGTAAATTGGTCTAACCCTATAAACCTAGGTTATCCATTCAACTCATCAAAAGATGATCTTTACTTTACAGCAACTGATGATAAAGGAACAAAAGGATATATAAGTTCTGATCGAGAATCATCTTGCTGCTTGGAAGTATTTGAAGTGAAAAAGGAATACCTTTCTATAGCAGGTCTTTTAACCGATTGCAAAACAAAATTGCCTTTAGCAGGTGCAAATGTAACCTTAAACAATGCAGAAGGATCGCAGAAAATAACTACCGGTACCGATGGTATTTATAGGTTTAAAGTAGATTCGAAAAGACCGATTAAATTGCTTTTCGCAAAAGATGATTATTTCGCAATTACTAAAAACTATCTTTACGAGGAGTTAGCTAAAGCAGATACCTTGATTGATAAAGATTATTGCTTAAGTCCTTTTAAATTGGGCATACCAATGACATTGGAAAATATTTATTATGAATTTAACAGTGCCGACCTTACCGAACCTTCTAAAAAAGTATTGGACTTCCTGATCCCGATTATGGAAGATAATCCAGAAATGGAAATTGAGCTTGGCGCTCATACCGATAATATCGGAACAGATGAGTACAACCTGGATCTATCAAACAGAAGGGCAAAATCTTGTACAGATTATCTGGAAAGTAAAGGAATTGCCGCCGCTAGAATGACTTCTAAAGGATATGGAGAATCGATGCCGATTGCGCCAAACGAAATTATGGTAAAGCGTAAGAAAAAAGATAATCCTGAAGGAAGGGCAAAAAACAGAAGAACAGAATTTAAAGTAACCAAAAAATAAGATATATTATCATCCCGTTGAGCCATCTTTCTGAAAAGGAGATGGCTTTTTTTGTTAGTTAGTATTTGTAATACCAACCTTTGTGCTATGATTTTTAATGCACCAGTAAAGGATTGAAAATTCTTAGTTCAGATGGGATTACAATCTCCTATTAACCGTTTTTGCCACCGTGTTGCATCGGTCTCGTGCCTTCACGGACCTGAAAACTACATAGGTAGCCATTTGCGCTCATTTATTTCTTCAGATTCTAATTTTTGAGATTAAACATGAACTGTTGCCTCGGTCTCGTGTCTTCACGGACCGAAAAACTGAACTCATTTATTCCTCCATTTTTTTGTATTTTAAAATTAATCAAGAACAGATGGTATCCAATTCCAAACTGAAAACTAATAATTAAATTAATCTTTGTAATTTTCGGCTTATCTTTTAACGCAATGAAGCTGACTATCCAACCCACCGTAATTTTTAGAACACCTAAATTTTCATATCAATCCGAACTGGTAGATTGCTGGGAGGAGTTAAAGTCGGCCATTTCAATATCTTCAGCAGTTTTTTACGAAACCATAAAAGAAGTAAAAGCAAGCGAACTCCAGGATCTTCCACCCAAGGTTTATTTTACCATTTGGAAATATTTTAACCGTGCAAAATTCCGGTCAACTCCTTACGGCACTTTCGCTGGTTTTAGCTTGTTAAAAGATGCCATTAAGCCTTTTGAAAGCAGGATAGTAATTGAAGAGGCTCAAAGAGTACGCGAACTGATTGATTGGCCTTATAAAAATGATATTCAATTTCCATTGGCAGATCTGTTGCAAAAAAACTGCCTCTTATTCAGTAACACCAGCTATTACTTAACGCCCAATAGTATCCGTTATATCGCCTGCACCGATGGTGTTTTCGAACTGGCCGAGTTAGATCAAAACGACTTTGTACAACAGATCTTAGCTGCTTGCTTAAAGCCGATCCGGCTTAACGAGCTGGTAAAACAATTAAACTTGGATGATGCGGAAATTCATAATCTATTTAGCTTGCTGCAGGACATGCACGATTTACAGCTTGTTTATACCAACTACGATCCCAATATCATCGGAGAAGATTATTTTGAACGTTTAGGCCTAACCGCTTCGGCTGACTTGCCAAAATATCTTATTGCACAACGTAAAGTTTTATCTGGATGTATTAATGAACGTTCGCTTCAGGCCATTCCAGGTCTGATCAATATGCTCCATAATATAATGCCTGCAAAAGATCATGAGGCCCTTGGTCAGTTTCAGGTTAAGTTTAAGAAAAAATTCGAAGATCAGGAAGTGCCATTATTATTGGCACTAGATCCTGAAATGGGCGTAGGCTACGATGAGTTGGAGCAGTCTGGTCAAAACAGCGATTTTATTACTCGCTTCACAAATAAACCGGCCAAAAAAGCAGAAAAAGAAAATATTAAAGCAGCACTAAAAAACTATCTTACAGAACAGAAATTCGAAAAAGATAAGTCTATTTATCTGAACAAACTGGACTTGGAACCGAATCAGAAACTGGCATCTTTACCAAATTCATTCAGTATGGTAATGTCAGTTCATGATGATCTGATTTTTGTAGAACAGATTGGTGGAGTAACTTCCAATGCATTAAGCGGAAGATTTACCATGGCAGATGAAGATGTAGCACATGATGCAAAAAATATCGCAGCTGCAGAACAACAGGCAAATCCTGATGTTCTGTTTTTTGATGTGGCTTATATGGTAGAAGCCAATGTAGATAATGTAAACCGGCGGAAATTAATCTATGGGCATCAATTGTCAATTTTAAATTTCGATACCTCAGCATCTCCACTTGCTTTAAATGATATACAAATTTCGGTGCGGGGCTCAGAGATTATTCTTCGTTCTAAGCAGTTAAATAAAAGGTTGGTGCCAAGAATGGCCTCTGCCTACAATTACATTCGTTCAGATCTTTCTATTTTTAGGCTATTGTGCGATCTGCAGCATCAGGGCTTGCAAACAAGTCTTTCCTTTCCACTCGATGCTATTATTCCTGATCTGGATTATTATCCAAGGTTACAATATCAGAATATTGTTTTAAGCAGTAACAAATGGAAAATTAAAAAAGAAGCGCTGTTAGGGGCTGATCAAAAAATGCTACCCATCACCGAATGTAGATCATACCTGAATCATTTAGGCGTTAGCGAATATTTTAAAGCCGGTATGTCTGATCAAACCTTATGCTTCAGCCTAAAGAACGACGACGATATAAATGCTTTTCAGCAATACGTGCTAAAACATGGTAATATTTACGTTGAAGAAATGGTAATGCCTCAAAATAGTATCGTGGTTGATGAAACTGCGAAACCCTATTTAGGGCAGTTTGTTTTAAGCATAGGCCACAGCGAACAAATTTATCGTGGTTTGGCTCAAACATCTGTAAATACTGAAGTGACACGCTTTTTTCTACCAGGTAAAGAATGGCTGTATTTCGAAATTTATTGCCACCAGCAGCGTAGCGATCAGATTTTGACTGAAGTGATTGCCCCTTTCCTGAGCACTTACACAGGTTTGGTAAAATCATGGTTTTTTATCCGCTACAATGAAAATGGAAACCACATCAGGTTTAGGGTACAACTCAACAATCCAAATGATGGACAACTGATGATATCAAATTTAATGGATGATCTGGAACTCTTTTTAAACTCAGGATTGGTATCTGATGTGCAGGTTAAAACCTACAAGCGTGAGTTGGAGCGTTATGGCAGCAATATGATCGAAGATGTTGAACAACACTTTGCTATCGATAGTGAATTTGTGTTATCGCTTTTAGAAACGCAGACCGATGATTTTAATAAATATAGACGGTGTAGTCTTTTGGTTTCCAAGATTGTTGAATCTAACATTTTAGATAAGTTGGTCATCAGTAAGATTATAAGACTAATGTCTGATAACTTTAATGAAGAGCATAGGTTAGATGCAACCGATTTTAAGCAATTGAATATTCATTATCAGGACTTTAGAAAAACAGAATGGACAGCATTAACAGCAGAACAAGAGCAGCGGTTTAGCGCGTTTTCAGGTTCATTTATCAAAATTCTTCAACAATGTGCTGCGGAAAATGCACTCAAGCTATTGACTGATTTGATGCATATGCACGTAAACCGCCTTTTTAGTAAAGATCAGCGAACGCATGAAATGGTGATGTACTATTTTCTGCTAAAAGATATCCAACGTCAAAATGCGACGAAAAGTTAACGGTTTAGCCTGGCCAATGGATTAACTACCGTAACCTCTATTTCAGTAATATAGCGGTTAAGTTGATCTTGATAATATTTGAATATATAATCATTGCCATAAAAACTACTCAGTCGTTTGCCAACATTGTCAATCCCTACATGATGGCTTTCTGTCTGTTTGCCTTTATTATCGTTAATCATGTTGATGGTGCTGATATTCAGCTTATCATTTTCGTAAGCAATTTTAATAATTGCCGGCTGTGTTGAATGCGAAACATTGCCGTGCTTAAATATATTTTCAACCAGCGTTAGTAAAATAAGTGGTGGAAATCTTAACCCGAACATATCGCCAGTTACTTTAAGTTCCAGATTGATGGTATTGGCCGTTCGGAGTTTATGGAGATTGATGAGGTGTTCAATCTGTTCGATTTCTTCATTTAGTGGAACCATCTCTGAGGCGGCAGGGCGTTTTAGTGCATAGCGCATCATTTCTGCCAGGTTCATAATAGCATCAGCCGCCATGGGCGCCTTTTTGCGGGCATCGTTATAAATAAAGTTTAAGGTATTAAATAGAAAGTGTGGATTGATCTGGCTCCGAAGATAATTGTTTTGCGATTGAACCAGATCGTTTTCTAAAGCCTGTTTCTCAATTTGGGTAACCAGATTCTGCCGCTCTAATGCTTCTACTTTTTTCTGATCCTGAAATGATTTAACTACGTATATATAGCCTGTGGAATAACCAATATACAATATTGAACGATAAATACATGGTAATATGAATTCCCTGTTTAAAGACCTGGATGGGTTTGCTGCAATTAATTCTATTTGCTCGAATAGAATAATCAAAAGAAATGTAGAAACTACATATGCAAAAATTATGATGATAATAAGGGCGGCAATCTTTATAATTTTTATGGGAATAGATCCGGTTATGATTATTTTTTTTAGGAAAAAACCATAGGTGTAGAAAGTAAGGATATTAACAAAATAAACCAGCAGATAAGCTCCGGGTTCTCTAAATCTATGGGTAGCTAAACCAAGAATAAATACTTCATAAATGATGTAAAGGCTCCATACCAATAAGTGAAACTTATACTTTTCGTAGAATTTTCTTAAATATAAAAGGTTCATTTTTTTCTTTTAATCTATTAAAATGGGGTTTTTATCTCCCAAAAGCAGGTGTTTGTGTAAAAAAGTGGTCGTGTATAATTTTGAGGTGCATCTTTACAGAAATTAATCACAACGATAATAACAAAAAATATAATACTATAAATTATGAAAGCCCAACACACAAATACTACTGCAAAACTTGCTAAAAAAACTGTTTTTATTTATAAAAATGTTAAAGCTAAAAACAACTTCACAACTGTTCCAACAGGAGATCAAAGCCATACTGTAATGACGAGTTTTATTCTAGAATTTTAATTCCTAAGAGCATAATTTAGTAATTCTATATCATATTTAAACACTATTGCCATGAAAGCTCAATACACAAATTCTTCTGCAAAACTTGCTAAAAAAACTGTTTTTGTTTATAAAAACATTAAAGCTAAAAACAACTTCACAACTGTTCCAACAGGAGATCAAAGTCACACCGTAATGACAAGTTTTATCTTTGGATTGTAGTTTTGAACTCATAACTACTCCAGATAACAAAAGTTTGGTTGATGCTATAATTAATGATTCCGGTTCGATTTTAATAAACTGCTCTGTACATAGGCGAAGAAAGCTTCCTTATAACCTTCGCCAATCTGTATCATCTCGTTATTTACCAGGCGGATTATATTTCCATCTACCTTTTTAATTGCTGATTTAGCCACAATGTTAGATTTATTAACACGGATAAATGGGTGGCTTTCTAAAGCTTTTTCAATTTCCTTAAGTGTAAGATAGGTGGTGTGGATTTCAGACTTGGTAATAATCTGTATATAATTCTGTAGGGCTTTGATGTAAAGTATTTCATCAATAGCGATATTGGAAAAAGCATATTTATGATCGCCTTTAATGTAAAGTGCAGCAACCTGATCAGCCTCTTTCGCAGTAACCTTGCTATTATTGTTTGATTCCTTTTTTAAAATCCTATCAATACCCAAAGCGAATTTTGCAAAGGAAATGGGTTTTAATAAATACTGATCTGATTGTACATCAAATGCTTGAAGGGCATAATCGGGATGCGCGGTTGTGAAAATCAAATACTTTGCTTTTTCCCTGATATTTTTAGCCAGCTCTAATCCATTTATTCCTGGCATATCAATATCCATAAATAATAAATCAATTTCGTCTTCGATACTTATTTCGGTAAGTGCCTGGACAGGACTGGTAAAAGTTTTAAAAACTGTCAAGCCGGGCATTTCTGCTATGTGGTCAGTTAATACTTCAATGGCATGTTGTTCGTCGTCGATAACAACGCATTTTAGATTCATGAGTAAATTTGTTGGTTTATTTGATTTGAATGCAAGTTAAATAAAAATGAATTGAATTAACAATTGCGCCTCAAAAAAACTTATCTCCCGGTTTTGTCTATAAAAAACCTAGGTTTCGTGTAATATTCTGGGTGGTTGATGTAAAAAAATTATTCGCACCCTTCCTTTTTATAATCTTTATACTGTTTGCCAAAAACAAATAATTAGTAGTTAGAAATTACTAATTAAAAAAACATCTGCCTGCCTAATTTTGTATAGCCTGTAGATAATATTAATATTAAAAACAGGCCATACAATACTGGGTTAGATTTTTTAAAATAAAACAAGAAATACCGAAAAGCAAAGAATATTCCCTACATCTACCAATCCTCCACATGAAAAACAACGAATACGAATATTTACTTAATAAAATCTACTACAAGGGGGTTCTGCAAAATCAAGGAATCAACTCAGATATGTATCAGAGAATGCAGAATGAATATAGCAATCTTAATGTACAGCAGCCTGTTAAAGGCCAGTTAGATGGCGAATATGCATTTAGGAAATCATTTTTAGTGGTGCGTAATTACGTTCAACAGGCTATAAAAGATGGAATGAAAAATTTTCAGTTTACGATGCAGGCAGATGATATCAACAAATTAACTTATATGGTTGATATGTTGAACAGAAACTTCTTTGATAAACAAAGTTTAGATCAGATTATAGCTACTGCAAATTCTGTATTTAACCAATATCATTTAAAAAATTAACTACCTAAATAGATAACAATATGGAATTGAAAGACGAAATCGGGCAATTTGCCGTAAGGATTAAGAAAATGCTTCCACAAGTTCAATCTGAGGATTTAACAAGGAATGCTTTAGTTATGCCTTTTATCCAAATCTTAGGCTTTGACCCCTCCGAGGTTCAATCTGAAGCTGTTCTAGACTTCGGAGTTAAAAAAAGTAAAAAAGTTGACTACACCATTATGAAAGATGGTGAACCAACAATTCTTGTTGAATGTAAACACCACAACGATAATTTAGATATTCACGATTCACGCCTATCTAAATATTTCCGTAAAACAAAGGCTAAATATGGTTTATTAACCAATGGTTTAGTATACCGTTTTTATACAGAGAAAATGGTGAGATCAAAGAAAAATCAAGAACCATTGTTCGAGTTTAAAATAACTGATACCAAAGCAGCTATCATTGCAAAAATGATCGAAGATCATAAAGATTACTTCAATGTAGATCAAAAGACTAATGTAGCCAGCTAAACATATTAATTTTAATCTAAAAGTTCCCAAAAATTCTCATCCAAAAGTCTTGATCTTATCAAGACTTTTTTTGTGCCCATCTAGTAAAGGAAAAGGGAGAAACCGATCCGGTTTCTCCCTTTAAGTAATAGGTTTTTTTGACTAAATTAATGCTACGCTTCTGCTTACAAAAGCCGTTAACTCTGCTCCGGTTAACATACCTTGTGCTAAAAGTGCTAAATCCACTGCTTGTTTAGCAAGATTTTGCTGCTCTTCTCCTTCAGCATTTAGAATTTTGCTTACCAATTTATGGTTTCCGTTAATGGCAACTTTATAATTGTCTGGCATTTGGCCATAAAAATTCATTCCACCACCCATTGCAGCCATATCTTTCATCCGGCGCATAAATTCATCCATCGTAATCGTAACCGGTAATTCCTCTGGGTGTAAAGCTACAATTTCTACATGCATGCCTGGTTTGGTAATAGCCTTTTCAAAAATTGCAGTCACTTCTTTTACCTGATCTTCGTTTAAAACATGCTCGTTCTGCTCATCTTTCTCAATTAATTTATCTGCAACACTAGAGTCAACACGTTTAATTGATGTTTTCTCTAATTTTTGCTCCAATTGATTAATAAAGTGATTGTCAATAGGAGAATCAAGCACTAAAACATCGTAATCCTTTTTATTGGCAGATTGGATAAAGGCATCTTGTTTTGCAGCATCATTAGTATATAAATACACTACATTTCCATTTTTATCTGTTTGTAAGGCTGTTACCTTTTCTTTGTATTCAGGAAGTGTATAAAGCTCATTTTTAGTGTTGCCTACCAAAGCAAAATCTTTCGCTTTATCGTAAAATTTCTCTTCGCTGATCATACCGTATTTAACAAAAAGACCAATGTCTTTCCATTTATCCTCATAGGCTTTACGGTCTTTAGCAAATAGCTCGCTTAATTTATCAGCAACTTTTTTAGTAATGTAGTTGTTGATTTTTTTAACATTGCTATCAGCCTGCAAGAAACTACGGGATACATTTAAAGGAATATCAGGAGAGTCAATTACACCATGCAATAACATCAAAAATTCAGGAACAATATCTTTAACCTCGTCGGTAATAAATACCTGGCGGGAGTATAATTTAATTTTGTTGCGTTGCATTTCGAAATCGTTTTTCAACTTAGGGAAATACAATACACCTGTTAAATTAAAAGGATAATCAACATTTAAGTGGATCCAGAATAATGGTTCTTCACTAAATGGATATAACTCACGGTAAAAGTTTAAGTAATCCTCATCTGACAAATCTGCAGGGGCTTTTGTCCAGATCGGGTTAGTGGTGTTGATAATGTTATCAACTTCAACATCGGTATACTTAGCTTTACCTTCTTCATCTACACCATCTTCAACCGATTCGGTTTTAGTACCAAATTTAATTGGAACCGGTAAAAATTTAGCATATTTATTTAAGATTTCCTGCAGTTTACTTTCTTCTAAAAACTCTTCCGAATCTTTGTTTACATGGAGGATAATATCAGTACCTCGGGTAGTTTTAGTGCCTTCTGTAATTTCAAATTCTGTACTTCCATCGCAAACCCAGCGTGCAGGTTCGGCACCGTCCTGGTACGATAAAGTTTGAATTTCAACCAAATCAGCAACCATAAATGCCGAATAGAAACCTAAACCAAATTTACCGATGATTTCGTTTGCATCTTTTGCATCTTTAAATTTCTCAACAAATTCACTTGCGCCAGAAAATGCAACCTGATTAATGTACTTTTTAATCTCTTCGGCCGTCATTCCCAAGCCATTATCGCTAATGGTAATGGTTTTGGCATCCTTATCAACCGCTACTTGTACCAATGGTGCACCAACTTCGCCATTAAATTGACCTAATGAACCCAGTCTTTTAATTTTTTGGACTGCATCTACTGCGTTAGACACCAACTCACGAAGAAAAATTTCGTTATCAGAGTATAAAAATTTCTTAATTATCGGGAAAATATTTTCGGTGTGTATAGAAATATTTCCTTTTTCCTGTATGCTCATATGTAAATAATTGTTTAATCTATATCTAGCATAACAAGGGTTGTTCCAAAAGGATTTGTTTGCCAAAATGACAGCCGCATGCATCGTCATTGCGAAGCCAATTCTTCATTGGCTTCGCAATCTAACTTGTAAATGATTTTCTTGTTATTGGAAGTTACCTGCTCTTGATTCCATGGTTTGTGTCTCACAGACCACTAGTTTGTTTTTATTATTACACAGTTTAAATAATAATTTGGAAAGCAAAGCCAGTATTTCTATTGGGTGTTAGTCACGCTGTACCTACGGCCGATTGAAGGATTGGGCATTCGTCCCATCCTTTAGGTTTAGATTAAGTAGTGCTGAGCCAGTGGGAAGGCCCCCCTTCATAGCGCCTATTCCGTGTCTGTGTTACTTGGCCTGCGCCTCTACAGACCAATATTGTGAATTGAAAAGTTATTCCTCCTCACCATAAGCCAATTCAATATCAATAAATTGGATAATTAGTGAGCACACATTGCCTTCAGCATCAAAACCATAATAAACAGGGTAGGTGCCATCACCAAAACCACTCTGGAAAAATGGAATATGATAATCTGTACCGGGGATTTTCCAGTTAATCCAGTCACCTGCTTCACGTTGATAAATTGGATTTTCGGTATAGTTAGCGGCAAAAAGCACCGCGAAATGATCATCGTATAGGTTTTTGCCTGGATTTTCGTTGTGAAATTTATCCTGGAAGGCACAGAAATGTTTTAGTGTTTCTTTATCGAGAACACAACCTAAACCCGCATCCACATTAAATCCGAAAAATTCACCTTCATTAAAATCAACAAGGTCTTCGGTTCCGATTAATGCTTCTTCAAAACGAATGGCATCATAAGCTGTAAACTGCACTTTAACGGCAGCATATCGCGCGCAATCTTCACCATCGGGAACCACAACAGCTGCAGTTACCGGGAATTCGCCAGTCGGCACCTTAATTAAATAAGGCTCAGCATCTTTTTGGATATATACCAACGGATCTCTAACCAGAATTTCTCCTGTAGGGATAGAAACACTTCCCAGTTCTAGTCGATCTATCTTTTTGCCAGCCACAGCTGTTTCTTCAAAATAATCGTTCAGGTTGTTAGGGCAAGTTAATAATGCACGTTTCTCATTCCAGGTTTTTAACCATTCATTACTTGGTATCATTATGATTAGATTTATTTGCTTTAGGGATAAATGTTATTTTCATGAAAATAAAGAAGCCAAGAAAATTTGAGGTTTTCTTGGCTAAGTATATTAATATCGGATTAAATTTAATTTAAAAGAAAACTTGGTTTATCTTCTTCAAGCGATAGGATTTTGGTAATCTTTTTAAGCAACACATCCATTTGGAATGGTTTTGATAAGAAATCATCCTGACCATAATTTAAGGTTGTAAAATCTTTTTGATCGTACAAGCCAGAAATAAGCAGAATAGGGATTTTAGAGGTGCTTTCAATTGATTTTAGCTGTTCGCATAATACACGGCCATCTATATGTCCGAGAGAAATGTCAAGTAAGATCAAATCAGGACTGAATTTTTCGATTCTGTTAAAAATTTCCTCACCATCATTTAGTGCCGAAACTTTAAACCCACCAATTTCCAGGATTAATTGTATGGTTTCTAAAACCTCAATATCATCATCTACTACCAATATTCTCTTCATATGTGTGTGCAATTATATGCTGTTAAATGTATAACAAAAGTTTGCGCGGATATGTTTACAATCTTAAGGATATTTTAACAAATTATTATGTGAATGTATATTTTGACTTAGCTGGCCTGCTGTATAATGCCTTCTTTATGTAAAATGAAATTAAACAATTCATCTATGGGCTTCTGTAAAATTTTGCCAGGCTCGATACCATTTTCACGCAATACCGAAATAAGTGCATCCTGATAATAATAGGCAATTGAGCCTACAAAATGGCAAGGTACATTTTTATGTTTGGGATAGTCTTTAACATTCGTATCCACAAATTCCTGAAAGCCTGTTCTTAATATTTCCTGAATAAAAGGGTGGTCTTTATGGCTGGCCATAAAACGGCTAAAGCCTGCCAGATAGATGTTGGGGAAAGGTTTCTGATAAATGTTGGTGATAATCTGTTCTTTTTCTGCCGGGAAAGATTTTTTAAATTCTGCCGCTAAGGTTGCCGGCATTTTATTGTACAGATAGCTTAGCAGCACTTTTTTTCCGAAGAAAGTTCCCGAGCCCTCATCACCGAGAACGTAACCCAGGCCATGGTGCCCATCATGGATTTTTTTCCCGTCAAAATAACAGATATTAGATCCGGTACCTAAAATACAGTTTAAACCCTCGGCGTTTCCACAAGTAGCATATACTGAGCCCAAAAGATCGTGATCTACCGAAATAAAAGCATTGCCAAAAACAGCTGATAAACCGTTTGAAACTACTTCATGTTTATCTGGAGAAGAACAACCTGCTCCAAAAAAGTAGATTTCTTTAACTTCATCGGCATATTCTAATAAGGATTCATTTTTAGAAATCAGCTTGGTAATTTCTTGTTCACTTAAGAAATAAGGGTTTATTCCGGGGGTATTAAATTTAATGGTTTCGCCATTATGATAACCCATCCAATCGGTTTTAGATGAGCCACTATCTGCAACAAGTATCATGGCCCTAAATATAAAAATTAATTATAGCATTTTATACTTGAAATAATTTAGTTACTTGTTAGAAGCGATAATTCTTATTGGCTAGGGTATGGCAATATCTCTTCCGGAATCTTTTATACAGCGAATAACATTTTTTATTTCACAATCAGTCAAAGTATCCATTCTAGCAGCTTTAAAAGTTCCATTTTTACTATACCAACCTTTATGTTTTTTAGTAAATACATAATTTATCAGTTTTAAGCTATCCATTGCGACTAAATCATTAAATGTAGCCCATCCTCGGTCATCTTTTTGTCCGGCAACGTAAGGTAAATGACAATTTTGACAGCCAAGATTCGAAACAATTTGGTGTGCATCATATCTGTAATATCTACAAGTATCCGTAGATATTTTGATCACATTTTTATCCCTCTTCTCTGTGTTTTTGCAATTGAAAAATAATAAGACAAATAAGCTACCTAAACTTAGCCTTATTGTATTTGAAATCATATTGTTTATTGGCCAGGCATAGGAATGTTTCTATTATAATCCTTGATATACCTGATGGCACTTTTTATTTCACAATCACTTAGAGTATCCATTCTTGATGTTTTAAATGCGCCCTTTTTACTATAGTCTCCTTTGTGCCTTTTTTTAAAGGCATAATTAATCAGTTTTAAGCTATCCATAGCAGACAATTCACTGAATGTCGGGATATTATTATCAAGTCTTTCGTCTGTTCTAACATGGCAATTATAGCAACTAAGATTAGATACAATTTGTTGGGCATCATATGCATAATATTTGCAGGTTTCATCAATTGATTTTTTTTTGACTACAGTGCTTTCGGTATTTTTTGATTCGTTTACACAAGCCAATATTAAAAATAATAACAAACTACCTAAACTTAGCTTTGTTGTACTTGAAGCCATTTGTTTTATCATTTAAAAAGGTCCTTAATAAATTTACTGTATTACGGTTTGCATTAGAATAGGAATATGAATTTTTTGTCATATCAATAATGTTTTTCATGATAAATTGCATCATATCCCCTTTTTCTAACTCAGATATTACCTGCCCAATATTATCACCCAAGTGGTACATTAGTCTATTATTTTTGTCACTATTTTCAATGTCACGCAAACCCAAAGTGTGAAAAAACTCATGAACACTTAAGTATCTATCTTTTTTCCAGTGATCATAGCTTACCACAGCTGGCCCACCAGTACCGTTAGTAAGCCCTGCGGAACTGTGTCGTCTACCATATTGATCAGTAAATTGATGACCAATACTATCAACAACAGCTAATACAAAATCATTCCCCTTTAACTGGTTTAACATATTAATCTGTTGTACATTAACCATAAAATTAAAGTTATAACGGATAGAATAAGTGTGATTCTTTCGTAAATTGAAAGATTTTTTTGCGTGATTATACTCAAAAAATATAACCCCGCTTTTATACCCACCACCCCGTAACTTATTCGAAATTACCTGCTGTGTAAAAGTCATTAAACTATTTAAATTGGGTGCACCATTGGTGGTTAAATCCAGCACCTTGAGGGTAATGGTAAAATCTCCTTAAAGGCTCAGTTCGCCACTGCCATTATCGCTGATGCGTAAATTTTTGGCTACTATGCCGCCAGATAAGGGCTGACTTTGCAATATTGCAAAACGCGATTTGAGTGTATTGATCAGACTGTTTTCCATTAGGCGATAGATAACAGTAATAAATTTAACGAATTTTTTAGTTAATTGCAAAAATTATGATAGCAATTTATGGATGTGATTAAGATGCGCTGTTAAGTTCGCCCACTACGAGGCTTTCGCAAGGACGGAGCCAGGAATAACCAATAACTTATGAACAAATAAACTACTTAGATAAATCTATATTCCCACTAATTGCCTTTAAGTTCGTTTCGGCTATTTTGGCCTGATACTGCATTTCGATGAAACGGTTTTGCGCATCAATGGCATTACGCTGTGCTTCTCTCAACTCTAACGGCGCTATACTGCCCAAGCGGTATTTTGCTAAAGTAATATCTAAATTCTCCTTCGCGATATCTACATTTCGCTGTTCTAATTTAACCAGATCGAGGTAAGTGCTGTAATTTTGATATGCCGTAAGCAATTGGGAGTTTACATCAAGTTTGGTTTTGCTTAAGGTTAAGTTCGAGTTTTCAATATCTATCCTGGCATTTCGCTCATTCTGTCTTTGTAAAAAACCATTAAATAAATTGATACTTGCCGTAACGCCATAGGTAAATCCATTGGCGGCAAATTTTTGGTTAAAGCCTGTTGGACTGGTACTGTTTGCCCTGCTGTAACCTGAGTTTAGGCTAACTGATGGATAGCGAGCCCCACGGATAGATTTTAAGTTTAAGGAAGCAATACGTTGATTAATAAACGCATTTTGTACATTGGGATTCTGCTGCTCGGCCATTTCGGCCATTTTACTATATAAGATGCCTTTATCTACATCAATATGACTATCTACAGAAAACGTTGTGCCAATATCGCGAACCATTAATTGGTTTAAACGAATTTTAGCTACTTGCAAGGCATTTTTAGTCTGCAGATAATTTGAAGTATCGGTATTGTAATCAACCTGTGCGGTTAATACATCCAGTTTAGAGCCACGGCCAAGCTGTAATTTTGTTTTGGCAATATTGGTACGTAAAACCGAAACATCCATGGCGCTATCGGCAGCAATAACCAGTTGTTGTTGCCTCACTACATCATAATAAGCGGTAATTACATCTGCAACGGTGGTTAAAATGCTTAAGCGGGAGTTTAATTCACCCTGCTTTTGCAGTTCTTTCAAACGGTCGTAATTGGCAAACATGGTAAAACCATCAAAAATGGTCCAGTTTAAATCGGCACCATAGCTGTTATTGGTACTTTTTGCCCCCGTAATTACCCGATCTGGGCCAGTTGCAGGCGTTTGACGGGTATTTTGGATACTTCCGCCATTGGTATAACTTCCCGTTAAACTGGGCAACATCCCCGCATTACCAATATTGGCATTGTTTTTTGCAATATCGATCTGGTTTTTGCTTATTTTGATGTCGTAATTCTGCTGTAAGGCAATGGTAATGGCTTCTTGCAGGCTTAACTTTTCTTGTGCAAAGCTCGAAAGTGATAAGCTTATCAGCAGGATGAATATTCTTAATTTCTTGCTCATCTTATTCTTCTGTATGTAAAGCTTCCTGTTCAAAACGATGGGCTTCTTTTAATTCTTTGTTTGGTTTATATGGTTTTGCCCAATAAGAGTAAATGGCTGGAATTACAAATAAGGTTAATACCAGTGAGAACAATGTTCCACCTACAATTACGGTTCCCATACTCATTCTACTTTTTGCAGCAGCACCCAATGCGAGCGCAATAGGCAAGGCACCAATGGCGATGGCCAAACTGGTCATTAAAATTGGGCGCAAACGCGAAACCGCAGCTTCCCTAATGGCTTCGGGAATAGGAATGCCTTTTTCTTTAAGCTGGTTGGCAAATTCTACAATTAAGATTCCATTTTTAGTTACCAATCCAATCAACATAATGGTACCAATCTGGCTAAAGATATTCCAGCTTTGGCCACATAACCAAAGTGATAAAAATGCACCGGCAACAGCCATTGGTACTGTCAAAATAATGATAATCGGATCTTTAAAACTTTCAAACTGTGCTGATAGAATTAAATAAACGAGGAGGAGGGCCAAACCGAACGCAAAAAAGGTGTTGGAAGAACTTTCCTTAAAATCCCGCGATTCTCCACTTAAATCGGTAGAGAAAGTCTCGTCCAATACTTTTTTTGAAATGGCATCCATTGCATCTATACCTTCGCCAATACTTTTCCCTGGTGCTAAACCTGCCGAAACGGTAGCGGCAATGAAACGGTTGTTTCTATACAGTTGTGGTGGACTACTTTCTTCTTTAGCAGTAACTACGTTGTCGAGCTGTACCAGTTCGCCTTTATCATTACGTACGTAGACCGAGCTCAAATCTAATGGATCTTTCCTATCGCCCCGATCAAACTGCCCAATTACCTGATACTGTTTCCCGTTCATAAAAAAGTACGAGAACCTTTGTCCGCTCAATCCCAAATTCAGGGTTTGGGCAATAGCTGAAATAGAAACGCCCAGATTTTTGGCTTTATCCCGGTCGATGGTTAGGTTAATTTCAGGTTTGTTAAATTTCAGGTTCACATCCGAAACCGTAAATGTAGGGTCTTTGGCCACTGCATCCATGAACAATGGGATTTTCTCGCGTAACTTTTCAAAATTCTGTGCCTGAATGATATAACTGATAGGTAAGCCACCACGGCGCCCAACAGAAATGGTAGGTTGCTGGTTCACAATGGTTTTACCTTCGGTATATTTTTTAGTTATCCGGGTAAGCATATCTGCAATATCCTTTTGCGAACGCTCACGCGTTTCCGGATCGGTCAAACCCATCCGTACAAAACCAGAGTTTACCGCACCAGAGCCACCAAAACTTGGAGAAGTGATGGTAATGTTTACATTTTTTTCTGGAACAGAATCAATTACCAACTGATTTAGCTTCATGATAAACTTATCCGTATAGGCATATGAGGCCCCTTCTGGTGTAGATACATTGATGTTGATGGCACTTCTATCATCATACGGGGCAGTCTCTTTCGGTAATATTTTCCAGAAGAGGAAAATAAGCCCCATACAAACCAATATAATCGGTACCGAAAGCCATCTTTTGGCTAAAAATTTATTCAGGTTTGATCCGTAGGAATCATTTAATTTCACAAAATAAGGTTCTGTCCAGTTGTAAAATCTGGATGGCTTGTGTCCACCCTTTTTCATCAGGTAGGCATTTAACATGGGTGTTAGGGTAAGTGATACAAAGGCTGATACCAATACTGCAGCACCAATTACTACACCGAACTCTCTAAACAAGCGTCCAACAAAACCCTGTAAGAAAATTACGGGTAAGAATACGGCCGCAAGGGTAATGGAAATCGAAATAACAGCGAAAAAGATTTCATTGGATCCTTTAATGGCGGCCTCAAATGGCGACATGCCTTCCTCAACCTTTTTAAAGATATTCTCGGTAACCACAATACCATCATCTACCACCAAACCCGTAGCCAGTACAATGGCCAATAAACTCAATACATTTATGGAGAAGCCAAAGGCATACATGATAAAAAATGTGAAAATCAAAGATACAGGGATATCGATCAATGGCCTGAAGGCGATGGCCCAATCTCTAAAAAAGAGGTATATGATTAAAATTACCAGTACCAGCGATAGGCCAATAGTTTCGGCCACTTCGGTTACCGAACGTTTAATGAAAAGGGTATTATCCAATGCCACTTTCAGTTTAATGTCTTGCGGGATATCGGCTTTTAACTTATCAAACCTTTTGTAAAATTCTTTACTGATATCGAGGTAATTGGCTCCCGGCTGGGGGATAATGGCAATAGCCACCATCGGTTTGCCCGATTCGCGCAGAATAGTTTCTTCGTTTTCTGGCCCTAAAACGGCAAAACCTACATCTTTGAGTTTTACTACCTGGTTGCTATCCGCTTTTAAGATCAAGTTGTTAAACTCACTTTCATTGGTGAGTTTTCCTAGGGTTTTAACTGTTAGTTCGGTGGTGGCTCCGGTAATTTTTCCAGATGGGAGTTCTACGTTTTCATTATCCAAGGCTGTTACAATATCCTGCGAGGTTAAGCCATAAGCACTTAACTTATTCGGATCCATCCAGATGCGCATGGCATATTTTCTTTGCCCCTGTATTTGCACACTACTTACCCCCGGAATGGTTTGGATGCGGTCGGCAATCACGTTTTCAGCAAAATCACTTAATTCAAGGGTATTGCGTTTATCACTCTGTATCGTCATTGATAAAATCGGATCGGAGTTGGCGTCGGCTTTACTTACTACCGGTAAACCGTCAATATCTTTAGGCAAAGTTCTGGCTGCCTGCGATACTTTATCACGTACATCATTTGCAGCCTCTTCTATATTTTTATCAAGGTTAAACTCAATGGTAATATTACTTGCGCCCTGGTTACTCGATGAAGAAATATTTCTGATCCCATCAATAGAATTGATTGATTTTTCTAAAGGTTCGGTAATTTGTGATTCAATAATATCTGCGTTGGCCCCAGGGTAAGAGGTTCTTACTGAAACTACCGTTGGATCAATTGATGGGTACTCGCGAACACCTAAAAAAGTGTAGCCGATTATCCCAAAAAGGACAATCAATAAGTTCATCACAATGGCCAGAACAGGCCTTTTTATACTCGTGGTTGAGATACTCATAATTATTCTTTAACCAAATGAACTTTAACCGGTGCATCTTTCTTTAAAGCCATGGATCCGGTAGTTAGTACCGTGTCGCCAGCTTTTAATCCTGATGTAATCACAATGTTTTCATCGGTACGTGTACCCGCTTCCACTTTAACTTCCTTTGCTTTGCCATCTTTTTGAATGTAAACAATTTTACCTTTTAAAACAGGGATAACGGCCTCATTAGGAATTAGGATAGCATTTTGAAGGGTATTTAATGCCAGTTTAATTTTGGCGAAAGAGCCTGGCAATAAAGCATTGTCTGCATTTGGTGCCAAAGCCCTAATTTGTAAGGTTCTGGTGGCGGCATTAATCCCGGGCTCTATCGCATAAACTTTCCCTTTATTCTGTTTTGAAGAGCCATCGGTAGTAAACATGATTTCTGAATTCACTTTAATCTGTCCTGCATATTTCTCCGGAACGGAGAATGTAACTTTAACCGGATTGGTGTTCACCAGGTTGGCAATTACCATGGAAGGCGTTAAATAAGTCCCGGTAGAAATGCTGCGTAAACCTACACGGCCAGTAAAAGGTGCGCGGATAGTGGTTTTCGCCAACTGCGCCCTAACCAATTGCGCCTGTGCCTGCAACGATTTTAGATCTGCAAGGGCGGTATCATATTCTTCCTGACTGATTGCCCCTTTTGCCAACAATTGTTTTGCCCGGTTCTCATTTGTGCCAGAAAGTTTTTGTTTAGTAAGTGCATCCTGTAATTGCGCCTGTATATCTCTATCATTTACTTTGACCAGCACACTTCCTTTTGACACCGTGGTGCCTTCCTGGAAATAAATTCCGGTAACCAATCCTGATACTTCACTTTTTAATACAACAGATTCGTTTGCATCAATGGCGCCGGTTATCTCCAGGTCGTTATCAAAAGATACTGGCTTTACTATAATTCCATCAACTACCAATGGAGCAGAAGAACTACCCTTACCACCGTCTTTACCTTTTCCAGCCCCTGCAGACGCGCCACCTTTTCCTTCGATTTTTTTATTTGCGTTAATTCTGTAATACACCAGGTAGGCCAGGCCTATAGCTAAAACAGCATAGATAATATATCTTTTCTTCATGTTTGTGATTTGTGTTTATGCGTATTCTAACATTAAAATAAAATTAACGCTTGAATTAGAGCATAAAAATATTCAAATAGTTTAGTCCTAAATTTGTTGTATTAAGGATGTTACAGCTTTCAGTTCGGAGTTGGCAGTTTCAGTTTGGAGTTGGTCATCATAAAAATTGAAACAATGGTTGGCTTTAAGGTTGGCGTTGACCAAAAGACTATGAACCATCAACTATGAGCCGATACGGCAGAACAACTATTTGCATCACCCACTTTTCGCCAGTTGCAAAACGCTAATCGCTTAACGCGAAATAAACAGAAACAACTATTTTACACCACATTTAGCTATTTTATATTAAAACTTAATCAATAAATCTAAATTTGCAGCAAAACACTGTAAATATGTTTAATAAAAAATCAATTTTAAGTTTAGTTTTACTACTAACGTGTATTATGGCAGCGAAGGCGCAGGTAAAAATAGGCTTTGAGGTTTCTTTTAAAGAGCCGCAGGCACATTATGCTGAAGTTCAGATGAATATTTCTGGCTTGGTAAAAGATTATGTAGATGTAAAAATGCCTGTTTGGACACCAGGTTCTTATTTGGTCCGCGAGTTTGAAAAAAGTGTAGAAGAATTTAAGGCTACAGCAGCGGGTAAGGCCGTAAAAGTTGAAAAAGTAAGGAAAAATACCTGGAGAATTTTTTCAGCCAAAGCGGCTGATATCCAGATCAATTACCGTGTTTATGCATTTGAAATTTCAGTACGTACACCATTTATCGACGAATCTCATGCTTTCTTATCTCCTACAGGAATTTTTATGCACCCTGATGGCATGATTAAATCGTCAAGTACGGTAAAAATTATTCCATTTAATACTTGGAGTAAGGTTTCTACAGGTTTAACTCCTATTGCCGGTAAGCAGTTTACGTATAAAGCTACCGATTTTGATATTCTTTACGATAGCCCTATTGAGGTGGGCAACCAGGATATTTTCGAATTTACTGCAGCAGGCGTTCGTCACGAAGTAGCCATGTATGGCGGCGGCAATTACGATAAAGAAAAGCTAAAAGTAGATATGGCCAAAATTGTAGAAAAGGAAACTGCAGTTTATGGCGAAAACCCTAACAAATATTACCTCTTTATTGTTCATAATTTCTTAAAAGGCGGCGGCGGTTTGGAACACTTGAATTCTACTACTTTAGGCGCTACAAGAAATGCTTACAATACAGAGGAAGGTTATAAAGGTTTTTTAAGTTTGGTTGCACATGAGTATCATCACCTGTGGAATGTGAAACGTTTGCGCCCTATTGCTTTAGGCCCATTTGATTACGATAACGAAAATTACACCACCAACCTTTGGGTTGCCGAAGGTTTTACGTCTTATTACGAGAACAAATATTTGCACCGTGCCGGGTTTACTGACGTGAACGAATTTTTGAAAGATTTAATAGGTGGTGTAGGCACAGTTTTAAATACCCCGGGTGCCAAATACCAGTCGGCAGCTTCTTCTAGTTACGACGCATGGATTATTGGCTACCGCCCTAATGAGAACTCAAAGAACAATTCAATCTCTTATTACAATAAGGGCGAAGTAATTGGCATTTTAATGGATCTCGAGATTATTAATGCGACCAAAGGTGCCAAAAGCCTCGATGATGTAATGAAAGCCATGTACCTGCAATGCAAAACTTTAAAGCGCGGTTATACCGATGCCGAGTTTAAAGCCATGGTGGAGAAAATATCCGGAATCAGTTTTACCAATTTCTGGACAAAATATGTTAACGGGGTAGATGATGTAGAATATGCAAAATACTTCGGTTATGCCGGCGTAAATGTTTCTTCCGAAAATGCAACTCCTGGTAAACCGGTTACAGGTGCTTCGGGACAATTAACCAATGAAGGTTTGATGATTACCTCTACTACACGAAATTCTGCAGCCTGGGTGAGTGGGTTAAACGTGAATGACCTCGTACTTAGTTTAGATGATACCTCATTAAGCGAAGCATTATCAACGGTAAGGTTAAAAAGCCCAATGATCTCATTAGATGTTATCCCATTGGTGGGTAAAAAGAACATTGGCGATGTGTTGAAACTTAAAGTAAGACGTGATGGATTAGAAAAAGAAATCTCTTTAACCCTGAAAGAGAATCCAAATGTACGCTTAAATGCAACTGTTAACGAAAATGCAACACCGGCGCAAAAAGCAGTATTAAAAAAATGGACCGGTATTTAGCCCGTAGTCTTAAGTCCTCAGTTTTGAGTCTATAGTCAAGGCACAAAAAATCCCGTAAGATTAATTTCTCACGGGATTTTTATGTTAATTGCTTTGCTGTATCAACGCCTTACGCTATGCGTTTGGCACTAAACGCTCTACTAGAAAGTAAATCTAACACCTAAACCAATATCTCCACCATAGAAATCTGTATCTGGAGTAATTCTTAAAGTTGGAATCCAATCTAAAGATAAATTGATTGGAGCACCTTTAAATTTGTAATCTAAACCAAGAACACCATTTGCACCCAAATAAACATCACCATCAAATCCTTTAACTTTTACAGAACCTATACTAGCACCACCTCCATAATACCAGTTTAATCCAGGGGCGCCACCAATTGGGTTGTAAACCTCATAAAGGCCAGTTAATTGTACATAGCTAACACCTCTGTTACTTCTAAAGTTTCCAATTAACTCTAACATGGCATTTTTGTTAAGGCCTGTTTTAAACGAAACACCATTGTAGCTACCAAAACGGCCACCAAGTGCATTTTTATAACTTTGTGCTTTTAAAGATGTTGTTGCAAGAGCGAATATTGCTGTACAACATAGAATGGTAAATAATTTTTTCATAATTTAAATATTTATAATGTTTTTCTAATTGTTATCTGCCTAACAACTTTAATGCCGTTTATGTTTTTTTGGTAAAAATTCTCACAAGATAAAAAACAATGCTTGCATAGTAATTTTGTAATCGCTAAGTTTATTAAAATATTTTTAACGAAAATTAAATACCGCGTTTTACATACTTTGAGGTGCTATTTTCATTAAAAAAGCATAATAGGTGGCAATCTTTATGTTTGATTTTTTAACTTAACCAAATAATATACAATTCATATGGCGGCAGAAATTAAACGGGTTTTTGATCTTTTGAAATACAGCCTCGAAAATCCTAAGCAGGAATTCATCAGCGGGAAAATTAACGGAAAATGGATAAATTATAGTACAGTAGATTTTTGTAATGCTGTAGATAACCTAAGCCGTGGATTGATTAAACAAGGTGTTGGCAAAGGTGGCAGGGTTGCTGTAATGTCACATAACCGACCTGAATGGAATATTGCCGATTTTGCTGCCAACCAGATCGGGGCTTATCAGATTCCCTTATATCCAACTTTAGCAGAGCACGACATTCAATTTATCTTAAAAGATGCAGAAATCACCATGATTTTTGTAGCCGATGAAGAATTGTATAAAAAAATTAAACCTTGTGCAGATGCTGTAAACGCGGATATTAAGATTTATAGCTTTAATGAAATTACAGCAGCCGAAAACTGGAATACTTTAATTGAACTGGGTAAAGCAAGCACCGATATTAATCTGGAAGAATATCGAGCAAAAGTAGGACCTGAAGATATTTTGACTTTGATTTATACCTCTGGCACAACAGGAACGCCTAAAGGGGTAATGTTAACGCATAATAACTTAGTTGCAAATTTTGTAAATTCAGCTGTAGTTATACCCGAAGGTGTTAAAAAAGGTTTAAGTTTTCTGCCTTTATCGCACATTTTCGAGCGGATGATCATTTATTTATATCTGTTTAATCACACCGGAATTTATTATGCAGAAAGTATGGAAACTATTGTTGCCGATATTCAGCATGTAAAACCCAATGTATTTTCTACTGTTCCAAGGCTTCTTGAAAAAGTTTACGATAAGATCATGGAGAAAGGGAAAGCACTAACAGGGGTTAAAAAAGGAATTTTCTTCTGGTCGGTAGCTCTGGCCGAAAAATATACCATTGATGCAGGTGCGTGGTATAACTTCAAACTGGGGATTGCCCGTAAGCTGGTTTTCAAGAAATGGCAGGAAGCTTTAGGCGGTGAAATTGTGGTGATCGTATCTGGCGGAGCAGCGTTAAATCCGCGATTGGCCAGAATTTTCTGGGCAGCTGGTATGCCTGTTTTCGAGGGGTATGGACTAACGGAAACCTCGCCAGTAATTACGGTTAATCATTTCGGTGGAACCATGTTCGGTACCGTTGGTGAGGTAATTAAAGGTGTTGAAGTTAAAATAGCGCCAGATGGTGAAGTATTAACCCGAGGGCACCAGGTAATGAAAGGTTATTACAACCGGCCTGACTTAACCCAGGAAGCGGTAGATCAGGAAGGATGGTTCCATACAGGCGATATTGGTGAATTGGTTGACGGCCGCTTTTTAAAAATCACTGACCGTAAAAAAGAGATGTTTAAAACAGCAGGCGGTAAATATGTTGCCCCGCAAATGCTGGAGAATAAATATAAAGAATCGATTTTTATTGAACAGATTATGGTTTTGGGCGAAAATAGAAAATTCCCTTCTGCACTGATTGTTCCAAATTTCGAAACCTTAAAAACCTGGGCAGGCAGAAAAGGCATTACTTTTAACTCAAACGAAGAAATGATTAAGAATGAGCAGGTGCTCACTAAATATAACGAGGTTATCGAAGCTGCAAATGTGGGTTTTGGAAAATGGGAGCAGGTGAAAAGATTTGCACTTTTGCCTAAAGAATGGAGCATAGATGGCGGCGAACTTACCCCGAAACTGAGTTTGAAAAGAAAAGTGATCACCGAAAAAAACAATGAAATAATCGAAAAAATCTATCGGGATGCAGAAAACTATAAAGCCCCTCAATAACTTTAAAAAATCGTTAGTATACCTAAGTGTTGTCTTATCATTGGCAGGTTGTGTAACCGGGCAATTGGGTAAAAACAGCAGTGGCGAGTATAAAAACGGCATGGTGGTTTCGGCCCATCCGGAAGCATCGCAGGTAGGTATAGCTATTTTAAAAAAGGGAGGAAATGCAGTTGATGCGGCTGTTGCTGTTCAGTTTGCACTGGCTGTGGTTTACCCTAATGCAGGCAATATTGGTGGTGGCGGTTTTATGGTTTACCGCGGTGCAAACGGCGAAATAAATGCATTAGATTTTAGAGAAAAAGCAGCTGCAGCGGCAAGCAGAGATATGTATCTCGATTCGGCCGGAAATCCAATTGTAGATAAAAGCCTTTATGGTCATTTAGCTGCGGGCGTGCCCGGCTCAGTAGATGGTATGGTAGAGGCGCATAAAAAATATGGAAAGCTTTCCTGGGCGCAGGTATTGCAGCCCGCAATAGACCTGGCCCAATTTGGTTTTAAAATTACCAAAAGGCAAGCTGGTGAATTGAATGGTTTACATAGAAAATTTATGGAGTTTAATCCGAACGGGACGGCTTTCGTAAATTTAGAAAGTACCTGGCAGGAAAATGATGTGCTGGTTCAAAAAGAATTGGCCAATACCTTAAAACTGATCCAGGAGAAAGGTAGGACAGGTTTTTACGAAGGCGCTGTGGCTGATTCGCTTGTAGCCGAAATGCAACGTGGAAAAGGACTGATTACAAAAGAAGATTTAAAAAATTATCATGCCATTTGGCGTAAACCCATAACGGGTAATTACAGGGGCTATAAAGTTATTACCATGCCGCCAACTTCCAGCGGAGGTATTGCCCTGATTCAATTGCTTCAGTCAGTAGAACCTTATCCATTAAAAAAATGGGGGCATAATGCTGATTCAACCGTGCAGGTGATGGTAGAAGCTGAAAGAAGAGTATATGCTGATCGTGCAACGCACTTAGGCGATCCTGATTTTTATGCCGTTCCACAACAACAATTATTGGATGCAGCCTATAGTAAAAACCGGATGGCAAACTTTAGCTGGGATGCTGCAACCCCAAGTAGTGCTATTTTGGCTGGCGATATAAAAGGGGCCGAACATGAAGAGACTACACATTTCTCTATTGTAGACCGAGATGGAAATGCTGTTTCCATTACCACTACGTTAAATGGTTCTTACGGATCGTTAGTGGCTGTAAAAGGAGCAGGTTTTTTACTTAACAACGAAATGGACGATTTTTCGGTTAAGCCCGGTGCACCAAATATGTATGGTTTGGTTGGTGGAGAAGCTAATGCCATCGCACCGAATAAAAGAATGTTAAGCTCTATGACACCAAGCATTGTAGAGAAAGATGGGAAATTATTTATGGTGGTAGGCACACCAGGCGGCTCAACCATCATTACTTCTGTATTCCAAACCATCATCAATGTGATCGATTTTGATATGTCTATGCAGTCGGCCGTTGCGGCTAAAAAGTTTCATCACCAATGGTTGCCGGATGAGGTTTATTTAGAAAAAGATGCCATTGATAGCTTATCAGCCGCAAAATTAAAGGCAAAAGGTTATAAAATCCTACAAAGAGGCCCAATAGGTAGGGTTGATGCCATTTTAAGAACAAAATGGGGTAATTATCAGGGAGGTGCCGATCCGAGAGGAGATGATAAAGCCATCGGCTGGTAATCATTTATTCATCTATCTGATTGTTCATTGTATCAAATTGGCTACAGGTTAGGTGGATCAAAGTTTAATGCATTGTACAAAGAACCTTAATAAATTGATAAAACAGCTAATATAAGTTTCCATAATTGCATCCGGAGGGATATTGAGGTTTGAAGTAGTGATTTATTATAGCAAATTAATAAATACCGGCAGATTGATGCATTGCGGTTAATACGCTAAAACGGTTTGTTTAGTTTAAAAGCTTGCATCACCAGTAACTAGTGTTGAAAAGTGGATAAGTATTTTTGCCTGACTTTATTTTTGGTATGGCTATTGTAAAGGTTGTGAAACGCTATTCAACGTTAAACAGAAAATTATGAAACTACAATTATCTAAAGCCCTACCAGTTGCACTAGCTGGTTTATTAATCGGGTCAGTTGCTTCAGCTCAGGAAAGTCCGGCAGCCTCAACTACAACATTAAGAACATGGTCTATTGGTGTAAACGCTGGTGTAATAACTCCACTTTCACCACTGGGCGGAAAAAATGATTTCAGTAATAACAAATCAAGTTTAGGTTATGGCCTTTACATTAAAAAACAATTTACACCTTACTTCTCTCTTCGTTTAGATGGAGTTCGTGGTAAATTAAAAGGCGATAATAGCGAGCCGTATGAAAGCGGTTTGGTAAACAACTCTCCTGTAAAATCTTTTGATACAGATTTATCTTATTCAGGAACTTTAAATGCTGTGGTAAACATGTTCAATATCGATATGTTTAAAAAAGAAAATGCTTTGCAGCTTTATGCTTCTGCAGGAGCGGGTATTGCAGCTTATAAACCAACTATCACTACAGCAGCAGGAACTTCAACATTTGGCAATGGCGATAACATCCACGAACTAATTATCCCTGTAGGTTTAGGTGCTAAATTTAAAATTTCCGATGCGGTTAACTTCGATTTGGGTTGGACCATCAACTTTGTTGACGGTGATAACTTAGATGGTTATTACAAAAATGGAAATGATAAATACAACTATGCTTATGCTGGTTTAGAGTTTGCTTTAGGTAGCGGAAAACAATTGGCTTTCCACAATCCGGTAGCATTAACTTATGATGAAGCCCTAAAAGCAAAACAAACTGCCGAAGGTTTGAGATCTGAATTAAATGCTCAAAAAGCTGATAATGCAAAATTACGTTCAGAACTTAACGATGTGTTGAAAGATACAGATGGTGATGGTGTTGCTGATAAATTGGATAAATGTCCTGATACACCAGCAGGTACTGTTGTTGATGGTGCAGGATGTCCGTTAAAAACGCCTGAAAAAGTTGTAGAAAAAGTAATCGTAACAGAAGAAGATCGTAAAGTAGTTAATGAAGCGATTAAAAACTTAGAGTTCGATTTAGGTAAAGCTACCATCCGTTCTAAATCTTATGCTTCATTAAATAGAGTTGCAGCATTATTGATTCAGAAAAACTTTAGCTTAAAATTAGCTGGTCACACAGATAATACAGGTTCAAAAGAATTAAACTTACGTTTATCAAAAGAAAGAGCAGAATCTGTTAAAGCGTATTTGGTTTCTCAAGGTGCCAACGCATCACGTATCGAAGCTACAGGTTACGGTATGGGTCAGCCAATTG
This sequence comes from Pedobacter sp. PF22-3, assembly GCF_026239555.1. GTDB lineage: Bacteria > Bacteroidota > Bacteroidia > Sphingobacteriales > Sphingobacteriaceae > Pedobacter. The sequence continues at coordinate 106,722 of NZ_JAPIVP010000007.1, read as the reverse complement.
CCTCTAATAAAACAGCAGCAGGTCGTCAACAAAACCGTCGTGTAGAGTTTACACTTTACTAGTCTGTTTTAATTATATTAGTAAAAAGTCCCGATGAAAATCGGGACTTTTTTTGTTTAGGAGGTTTTAATTTATAACGACAGGCTGATTTTGCTTAGTATTCATAAAAACGAATTTGTCATCCTTGAAGGTTAATTAATTGTTTAAAACCAATATTACAGACAGATCTTTTTGGCAAATGGTAGGCTGCGCGAGATCGTCATTCCCAACTTGATTGGGAATCTTAATGCAAGCGCTTTAAGATTGCTACGCTGAGCACTTCGTGGTTCCCGCATTCGCGAGAATGACGGGCGATGTATTAATAGATTCTGTCTATGGTAGCATAGTGAAGGATCTTTGTTGTCAGACTTTGTGAAATGACCTTATGTGATTGTAAAACTAGTAGCTCTTCCGTCAGTGATTCTTCACTGCGTTGAGAATGACAGCACAATAGATATTATTTGAACTCAACTTATTTAAGCGAAACAATCACTTTTTTAATCTCACTTAAATCGTTCATTTCAAAATTCGGCGATTGGGGGTAGAAGCGTTGATAAATAATTTTATCATCCTTGCTGTCATACACGCTTATTATTTTGTCGTTAGACCGTTGCGTGTAAACTACGTATTTAACAGGGGCAGTTTTATTCAGTATTAAACTATCCAGCGCTTCGTACGATACGAATTTAAGTTTGTAATTGTAAGGTTCGGCAATAATTCCTGATGGAGGTAAAAGTGCTAATCTTGAAGAAAAAACTTGCTTAATGTATTCGGGTATGTAAAGCGTTTCCTTTGCCAGTTCTGGTAAGCGTATCTTATTGTAAAATTGATAATCTATGTTACAGTTTTGATTGGTGAGTAATCCATCATTAATCTGTTTCAGATAACCCGTTAAAAAGCCTGGCGACCAGTTAAAGAAACTAGATTTGTTATATAAATAGGATAAAATATTATTTTTTATACTTCTTTTGGTGCCGTATTGTTGATCCTGTCTTTCAATCAGCAGATTGGTGGTTGCATCAGCAAAAATCGCAACTGTTGCCAATATGCTTTCTTCTTTTACCTTGGGCTTTTTTGATGGGGTTAATAATTTTAATGCATAAATAATATTTACGTTGGTTGTGCTATCGGTTTTCTCGGTATAAGTGTCGAAATAAAAAACAGAATAGTTGGCAAGCGTATCATAACGGGCAAGCTCTTCGGGCTTAATGATCTTATAGGGTGTAATTGTCCAGTTTTTTTTAATGGCCAGATCAAATTTTTTCAGCTCAGCATAATCTGAATACTGAAAAGTAAATAAGGTAGTTGTTTTTTTGAAAATCTCTAGTTTTTGACTGTTTAAGAGAGATTCTCCGAAATAAGAAACCTGACTTTGGCAAATGGTAGCCCATAAAATAAAGAAACTAAACAAGAGTATTTGTTTCACTTTATACATATTACGTGTTTTCATTTTGTGTATGACTATGATAAGAAAAATTTAACAAATATTTTAAATTTTTCTATTGCATTAACAAAATACATTCATTAGCTTTGTTATGCAAGCATAATAAATTAGTGAAAATGAAACAACAACAAACCATAGATTACCATGTAAAGTTTGCCTGGCAAAATATGTTTAATAAGTATAATCAGATGGCATCCAGTTTCGGGATTACCCAGGCTATTGGTTACATGCTTATTAATATAGATGATGTTGAGGGGACTGCGGTTTCAAATTTAGCGGGCTTGCTTGGAGTTAAAGCAACCAGTTTATCGCGAATGTTAAATAACATGGAAGAGGCTAACCTTATTTTCCGCGAAACATCAGTAGGCGATAAGCGTTCGGTAAAGGTTTTTCTAACTGACTTTGGTAAAGAGAAAAAACAGTTGGCCAAGGGAGTTGTTCGGAAATTCAATGAATATCTCGATGAGCATTTCTCGAAAAAGGAAAAAGAGACTTTTATTAACCTGCTAATCAAACTAAATGATATTACAGTAGCCTATACTGTAGATTAATAAATATAATAATCAAACCTGTTTGGTAGGTAAATCATAAAACATTTCTATCAGACAAATGAAAAGCAAATAGATAATGAAACGAAGCATTAATAAAGTTGCAGTTTTAGGGTCGGGTATTATGGGGTCGCGTATTGCATGCCACTTTGCCAATATTGGTGTTGAGGTATTGTTGTTGGATATCGCGCCAAAAGAACTCAGCCCCGAGGAGCAAGCAAAAGGGTTAGCATTGGATAACCCCCATGTAAAAAACCGGATTGTGAATACTGCTTTGCAAACGGCTGTGAAAACAAATCCATCTCCCGTTTATACGAAAAAAGCATTAAATAAGATCAAAACCGGAAACTTCGATGATGATATGGCGAAAATTGCCGGTTACGATTGGGTAATTGAAGTGGTTGTTGAAAATCTTGATATCAAGAAAAAAGTTTTCGAACAGGTAGAGCAATTCCGTAAACCAGGTACTTTAATTACATCAAATACTTCTGGTATTCCTATTCATTTAATGGCTGAGGGAAGAAGCGAAGATTTCAAATCGCATTTCTGTGGAACACATTTTTTCAATCCACCGCGTTATTTAAAATTATTGGAAGTTATTCCTACACCATATACAAAGCCTGAAATCGTTGATTTTCTGATGCATTATGGTGATAAGTTTTTAGGGAAAACAACCGTTTTATGTAAAGATACTCCAGCTTTTATCGCCAACAGGGTAGGTGTTTATTCGATTATGGCACTTTTGCATTTGGTCGAAAAATTGGATTTAACAGTAGAGGAAGTTGATAAATTTACAGGACCAGCATTGGGTAGGCCAAAATCGGCTACTTTCCGCACTTCGGATGTTGTAGGGTTGGATACCATGATCAAGGTGGCTAAAGGGCTTTATGATAACTGCCCTGATGATAAAGCACACGATTTGTTTAAACTTCCTGCATACGTGCAAAAAATGGAAGAGAACAAATGGCTTGGTGATAAAACGAAACAAGGTTTCTATAAAAAAACCAAATCTGCTGACGGTAAAACCGAAATCCTGGCTTTAGATTTAAAAACCCTTGAATATAAACCTCAGCAAAAAGTAAAATCGGCGACTTTAGAAATGACCAAGCCAGTAGAGAACCTTCGTGAGCGTATGAAGATTTTTGCCAAGGGAAAAGATAAGGCAGGCGAACTGTTCCGCCATTCCTCTTTTGGTTTATTTGAATATGTATCAGATCGGATCCCTGAAATTTCTGATGAATTGTATCGTATTGACGACGCCATGAGGGCAGGTTTTGGCTGGGAACTCGGCCCCTTCGAATTGTGGGATGCCGTTGGCGTAAAGGAAAGTATCGAAGGAATGGAGCAATATGGTAATAAAGCCGCAGCTTGGGTTCAAGAAATGCTGGATGCCGGAAATACTTCATTCTATAAAGTAGAGAACGGTATTAAAAAATATTACGATATCCCTTCTAAAAGTTATAAAGCTTTACCTGGAACAGATGAGTTTATCATTCTGGATAACCTTCGCGAAAATAAAACGCTTTGGAAAAATTCCGGGGTCTCCATTATCGATCTGGGTGATGGCATTCTGAATGTAGAATTCCATACCAAAATGAATACCATTGGCGGTGATGTAATTTCAGGAATCAATAAAGCCATTGATATGGCCGAGAAAGATTACCGTGGTTTGGTAATTGGTAATGACGGTGCAAATTTTTCTGCTGGTGCTAATGTAGGGATGATTTTTATGATGGCGGTAGAGCAGGAATGGGATGAGTTGAACATGGCAATCAGAATGTTCCAGAATACATCAATGCGCATCCGTTATTCCTCTATTCCGGTTGTGGTAGCCCCACATAACTTAACCTTAGGTGGAGGTTGCGAGTTCAGTTTACATGCCGATCATGTCCAGCTTTCTGCCGAAACCTATATGGGCCTAGTAGAATTTGGTGTAGGGGTAATTCCTGGTGGTGGTGGTACCAAAGAGTTTGCTTTGCGTGCTTCTGATGAATTTAAAGACGATCAGATTGTGCAGAATGCATTAAAAGATCGTTTCCTAACCATTGGTATGGCCAAGGTTTCCACTTCAGGTTACGAAGCTTATGAATTGGGTTATCTCCAAAAAGATAAATTCTCGATCTCGATGAACCGCAACCGTTTATTGGCCGATGCAAAAGCTAAAGCGATTGAACTTGCCGATGCTGGTTATACGAAACCCGTACAACGGAATGATATTAAAGTATTAGGAAAGCAAGGTTTGGGGATTGTGTATGCCGGTGCAAATAGCATGTATGCCGGGCATTTCATTTCAGAGCACGATAAAAAAATCTCTGAGAAGTTAGGGTATGTCATGTGTGGTGGTGATTTATCTGTGCCAACAGAAGTAAGTGAGCAATATTTGCTGGATCTGGAAAGAGAAGCCTTTTTATCACTTGCGGGTGAGCGGAAATCGTTAGAACGGATTCAGAGTATCATTACTAAAGGAAAACCGTTGAGGAATTAGTAGGATTTGTGCAGGTCGTCACCCTGAATTTATTTCAGGGTCTTTACAGGATAGATGCTGAAACAAGTTCAGCATGACGGACGTAAAAAATTAAAAAAAGATAATATTGGCTATTGCCATAAAAATACTTAAACAATGGAAGCATATATTATAGCCGGATATCGTACAGCAGTGGGTAAAGCACCCCGTGGCGTATTCCGTTTTACAAGAGCTGATGATTTAGCCGCAGAAGTAATCAGGGCTTTAGTGGCGTCAGTTCCGAATTTGGATAACGAACAGATTGATGATGTAATAGTTGGTAATGCTACGCCAGAGGCAGAGCAAGGCCTAAACATTGGCCGTATGATTTCGCTAATGGGTCTTGATACCGATAAAGTACCAGGTGTTACCGTAAATCGGTATTGTGCATCTGGTCTAGATACCATTGCTACTGCAGTTGCCAAAATTAAAGCAGGCATGGCCGATTGTATCATTGCTGGCGGGGTAGAGGTAATGAGTGGAATGCCTTTTGGCGGATGGAAACTGGTTCCGAATGCAGAAGTGGCAAAAAATAATCCAGATTGGTATTGGGGTATGGGCTTAACTGCCGAAGCAGTTGCCAAAGAATATAATGTGAGCCGTGAAGATCAGGATGCTTTTTCATTAAAATCTCATGAAAAAGCCATTCATGCCATTAAAAATGGTCATTTAAAAGATGGTATTTTGCCAATCACAGTAAACGAAAATTACCTGGATGCCAACCTGAAAAAGAAAACCCGTTCTTACGTGGTTGATACCGATGAGGGGCCACGTGCAGATACAACGCTTGAAAAGTTGGCTAAACTGAAACCTGTATTCGATGCGGTAGGAAGTGTAACTGCCGGTAATTCATCGCAAACATCAGATGGAGCTGCTTTTGTTTTGGTGGTGTCTGAAAAGAAAATGAAAGAATTAAATGCCGAGCCGATTGCCAGATTGGTAAGTTACGGTATTGCCGGTGTTCCGCCGCGCATTATGGGAATAGGCCCTATTGAGGCGATTCCCAAAGCATTGAAACAAGCTGGTTTGAAAAAAGAAGATATCGATTTAATCGAACTGAATGAAGCCTTTGCTTCGCAATCGTTGGCGGTAATTAGAACATTGGATTTAAACCCTGATGTAATTAACGTAAACGGAGGAGCAATTGCATTGGGGCATCCACTGGGTTGTACTGGAGCAAAACTGACTGTGCAGATCATGAACGAGCTAAAAAGACAGAACAAAAAATACGGAATGGTAACCATGTGTGTTGGAACAGGGCAAGGTGCCGCAGGAATTTTTGAACTTTTATAGACTTGACAAGCTAAATTAACTAAACAGGGATATTTAAAGTGCTTGTTAATGCGATCGTCACCCTGAATTTGTTTCAGGGTCTTTATCATAAATTGATGCTGAAACAAGTTCAGCATAACGAATCTTAAAAAAGATAACATTAATGATTTGAGTTTGAATTTGGGCAGGTCTCAAATCTCAGATCTCATCTCTCAAATCTCATAACAATGGAAACAACTGAAAAAAAGACAATTAAAGGTGGCGAATTCTTAATTAAGGATACCACTTATCAGGAAGTATTTATCCCTGAAGAATTTGATGAAGAGCAGCAGATGATTGCACAAACCTGTCGCGATTTTTTAGCAGCTGAGGTTTATCCCAATTTAGATAAAATTGATAAGCAGGAAGATCCTGAGTTGATGCCAACACTGTTAACCAAAGCTGGCGAACTGGGTATTCTTGGTGTTTCGGTGCCGGAAGAATATGGCGGTTTTGGCAAAAATTTTAATACCTCCATGTTGGTTGCTGATGTGGTTGGTGCCGGACACTCTTTCGCTGTTGCACTTTCCGCACATACAGGCATAGGCACTTTGCCGATTCTATATTATGGTAACGAGGCACAAAAAGCAAAATATATCCCTAAGCTGGGTTCGGGCGAATGGAAAGCTGCCTATTGTTTAACTGAGCCAAATTCGGGTTCCGATGCGAACTCTGGTAAAACCAAGGCTAAGTTAAGTGATGACGGTAAACACTATATCATTACTGGTCAGAAAATGTGGATTACCAACGGTGGTTTTGCAGATGTTTTTATCGTTTTTGCTAAAATTGATGATGACAAGAACTTAACCGCATTTATTGTAGAGAAAGGTTTTGGTGGTATTACCATGAATCCCGAAGAGCATAAAATGGGGATTAAAGGTTCTTCAACCCGTCAGGTTTTCTTTAACGATTGCCCGGTGCCTGTTGAGAATATGTTGAGCGAACGTGAAAATGGTTTCAAAATCGCTGTAAATATTTTAAACATTGGCCGGATCAAATTATCTGCAGCTGCTATCGGGGCTTCAAAAGCAACATTAAATACAGCGATTAATTATTCGAACGAACGGATCCAGTTTGGCCGTCCGATTTCTAAATACGGTGCCATCCGTTTCAAAATTGCAGAAATTGCTGCTAAACTTTATGCTGTTGATTCGGCAAACTATCGTGCTGGACAGAATATTGATGATACTTATGATCAACTGGTTGCAGGTGGAATGGAATCCGGCAAAGCAAGATTAAAGTCTGTAGAGCAGTTTGCGGTAGAGTGTGCCATTTTAAAGGTTTGGGGTTCTGAAGCTTTAGATTATACGGTAGATGAAGGTGTGCAGATTTATGGTGGCATGGGCTTTAGTGCTGACGCGCCAATGGACAGGGCTTATCGCGATGCCCGTATTAACCGGATATTTGAAGGTACCAACGAAATTAACCGCCTGTTAACGGTTGATATGATGCTGAAACGCGCCATGAAAGGTGAGCTTGATTTGATGACGCCTGCTACTGCAGTTGCTGCCGAATTGATGAGCATCCCTGATTTTGGTGAAGAAGATGACACCTTATTTGCAGCAGAGAAAAAGGTACTTTCCAATCTGAAAAAAGCAACGTTAATGGTGGCTGGTGCTGCGGTTCAAAAATTGATGATGACCCTAAGCAAAGAACAGGAAATTTTAATGAACATTGCCGACATGGCCAGTTACGTTTATGTACTTGAATCGGCTTTGCTAAGGACGGAAAAACTGGTACATACACGCGGTGAAGAAGCATGTGCAGGTCAGCTCGATTTATTGCGGATATACTTGGTGGAAGCCGTAGATGGCATAGCCAAAGCAGGTAAAGAAGCGCTTTGGGCTTTTGCAGAAGGCGATGAACTACGAATGATGCAGGTAGGCTTACGTCGCTTTACAAAAGTGGAGCCGTTTAATGTTAAAGATGCCCGTCAAAGAGTTGCGCAACAGCTTATTGAAGCAAATAAATATATTTTTTAAGGTAGGTTTAGGGTGTAGGGCTTAAGGTTTAGGGTTTGGGTGCATTAACTCAAGCGCTAAACCTTTTTTTATTCTACATAAGGCTATAATATGCTGTCATGCTGAGGTACGAAGTGACAGGACATCAGTAGAATGGTCGTCATCTCGACTGTAGCACAGCGAAATGGAGAGATCTATCAAGGCAGATTTTGCTTCGCAGAGCCTTCGGGTTCTCGACTGCGTTGCACCCGATAGCTATCGGGTCCGCTCGAAATGACGGTAACTTGAGAGATTTTTTTGCAAGTAGATTGATTACAGTCGTTTATATTGATTTTTATGTAGTAAATTAAAACTCAGCATGACAGAAGTTGAAAAAATAATAAGTCCTTAGCTTTATGATATTAAATCTTATTTTCGCATATGATTAAATTTAGATTCCTCACCATACTCTTTTTATGTGTAGCTGCAGTTTCATCTTGTAAAAAGGATGAAGATCCGGAAAAACAGATTACCGATTTCATCAAAAAAAATAATATAAATGCCGTTAGAGATAACTCTGGCTTATATTATCAGATCATTAAACCTGGTTCGGGTTCGTTTACTTATCCGGGTAATACCAAAATCACCATTAAATACGAAGGCAGGTTGTTAGATGGAAGTGTATTTGATAATGGCGGCGGCAAAGAACAGACCTTTAATCTGGCAGAATTAATACAGGGCTGGAGAATAGGCATTCCTAAAATCCAAAAAGGTGGCGAAATCAGGTTAATTGTTCCACCAAGTTTAGGTTATGGAAGCGGAGCCGTGGGTTCTATTCCAGGTAATTCGGTATTGGATTTTACAATTCAGTTGTCTAATACGCAATAGGAGTAAAGACTAAAGGAGAAAGACCAAAGCTAAAATCTGTATTGCCAATTTTCAATAATGTTCTTTCGCCTTTTTACTTTTACCCTTAAACGCTCTAAAAATTGTTAAAATAGGTTAAAAATTGTTGCAACCACATTAAAAGCTTATTTTTGCGGATAATGGTTAAGTTCAAATATTTTATACTCATGATTTGCCTCGCAGGGTGCTTAGCAGCCTGTAAGAAAAATGTGCCAGTTGATGATGTTTACGATCCCACTCCACAATTTAAAGCAGATACCACAGCTATTGCTGCGTTTGTTAAGACTAATAATATCCCTGCAATAAAAGATGCCAGTGGTATTTTTTATCAGATTATAGCTCCTGGATCAGGAAACGTAAGTTATTTAGCTTCTACAGTGATTTCTGCAGATTATGAAGGAAAACTATTAAATGGTACTATTTTCGATAGTACCAAAGGAAACCCAGCAACCTTTAAACTTGGAAATGTTATTTTAGGATGGCAGTTTGGGATTCAAAAAATACAAAAAGGGGGTAAAATCAGATTGATAATACCTTCTTATTACGCTTATGGAACACAATCACCCTCATCTTTGGTTCCTGCTAATTCAGTACTCGATTTTACGATAACACTTACAGACGTACAATAATAAATGAACAAATTTACTAAACTTGGCCTATTCGCAATTTTACTGGCAACTGTAGTTTTCAGCTCGTGCACGAAGGAATATGATACTGCACAAACTGTAGATGATGCAGCTATAAAGGCATATATATCAAAGAATAATTTAACACAAATGGTGCCTGATTCTGCTAAAACAGGATTTTATTATCAGGTTACAAACCCTGCTGATGGTGCGCTTTTCTTGAATTCAGATTCGGTATTGTATGATGTAACCGTTAAATCTCTGGCGAGTGGAACAACTTATCTCCAGTCACCCTCAAATGGTAACTTAAATACTTTGGTTGGGTATTTAAATAGTTTTTTCCAAGGGGCTTTATCAACAAGTACTACCTATAACATACCTGCGTTAAGAACAGCTGTACTTAAATTAAAACCAGGAGGTACAGCCAGGATTTTGTTACCATCATATCTGGGCTTTGGTAGAAATGGTGTAGGGCCAATTCCTTCAAATGAAAATCTTGATTTTATTGTTAAAACTTATCCATACCATAAACAGTCGTTATTAGATGATGCTAGAATATTAAATTTTTTATCTAGTAAGAATTTAACAGCTACGAAGGACAATAGTAGAATTTATTATATTGTAAATACACTAGGTACAGGTGCAGCTATAGATCCGGAAGTAAGTACAGTAGTTATAAACTATACCGGCCGATTTTTGGATGGTTCCTCATTTGATTCAAATACGACTGGAACCTTCTCAACTACTTTATCTAGTACTACTGCTATAATTCAAGGGTGGAAAACATTAATTCCTAAGTTTCCTGTTGGAACAAAATTTAGAATGTTCATCCCTTCTGATCTGGCTTATGGACGCGGTGGATCTAACGCTATTCCACCTAACGCCGTATTGGATTTCGACATTGAAATTATAAAGGTTACGAATTAGATAAAGCTTCTTTAAAAACTTTTAAAACCCTTTCTCTTGCAAAAGTATGCTCAACAATTGGTTGGGCATATTTTTTTGTGCCAAATTCTGGTACCCACTTTTTAATATATTCCAGTTTAGGGTCAAATTTTTTGGTCTGCAGTTCGGGGTTAAAAACCCTAAAGTATGGTGCCGCATCGTTTCCTGATCCTGCGGCCCATTGCCAGCCACCAACATTACTGGCCATTTCATAATCCAATAATTTTTCGGCAAAGTAGGTTTCTCCCCAGCGCCAATCGATGAGTAAATGTTTGGTTAAAAAACTCCCAACAATCATCCTTACGCGGTTGTGCATCCATCCGGTTTGGTTCAACTGGCGCATCCCTGCATCAACAATAGGATAGCCGGTATTGCCCTCACGCCATGCCTTAAACTCATCTTCGTTGTTGCGCCATTTAATTTTATCATATTGCTTTTTAAACGAATCGAAAGCCGAGTAGGGGAAATGCCAAAGGATGGTCATATAAAATTCTCGCCAGGCCAGTTCCGAAAGCCAGACATTAGATTTTGCTTCCAAGGCATCTTTAACTGCTTTCCTGATGCTTAACGTTCCAAAACGCAAATGCAGGCCGACATGTGTAGTGCCATCAAGCGCAGGGAAATCGCGTTCCTTGGCATAATCATCGAGCTTGCTTTTATAACTGAGTTTAGGAAAATCCAGTTTACTTTTCTCAAAGCCCATTTCTTTTAGAGTTGGGAGCAACAGATGTTTGGTTTGTAATAAATTTTTAAAGTATTTTTTTGTAGGATATGCTTTTACATAAAAATCATTCAATTTAGCATGCCATTGTTTATAAAAGGGTGTAAAGACGGTATAAGGCGTTTTGTCTGCTTTTAAGATTTCGTTTTTTTCAAAAATAACCTGGTCTTTATATGTTTTAAATACAATTTCTTCACTGGTTAAAAACTCGGCCATGTTATCATCACGTTCGCGGGCATAGGGTTCATAATCGTGATTAGTGTATACTTCTTTAACTTCGTACTCCTTTAAAACTTCGGGCCATATTTTTTCAGGCTCGCCATATTTTACCAGTAAATCCGATCCTTGCTGCTGAAGTTCTTTTTTTAACGCTTCAATGGTTTGATAAATGAAGGTTACACGAGCATCGTCTTTCGGCAGTTTATCCAGTATATTTTTATCAAAAATAAAAAGTGGCAAAATCGGATAATCGCCTCTAAGGGCATGATACAAAGCAGCATTATCTGCTAAACGTAAATCGCGGCGGAACCAGAAAATGGATATTGAAGTCATTTATTATAAGCTATTAATAGAATCTAGATGTCTGAGCGTTTAGAGATGGGCGTTTGGCGTATTAACGGATTATACATTAATATAGTTTTCAATTTGCAATTTGTAGTTAACTATAGGCAATTAATCCATTCGAACAATTATAGTCGGCTAATTTAACTATACAGCTCCTTCAAAGCATCGTCCAAATGTGTAAATTTAAATTTGAATCCTGCATCTAAAATCTTTTGTGCCGAGGTATTATTGCTCATCAAAACGGCATCTACGCGTTCGCCCAATAATAATTCTAATGCTTTTTTAGGGACTTTAATGGGCCAGAACGGGCGGTGGAGCTGTTTGGCAATGGCTTTGGTTAACGCTTTATTGGTGACCGGAAAAGGAGCGCAGGCATTGTAGCAGCCTTCCATTTTAAGGTTTTCGATAGCTTCGATATACATTTCAACCATGTCGTCGATGTGCAACCAGGGTGTCCATTGTTTTCCTGTGCCTAAAGCTGCTCCTGCAAATAACTTAACAGGTTTGTCAAGTTGTGGTAAAGCACCGCCGTGATTACTTAATACAATTCCGGTCCGGAGTTTTACAACCCTGAGACTTAATTTTCTGCCCTGGTCTACGGCATCTTCCCAAAGTTTACAGCAGTCTGCCAAAAATCCATAACCATTTGGACTTTCTTCTGTTAAAATCTCGTCACCGCAATCGCCATAAAAACCAACGGCCGAAGCAGAAATAAATGATTTTAGCTGATGATCAGGTTTAGATTTAATGGTTTTGAAGAGTAATTCTGTTGACTTTACACGGCTATCGATAATCTGTTTTTTGCGTTCGTCGGTCCATTTCTTATCAGCAACCGGCTCTCCCGCTAAATGGATAATGGTATCTACACCATTCAAACAGTCTGCATCAATCGTTCCCTTATAAACATCCCATACATAATTATTCGCATCGTCATCTTTCTTCCGCGAAAGTGTATTCACCTCATAACCCTTGTTCAGTAAGTGTTTTTTTAGTTCAGTACCCACAAGTCCTGTAGCGCCGGTAATCAGAATCTTTTTTGCCATCTTTTTTAAACACCAAAGATGCAAAAGGGTTTGTAGGTAAGATTTTAAAATGCATTAATCTGGCTCTAATTCTTTTGTTTCCTATTTGTAAAGAATTACTTAGCGGTTTGATGAAGAAGAAAAATAAGGTAAATTTGTAGCGCGTTCTTACACCCTTTTCGATAAAAAATGTCCAAAAAAATTTTAGTCTGGTTTAGAAATGATCTTCGCTTGCATGATAATGAAATGCTGGTGGAAGCAATTGCTAAATCTGATTCGATTTTACCTGTTTATATTCTAGATCGCCGTTCTTTTGGCGAAACAAAATACGGCACCTTAAAAACAGGTAATATCAGAGCGCAGTTTATTTTAGAAAGTGTTTTAGGTTTACGCAATGCTTTAAAACAGATTGGCGGTAATTTGCTGATTGCTGAAGGCAATCCTGAAGATATCATTCCTCAACTTGTGCAGGAATATGAGATTACCGAAGTTTATCATCACCGGGAAGTAGCACGCGAAGAAACGCATATTTCAACACTGGTAGAGAATGCACTTTGGAAATTACGGATCAACCTGAAACATTTTATTGGTCATACCTTATACAACAAGGAAGATTTGCCTTTTCCTATTAAGGATATTCCTGATGCTTTTAACCAGTTTAAAAAGAAAATTGAGCGCGATTCGATTATCAAGCCCTGTTTTGCGGCGCCAGATCGGATCAATGTAGCAGAGGTGATTGATTGGGGTACATTGTCATCTTTGGAAGACCTTAATCTTCTACCTCAGCAAAAAGATCAGCGTGCTGATTTTGAATTTACCGGTGGAGAAGCCGAAGGTTTGGTTCACCTGCAAAAGGTGATTCTGGCCATGCAGCAAGCTGCAACAACCAAGAATTTAATTCTTGTTTCGAAACTTTCTGCCTGGTTGGCCATGGGCAGTTTATCTCCACGTAAAGTGTACTGGGAAATTAAAAAAATGGAAAGTGTGCCCAATACCAAGGCCATGTTCAACCATATCTTATTAGGCCTGTTGTGGAGAGATTACTTCCGTTTCATGTTCAAAAAATACGGTAATACGTTTTTTAGTCCGGATGGATTTGGCAGCCAGGGTTTGGTTGATGTAGCAAACGAGCAGGAGAATTTTAATAAATGGCGCAATGCGCAAACTGGTTTTGCGGTAGTAGATGCGGTGATGACTGAATTAAACCAAACCGGTTTTATTTCTAATATTGCCCGCCAAACAGCAGCGCTTTACCTGATCAATAATTTAGAGGTGAGCTGGGTCTTGGGAGCTGCCTATTTTGAAGAAAAACTGATTGATTATAATCCGGCAAGTAATTGGGGCAATTGGGCCAATGTTGCCGGTGTAGGGAATGATCAAAAATCAAAAAGTGTTTTTGATCTGGATAAAAATATCAAAAATCTCGACCCAAAAGGCAATTACTCCATAACTTGGGCATCATAGTTGTGAGAATTGAATTATAAAATTACTGTGTGTAGAAAGAGCGCATCTGGGTAATTGAATTTTAACAGATTTTGCCCATTTTTTGTATACAAGGCCAACTCATTTACGCACTCGCAAATTTAAAACCTGCTCATTTATTTTAATCGAGATTTTTGCCATTTATATAAGGTAAAATTCTAATTTTGTAATGCTTACAGTAAACAGTTAATAATGGATAAATTATCTTATCTTAATGGCGCAAACGCCGAATATATAGAATCTTTATATCAATCCTACCAACAAGATCCGGCATCTGTTGAGTTCGGTTGGCAGAAATTTTTTGAAGGTTTTGATTTTGGAAGAGGATCGGAGGCTCCTGCAGTAACAGCAGAAACGCCTGAACACTTTTTAAAAGAGGTTAATGTTTTAAATCTGATTGATGGCTACCGTAGCCGTGGACACTTATTTACGCACACCAATCCTGTTCGCGAAAGACGTAAACATTTGCCAACATTAGATCTGGCAAATTTTGGATTATCGGATGCTGATCTGGAAACTGTTTTCAACTCTGGTATGGAAATTGGTATCGGTGCAGCAAAATTGAAAGATATTGTAGCCTTTTTAAAACAAACATATGCTGGCTCTATCGGAGCTGAGTTTAAATTTTTACGTACACCAGAAGTGTTGAACTGGATTCAGCAAAAAATGGAAAGTGCACGTAATACGCCTAACTTCTCTATTGATGAGAAAAAACGAATTCTGCGGAAATTAAACGAAGCAGTAAGTTTTGAAAATTTCCTGGGTACAAAATTCTTGGGTCAAAAACGTTTTTCATTAGAAGGTGCAGAAGCTTTGATCCCTGCATTGGATTCGGTAATTGAAAAAGGTGCTGAACTGGGAATTGAAGAATTTGTAATTGGTATGGCACACCGCGGTCGTTTGAACGTGTTGGCCAACATCATGCAAAAAACATACAAAGATATTTTTGCTGAATTTGAAGGTAAAAGCTATAGCCCTGATACCCCATATGGTGGTGATGTTAAATACCACTTAGGTTATTCAACAGATGTTGCTACCGTTTCGGGCAAAAGTGTTCACTTAAGTTTATGTCCTAACCCATCACACTTAGAAACAGTTGATGGTGTGGTAGAAGGCATGAGCCGCTCTAAAATCGATTTCAAATATGGTGGCGACAATAGTCGTTTAGCACCGATTTTGATTCATGGTGACGCATCAGTTGCCGGACAAGGCATTGTTTATGAAGTCATTCAGATGGCAGGCCTTGAAGGTTACAAAACAGGTGGTACTATTCACCTGGTAATTAATAACCAGATTGGTTTTACCACCAATTATAAAGATGCCCGTACCAGTACTTACTGTACCGATATTGCTAAAGTTACGTTATCTCCGGTTTTCCACGTAAATGGTGATGATCCTGAAGCTTTGGTTTATGCGATTAACCTGGCTATGGAATACCGTCAGAAATATAAAAATGATGTTTTTATTGACATTCTTTGCTACCGTCGCTTCGGTCATAATGAGTCTGATGAACCTAAATTCACACAGCCATTGTTATACAAAACGATTGAAAAACACCCTAACCCAAGGGAAATATATATCGATCAGTTAACCAAAGAAGGTAAGTTGGAAGCTGGTTTAGCAAAAGAAATGGAAAAAGATTTCCGTGGTATTTTGCAGGAGCGCTTAAATGAAGCTAAAGAATTTGTGGCTAGCAATAGCGAAGTTAAATTCGGTGGTGCATGGGCAGATCTACGGATGGCGACACCTAAAGATTTCGAAGCCTCGCCGGTTACAGCAGTTAAAAAAAGCACTTTATTGGAAATTGGTAAACGCATTACCACTTTACCATCAAATAAAAAGTTTTTCAAAAAAATCGAAAAATTATTTGCTGAGCGTACCAAAATGGTTAACGAAACGCTTGTTTTTGATTGGGCAATGGGCGAGCAACTGGCTTATGGTACTTTGTTATCAGAAGGTAAACGCGTTCGTTTAAGTGGTCAGGATGTGGAGCGTGGTACTTTCTCTCACCGTCATGCCGTATTAACGCTTGAAGACAGTGAGGAAGAATATGTACCACTGGCAAATATTTCAGATCAACAGGCATCATTTGATATTTACAATTCACACTTATCAGAGTATGGTGTTTTAGGCTTTGAGTATGGATATGCCATGGCCAATCCAAATGCATTAACTATCTGGGAAGCACAGTTTGGCGATTTCTTTAACGGCGCACAAATTGTTGTCGATCAATATATTGCAAGTGCTGAAACCAAGTGGCAGCGCGAAAACGGTTTGGTGATGTTATTGCCTCATGGTTATGAAGGTCAGGGTCCTGAGCACTCATCAGCACGGATTGAGCGCTTTATGGAGCTATGTGCCGATTACAACATGCAGGTAACCAACTGTACTACTCCTGCAAACTTCTTCCACGTATTACGCCGCCAGTTTAAACGCGATTTCCGTAAACCTTTGGTTGTATTTACACCAAAAAGTTTACTGCGTCATCCGGCCTGCGTTTCTAAATTAGAAGAATTTACCGAAGGTGGTTTTAAAGAAGTAATTGATGATGTAAATGTTAAAGTGGCAGAGGTAACGCGTATCGTTTTCTGTAGTGGTAAAATTTACTATGAATTGCTGGAGAAACAACAGGCTGATAAAATCAAACACGTAGCCTTGGTTCGTGTAGAGCAATTGTATCCAACGCCAGTTGATCAGATGGAGGGCATTCAGAAAAAATATAAAAATGCTAAAGAAATTTTCTGGGTACAAGAAGAGCCAGAGAACATGGGCGCATGGCCATATTTGTTCCGTAAGTTGTATAAAACCGCTTTAAAAGGTATTGATGTTATTTCAAGAAGAGAGAGCAGCAGTACAGCTACGGGTTTTGCAAAACAACATGCTAACCAGCAAGCTTATATTTTGGCAAAAGCCTTAGAACTTCCTGTTAAACAGGAAGAAGTAAAGGAAGCGACCAAAAAGGCCATTAAAAAAATGGCAGAAGCGGATTAAGAAGTAGAAGGTTTCAGGGTTTAATGTAGAGGATTTAAGTAATCCACAATTTTAAACTCTCAATCTTAAAACATAATAACAACAAAAATTACAATTTTAAAAATATGAGTTTAGAGATAAAAGTTCCACCTGTTGGTGAATCGATAACCGAAGTTGTTTTATCACGTTGGATAAAAAACGATGGCGATGTTGTTGAAATGGATGAAGTTATTGCCGAATTAGAATCGGATAAAGCAACATTCGAATTAACCGCAGAACAAGCTGGAACTTTAAAAACCATAGCAGCCGAAGGTGATACTTTAGCCATCGGTGCAGTAGTATGTAAAATTGAAGATGGTGGTGCAGCTCCAGCGAAAGCTGATGCGCCAAAGGCTGAAGAAAAGGCTGTTGTTGCTGAAGATAAAACTGCGGCTCCGGTTGCCGAAAAAGCAGGTGAAAGTTATGCTACAGGAACTCCTTCTCCTGCTGCTGGTAAAATTCTTGCAGAAAAAGGCATTGATGCTGGCGCGGTTAAAGGTACTGGTGTTGATGGCCGTATTACCAAAGATGATGCTGTAAAAGCAGAAGCGGGTAAAAAAGCTGAAGCACCAAAAGCGACTGCGCCGGTTGCAGCTGCTGCTCCAGCAGGTAGCCGTGGCGAGCGCCGCGAGAAAATGTCTCCACTGCGTAGAACCGTTGCAAAACGTTTGGTTGCCGTTAAAAATGAAACTGCAATGTTAACTACTTTCAACGAGGTTAACATGAAACCAATTATGGATTTACGCGGAAAATATAAAGATCAGTTTAAAGAGAAATTTGGCGTTGGTTTAGGTTTTATGAGCTTTTTCACTAAAGCCGTTACCGAAGCTTTAAAAGATTTCCCTGCAGTAAACGGTCGTATTGAAGGTGAAGAATTGGTATACAACGATTTTGCTGATATTTCTATCGCTGTTTCTGCACCAAAAGGTTTAGTGGTACCCGTTATCCGTAATGCAGAAAGCATGACTTTAGCTCAGATTGAAAAATCGGTGTTAGAATTGGCTTTAAAAGCACGCGATAGCAAATTAACCATCGAAGAGATGACTGGTGGAACATTTACCATTACAAATGGTGGTGTATTTGGTTCAATGATGTCGACGCCAATTATTAATGCGCCACAATCGGCTATTTTAGGTATGCACAACATTGTTGAGCGTCCGGTAGCTGAAAAAGGTGAGGTGGTAATCCGCCCAATGATGTATGTTGCTTTATCTTATGATCACAGAATTATCGACGGACGTGAGTCAGTTGGTTTCCTGGTTCGTGTGAAACAATTATTAGAAGATCCGGCTAGATTGCTATTAGGTGTCTAACCTAAATCCTCTAAAGGGGACTTAAATCTTTATAGAAATTTAAGATAAAGAAGTCAAGTTTTAATGGCCAATGTGCTATAAAAACTTGACTTCTTTTTTATGTGATATGCTTTATCGAAATTTTAATTAAGTTGGGGCGCAGATATTGTGGTGTCATCCTTGTTGCCATCTCGACTGGAACAACTTGGAAGAGATCTTTTCCTAAGTTTTAATCCAAAGATTTAGCTTCGCTGAGCCTTCGGGTTCTCCGCTACGGTCGAAATGACTACTCTACTTAAGATTTAGAAAGTGCTTTAATCGGTTTCAGATCCAGCTGTTTAAACTCTACTTCACTACCTTCTGCCTGTAAAGCAATCTGTCCGCTACTTGCCGTGCAGTTTGTGCCATAATTTACCAATGTGCCGTTTACCCAAACCTTCACTTCGTTATTTAGACACTGAATAATCATGGTGTTCCACTCACCAACAGGTTTTTCACTATCGTCTGTTAAGTTTTTTATGCGGCGCAGTTTATCGCCATTTATGCCCCAGTTTTCTTTCGGGCCGCGTCTGGCGAGCATATTTGGTACGGTAATGTCTTCTTCAATACACCAAAAATCGCCAGCATCTTGATGTTGCATCTGCACTTCCAGCGATTTTGGAAACATACCATACAGCACCCGTGGAGTTGAGGAATGTACCAAAACGCCACAGTTACCTGGCTTACCAGCAAAGCGGTATTGTACGGTTAACTGGTAATTTTTGTAGATTTTATCGGTTATTAAATGCCCGCCTGGAGTACCTAAGCTTACCAGCATGCCATTGCGAACTATAAACGGATTAATCGTATCGGGCTTTTTATCCATTGCGGGTACATCTACATGCCACCCATTTAGATTTTTGCCATTAAAAAGGCTTTTTTGAGCAAATGATGAGATGCTCAATGTAATGAGCAATAAAAGGGCATAGTAGCGTTTCATAATATCTGGTTTTTGTATTCCAAATATATTAAATATAAATGGCAGGAGCGTTGTAAGGAGATTCGTCATTTCGACAGGAGTGCAACGTAATGGAGAAATCTATCACAACAACTGGTCATCATTCTCGCGCATGCGGGAATCTTAATGCAACCTACAACCCTACCAAGGCATTACGATTATTCATAAGTTTTCCTTTTTTTCAGTGGCATTCATGAGCACTCCGTGGTTCCCAATCAAGTTGGGAATGACGATATCCTTTATAATATTGTGTCCTAAGCTGGTCTTAGCGTTTCGCTAAGACTCTAATTTCAGTAATTCTTCGTAGGCATCTCCCTCAATCCCTAACAGTTTTGCAAATGCTGGCTCGGTTTTATAGCCTTGCTTTTTTAAGGAGATAATTTCCTGTTTGAATGCTTCTCCTTTTTCTAACAGTAATTTATATTCGATTAACATGTGGCGGTAAGCATTTTGCTGTGTGGTGGAGATGTTTTGCCCAAATATTTCAATCTCAAAATCCTCAATTTTAAATGTCGCTTTGATTGCATCGAATTTCATACTTTCCGTAACCGAGAAATCTTTTTCGGGACCAAAATTGGCCATTAATTGATCGATAAATTCATCGTTATCATATACTTCACAGATGATATCCAGATCACTGCTTTCAATGTTGATATTGATTGGTATGGTGCCCACCAGTATTGGATGATAGAAAGCTAGTTTTTCTAAAATGTTGTTATCTGTTAATACGTGATAAGCCTTCTTTTGCCGTTCATTGCCAGACTTTAGATAAGATATATCGAGGAAATTGATCATTATTCTTTTATATTAGCTTTAGATCGGTGGGGCCATCAACCTTGGGAAGCGGATTTTGTTATGATTATTACTTACCAAACTCCTATTGATTGGTGTGACACCAACGAATAGAGAAGTGCAACTAACCAATGGATTTTATTCTAATTGCACTAAAGATCCTGAAATAAATTCAGGATGACGATCTGGTGCCTTGATTTTTCTTTCCTGCACTACCTGAAGTTACTAAACCCGATAGGATGAATGCCAATGCGTTTTGGTACTGTCCTGACTTTTCTGATGAAACCGTATTTAAGCACGGAACCTAATTGGCAGTAAGGATAGCGGGAACAGACTTAAATATTTGCTGCTGTACCTGCTTTCCAAATGAATTTAAGGTATGTTCTCTTTTTGGTCGGTGTGACACCAACCAATAGAATTAAGCCTTCTCGTGATGAAGATAAAAAAAGCCCATCTCAGTTAAGAAACGGGCAGTTATTTAAGTTAAGGTGCTGAAACAAGTTCAGCACGACGATTCGCGGATTTAATCTTCTACAATTTCGCTGTTTAGGCTTACATTGTCCTTTACATCTTCTTTAAAGTAGTTTTTCTGAAAGATCAGGATAAGTATTACCCCAACCGAAATTGCAGCGTCTGCAAGGTTAAAAACGGGCCTGAAGAAAACAAATTCCTCTCCTCCCCAAATCGGAAACCAGGTAGGGAAGTGACCTTCCGCAATTGGGAAGTAGAACATATCAACTACGCGGCCATGAAACCAGCTTTCGTAACCATAAATCTTCCCATAAAATACAGAATCGATAATGTTTCCTAATGCTCCAGAAAAAATCAGTGCGACATTTAGAATTAAACCGCGGTGATATTTATGCTTAATGAGATAATGTAATCCATAACCAATTCCTGCAACGGCAGCAATACGGAAAAGTGATAAGGCTAATTTGCCAAATTCACCACCAAACTCCATTCCAAAGGCCATTCCATTATTTTCAGTAAAATGGATAATAAACCATTTACCAATAATGTGGAACTCCTGCCCAAGGTACATGTTAGTTTTAACCCAGGTTTTAACCAGCTGGTCGGCCAGTAAAACCAAGAAGATAACAATTAAAGGTTTTGTATAGCCTTTCATTAACTCTGTTTTAATTTAGCTTCCATGCTTAAAGTAGCGTGAGGAACAGCACGTAACCGTTCTTTTTGGATTAATTTACCCGTTTCGCGGCAAATACCATAAGTTTTGTTCTCGATGCGCACCAACGCATTCTCCAGGTTATCGATAAATTTTTTCTGACGCGCAGCCAATTGATTGATCTGCTCTTTCTCCATCGTTGCCGAACCATCTTCCAATGTTTTGTAAGCACCAGAAGTATCTTCAGTACCATTAGCGTTAGGATTACTTAATGATGAGGTAAGCGCATTAAGCTCTTCCTTTGCCATGCGTAATTTATCTTGGATTAATTCTTTAAATTCCTGTAATTCACTGTCTGAGTAGCGTGTTTTGTTGCTGTTTTCCATGTTTTTAATTTAGTTTTCTAATATATGGATTTATATTTTAGTTACTGAAATGCTTAATTCAACATCATCAATGGTGATTTTGTTTGCATTAGTTACAGTATCTGTTAATTCTAATTCATCGGCCAATATTTCTGCGCAAATGTAGCTCTTGTTTTTAGCAACTGCATTAGATACCAAGTTATCATTTTGTAACGAAACTTTAATCCTGTCGGTTACTTCAAAGTTTAGTTCTTTTCGCAGGTTTTGGATACGGTTAACCAGTTCGCGCGAAATTCCTTCTTGCTTCAGCTCTTCTGAGATGGTAACATCTAAAGCAACGGTTAGGCTGCCAAGGTTGGTTACCTGCCATCCCGGAATATCTTCGGCAAAAACCTCAACGTCATCATTTATATTAATGGTAAATTCTTCACCATTATTGCCAACGATGATGATGAAGCCATCACTTTCTAAACGTTGGATATCATCCTGGTTCGAATTTTCTAAAGCTTCTTTAACCAGGCTCATATCTTTTCCAACTTTTTTACCCAACGATTTAAAGTTCGGTTTCAGCTTTTTCTTTACGATGCCCTGCGTATCGGTAATAAATTCGATCTGCTTTACATTGGTTTCGGAAAGGATATAATCGGCAACCTTTGAGATTTTTTGTTCGAAATCGCCACTTAAAGATGGGATTAGGATTTTTTCTAAAGGCTGACGCACATTGATGCCCGATTTTTTACGCAGCGATAAAACCATTGATGAAATATCCTGAGCGTAAACCATACGTTCATTTAAATCAGTATCAATCAAGCCTTGATCAGCCTCTTTCCATAACGTTAAGTGAACCGATTGTTCTGCAAAGGCGTCAGTAATAGTTAAGTTTCTGTATAACCAGTCGGCAAAGAAAGGTGCAACCGGACTCATCAACTGTGCTAGGGTTTCTAAACAAGTATAAAGTGTTTCGTAAGCAGCACGTTTATCATCCGTCATTTCGCCTTTCCAGAAACGGCGGCGACTTAACCTGATGTACCAGTTACTCAAATGTTCATCAACAAAAGCCTGAATAGCGCGGGTAGCTTTTGTTGGTTCGTAAGTATTGTAACTTTCATCAACTTCGTTGATTAAGGTTTGCAGCAACGATAAAATCCAGCGGTCTAACTCTGTTCTGTCTTCAACTTTGCTCAGGTTATTTTTATCGATCTCGAATTTATCGATATTGGCATATAGGGCAAAGAAAGCGTAGGTATTGTAAAGCGTTCCGAAGAATTTACGCCGTACTTCAGCAATTCCATCAATATCAAATTTTAGGTTATCCCAGGGATTTGCATTAGAAATCATGTACCAACGCGTAGCATCAGCACCATATTCGTTAATGGTTTGGAACGGATCAGCAGCATTGCCCAAACGTTTTGACATTTTTTGTCCGTTTTTGTCCAATACCAACCCGTTTGATACTACGTTTTTGTAAGCGATTTTATCAAAAACCAATGTAGAGATGGCATGTAAAGTATAAAACCAGCCACGGGTTTGGTCAACACCTTCGGCAATAAAATCTGCAGGAAAATCTTCATTTCTGTCGATTGTTTCTTTGTTTTCGAAAGGATAATGCCATTGTGCATAAGGCATAGCGCCAGAGTCAAACCACACATCAATTAAATCGCTTTCGCGTTTCATCGGCTTGCCCGACGGTGAAACTAAGATAATTTCATCTACTACATTTTTATGTAAGTCGATCAAATCATAGTTCTCTTCAGACATGTTTCCGATTTCGAATCCCTTAAAAGGATTTTCTTTCTGGAAGCCAGCTGTTATAGATTTTTCAACGGCATTATAAAGTTCCTCAACAGAGCCGATTAACACTTCTTCTTTTTTATCTTCTGTTCTCCAGATGGGTAATGGAATTCCCCAATATCTTGAGCGTGATAAATTCCAGTCGTTGGCGTTTTTTAACCAGTTTCCAAAACGACCTTCACCTGTA
This sequence comes from Pedobacter sp. PF22-3, assembly GCF_026239555.1. Lineage (GTDB taxonomy): Bacteria > Bacteroidota > Bacteroidia > Sphingobacteriales > Sphingobacteriaceae > Pedobacter. The sequence goes on along the minus strand of NZ_JAPIVP010000007.1, from coordinate 83,115 downwards.
GATTTTGGTTTCCAGTTAATGGTTTCATTAAGGTCGAACATTCTGTCTTTAACATCCGTAACTTTAATAAACCACGAATCTAAAGGATAATACAAAAGTGGTTCATCAGTTCTCCAGCTGTGCGGGTAACTGTGAACATATTTTTCAACTTTAAAAGCTTTATTTTCTTCTTTTAATAAAATAGCAATTTCTACATCAACCGATTTTTCAGGTGCTTCACCGGCATTGTAATATTCGTTCTTTACGTATTTACCTGCAAAAGGGCCAACATGTTTGGTGAATTTACCTTGTAAATCTACAAGCGGAACCAGTACATCATTATCATCTAATACCAACATTGGTGGTACTTCAGGAATAGCTTCTTTGGCAACCTTCGCATCATCAGCACCGAAAGTTGGTGCAGTGTGTACAATACCGGTACCATCTTCGGTGGTTACAAAATCGCCAGAAATTACCCTGAAAGCATTTTCAGGATTGTTGTATGGTAATGTGTAGGTTAAAAGTTGTTCATATTTAATGCCAACCAGTTCCGATCCTTTACATTCAGCCAGAATCTGGTAAGGTATTTTCTTATCGCCAGCTTTAAAATTTGCAAAATCTTCCGCTTCACTACTTTCAAAGAAAATTTTACTAAACTGCTTGCCAACCAGGTTTTTTGCCAGAATTACATTCGTTGGCAAGTAGGTATATTGGTTAAACGTTTTGACTAAAACATAGTCGATTTTTGGTCCAACCGTTAAAGCGGTGTTTGATGGTAATGTCCATGGAGTGGTTGTCCACGCCAATAAATAAATATCATCAAATCCCTGCAAGAAGCTTGGTAACGTATCGGCTAATGCTTTAAACTGCGCAACAATTGTGGTGTCAGTAACATCCCGGTAAGCGCCAGGCTGATTGACCTCATGCGAACTCAATCCTGTACCGGCTTTTGGAGAATAAGGCTGGATGGTATAACCTTTGTAGATTAATCCTTTATCGTAAATCTGCTTTAAAAGCCACCATACCGACTCCATGTATTTAGACTTATAGGTAATGTATGGATCATCCATGTCTACCCAATAGCCCATTTTTTCAGTTAAATCGTTCCACACATCGGTGTAACGCATTACGGTTTTTTTACAAGCTTCGTTATAATCTTCTATAGAAATAGTTTTACCGATATCTTCTTTAGTAATTCCTAATTCCTTTTCCGTTCCAAGCTCAACAGGTAGGCCATGTGTATCCCAACCTGCTTTTCTTTTAACCTGATAACCCTTAATTGTTTTATAGCGGCAAAAAATATCCTTAATTGCACGCGCCATTACGTGGTGGATTCCCGGCATGCCATTGGCAGACGGTGGGCCTTCGTAAAAAGTAAACGGATTAGATTTAGGGCGTGAAGAAATGCTTTTTTCAAAGATGTTTTCCTTTTTCCAAAAATCTAATATTTCTTGCCCTATTTTGGCCAGTTCCAGTTGTTTAAATTCGCTATACATCAATCAAGTACCTCAAAAAATTAAGGATGCAAAGTTAACAGAATTGGCTGAATTTTGGTAGTTTTGGTGTAAATACTTTTAACGTGAAATTATTTAATATCGGGCTTATACTGATGATTGTTGCCGTAGTTGCTTTGCCAATCGTCGTGGTAGTAAGCCCTTCCGACAGAGATTTTGTGCTTTATGCTTTTTATTTCTGCGGTTTGCTCGAACTAATTGGGCTAATCTTTGTTTTAATCCATATTGTAACACTAAAAAGAAAGACCCCATGATCAAGCTGTTAAAATTGCAGAAAGCCGTTTTTGTAATAATTTTTGGCGTACTTTCTTTTATCGCCTATAAAATTTTAGATGCCAATGAGGTAAAATGGGGCATCTATTTTCAAACGCTGGCGGGTGTACTTATTATTGTTGGTGCAATTTGGCTGCTCTATCCAATTTTGTTTGCAAAAAAAGATAGAGATGGCAATGCTGAAATCATTACCGATCCCACTGTTGAGGTGCCGGTTGATGAAGAGGAGAAAAAACCTGCTACAGAATAAATTTGCCAAAATCTATTTCGGTAAGCACAATCTCTTTGGGCTTATTTTTCGTTATTTCTTATATAGTTAAAGCGGTTTTTGGAAAGCAAGGCCTGCATTTTATTTTAATGTCCGCCCTGCTGTTCGCTGTAGCCCTCATACTTCCGGGCTGTCGCTGCCATCAGGTTTAGGTGGTTTGGCTCAGTGTAAGAAACAGCGGTTTTTGGCCTCGCCTGCTAGTTATAATGATCTAATTTTTCTTGGTAAGCATTTGTTCATATTTATAGAATTGTCATCCTTGTAAAGGTTTAGTAATTCGGTAACAGATTTGATTTGCCTTAAAACGCTTAAAAAAATAGCCTTGGGTTTAAACCCAAGGCTATTTATAAAATCTATTCTGTTTCGGGTTAAGCCCCCTGAACTCCAAACTGCTAACTGAAAACTCCCAACTGATTAATGATCAAACTCACCAGCGTTTTTCGCAGATTCTTCATCTGAGATCACTTTTCTTACTTTCTTTTTATCTAACCACAAAACCAGTGCAGGCAATAACGTTAAGTTAAAAATTAAGGCCACCAATAAGGTTATAGACAGGAGTAAGCCCAATACTACTGTTCCGCCGAAAGTAGAAGCAGTAAATATTCCAAAGCCGAAGAATAAGATTAACGCGATATGTGTCATACTTACACCCGTTTCGGTAATGGTATCGCTAATTACTTTTGGTATGCTAAAGTTCGTCAGGTTTAATTCCTGCTGATAACGCGTTAAAAAATAGATGGTCTGATCGGACGCCAAACCAAAAGCAATGGTAAAAATTAAAATGGTCGAAGGCTTTAAGGAAATTCCAAAATAACCCATAATTCCAGCGGTAATAATAAGCGGAACAATATTGGGCAGCAGCGAAATGAACATGATGCCCAAACTTTTAAACTGCGCCAGTCTTAAAAGAGAGATTAATATAATGGCTAGCGCAATACTTTCTACCAGGTGCCTCAACATATAATCCGTTCCTTTAGAAAAGATAATGCTCGAACCAGTAAGCTCAACATCAAATTTAGATGGAGGCAAGATGCTGTCGATCCGTGGTTTTAATTCGGCCATAATGGCGTCTAAACGTTTCGAACCTACATCAGCCATTTGAAAACTGATCCTTGTACTTTGATTTCCCTTACTGATAAAGTTCGTCAACAGACTTGCATTTCCTTTTCCGCCATTGGCGATGTAGGCCAGAATAAAATTCTTTTCTAAATTGTCTGGCAAACGGAAAAAGGTAGAGTCGTTATTGTAAAAAGCCTGAGTAGCATATTTTAAACCCATATTTACAGATATGGATCGCGAAAACTCTGGGTAAGCCGAAATCATTTTTTCCAATTTTTCCATTCTTTTCAGGTTGATTAAATTGAAAACGCCGTTCTTTTTCTTCGTATCTACGCTTACTTCCAATGGTAAAATACCCTCGAAATTTTTCTCGAAGAACTTTAAATCGGTTAAAATTTCAGAATTTTTAGGCAGGTCATCCACCACATAGCCATTCACATTTATTTTCATTACACCCATAAAGGCAATGATGGAGATGATAATTGTACCGATGTAGATCAATCCGCTTTTGTGTTGAACAAGTGTATCTGTTTTCATTAATAACTTGTGCAAAAAGCCTTCTTCAACGTGGTTTTGCGCTTTAAGTTTAGGTACTGGCAAGTAGCTGAAAATAATCGGGATTAAACATAAACACATTAACCAGGTAACCATTACGTTAATAGAAGCCACGCTGCCAAATTGCATTAAAAGTTCGCTTCCGGTAAAATAAAGTACCCCAAAACCAATGGCTGCAGTAATGTTTGCAATTAGTGTGGTAATGGCAATCCGCTCAATGGTGATGCTTAAAGCTTTTTGTTTATCGCCATGCTTTCTGAGTTCGTTCTGATATTTATTCAACAGCAAAATACTGTTTGGAATGCCGATAATTACAATCAGTGGCGGAATCAGTCCTGTTAAAATGGTTAGTTCGAAACCGAATAAAACCAATGTGCCGATACTCCAGATTACGCCCATTACTACCACTAAAATAGGGAAGAACACCGCGTAGAATTTTTTGAAGAAAATCAATAAGATTAAGGCCGAAACCAGGATTGATAAGCCTAGAAACAATACAAATTCATTGCTGACCAGTTTACTTACCGCAGTGCGGATATAGGGTAGACCCGAAATATGTACCTTAATTTTTGTAGCCGTTTGAAAAGCTTTTGCCTTTGCTTCAATTTCCTTTAAAATGGGATTTCGTTCGGCAGTATTTAAGATTTTAGTGTCGAATGTGATGGCCATTAAAGTCGCATTCTGCCGGTTGTACACCAGTCCTTCGAAAAACGGGTTGCTATAAATGGTATTCCGGATCGAATCCATTTCAGCATCGGTTTTAACCAGACCACCAGGTAATGGCTTTAAAACAAATTTTTGGTTTACAGTGTCTTTTTCGAGTTGAAAGATGCGCCCTGAAGATAAAACCTGTTTAATGCCCTTTAATTTCTGAATGTCGTTTGAAAGCTGTACCCATTGGTTGTATACTTCTTTTTTAAAAATATCAGGCGATTGTATCCCCACCACCATTACACTTCCATCTTCACCAAAAGTCTTTTTAAAAGCATTGTATTTTACAAATGCGCTATCGGTAACGGGCAGGATTTTACTTCCGGTATAGGAGAGTTTTACATTTTTGGCCTGATAAGCCATGAAAATTGTTCCTAACACGAAAAATACGATGATTGCGATACGATTCTGAAGAATAAATCTCGATAGCTTAACCCACATGTGCAGCTTAGTTTTAATAATATTAAAGGCAAAACTAATCTTATTTGTAAAACCTGATTACTTTTCGCACAATTAAATTTGCACAAATAACATACTTTTGAAAAAATTGTTTTAATCGGATGTTGCACAAAGTTAGAGGCATTGTTTTAAAGACTACAAACTATAGCGAAAGCAGTGTGGTGGTGCAGGTGCTTACCGATAAATTTGGTATGCAATCTTACCTGATCAATGGGGTTAAAAAACCTAAAGCAAAGATTAAGATGAATATGCTGCAATCGCTCCACTTATTGGATATGGTGGTTTATCATAAAACAAATACCAATATTCAACGGATATCGGAGGTTCGGCAAACGCCGGTTTTTAAGAGCATCCCTTATGATATGACTAAAACCAGTATCGTTATTTTTTTAAATGAGGTGTTGTATAAAAGCATTAGGCAACAATCAGCAGATGAAAGTTTATTCGATTACATTTTCAATTCAATCGCCTGGTTTGATGAAGTGGAAGAGATAAACCCCAATTTTCATTTATCCTTTTTATTAAAGCTTACGAGGTTTTTAGGTTTTTCTCCTAACGGAAAAAGAAGGAACGATCAGATTTACTTTGATCTGCAAGAAGGAGAATTTACTTCGCGGTTACCTATTCACTCCAATTACCTTCAATTAGATGATGCGATAGGTTTTATTTCGTTGTTTGATTCACCGCTCGAAAAACTTTCTGAAATAAAAATGAGTAATGTGCAACGACGCTTTTTGTTAGATAAGATATTGGTTTTCTATACCTTACATACCGCCTCTTTTGGGGTGGTGCAATCGCATAAAATCCTCGAAACTTTGTTAAGTTGAAAAAAAAGAAAAAAAGATTTGCAGAACAGTTTTATAGCGCTATATTTGCATTCCCAAACGGAGGATGGGGCACTAAGTTTGATAAAGTATAAAAGGGAAATTAGCTCAGCTGGTTCAGAGCACCTCGTTTACACCGAGGGGGTCGGGGGTTCGAACCCCTCATTTCCCACTAAGCCTTTCAGTGTTACTGAAAGGCTTTTTTATCAAACTTTGAAATACACCTGAAAAGGGAAATTAGCTCAGCTGGTTCAGAGCATCCCGACATTATCAGTCGGCAGGGTCGAACCGAAAGGCCGAGATAATTTTAAACATTACCAAAAGGGAAATTAGCTCAGCTGGTTCAGAGCACCTCGTTTACACCGAGGGGGTCGGGGGTTCGAACCCCTCATTTCCCACTAAGCCTTTCAGTTTTACTGAAAGGCTTTTTTTTATGTTCAAATTTTTTAGTGTTTGAATGCAAATACTCATAGTGGGAATACTTTTACACCAAGAGGTCGTCCCGATTTGGATATCGGGATCATTTCCTAGTCCAATACTTGTGAGAAGATTTAATTAGTGAATTCTTATATTTACTATATGTTTTACACCTACATCTTATACTCAAAAGATCGAAATAAATACTATGTTGGTTCTACAAGTGATCTACAGAATAGGTTAAAGAAACACAATACAAATCACTCAGGTTTTACTGGCCACACAGGAGATTGGTACATTGTCTGGTTTGAGACTTTTGATAACCTAAGAGATGCTAGGCTTAAAGAAAAACAGATCAAAAACTGGAAAAGTAGGGTAATGATAGAAAAATTAATTTCATCGGCTGAGTCATAGCACCTCAGTCTTTTACTTAGTAAGGTCGTCCCGATTGAAATCGGGATCATTTCCCACTATTAAAAGCCTTTCAATTTATTGAGAGGCTTTTTTTGTGCTGTCATCCTTTATATTGTCATTCTGAACGAAGTGAAGGATCTTCAAACTATAAGCTACCATCTCTAATGAATTATTCTTTAATTAAGAATTGGATTAAAGATTCTGTGATTCGCTACCATTGACGGACTCCATAAAAAGGCGTCATTGCGAGGAGGAACGACGAAGCAATCTTTCACGCTAATGATCCTTGCTATAAAGATTGCTTCGTCGGCTGAAAAAGCCTTCACACAATGACGATCCTCGAATAGTTTCCCTTCGTAAAGATTCTTCGCTGCGCTCAGAATGACAAAAAACTATTTAGGCTCCCATAACTCAATCTTATTGCCTTCTGCATCCATAATATGGATAAATTTTCCATAATCATAAGTGGCAATTTCATCAAGTATGGTTACACCATTTTCTCTGAGTTTTTCCAATAGCGCTTCAAGGTTTTGAACACGGTAATTAATCATAAACTCCTTCTTTGAAGGTGAAAAGTATTCATCGCCTTTTTTAAATGGACTCCATTGAAGTGACTCCACCTCGTCGGGATTATTGATATTCCGGGAATCAAAACTCACAGCTCCCCATGCATTGATTTCGATCCCTAAATTTTTAGCATACCAATCTTTTGTTTCCTTCGGGTTATCAGAGAAAAAGAAAATGCCACCAATTCCTGTCACCTTTGGTGTGGTATCAGTTGTTAAAGTCGAGTTTTTTGTGTCCTCCATATTATTGTAGATTGAGATTTTTTTAGTTAATTTTCTTTCTAACCCTAAGATAGTAGAAAATCAACTTTATTATTTACCTTATTCAATTATATATCCGAAATTGCCTGACGAAAAACAGCGGTAAATGCTCGGTAAAATAATCAGGTTTATATTCTTTGGAAACTACTTCGTAGGGATTTTGGCAGTGGCGCTTACCCTCGAAGCTACCCTGCAATTAAGGCTGCCTTTTAACTCCCTCAATTATTACCTGTTGTTGTTTTTGGCCCCCACCATTTATTATACCTACGCTTACAATAAAGTTTCTACTGCACCATCCACCACTAATCCGCGTAATCAATGGTATTTTAAACATAAAACGTTTATTAATTGGAGTCAGGCTATGCTTTTTATCATTTGTATGCTGTTGGCCGCTAACCTGCTTTACCAAAACTTTCAGCATATTCTGGCACTCCCTATTGGTTATTGGCTAGCCATAGTCATTATTATTATCGCAGGTGGTTTATACTATGGCTTACTCCCTAAATCCTTCATTAAATTCAACCTCCGCAATACCGGATGGTTTAAAGCTTTTGTTATCGGTTTTGTTTGGGCCTGTTGTGCCAATGTGCTGCCCTTAATTATGCTTAAAATTGAAACAGGGGTGGGTTATCACGATTCGGTATTGTGGACCTGGTTATTTGTTAAAAACTGGATGTTCTGCACAGTCAACGCTATTATTTTTGATATTAAAGATTACCCTACAGATGCAAATAAGCACCTGCGCACTTTTGTGGTACGTTATGGCTTGCGGAGAACAATCTTTAACATTTTGATTCCGCTGTTAATTATCGGTTTAATCTCGTTGGGCATATTTGCCAGTTATAAAGGCTTCGGAATACCGCAGGTTTTATTTAATGTACTGCCATTTATATTAACCATTTACGTCGCCTACTCTATGCACAAAAGAAAAAATATTCTCTATTATCTGATGGTAATTGATGGATTGATTTTGTTTAAGGCGATATGTGGAATGATAGGGATGCAATTTGTGCATTAAGCTGAAAGACCAAAGCGTAAAGACCAAAGTGTATAGTACATTTGAAAGTCCTGTCTTGATACTTGATACTCAATACCTGATACTGAATACTATGAACAACAACTACGATAAAATAGCCAATCATTACGATACCTTAAGCCGTTTGGTGTTTTTTAAATCGCAGGTTAATGCTCAGATTGATCAACTTCATCATATTCCAAAAAATAGTTCAGTTCTAATTGTGGGTGGTGGAACAGGATGGATTTTGGAAGAAATTGCCAAAATATATCCCAGTGGTTTAAAGCTAGTTTATGTAGAAATATCAGCTAAAATGATTGCACTTTCTCAAAAACGGAACTGTAAAAGCAACCAGGTCGAATTTGTGAATCTTGGCATCGAAGATTTTGGAACGGATACCGTATTTGATGTGATTTTAACCCCGTTTCTTTTCGATAATTTCGCAGAGCAACGGGCCGAAAAAGTATTTGATCAGTTAAATGAATATTTGAAAAAAGATGGTTTGTGGTTTTTGGTCGATTTTTCCCTCAACAAAAATAATGGGAACTGGTGGAAATGGCTTTTGCTCAAATCTATGTACAGCTTTTTTAAATTACTCGGAATTGTAGAGGCAAATCACCTGATCGACATGAATCCTTACTTTCTGAATGCAGGTTATAAAATCTTCGAGCTGCGCTTGTATTATGGTAACTTCATTAAGGCGGTTATTTTTAAAAAATAAAATGACATTGATTTAATGCATCAATGTTGCATTTGAAATTTGAATTCAGATCTTTGTATCAAAAGATAAGGATATGGATTTTGATGTAATTATAATTGGAGGTAGCTATGCTGGTTTATCTGCTGCATTAACTTTAGGCCGTTCAACCCGGAATGTTCTGGTAATCGATGCTGGCGAACCCTGTAACAGGCAAACCCCTCATTCGCATAATTTTTTAACGCATGATGGCGATCGGCCAGCCGAAATTTACAAGGTAGCAAAAGCTGAAGTATCAAAATATCCAACGGTTAAATTTTTAAATGCAAAAGCCGATTCGGCAATGCAAGTGGAAGGTGGTTTTAGTGTTGGCCTGGAAGATGGGCAATATTTTACTTCCCGCAAATTATTATTGGCCACAGGTTTAAAAGATACGCTGCCTGATATTAAAGGATTGACCGCGTGTTGGGCCATTTCTGCTATCCATTGCCCGTATTGCCATGGCTACGAAGTAAAAAATGAAAAAGTAGGCCTGTTAATGAACGGTGATCATGCCTTTGAGATGGCTAAAAACCTTCACCTTTGGAATAATGATTTAACTATTCTAACCAATGGAAAATCAGAATTTACTGCCGAACAGACTGAAAAACTAAAGTCTAAATCGATTACCGTTTTAGAAGAGGAGATTATTGAACTGGAACATCAAAATGGTCAGTTAGGAAATATTGTTTTTAAGAATGGAGAAAAGGTAACCTTTAAAGCGATTTACGTTAAACCTGAAATAGAACAGCATATAAATTTTAGCGTGCAACTCGGTTTTGAATTAACAGATCTAAAAACGATAAAAGTAGATGAGCAGCAGGAAACTACTGCAAAGGGCGTTTATGCCGCAGGAGATTGTACAACCTTGTTCAGGTCGTTATCGATTGTTACAGCCGCTGGAACCGTGGCCGCAGTGATGATAAATAAAGCATTAATTTCTGAAGATTTTTGATCAATCAGCTGAAATTAAAATAAGATGGCACCAATAATAGTGACAATAAACATCGCTGCCATTACAATTCTGTCAGCAGTGATCCATTGGTCTTTTGTAAGTGGTGTTACAACTTTTTTTACGGTTTCAGCTTTGTGTCTCGAAAGTCTGAAAACTGATGTGTCTAATTTAATAATCATGGGATAATGTTTTAATAGGGTTGATTTTACTAAGGCAAATCCCAAGCCAAAAATTTAGAAAAATGTTAAATTGTGGATAACTAATATTTTTTCTTAATTAATTGATATTTATGCGGTTGTAAATACGGCATGTAATTAAAAAAGGGCAATCAGGTTGTTGGATATTTCATACAACCTGATTGCCCAATCTGTATAGCAATGTTTTATTACAGGTTTTCGTCCTGTTTTTGTATAGTGTTTAATTTACTGTTCTTTTTACCATAACCGAAGTAAATGGCTAATCCAATAATCAACCATACCGCTAGTCTAACCCAGGTTTCCCAGGGTAAAAATACCATCATGGCAATGCAGGTTAAAATGCCCAGAATTGGGATTAGAGGCACCAAAGGAACCCTAAACGGGCGTTTGGCTTTAGGATCTGTTTTCCTTAAGATCAGGATACCCACGCAAACCATTAAAAAGGCCAGTAAGGTGCCAATGCTGGTCATTTCGCCTACTACATTCATCGGGACAAATGCCGCAAAGAGACCGATAAATAAACAAAGAATAAAATTTGATTTATAGGGCGTTTTAAATTTTGTATGCACATCAGAAAACATCTTTGGTAGTAGCCCATCTTTACTGATAGAATAAAACATCCGTGATTGCGCCATTAAATCGATCAGGATCACGGATGTATAACCGATCAGAATGGCCAGAATGATGGCCTGGCTTAACCAGGCATAAGGGGTTTTTTCAATAGCTATGGCTACAGGTGCACCGCTATTGGCAAATTCTTTATAATTGGCCAAACCAGTCATTACGTGACCGAACAATCCAAATAAAACAGTACAAACCACCAATGAGCCAATAATACCGATCGGTAAATCCCTTGCTGGGTTTTTGGTTTCCTGTGCCGAAGCGGCAACAGCATCAAAACCGATAAACACAAAAAAGACCAAACCTGCACCACGTAATACGCCGCTCCACCCAAACTGACCAAATGTTCCTGTGTTTTCGGGAATATAAGGATGATAATTTGCAGGATCGATATATTGCCAGCCTAAAGCGATAAAAACCAAAACTACGCCCACTTTAAGAAAAACAATAATTCCGTTTACAATAGCCGAGCCTTTGGTGCCACGGATCAGTATGGCCGTCATTAATACCACAACCAATGCTGCAGGGATATTAATAATACCATTAACAGTAGAGCCATCGGCAAGTTTAGCGGTTTCGAAAGGAGATAAGGTTAGTTGCGGAGGGAGATAAATGTGTAAACTGGCTAAAAACCGGGTTAAATACTGCGACCAGCTGATGGCTACAGTTGCACAACCCACAGAGTATTCCAATACCAGATCCCAACCGATAATCCACGCGAAAAGTTCACCCATGGTGGCATAAGAATAGGTATAGGCACTACCTGCAACGGGGATCATAGAGGCAAATTCTGCATAACATAGTGCCGCAAAACCGCAACCTAAAGCTGCAATTACAAATGATAGGGTTACTGCAGGGCCGGAATGATTGGCTGCTGCCAAACCCGTAATGGAAAATAAACCTGCACCAAGCGTTAAGCCTACACCGATTAAAATCAGGTTTATTGGACCTAAGGTTCTTTTAAGCGTTCCTTCACCGCTCTCGTTTGCCTCGGCAACGATGCTGGCAATAGATTTCTTCATGAAAATAAGTTAAGATGCTGCAAAATTATTAAAATATATTAAATCTATCGTATTTATGTATTTAATTCCTATAGCCAACTTCCGCAGTCTGCAATGGGCTTTTGTGATAGAAGACTTCGGAAGTTTTTAAAGGGCTTTCGAGAAATCTGTTTATTATTTTCGAAAATCTACATGCTGTTTTCATAGGGTACTGCATTCCCGCCATCGCTTATAGTCCTCTACCTATGAAAAATCTTAATGTATGGACACAGGTAATTTAACATTTTTTGCCGCTCTATGCCGCGGGGCATGGTACTTTGAAGCGCCAAAGTACCCAAAGCGCTTTGTCAATCCGGCAAGGTGGCTTCTCACTACCCCACGCACATCAAAAAAAACAGTGGCACTTTGTTTAATCAGGTATGGTGTGTGTTTTCTTTGGTCTGATTGAGCCCTGCGGGGTTTGTGTTCAATTCCTTTATGGCTTTGAATTATCGTTTAAGAACACAAAACCACTGCGTTTCAGGTTTGGTGGTGCCGTTTGTTCTGTATTGCACCTGTTTTTTTGATCCTTCTGCCACTTGGGATTGACAGCGTCCTTCGCTAAAACTTGTGCCTTATTAAAGTCAGTTAGCAAAATGCCTAAACTATTCTCAAAAAAAGATGTGTCCACAAGGTAGGATGAAAAATAGGGTTGCGGGCTATCCGCTCTGTCGGGTTTATTTACAAGGGGCTGTTCAAAAACCATAAATAGTAGTACTGACCCTCATTACCTAAACCTGATAGAACCAAATAGCTCCCGATTTTATCGAATATTTTATATTTAAAAGAGTATCTAAATCGGGACTATAGGTGATAGCAGGACGGCAAAAACCGAAGCATTACAGAACCTTGCTTTTCAAAAAAACATCAAAAATTTTCAGCTTTTACAGAATTATTTCCGAAGCACAAAATTTTATTCAAAATTATATCATTGATAATCAATTATTAGTGAATTTACTTTGATTTATTTTAGTACTATGTATTGCATGGTAGTATATAAAACATATATCTTTGTTATATGATAGCAGAAAATACGCAAACGCAAATGCGGAAGGGAATTCTGGAATACTGTGTTTTATCAATCATCTCTCGGGGCGAAATTTACGCTTCGGATATTATTGCCGAATTGAGGTCGGCAAAACTGTTAGTGGTTGAGGGTACATTATATCCATTATTAACCAGGCTTAAGAACAATGGTTTGTTAAGCTACAACTGGGTAGAGTCTACCTCAGGCCCACCGCGTAAATATTATACCTTAACCGAAGATGGTCGGGGCATTTTATCACAATTAGATCAAACCTGGCAGGAGTTGGCTTATGCTGTAGGTATTTCACAAAAAGGAGCCAATTCATAATTAGTAAAAAAGGAAATGGAAAAGACCATCATCATCAATATAGGAAACACGATTATTCACATTGAAGAAAGTGCTTACGAGCTCTTAAAAGCCTACTTGAACGAAGTAAAACAATATTTTGCCAACCATGCTGATGACCTCGAAATTGTAACGGATATTGAGAACCGGATTGCCGAACTGTTGACCGAGCAATTGGAAGAACAGAAAAAACAGGTAGTAGATTCGGACAATGTAAATTCGGTGATTGCACAAATGGGTAGGGTACAGGATTTTGATACGGCTGAAGAAGGTGAGGAAGAACCTGTAATTCATAACAATAATCAATATCAGTACACAGAGAAAAAACTATACCGCGATATGGATGACCGCGTGGTAGCGGGTGTTTGCGCTGGTATTGCACATTTTGTAAACGCTGATCCTAAATGGATTAGGCTGGCTACATTGCTGATCAGTTTTGTTGGTGGATTTGGCGTATTGGTATATGCACTGCTTTGGATCATTATGCCTAAAGCCAAATCAAGGGTAGAAAAAATGGAGATGAAAGGCGAACCCGCAAATCTTCAGGGTTTCCAAAAGAACCTGGACGAAGAGTTACAGGCTGTTAAGGAACGCTTAAATGAAGTAAATAAACATGCACAGCCTATATTCGGGCGGATAGGCATTTTTATCGGTGAGTTTTTCGAATGGCTTGGCCGCTTTATATCGGGCACCGGTAAGGTTATTTTTAAAGTAATTGCAGGTTTCATTATTGTTTCTGGCGTACTCTTCTTGCTTACTTTAATTATTGGTACAGCTGCTTTTCAGGGGTTTTGGGATGCTAGTATTTATGAATATTTTCCCTTTTCTGTTATTAGTGGAGGCAATAGGGGAGCAATTTTATTTGGTGCATTTATTGTTTGCTTTATACCTGTTCTGGCTCTGGTATTATTCTCCATCAGGGTCGCTTTTAACAAACAGGCCATTAATAAAACACTTTCTTTTGCCCTGTTAATTATCTGGTTGGCTGGTGTGGCTATAACAGGTTATCAGGCAGCCAAAATTTCATCAGAATTTAAGCAACATGCAGAGTTAACACAAACAACCGACCTGAAAGCTTATCCGGTATATACCATCAATATTGATAAAAGTAAATATTTCAGCAAAGAGGATAGCGTGGCTTACCACATTGATGCGAACAACCGCCACCAGATTGTGGTTGATGATTTTGAAGATGGACCATTTGTTTCACCAAACCATATCCGCATTGATATTAACAAAAGTGAAACTGGTGTTACGCGTTTAACACAGAAGTACGAATCGCAGGGTAAAACTTTTCAAAGTGCCTTGCAAAATGCGCAGAACATTAGCTACAATTATATAGTGAAAGATTCTGAACTGATTTTTAGTCCGCGGTTTCAATTGAGAAAGGGAACCATCTGGAGAAACCAGGAAGTGAGGTTAAATCTTGAAATTCCGGTGGGAACCAGATTGATTTTAAAGCAGGATGCTTACCGTTACGTTAATAATTACTGGACCTGGGAATGTAACGACAGCGAAAATGACCATAACGACTCCAGTACATGGATCATGACCGATGATGGTTTGAAATGCGTTGCCAAATTAAAAGAAGAGGCCTTAAAAAAACAAAAGCTAAAAGGAGAACTATTCGATTTGGAACTGTTGAAAAAGAGCAAACCTACGGATACCATTTACCAGGATTCTGTTTCGAACCGGATTAAGGAAGTTAAAGAAGAGTTGGGTATTGGGAATGAAGAATGATAGCATTGCTAGCGAGTTTTAAATTTTAATAGGAACGAGGTTTTGCCCATAGCTCATCCTTGCCTCGGCTCGCCGCCGCCGAAGGGCTCTTTCTTTTTGCTGCCAAAAAGAAACAAAAACCACCGGCTGAAAATTTTTCTATCAAAGTCAGTAATATGGCAAGGATAGTGGAGCCCGAAAAATTTGTTAGGCCGGAATTAAGTAAAACGGAGATACAGTATTTTGGCCTAGTTGGGTGGAAATGCATAAACACAACAAATCGCTTATTACCAAGTCATCATAAAATAAAGTCATTGATAGCAGAAATTTAGAAACCTCGTCGCAATGATAAAGTGCGGATGAAATAAAAGCATACCTAAAAAGAAGAAACCATGAAAACATTATTTACGCTAATTGCATGCCTGATGGTGTGTGGGGCTTCTTTTGCCCAAAAATTAAATACACTGACGGGGAAAATCGTTGATGAAAAGAATGTCCCGGTGTCGTTTGCGATTGTAAGGGTGTTGAATTATCCGGATACCAATATTGCCAAAAGTGTATCAACGAATATAGATGGTGAGTTTAACATCGACCAGTTAAAAAGTGGCGATTATGTACTTTCGGTTTCTATAGTTGGTTTTAAAAACAAAAAGACAGACCGTTTTTCGCTTAGCGGAGATTTAAAACTACCTGTTATCAGCATCGAAAGCTTAACCAAACAATTGAAAGAAGTGAGCGTTCAGGGCCGGAAGCCATTTATTGAACATCAGATTGATAAAATGGTGCTGAATGTAGAGAACAGCATTGTTGCGACAGGGGGTACGGCACTGGAAATTTTAGAAAAGGCACCTGGCGTACAGTTAGACAGGCAAAATGATCAGATTTTATTAAACAATAAATCGGGTGTGATGGTGATGATTGATGGAAAGAACAACTTTTTATCGAGTGCTGATTTAACGGTCTATCTAAATGGCTTAAGCAGCAGCCAGATTGCTACCATCGAAATTATTACAAACCCATCGGCTAAATACGATGCTGCCGGTAATGCGGGTATTATCAACATTAAACTAAAAAAGAATAAAGCATTTGGCACCAACGGGAGTGTTTCGTCGACCTATCGCAATGCGATAAGGGCTAACTTACCCACTAATGTTTACGGATCGGAACTTAACTTTAACTTAAATCACCGCGTAGAAAAGTGGAATTTTTTCACCAATGCGAATGCCTCTAAAAACAATAATTTTTCTAATTTATTTTTAGAGCGGAGCACCAATGCCAATGGTTTACAGAGTATGTTTAACCAGGATTTTCAGAAAATATATACCGGATCGCGGTTGGCGGGAAAACTGGGGGCTGATTATTACGCAGGCGAAAAAACAACCATCGGTATAATGCTTGATGGCAGTACGAATACACGTAAACTGGATAATTTCGCTCAAACCTTTATAAACGAAATCAGGAATGGGGTTGCGGGCAATAATTCTTTAATCCAAAATTCTGATGCCAATACCCCAAACAAAAATTATAGTGTAAATTTTAATATCAGACATGATTTTAAAAAGGAAGGTGCGAGCTTAAATTTTGATGCCGATTATTCCGGCTTTGATTATTCTGGTCTTGAAAATTTTAATACCAATTTTTACGACGAAAAAGGTACAGTTTACAACAATACGATCATTAAAAACGATAGCAGAACAGCCATTGATATTTATGCTGCAAAAACAGATTTTACCTGGCCGCTGTCAAAAACTACAAAAATAGAAACCGGTTTAAAAAGTGCCTATGTTAAAACCAATAACGATTTTCTGTCGTCGGCATTTCTAAATAATGAATGGCAAAATGTTGTAGGGCAAAGCAACAACTTTATTTATAAAGAAAACGTAAATGCTGCTTATGCAAATTTATCTAAGGATTTAGGTAAGTGGCAAATTCAGGCGGGTTTACGGGCAGAGTATACGCAATCTACCGGTACATCGGTAACCAATAATACCTCAGTAAAGCAAGATTATTTATCATTATTCCCAACGATTTTTGTTAATCAGAAAATTTCTGAAAGTAGTAATCTACATTACACCTATGGCCGACGGATAGATCGGCCAAATTACCAACAGTTAAATCCATTTAATTTTTATATGGACCCTTACACCATACAACAGGGCAATCCATATTTGAAGCCTCAGTTTACCAATAATTTCGAAGTGAGTTATAATTATAAAAGTGGATTATTTTTTTCTTTGAGTTATGCCAAAACAAAAGATTTAATTTTAGATAGTAAAACTGCACAAAACGATAGCACGAGGATAGTTACTGTAGGGCAAGGGAATATTGGTAGTGGAGAATACTACTCGGCGGGTTTATCTGTTCCGGTAAATATTGCCAAATGGTGGAATTTGCAAAACAATTTTAGGGTTTCTTATAATAAATTTAATGATGATAATTTAGAAGGCGCCCCTTTTGTTTTAAGTAAAGTGTTCTACAATTTTAATACTGTAAATTCTATTATTTTAGGCGATAGCTGGGCATTAGAAACCAATTTCTGGTTAAACTCACCAAAAGTTAGAGGCCTGGAAAGGACCACTATTTATCAGTATGCCTTAAATATAGGTGTGCAGAAAAGTTTCTTAAGCAAAGCTTTAAAACTTAAGTTAAATGTTGATGATATTTTTCAAACCAACTACTGGAAAGGAACGCTCGATTATCAAAATGTGAATTTAAGGGTGCAGAACAATTACATTAGCAGAAGGGTATCTTTCAATATCAGTTACAGTTTTGGTAACCAAAATCTAAAATCGAACCAAAACCGCAAAACTGCGGCAGATGATGTTAAGAATAGAGCAGGAGGGTAGAAGAGTTTTGAGTTGGGCGTTTGGAGTTGTGAGTCTTTTAGCCTGGAGTCGGAAAGTCCGAGTTCCGAAGTTGGGAACAGCGGGATGAAGCCGGGCTCACTTTTCGATTAACCAATTTAAACAATTAACCAGTTAACCAATAACAATGAAAAATATCTTTTATAGTATCGCAATTTTATTTGCCGCTTTAAGTTTTGGATGCCATGGCGGCGGCGGTTATTTATCCATCAGTACACAGGATACAAACAGCTCGTTTAAATTTGAGGCGAAGTATGCAGATGGTAAAACCGCTAAACTAGAGAAATATCTTGATAGTGCTTTGAACAATGAACTTCCGTTGGATCAGAATATTGACCTGTTCGTGAACTTAAATGGCAGCGATAAGTTTAACCTTAAAGCCAAAAAAGGCTGGCTCGAAATCAACTTCGATAAAAGAAATAGTTCTTTACCAGGTTATATGAAAGTGAAAAAACTGACGGAGGGGATTAAAAAGAAATTAACGGAGTAGTCTTTTTTAACCACAGAGATCACAGAGAAAGGCACAGAGGGCACTAAGTTAGGTGGTATTCGGCTACGCTCAGGCTGATAATTTATAAAGAAAAATCTGCGAAATCTGTGTGATCTGCAGGCAAACCCTTTCGTAATTGTTTCCCGCAGATTTAAGGTGATGGGCGTAGAACTAAAGCGGTCGTCATTACCGCACAGGCTGGAATCTTAATGCATTTTGTTGATAAACCTTAAAGATTCTTCGCTGCACTCAGAATGACAGGTTGATAAGTAGTCATAAAAGCGCCTTTATATTGTCACGATTACCCTCATTTGCTTAACAGACCTGTTCTATCTTTACATAAACATTTAACCAAAATTATATGAGAAAGATCAGGATCATGGAACATATCTCGCTTGATGGCGTAATGCAGCACGAAAACAGCGAAGATTTCGCACATGGCGGGTGGACAACACCTTACCGTAGCTTAGAAGGCTTAGCTGCCGTGTTGGAGGCGCAGGGTACTAACATCGATCTGTTGCTGGGGCGCAAAACCTACGATGACTGGGCTCAGTACTGGCCAAAAGCAGGCGATAATCCGATGGCAAACAGTTTAAATAATGGCAAAAAATATGTGGCCACCCATAGACCAGAAAGCCTTGAATGGGGACCGGTTGAAGATTTAGGTACAGACATCGTAACGCGCATGCGCGACCTCAAATCAACCGAAGGCCCTGATCTTATCGTATATGGAAGTTCGACATTGATTGCTGTGTTATTGGAGGAGGGATTGGTAGATGAAGTGGTGCTGATGGTATATCCAGTATTGTTAGGTACAGGCAAACGCTTCTTTGCTGAACCGGCCAATGCCTGCCAACTGGCTTTTGTAAGTACGAAAACTACGCCAACAGGTGTACTTTTAAATACTTATCGATACGTTGGAAAGCTGGAAAGTTAATTGGTTTCGAGTTTGGAGTTTGGAGTCGGTGGGCAGAGATCCGAAGTCCGGGTTTATTTAACTCAAGGCGTCATTGCGAACAAAAGACCAGGGATTGTGAGGTGGCGTGAAGCAATCTATTTTGTGGATTAGTCCGAAGCCTGGAGTTCTAAAATGAGAATTAGAAGCGGATCAGTATGGAGTTAAAAGGTTTTTTGGAGCGCAATGGCTGTTGTCTTTGGGTGGATTCGGTCCTGCTCCGTTTTTAACTCATCAACTTTTAAGTAAAGAAATGATTTATAATTTAACGAAAGCACAAGTCAGCCATGGCTAAGCCTAAAGCCGCTAAGACTTGCGCTAGAAAAGCGTCATTGCAAATGGAGAGCTAAGAGATGATATATTGAAAAAAATATTAGAATGTGCAATAAAGAGCCATTTAGTTTATATGACTCTTTATTAGCTTATATCAATACTTAACTGTAATAGCTAATGCCTTAGTTGATTTTGATATAATAATAAACAGATATATTTTTGGGTCTTGTTTCGGTACTTATTCTTGGAACACCAAAACCTGCTTGAATTTTTCCTTCAGTATTCACGGCAGCTGTTCCCTCAACTGTATACCGCTGTCTTGGATCGTTAGAAGCTTGTTTATCTCTGATTTGTACGCCAATGTTATCCTTGTCGAGATGTTTATGGCCCTGGAAAGCATCACTTTGATATGTACCAACAACTCGCGTATCTGGATCTCCCTTATCGTTATTAATTGATGGAACTGGTTGATAAGGATCAAAAATGTTTAAGCCTCTTAGAAACATGCCCCTTAAATCTGGAATGTTTATTTGTGATGTTAGTAATTGGAACTTGGAATTTGGTACAGGACGCCCATCACAAGGAGCCCATTTACTTTTGTTTGAAGTAAATATGCCACCTGGGCTTTTATCATGATTTTTAGTCGCAGTATTAAACTGCTCATAATTCAAATAAGATGTTACAATCGTTCCAATTGGAAACTCTTTTGAGTTTACAATGTTGTCTTGTGCTGCGGCTTTACTTGAAAAAGATCCTCGATCAGTTTGAAGTGTCAAAATAACATCTTCATTTGGAGGTCTTTTACAGGTAACAAGTGTCGTAAAACCTTTCAATGTCTCTCCTATAGCAGGCTGTCCACTCAAAATTGCACCACTTGGATATACATTAAACGATGTTACTTTTGGCATCGAATCACTCGGTGATGAGGGCCGATAGTGGATGGTAAACACAACGGCATCTTCAGTTTCTACATTTGTGCCTTGGATGAAACCGTATAAATTGCTTTGACTAGTCTTATTTACGCAATTTACATACGCTTCATATAAATTAGTATTGGGAACTGATTGTAAAAGCATTTGTACATTGTCTGCACCTAATTTGATCTCAGTAGTCGAGAGGAGCTTCGTTCTTAATTCAGTGTACTTGTCTTCTGAGTCATTTGCACCAATTGAAAATGGAACCCCTTTAATTGGGATACTCAAAGAGGCGCCCCACTTTCCTGATTTCATATCTGATTTAAAAGTTTCAGAAAGATAATAAGTTCTTAAGTCCTGACTAAATGAACTAGTGTTAGTCATTTTAGTAAAAGAATAGAGGCCGTCAGATAATAGTTTGTCACATTCCTGAGCATAGATTGTTGATGTTATTGAACCATGCAATAACAAGAGAATTAATAGTTTGCGTATCATTTGATTTTGATTTTAAGCAAGTTATAGAATCATTTTTCTTCATGAAATACCCAGTAGCGGGTATTATAACGCTATGTTGCTAGCCTCTACTAGCGGAGAAACGTACCTCATTTATGTTTGTGTTAGAACTCGGATGGTTATATTTGCTAGTATTATTTTGCTGCCATTTAACTTTAAAGCAACCGAGAATATGATCTTTGGGTCAGCTAGTGTGCCTTGAACCTATATTTAATCAACCAGACTCCTTAGCTCAGTTGGTAGAGCAACAGACTCTTAATCTGTGGGTCCAGGGTTCGAACCCCTGAGGGGTCACTAGCCTTAATAAACAAAAAACGCCCATACTTTTCAGTATGAGCGCCTTTGTTTGTCCATTTTCTTTAATTTCTTACATCAGCAGGGGCATTGGTGGTCGAGTCTGCTATAGAATCAGTACTGGCACTATCAATCACCTTGTTTGTATCCGTGTATTTATACATACTATCAGCATTTTCCTGATCAGCCTTTTTACCGCTACAGGCTGACAATGCCATGCCAAAGGCCGCCACTAAGATTATTATTTTCGTTTTCATATCAAATTGTTATAGGTGTACTTATATAATTCTTTTTAAAAGGCAATTGTTTTGGGAAAAGGTAAATTAGTCGGGAGTCTAAAGTAGAATGCAATTTCTTTTTAACCGCAAATACACCAAGAGAAAGGCGCAGAGGACACAGAGTTGGGTTGATCTTCTATTAATTTCCATTCTTTCGTCATTCTCGCGCATGCGGGAATCTTAATGGTGTTGTGTTTTACCGCCAAGAACACGAAGAAATCAGTCTGAAAAATTTCGTCATTGCGAACTGAAAGGTAGGGCTGTTGCGGTGGCGTGAAGCAATCTTTTTAGCAGAATATTTTGCATCCAAAATTCATTTTCTTAGCAGCTTAATTATAAAATTTTACTATATTTATACCGCGAACACAGTTGGAGCAATTCAACGAATAATTTTCTTAATAATATCCCAGGCATACCGGTGAAAGTCCGGGAACTCTTCGGCTTGCCGACTGTGTTCGCGGTGACCTGGGCTTTAATTTAATTTTTCAAAAAAATGCGAACACAGAAAAATCAAATTGCCTTAGCTAAACTGGAGTTTAGTTATAGCACACTGAAAAAGCCGGTAAATGTAAACCTGGCTCAAAATTCAATTCAATTTTTAAAACAGCTCCGTGGCAAACCATCATCCGGTAAAGCCTGCGATTGGTATGTGCTGTTTGTAAATCAAAACCACGAGGTTTTTTGCTGGCACAAACTAAAGCAACAGGCAAAACCGATTAACTGCATACAGCAACTGGCTGGTTTAGCTGTTGCCTGCAATGCTTATGGTGTACTGGTGTTAAACTATTGCGATGTTAAAAGCATTAAGGTTAACCCACTCGATGAACTTTTTGTAAGCACCTGTTTTAATACCTGCGCAAAGCTAAACATCGAAATTATCGATTATGTAATCTGTAATGCACAAACACATTATAGTTTTAGGGATGGGTATAGGGATTAAAATACCACTGGGCTGTTGAAAGACAGCCCAGTTCATGTAAGTTTGTTTATAGTTCTTCGTCGGCCAATCATCATTGCGAACTGAGCGTTAGGACGGTTGTGGTGGCGTGAAGCAATCTTTTTAGAAAATATTTGCATACCTAATTTTAGATCAAGCACAAGTCAGGCTATTGTTTCGGCTAAAGCGAAGACTTGCGCTAGAATGTGTCGCAGATTTCTGTAGTTATTTGTCTGTATATGAAAAAGATTGTGGTGCTGTCACCCCGTATTTTTCCATAATGTTAAAAGTTTTACTATATCTTCTAAAATTCTTGATTTTGATAGCATATCCTTTCTCTTTATGAGCAAAGTATTCATCAAAAAAACTTTTCTCTACAGCTGCAAACTCTTTCGTTTTTTTCCAAAGTATCGTAATATCCTCATGAAGAATCGTATCAATCTCAAATTCTCCTATTATTTTGCTAATTGGCGAGGATGCATAAATAATTACTGTCTTAATATTTGGAACTTTAAATATTGTTTTTCTAAGTTCATAAGTCTTTTCTCCTTTAAGGATTTTCTCTGCATAGTAGGGTTTAATCGACAATATAACTTTCATTTGCTCTAGCTACTTTTAAAAACTCGTCAAATCTATCATTTTTAATTTGAACAAATCCTCTTGGAACATCATTTATTGAGTTTATGAGGCCTAATTCTATTAATTTTTCTAAATTAATTTTAGGTTTTGGAAATGAATCAATATAAAGAAAATTAACAATAAATGGGCGATTAATTCTGTATTCAGGAACATTATAAGGATTATAATTCCACCATTTTTTTAATTCGTCATCATCAAATACACTTCTCTTTCGACAAAGCCTTAAAAAATCGCCTTCACTAGGGATATTCAAAATCACGTTTTCAACTACTCCAATTGTGGAAATTACTCCAGCATATCTTCCTCCGGTTCTATAAAATAAAATAATATCCCCAGGTTTTAAGTTTCGGAAATAAGATCTTGAAATATAAACTTTTTTCAATGCATTTCTATGAGGCTCATTTTCCACATAATCTTGTGGTGATTCATTATTTAATATTGAATCAGGAAATAGTTCAGTATGATAGTCTGGCCGTATTGGGGTAATAAATATTCGTGATTTTCGATCTATGTATGGAAAACAATCTCTTGGATTTGGTAAAGTAGTTTTTGAAAAGTCTCTTACAAAAACTTTTTCAATGCCATTTCCAGTTATCTTAGTACCCCAATATTTAAATCCCCAATCTTCTAATAGACTTATTAACCTCTGCTGTTCCTCTCTTTTGTCAAAAATTGTAACATAAATCTCGTCGACATTATTAGCTAAAGCATTATCAAAAATTACTTTTAAGAATCTCTCCCCTAATTTGTAACCAGTAGAAGTTACCTTAAATGTGCCAATTTTTAATCTCTTTTTTGCTTCGAAAGCAGGTTGTATATCCTTATAGTTTTCATTTGCATTCTCTATTTTTAAAAATAAAAAGGCTTTCACTTCGGCTTCAACTGAACAGATGTATGACTCTTTATCAGCTTTTGAATTGAACCATTTTTCAAATTCAGCATAGTCTTCTTTAAAAGAATCAAAAAATGCATCATTGATGTTTATGTTACCAAAGTATTCTTTTTTAACTGATAGTACCTTGTAATCTGAGAGTCCTGGATTTTCAAAAACTAGTTTTTCAATGAACGAATCAATTTTATATACTTTGTCTCCAATCCCAATACTATTAGCCTTCCTATGTAACCCTTTATCTTCTGTAATTAAGTAATCAACCCTGTTGTTTTTTACTTCATTCAAAATTGAGGTATCATTTGAATCATTTGTTGTTTTATCTTTTGTTCTTAATTGCTTAATGACATCTGAATCTTGAGATATAGTTTTTAGTACATTGTAGTTTCCAATTTTAACTTTCATCGTATTAACTACATCTGCATCTTTGTATGTTGAAATTTCATCAATGGAGATGGGATGAACACATTTTTCAAAATGCATTTTGTCTAGCCAATTAAATAACAAACCAATATCTTGGTTATAAACTTTGCTAGCTTCTCTATGTACAATAATATTTGTATCTAGTAATATTCTCATTTTAAAAAATTTAAAAGATCATTTGCTTTATAAATTTGGCTATCAATTATTAAAAGAGGAACATCTAGTTTTTGCTTAACCTCTTCAGCAAAATTTGTTTCTAATTCTTGAAAGTCCTTAATATCTCTAATTTTGTATTTCTTTGAATCCCTGGCTTCTAATCGTTCTTTGATTATCTCCGGATCTGCAATGACAAGCACTAATTTTGCAGGGTTAATATCAATAAAAGTTTGGATTGGAACCTTTTCAGGGCTTCCATGTTTATTTAATAAACAGTAATGACCATCTAAGAGATAGCTCTTATCCTCTTGGACAATTTCGTTCAAATTGATGATTAATCTATTTTGAGTTTCATTAATATTTTGAACCTGCTTTTCTTCTTGAGTACTTAATTCATGCCATTTCAATACTTCACTTGCAGTTAGGTGAATAAGGTTAGTTTCGCCTTCTATTGTTTCACAAACTTTGCCTTTCCCGCTTCCATGAACTCCTCCAATAAATATAATTTTGTTTGATCTGCTTATATTATTTAGATCTTTCATATTTCTGTGTATTTAATTGGTCAAACAAGAATCCAGCTCCAAAAGATTTATAGAGATAGATGAAAAGATCAATTGACTTGTATTAAAATAAACCGATATTTTATGTGTGAAGACATTGAGGTAGCGCATATTAGATAATTTGGTTCTCTAATGTATAAAAGAAAAAATTAATGTCATTACGGTAAACCATAAATACTCATTTTTAGTGAGGAACATTTTTTCTAAAGTCCAAAGAACAGATCGGTATCTGGTTTTGTGTAGCTATTTGCTATGCATGCATTATAAATCTGTTATCTTTGCGGCGTTTATCAATTATCAGCATTCATTAACATATTCATGGGTAAAAACAGCATCGGCTCTACCATTTCGTATTTCTTTTTGGGTGAGTATTTTTCTGATGCCCTGCGCACCACCATTACCGTAGTATTGCCCATTATTTTATTCTTTTACCTGGGCAATCCCGAGGCAGCAAAAGGAATAGGGGTTGGCGCTTTATTGATCAGCCTGACCGATTTGCCCGATAACCGGCTGAACAAATTGAAAACAGCGCTGTGGAGCATTATTGTCTTTTTTGCTACCACGTTGGTGGTTTCATCGGTTTTAGATCATGTTTACCTTACCGCGGTTGTGGTGACTGTCGCTGCTTTTAGCTTTTCGATGCTTGCTGTATACGGGCAGAAACTCTCACTCATTGGCACCATGGCCTTGATTGTATGTACCTTTGTAATGGGCCTTCACCCGGCGCGGCCGCTATATTTTAGCAGTTATATGCTGGTTGGTGGCGTTTGGTATTATGTGATTAGTTTGATCCAGACCTTGCTGCGGCCTTACCGCTCGCTGCACCATGCCATTTTCGAATGCCTGATGAGCAGCGCGGTATTTTTAAATGCAAAAGCGAAGAATTATGATGTGGATGTTCCACTCGATCTGCAACAGAAAGAAGCGATAAAACTGCACATTAAGGTAAACCAGAAACACGAACTGATCCGGAACCTGTTGCTTACCGATAAATACGCCATGAATCCTGATAACCCCAAAGGTCAGTTGTTGTTGGAGCGGGCGAGGTTACTGATCGATTTGTATGAGCAGTTGAATGCGGTGCATTACGATTATGCTTTAGTTCGAAGAACTTTAGCTACCGGTCCGAGTCTGAAACTGATTGCCATCTTAATTGAATTGCTGGCCAAAGAGCTGGAGCAGTTGGGTAGGCACGTTCGCTCGTCAAAAGCTTATAAAGGTGAGGTGGCTACCAATATGGATTATCACCAGAAACGCGTGCTGTTATTGCAGGAAATGGAACGTTTAAACGAAACCCAGCGATCAATTGTATTGAAAGTGGTTTCGAACATGAACGATATTGTGCGCATTATCGAAATGATCAGGGGCAACGAGCGCACGCCAGCAAAACACTTGCAAGAATTGAGCGGATCGATTTCCTATCCATTATTTATTACTGGCGATCGCTTTTCCATTAAGGAGCATTTGACTTTAAAATCACCCATCTTCAGGTTTTCGTTGCGACTGGCCATCTGTTTCATGTTCGGTTTTTTGCTCATTTGGCAGCTCGAACCCAGCAAATACAGTTACTGGCTTTTTCTTACGCTGGTTATTGTAGCCCGGCCTAAATTTTCAATCACTTGGAAACGGAATTTACAACGTTTAAAGGGGAGTATGGGGGGCGTAGTAATCGGGCTGATCATCGTTTATTTTGTTAAAAGTCCTGCGGTGCTGTTGTCTTTTTCAGTGGTTTTTTTATTGGGCTTTTATGCCTTTAACCGTTTAAACTATACGATAAGTGTGTTATGTATTACCCCCGCGGTTATTTTAACATTGGGCAGTTACCAGGGCCATTTCGATCATCTTGTGCACGACCGGGTTATCTTCACGGTGTGGGGTTGTGTAATCGCCATTTTTGCCACCTATTTGTTCCCGATTTGGGATAGCCGACAGTTAAAGGCAAAAATTGTCAATGCATCTAAAGCCAGTCTGGATTACCTGGAGGTTGCCATTCAAAACCGGGTTGCACGGGATGAAAATCAATCGCGCATGGCGCGAAAAAATGCCAATTTAAGTTTGTCGGCCTTAAGCGAAGCGATTGAATCGGCCAGCCAGGAGCCCATGAGGAAACATATCGATTTTAATGGTTTGTATGGGGTTCAGTCGACCATTTACCAGATCAATGCGATTATAACTTCCATTTATCTTTCTGTTAACCATAAACCCAGGCAGGCCGATCCTTTGCTGGTCGATCAGATTATAAGCAATTTAAGTAATGGTGAGTTGGTACAAAGCAATACCGAATGGCATGCTGATGAGGTTTATCTGGTTGATGATGGTGACCATTCCATTAACCAGAAACTAACACATATTGCAGCTTTATCGTTCGGTTTTAGCAGGTTTAGTGCTAGTTTTAAGGGGTAAATTTATTTGTTTGTCCACCTGAGCGGAGGCCCTATCGGTTGTTAACTTTTTAGAGTGTATCTATCATAAAAAGATCCTTCGACTACGCTCAGGATGACAGCGGGGGCGAAACAACCTGATGTGTCAGTCTGAGCGGAGTCGAAGACCCTGTCAATACCATAGACAGAATCCATTAGCACGGTCGTCATCCGATAATGCTAATTTTTTTTGGAAATGAAAGGGCAGCAATTCTTGGCGGATTGTAGTCCTGCTTTCCATTACAAGTCCTCGCTGCGCTGCGGGCTTTCCATTCCAATCAGGTTTATTCACAACGTTCAGAGCTGGTTTTCGACGATAAATTTAATTTGTTGTCAGTCTGAGTGAAGTCGAAGACTCTGGCAATCGTCAATTTTGGATTGTAACCTATCATAAAAAGATCCTTCGACTACGCTCAGGATGACAGCGGGAGTGGAAACAACCTGATGTGTCAGTCTGAGCGGAGTCGAAGACCCTGCCAATCGTCAATTTTGGATTGTAACCTATCATAAAAAGATCCTTCGACTACGCTCAGGATGACAGCGCGGGTGGAAGCAACCTGATTTGTCTGTCTGAGCGGAGTCGACGACCCTGGCAATCGTCAATTTTTGATTGTAACCTATCGTAAAAGATCCTTCGACTATGCTACCATAGACGTTAATTCATAATTACTTATTAATGAATGTACTGTGGCAACATGTATTTCCATCTAGCAAGGCCTTAGCACTGTATCACCGTTCTATTTAAATCCGGCCTAATAAATTTTTCGGGCTTCACTGACCAAGCCCTACTACTGGCTTTGAAAGAAAAATTTTCAGCCGGCATTTTTTGTTACTTTTTGATGCCAAAAAGTAAGAGCCCTTCGGCGGCGGTGAGCCGAGGCAAGACTTGTGCGAAGGAAAAAACGTCACTCCTATTGATTTTTATACCATAAATTATTCCTCAAGGATGACAGCGGGAGGGAAGCCAGAAATGAAGTCTCTTCTTATCATCGTCATTGCGAGAAAGCTTTTTCAGCCGACAGCCTGTCCCGATTTTCGGGGAAGCAATCTTTATGGTAATGGTCACTATTGCAATTCCACACCAGCATGAAAGATTGCTTCGTCGTTCCTCCTCGCAATGACGATTTTTTCTTTGGAATCTGTTAGGTTTTGAATAACCGCGTAATAAATTTGATTGAATTGATTGTAAAAAACAGGATATTGGTATATTGTGAGCCTTAAATCCTCATTCGCATGAAAAGATCATTTTTAAGCTTCCTTTTGATTTCGTTTTTAACCATAACCACTTTTGCACAAAAGAAACCCAACTTTTGGGATGACGTGCAGACGATTAAAAAATACGATCAAATGTACAAACCACCTGTTCATCCGGTGCTGTTTGTAGGTAGTTCATCCATCCGCAAATGGGATGATTGTATGCAGATTTTCGCCAAATACAATGCCTTGAACCGTGGTATAGGCGGTGCAGTTATTAACGATATTACCTATTATTTAAATGATGTGGTTTTTCCATATCATCCAAAACAGATTGTATTGTACGTTGGCGAAAATGATCTGCCAAATGAAACGGTAACACCCGATACAGTTTTAAACCGCACCATCAAGTTATACCAGGCCATCAGGGCAAAACTGCCAACGGTGCCTATTGTGTACATCTCTATTAAACCTAGCCCAAGCAGGGATAAATTTAAGGAGAAAGCAGTAGCATCTAACGCACTCATTAAAAAGTTCCTTGCCGGGGAGACCAATACCACCTTCGTTAATGTTTATCCTTTAATGTTAACCAAAGATGGAAAACTAAGACCGGAACTTTTTGTGGAAGATATGCTGCACATGAATGCTAAGGGCTACGCCATCTGGCGAAAAGCAGTAGAGCCACATTTATTGAAATAGTTCTTTGTTCACCGCCTTAGTTTACCCATAGATTAATTTTACCATGTAAGATATATAAGAACATATAAGCTGATATGCCATTAAATTTCTTATACGATTAAATGTTTTGAGATGTTGTTCGGTATAAATAAACTCCGGTCCATTTTCTTACCACCTTAATCACTTGAGACACCTGATCGTATCTTTTCTTGCACAGTCTCCAATAAACTAGCCCCGATTAAACGGAAAGCCCACAGCGCAGCGAGGACTTGTAGTGAAAGCGGGACCGAACCCAACCTACTAACCACAGGTAGTGCGCTTCAAAATAATAGGAAAACTAAATAGGAAAGGCCAAAGCAAAAAGTTAGATGTTCAAAAATGTCTTTATAAATGGTGCGCATTAAACGATACAATCGTTAAGCTATTTATGCACGCGTTAGAAACGCGCGCAGGCTATCGAAATTGTAAGCGCGGCTAACCGGAATTAAAATTATATATTTATTATTGCGTTTTAACCCTTTCCTAACCAAATGAAGAGACTTCTACCCGCTATATTATTCTTTTTGACTGCTTATTGTGCCCAGGCCCAGGTGCTTTTGGGAATCCCACAGGTGGTAAACTACAATAACGAACAATATAATGGCGGTATCCAGAATTGGGATGTGGAGCAGGATAAAAATGGCATCCTATATTTTGGTAATAATGAGGGGCTGCTTACTTTTAACGGCCGCTACTGGAACCTGTTCAAGTTACCCAACTTTACCTCCGTGCGTTCGGTGGGGATCGATTCTAAAAACCGTATTTATGTAGGTGGGCAAGATGAGTTTGGCTATTTCTATCCAAATGCACAGGGTGTTTTAAAATATACCTCGCTGCTAAATCTATTGCCCGAAAATATGCGGAAACTCGCAGATATCTGGGGTGTTTCAGTTGTTCGGGATGAGGTATTTTTTAGGTCGATACATGCTATTCTGCATTATAAAGACGGGGTAATTAAAAGTTATAAAACGAGTACGAGCTGGCTATTTATGGGGGCTGTAAAGGATAAGATTTTTTCGCAGTCGTCTGATTCGGGACTCATGATTTACGATCATGGCATGTGGAAACCATTTTGCAAGGATAGTATTTTAAACCGCTCAGGCATTACCGCTGTGCTGCCCTACAGTGGCGATACGTTATTGGTTTCGATGTTAAAAAAAGGATTGTTTTTAATTATTAACCATCAACTAAAACCTTTAATTAGCAGTTTAAATCAGGTTTTTTTAAATGAGCGGATTTATTTTGCAACCCAGATCAGTCCGGATTTATACGGTGTGGCCACCACTTCAGGTGGGGTGTATATCATGAATAAAAAGGGCGATTTGGTGCAGAAATACAACTATAAAGAGGGGTTACAGAACAATAACGTTAGGGGCATATTACTGGATAAGGATAAGAATATGTGGCTGGCCCTTGATGATGGAATTGCTTACGTGGCCATTAACAGTGCAGTTAAAAGTATTTCCCCCGATCGCAATAAGCAGATTACCAGTTACGCTTTCCGCAAATACGGCAAATCGATTTATATTGGTACCTCTAATGGTTTGTACCATGCCAAAATTAATACTTCAATGCCCGATTTAAGCTATTCTCCCGCCAATTTCGAGGAGGTGAAAAATAGTAAAGGGCAGGTATGGGGACTGGATGAAATTAACGGTCAGCTACTGATGGCACATGAAGATGGAACCCTGCTGGTGAAAGAAAATGTTGCTACCCCACTGTATAGCTCAATTGGTACCTGGATGTACCAACCCATAGATAATGTTTATCCGAGCAAAGAGGTAATAGCCGGTACTTATGCCGGACTGCAGGAACTCACTTACGATGGAAGCCGCTTTATAAATGGTGGTAAAATTGCCGGCATTAACGAAACCCTGCGCTTTATTGTCGTGGATAACAATAACCCTGATCTAATCTGGGCTTCACATCCTTACCACGGCGTATATAAAATAGAACTCAACCCCGATCATAAAAGTATTCTGCGTACTACTTTATTCTCTGATCGGGATGGTTTACCAACCAAGCTTTATAACTATGTGTTTCATATTAAAAACAGGGTAGTCATTGCCACTACAAGCGGGGTTTTTGAATATAATGCCGCGAGCAAAAAGTTTACCCGTTTTAAGTTATTTGGTTCAGCCCTTACTGGTATTCCCATTCAATACCTCAAAGAAGATAATGATGGTAATATCTGGTTTATAACCAATAAAAAGGTGGGCGTTATCGATTTCCATAGGCCCAGCGGAAAAAATCCGTTCAGTATTTTATACCTGCCCGAGCTGAATGGAAAAGTGGTTGGTGGTTTCGAATCGATATATACGCCTGATAGCCAAAATATATTTATTGGGGCCAATAAAGGAGCTTACCATATCAATTACAAAAAATACATTCAGAATATAACCCGGCCAAATGTGGTATTGGGTACCGTTAAATTAATGGGCAATAAAGATAGCCTAGTGTTTGGGGGCTATTTTGTGAATAAGGGGAAAATTGTGCCTAAACAGGATTTGAGTGAAATACCTGAATATGTAAATAGCCTAAATTCGATCCATTTCGAATACGCCTCTACACTTTTTGAGCATGATAAAAACATCAAATTCAGTTATCAGCTTGCTGGCTTTGATAGCGAATGGTCTGCATGGGGCACAAAAAGCGAAAAAGATTATACCAATTTACCCGCCGGAAAATATACGTTTAATGTGAAGGCAAGTATCGGTATCAGTAACGAATCAGAAGTGGTAAGTTATACTTTTGTGGTGCTGCCAGCCTGGTACAATACCATTTGGATGCGAATTTTTTACCTCATTTTAATTGTAATGGCCCTTAGGTTAATTATCAGGTGGCAAAAAAATAAACACATTAAAGAGCAAGAGCGCATGAGTTACCTGCACCAGCTGGAGCTCGATCGAAATGAAAAAGAAATTGTGCGGCTGCAGAATGAAAAGCTTGAAGCCGATGTGAATTATAAGAATAAAGAACTTTCTACCATGACCATGCACCTGGTGCAGCGGGGTAAGGTTTTGGCCAAAATTAAGGAAGTGATATCGGCAGTAATTAAAAACCACGACCTTAACGAGAGTTCGCCAAGTTTCAGGCACCTGATCAGACTGATTAAGGATGTAGAAAAGAAAGACCAGGAGCTAGACCACATGAGCGTGCACTTTAATCATGTAAACACCGAATTCTTTACCCGGCTAAAGGATCTTTATCCAGACCTAAGCCAGAATGATCTGAAATTTTGCGCCTATCTATCTATGAACCTTTCTTCAAAAGAAATGGCCCAGCTGATGAACGTGACAATTAAAGCGATTGAGGTAGGGCGTTATCGTCTTAGAAAAAAACTTCAACTGAAACCCGAGACCAATCTGTACGAGTTTCTGATTGAAATAGCACGGCAGAAAATGCTGTAAAACCATTTTTTTGTTACAAAAGCGGTTATTTTTGATTAAAATGTATAAATACCTGTAATACAGTTGTTTGTTATAAACGTGTAGGGCTTATGTAGGCCTAAAATTTCTGTTATTTATTCATTTCAGAGGCTGTTGTATGGTTCGTGTAGTAGGGTTAAATTCTGCTATTGTGATGCACGTACCTAGATTTGATTCATGAACAGCAACCAGTAAGACTGTCATGAACTAACCAAATTCATTAACTTAAAAGTAATTTCTATGAGAAGAAGATTTACATTCGTATTCTTCATTTACAGTATCCTGGCATTCCCATTGGTGTTATTGGCACAAGACATTTCTGTTACAGGAAAAGTAACAGAACAAAATGGTAGTCCGTTGCCAGGTGTAACCGTTCGGCTGGAGGGTACAACTAAAGCTGCATCTACTGATGCCAATGGTGTTTTCAGCATTCAGGCACCGGTAGGCGGAAAATTAAACATCAGCTTAATCGGTATGACCACACAAACGATAACTGTTCCGGCTGATGGCCGTATTAATGTATCGCTGTCTGCCAACTCAAAAGATTTATCCGAGGTGGTTGTGGTGGGTTACGGTACGCAGAAAAAAGCGCTCGTAACGGGATCTATTTCCAGCGTAAAAGCGAAAGATCTGGAATCGATGCCAATTAACAGGGTAGAGCAAGCCTTACAGGGAAGAACATCTGGTTTAACAATTGCCAGTGGTAATGGACAACCTGGATCTGCTTCGACAGTTCGGGTAAGGGGTTTTACCTCTTTTGCATCTTCAGGCAATAACGATCCGCTTTGGGTTGTTGACGGTGTAATTGTAGATAATGGTGGTATTGGTTATTTAAACCAATCAGATATTGAATCTATTGAGGTTTTAAAAGATGCAGCTTCGCAGGCCATTTATGGTGCCAGAGCGGCAAACGGTGTAATTATTGTGTCTACCAAGAAAGGTAGAGAAGGAAGATTATCTATTAATTACAATGGATTTTATGGTACACAGGCACCTGCTAAAAAGTTAAAACTGTTAAATGCCACTCAATATGCTACGATCAGGAATGAAGCGTATGCTAACAGTTATAATGCAGCAACCGACGGCACTTTTACATTGCCTTATGCAAATCCATCTGCTTATGGAGAAGGTACTGATTGGCAATCCGTTGTTTTTAATAACGACGCCCGCAGACAGACCCATGAGTTCAGCGTTTCAGGCGGAACCAACAAATCTACCTTTTATACTTCCTTTGGTTATATCGATCAGGATGGTATTGTATCAACACCTATTTCCAGTTTTAACCGCGCAAACATCCGTCTTAATTCTACATTTAAGCCGGCTAAGTGGATAAGCTTTGGCGAGAATTTAGGTTACAGCCATTCGGTTAACAAGTCTTTAGGTAATACCAATAGCGAGTTTGGTGGCCCTTTAAGTTCGGCTATTCATTTAGATCCGATAACCCCGGTTATTCAAACAGATCCAAACCTTATTAACAAATCTCCTTATACCATAGCCAATATCATAAGAGATCCTGCAACAGGATTTCCTTACGGTATATCTGGCCCTGTTGGTCAGGAAATGAGTAATCCTTTAGCGTATAATCAAACCAGATTAGGTAACTATGGTTGGGATCATAACATTGTTGGTAATGCTTTCTTAGAAATTGAGCCTATTGAAAATTTAAAATTCAGGTCGTCATTAGGGACTAAACTTGCCTTTTATGGTTCTGAATCTTATACCCCGTTATACTGGTTAAGTCCCGCAAATACGAATTCGAAGACTAACTTCTATCGCGAGATGAACATGACCCTAAATTACAACTGGGAGAATACCATCAGCTATTCTAAAAGTTTTGGTAAGCACCATGCCTATGCTATTTTGGGTCAGGGATATTATATGGACAACAATAACCGCGGTTTAAATGTAAGGTTTAACAATATTATTGCCCAGGATTTTTATCAGGCCAATTTAAACTATAAGCCGGCAACTGCCGATATCCAGGGTGATGGTAGTGATGCTACCTTGCACGTTGTTAACTCTTTATTTACACGTGTAACTTATGATTACGATGAAAAATATCTATTTACGGGTATTATCCGTCGTGATGGTTCTTCACGCTTTGGTACCAACAACCGCTTTGGTTATTTCCCTTCAGCATCAATTGGCTGGGTACCTACAAAAGAAGCTTTCTGGAAAGAAAACAAGGTTGTTAACTTCTTAAAATTACGTGGTAGTTATGGTATTACAGGAAATGACGCCATTGGCGATTTCAGTTACATATCATTAGTTAATAGCGGACGTAACTATACTTTTGGTACTACCGATGTAAGTACCATTGGATGGAGTCCGGCTGCCTTATCAAATCCTGATTTGAAATGGGAAGAAACCCACCAAACAGATATCGGTTTAGATGCAACCTTATTTAATGATTTTAGCCTGAGTGCTTCTTACTTCAAAAAGAAAACCATTGGCGTATTGCAAACCCCATCTATTCCACTTTATTTAGGTGCAGCAGGTGGTGCCGCAGAAAATGTTGGCGATATGCAGAATACCGGTATAGAATTCGAATTGGGTTACAGAAAAAAAATTGGAGAACTTAATTTAGGTATTAATGCCAATATCTCGACCTTGAAAAATAAAGTAACCAAACTATTGCCAGGAAGAGAATTTATTGAAGATAACGCACAAAGCTTTCAGGGAATGGGCAACTTTACCCGTACCGGACTTGGACGTGCATTTAATGAATTTT
The DNA here is from genome assembly GCF_026239555.1 of Pedobacter sp. PF22-3. Taxonomy (GTDB): domain Bacteria; phylum Bacteroidota; class Bacteroidia; order Sphingobacteriales; family Sphingobacteriaceae; genus Pedobacter. The sequence goes on along the minus strand of NZ_JAPIVP010000007.1, from coordinate 47,485 downwards.
ATGGTTATGAAGCGCTGGGCATTTTCCAGTCGCAAGCAGAAATTAATGCTTACAGAGGTCCGGGAGGCACTATATTGCAACCTTCTGCAAAACCTGGAGATGTTAAATTTGCCAACTTAGACGGAAATGAAACAATAAATGGTAGCGACCGTACCTATTTAGGCAGTCCGCTTCCAAAATATACCTATGGTATTACCATTAACCTGGCTTATAAAAACTTTGATTTTGTTGCGTTTGGAAATGGTGTAGGCGGAAATATGATTTTCCAGGGATTGAGACGTTTAGATGTAACTTACGGAAACTGGCAACAATCAATTCTTGACAGGTGGACACCAACCAACACCTCAACCGATATTCCTCGTGTTGCAGATAAGGATCTTAATGGAAACTATACCAAATTCTCTAAAAATTATCTAGAAAAAGGTGATTACTTCCGTTTAAAAACCCTTCAGGTAGGTTATAATCTTCCAAATGATGTGATCAAAAAAATCGGCGCACAAAAAGTTAGGGTTTATCTAATGAGCGAAAACCTGTGGACCATTACAAAATATACAGGTTACGATCCTGAAATCGGTGGAACTGTATTGGGTGTAGACCGGGGAGTTTATCCGCAGGCACGTTCGTTTATGGTAGGTTTAAATGTTGGATTCTAAAAAAAAATTAAAAATGAAAAAGAATATTTTAGCTATTGCAGCCCTTTTAACCGCTTCACAGCTTATCGTTTCTTGTCAAAAACAGCTGGAGGTAAATCCGCGCGAACGCATATTGGAGACAAATTATTACCAAAATCAGCAACAGGCATTTACGGGTTTGGTAGCGGTTTATGATCAATTGGGTAACCAATCTAGCGGTTACCTTACAAAACTTAATTTATTCTGCTCCGCATCAGATGATCATTACGCTGGTGCCGATTCTCCATCAGATTTGGGAGATATGCAAGCAATGAATAATTATACAGTGAACTCTTTATCGGGTGCCCCAAGTTATTTGTGGAGTAAAGGCTTTACCGGTGTTTACCGCGCAAATGTGCTACTGAAAAAAATAGATGGCATTAGCATGGATGCTTCAACCAAGGCAAGGTATATTGCCGAAGCTAAAGCATTGAGGGCTATATTTTATTTTGACTTGGTACGTATTTTCAAAAATATACCCCTAATCTTAGCACCCATAGAGCCTTCTGGTATGTTCGATGTTACGCAGGTTGCTCCGGCTGATGTATACAAACAGATAGAACAAGATTTAAAGGAGTCGTTATCGGCTCTTCCGGTAACAATCCCTACTGCAGATGCAGGGCGCTTAAATCAAGGTGCAGCACATGCAGTTTTAGGTAAGGTTTATTTATGGCAGGAAAAATGGGCCCTGGCAGCAGCAGAGTTTGCCGAGGTTAATGGTACAGCTCCTGGTGCAAGTACCTATGGCTATAAATTATTGCCAAAATTTGCCGATTTATGGAACTGGAAAAATAAATTCAATTCAGAGTCTATTTTAGAACTTAGTTACAATACTACCTCTAACATGGGCTGGAGTAACGTTGGCAGCCGTGAAGGTAATGTGATGGGCATTTTGGTAGGGCCACGTAACTATGTGCCTGTAATTGCCGCGCAAGCACCAGATTATGTGTCGGGTTGGAGTGTGATGCCAATAACCAAAGAATTATTTGATTTAATCCATTACGATCCGCGTAACAAACCTACGGTTGCCAATTTAGATAGTTTGGAAAAAGCAGGTATTGTAACCTATAAACATGCTAATGATAATACCGGATATTTTGTTGAAAAATATGCTGGCAGGGTTTCTACCAAAGCTGCTGTTGGCCAGTTGGAATTAAACTTTGGTCAGAATATGTATGAAATCCGTTTAGCTGATACCTACTTAATGGAAGCCGAAGCCTTGTTGAGAAGCGGTGCAGCTGTTGGTGCAGGTTCCAGAGCATATATTTTCTTTAATGCTGTAAGAGCCCGGGTGGGCTTAAATCCTGTGGAGGTAACGATGGATAATATCATGAAAGAAAGACGTCTGGAGCTGGTAGCTGAAGGCCAAAGATGGTTTGATTTGGTGAGATGGGGACTAGCGCCTACTAAACTGGCCTTTAAAGGTTTTCAGGCAAATAAAAATGAAACTTTGCCTATCCCCCAAGCGGAGTTAAACAACACCAAAATTGTACAAAGTAAAGAATGGGGTGGCACTAAATAAAGTCGAGTATATATATCCTTAAAGTTTAATTGTTACAGGGAGAGAGCTAAGTCTTTCTTCCTGTTTTTTATCTGATTATTTCCCTTATATGCTAGTTAACAAGTCCATTGGACTCTTAATGGGTTGTGCTTTTACTTTCTCGGCTATGGCGCAAAGCCAACCACAGGTGTGGTTAACCAAAGCCGATCGTACAGCCTTATTTACCCGACAGGCAACAGGTTTAAAGGAGTCTGCACCAAAAACCAAACACCCTGTAATCATCATAAACGATAAAAAAACGTTTCAAAGTATAGATGGTTTTGGCTATGCCTTAACGGGTGGTAGTGCGCAGCATATTATTAAAATGTCGGCGCAGGCAAGGGCAGCATTGCTTAACGAACTTTTTGCAACCAATGGTAATAACATTGGAGTAAGTTACATCAGACTAAGCATTGGCGCTTCTGATTTAAATGAAAAAGTATTTTCTTATAACGACCTTCCCGAAGGACAAACCGATTTGGAACAAGCTAAATTTGATTTAGGCCCGGATAAGGCAGATGTTATTCCGGTAATGAAGGAGATCCTGGCCATTAATCCCAAAATTAAAATAATGGGTTCTCCATGGTCTCCTCCCTTATGGATGAAAACAACATATGATGCCCGGGGAGGGATGCTTAAACCAGCATACTATGCAGCTTATGCCAAATATTTTGTGCGTTATGTACAGGAAATGAAAAAGGAGGGGATCTCTGTTGATGCCATCACGGTGCAAAACGAACCTTTACATCCGGGCAATAATCCCAGTTTATTAATGGTGGCACCAGATCAGGCACTTTTTGTAAAGCGGTTTTTAGGCCCTGCTTTTGCAAAAGCCAATATTAAAACCAAAATTATTATTTACGACCATAATGCCGATCGGCCCGATTATCCGATCAGTATTTTAGATGATCCGGAAGCCAAAAAATATATTGATGGATCTGCCTTTCATCTCTATGGCGGTAAGATTGAAGCTTTAACTGATGTACACAATGCCCATCCTGATAAAAATATTTATTTCTCCGAGCAAATGGTGGTAGAACAGCCTGATGCCACAACCATTGATATTATAAATCCCGTAACACGTTTAATTATCGGCGCCACACGTAACTGGGCCAAAAATGTATTGGAGTGGAACCTTGCTGCAGATCCGGAAAATAAACCTTATACCGATAGGGGAGGTTGCTCCATGTGCCAGGGGGCAGTTACAATTGATGGCGATCATTACAGCCGTAACCTGGCCTATTTCTCTATAGCCCATGCTTCGAAATTTGTAAGGCCGGGCTCGGTACGCGTTGCTTCTAATGAGCCAGCTGGTTTGGCCAATGTTGCGTTTAAAACCCCCGATGGAAAGTATGTACTTATTGTGGCCAATACGTGCAAAACAGCTGCTGCGTTTAACATTAGCCTAAAGGGCAAAACCTTTGCTGCTGTACTCGATAAGGGTGCAGTAGCTACTTATATCTGGTAATTTTCAATCATTTTAACTATGTTTTTAAAAAAATCACTCTTATCTGTTTTTCTGTTCAGTAGCATTTCGTTTGCCGGTTTTGGTCAGGGTTTTTTAAAAGCATCGGGCACAAAAATTGTTGATGGGCAAGGCCAGAACGTATTGTTGCGCGGCATTGGTTTAGGTGGCTGGATGTTACAGGAAGGCTATATGCTTAAAATTAATAAAGAGGCACAGCAATACCGCATCCGCGAAAGGATTGCAGACCTGATGGGGCCGAAGCAAACACAGGAATTTTACGATGCATGGCTGGCCAACCATATGCGTAAAATTGATGTTGACTCCATGAAACGCTGGGGTTTTAACTCCATCCGCCTACCCATGCATTATAACTTGTATACGCTGCCGGTTGATCAGGAACCTGTAGCGGGTAAAAATACCTGGCTCGAAAAAGGCTTTGCCTTAACTGATAGTCTGCTCAACTGGTGTAAGGCCAATAAAATGTATCTCATTTTAGATTTACATGCCGCACCCGGAGGCCAGGGTAACGATTTAAACATTGCCGATCGCGATCCATCGAAACCTTACCTATGGGATAGCGAAGCCAATCAGGAGAAAACCATCGCCCTATGGCGAAAACTGGCCGAACGTTATAAAAATGAGCCCTATATTTGCGCTTATGATATTATAAATGAACCTAATTATGGTTTCAGTAATCCCGAAGATGATAAAAACGGCACCAAAGAAAAGGTAAACGCTCCCTTAAGAAAACTGATGGTTGACATTACTAAAGCCATCCGTGAGGTAGATCAGCACCACCTCATCATTATTGAAGGTAACGGCTGGGGTAATAACTACAATGGTATTTTCCCGCTGTGGGATAAAAACATGGCCTTAAGTTTTCATAAATACTGGAATTATAATGATCAGGCTTCGATAGAGCATATCATCAAAGCCCGTAATGAACAAAATGTACCGGTTTGGCTGGGCGAAACTGGCGAAAACTCCAATGTTTGGTTTACCGATGCTATCCAGCTTTTAGAAAAGAATAATATTGGCTGGTCATGGTGGCCTTTAAAGAAAATGGGTGTCAATAACCCTATGGAAATTAAATCGAACCCCAATTACGATGAACTGGTTAAATACCTGAACCATGGCGGCAATAAACCTAAAGATAGCAATGTATATAGCGGCCTGATGGAGCTGGCCATTTATTCGAGGTTAGAAAATATCATCATTCACCGCGATGTAATTGATGCGATGATCCGTCAGCCTTTTAGCAATGAAACCAAACCTTTTAAAGCTAATCTAATTCAGAATAAAAGCATTATTTACGCAGTTGATTATGATTTGGGGAGAAACGGATTTGCCTATTTCGATAATGATACTGCCGATTACCATACCGTAACCAATAAGCGGACGGCCGGAAACCGCGGCATGATTTACCGCAATGATGGTGTAGATATTGCCAAAGATTCGCTTCAGTACGAAAAATATTATGTAAACCATATCGAAAAAGGAGAGTGGTTGCAATACACCGTTAAGGTGGCACAAAAAGGCAACTATACTTTAAAAATTAATTCGGCAGCTGATCAGGCTAGCGGGCGGATTACTATTTTAATTGACGGTAAAACCATTGCCAGCGAAGTAGTGGTTCCAAATTCCGGTAACATGAAAAAGTTTACCACTTTCGAAATCAAAAATGTACCGTTAAAGGTTGGGTGGCAAAAAATCAGGGTACTGGCCGCTAATGGTGGTTATAATTTTAGTTATATTCAGTTTGTAAAATAAAAGGTAAAAAATTATTTTGAAAGGTATAAAGCGGATTCTGGTTATTTTAGGAGCGATAACAATCGTTATCATTATCCTCTCCAGATGCATGAATGCGGCCGATGCGTTACCAAAAGACATTAGGGGCGAATCTTATACCGGACCTGCCACCTGCATAAAGTGCCATCAGGAGATTAAGCAATCTTTTGCACATAACGCGCATGGTTTAACCTCTAAACCTGTATACGACCAGGAACTGTTAAAGGTTTTTGCTTCCGATTCCAATGCCTTTAACTTCGACATCCACCAAAAAGTGGTTATTGAGAAAAGGAGTGGCGGTGTTTTTCAGGTCGCTTACGTAGATGGGAAAGAGGTACGCGCCGAAAAGTTTGATATGGTATTTGGTTCTGGAGAAAAGGCTTACACCTATGCCTATTGGAAAGGAAAAAAGCTGTACGAGTTGCCACTTTCCTATTTCTCCGAGATCCGTAATTGGGCCATTAGTCCGGGTTTTACCAAACAAACCTTTTATTACGACCGGCCCATTGGAAGCCGTTGTTTAGAATGCCATGCTTCATACGTAGATATAAAAGTAACTCAAACTTCGGGCATTACCACTGATGAGGAAATGGAGCGTGGTGCCTTGCTTTATGGCATTGATTGTGAGCGCTGCCATGGGCCAGGCCGTCAACATGCGGTTTTTCACCTCGAAAATCCAGCAGAGAAAACTGCCAGGTTCATCACCATTTATAAAACATTAAGCCGTAAACAAAAGATGGATGCCTGCGGAGTATGCCACTCCGGAAATACCTTGGTTGCCCAGAAGTCGGTTTTTGGTTTCACACCCGGCGATAATTTAGATGATTATTACGCACAGGATTTTGTGGGTTTTGGTGGTGGTAACCCAGATGTACATGGTAACCAAACCAACATGTTAATGGGAAGCAATTGTTATCGGAAAAGCCAAAATATGACTTGCCAATCGTGCCACAATACACACGAAAATATTAAAGGTAATTTAAAAATTTACTCACAACGCTGTATCAGCTGTCACCAAAGTACAAAGCACAGTGAAATTACTTTAGCAAAGGGATCGCTCAGCACAAACTGTATCGATTGTCATATGCCTAAAGAGCCTTCAAAATTGATTACTTTTCAGCAGGCAGGTAAAGATCATTTGAGCCCGTACCTTTTACGTTCACACCATATTGCAATTTATCCCGTTATTAATAAGTAAAAGCCAAAATTGCGTTAAGAAATCCTCCATTATCCAATAATAGAAGTTGGATTTCGTACATTTGGTTTCTACCGTAAAAATTAGATAGTAGCCGATATGCTCATAAAACACTACTTAGCTTTATTTTCCCTCCTTTTTCTCTCCAACTCTATTTTTGCTCAAAAGAAATTTACCCTGAGTGGCACTATCCGCGATGCAGGTACCGGCGAAACCTTGATTGGCGCCACGGTAAGGATTACCGGAGCATCTACTGCAGCAACCTTAACCAATAATTATGGATACTTTGCTTTAACACAGGCTGAAGGTACTTATACCGTGGCGGTAAGTTATACTGGTTATACACCCATTGTTAAAACCATCAATTTAACAAAAGATACCAAGTTAAATGAAGAATTAAGAAGTGCAAACGATTTGGACGAAGTAAAGGTGAGCGCCAATAACCGTAAAAATGACAATGTTAAAAGCGCGCAAATGGGTTTGGAAAGGATTGATATGAAAACGCTCAATTCTATTCCCGTATTGCTTGGCGAAAGGGATATTTTAAAAACAATCCAATTGTTGCCAGGCGTAAAATCGGGTGGCGAGGGAAATACGGGTTTCTATGTACGCGGTGGTGCTGCCGATCAGAATTTAATCATTTTAGATGAGGCTGTGGTTTATAACTCTTCGCATCTCCTGGGCTTTTTCTCCACATTTAATGCCGATGCAATTAAGGATGTAAGTTTGTATAAAGGGGGCATGCCATCGCAATATGGCGGTCGCTTATCATCTGTTTTAGATGTTAAAATGGATGATGGAAACAATAAAGAATTTAAATTTCAGGGTGGCATTGGTTTAATTGCCTCGCGTTTAAAAGCAGAAGGTCCTATTGTAAAAGATAGAGGCTCCTTTATGGTAAGTTTCCGCAGAACCTATATTGATCTGTTCTTAAGGGCTTCGCCAGATTCGTCGGTGAATGGAAGCACACTGAATTTTTATGATATCAACGCAAAGGCGAATTATAAAATTAACGATAAAAATACCATCTATATTTCAGGCTATTTTGGAAAGGATAATATTGGAGTGAAAGATTTGTTTGAAAACAACTGGGGCAACGTAACCACGACTATCCGTTTAAATCATATTTTTAACGACCGCTTATTTTCCAATACTTCGTTAATTTACAATAACTACAATTATACGGTTCGTTTGCTCAACGATGCGACTAATTTTAAGGCCACCTCGCTGGTTCGCGATTTTAATTTTAAAGAAGATTTTCAGTATTTCAGTAACAAACATATTCTGAGATTTGGGCTAAATGCTACCCAGCACCGCATTTCGCCGATTGATATTGATAGCGATGCTTCTTCGCAGGTGAATTCGCTTTCGCAAGAGCGTAGGTATGGAATAGAATCTGCTGCTTATATTTCTGACGAATGGAATGTAAATGAGCACCTCAACTTTTTATATGGCATGAGGCTGGCTGCTTTTTCTTTAATGGGGCCTGGTAATTTTAATACCTACAATGCCGCAGGCGAAATTACCTCAACAGAAAATGTGGCCAAAGGCAAATTTTATAAAAACTATTTGAACCTGGAACCCCGCTTTTCAGTGAGTTACCTACTTAATGAACAAAACTCAATTAAAGCATCGTACAACCGCAATACGCAGAATGTTCATATTTTAACCAATGCCACATCTAGCTCGCCAACCGATCAGTATGTGTTGAGCAGCAATAACATCAAACCAGAAATTGCCGATCAGGTGGCACTGGGTTATTTTAAAAACATGAAAGAGAATACTTACGAGCTCTCTGCTGAAATTTATTATAAGTGGCTGCAAAACCAGATCGATTATAAGAATGCTGCCCAATTGCTGGCCAATTCGAATGTAGAATCTGAACTGATTTACGGCATAGGCCGCGCTTATGGGATGGAACTGTTTTTTAAAAAGAAATTTGGCAAACTGAACGGCTGGATAGGATATACCTTATCGCGTACCGAACGTAAATTTACAGAGTTGAACAATGGTAAATATTTTCCGGCCAGGCAAGACCGTACACACGACATTTCATTAGTTGGTATTTATAACATGACCTCAAGATGGACATTTTCATCAAGCTTTATTTACAGCACGGGTAATGCAGTTACCTATCCGGCAGGAAAATATACGGTTGGCGGGCAGCCGGCCTATTATTATACCGAGCGTAATGCAGGCCGTATGCCTTACAACATGCGTTTAGATGTAAGTGCAACGTTAGCAGGTAAGAAAAAAGGCAAATACCAATCGAGCTGGAATTTTGGTATTTATAATGTGCTGGCCAGAAAAAATCCTTACTCTATAGAGTTTATTACCGATCCACAAAACCCGAATAAAACTGCCGCACAGCAAACCTCGCTTTTTGGACTTATTCCGTCTGTTACCTGGGATTTTAAATTTTAATACCATGAAAAAACTAACGATATATTTTGCCTTATTTACACTGTGCTTTTCTTCATGCAAGAAAATTATTTCCATCGATACGGAAAATGCCGATCCACAGGTAGTTATTGAAGGGATTATTAATAACCAGTTGATAGATCAGGAAATTAAAATCAGCAAAACGATAGGTTATACCGAGGAAAATGTTTTCCCGAAAGTATCAGGTGCTACGGTTACCGTAACCGATAGCAAAGGCAATACGTTTGTATTTAAAGAGGGAACTAAGCCTGGGACTTATATTAACCGCATGAAAGGAGAGCCAGGGGTTACCTATAACTTAAATGCTACTGTTGAAGGACAAAACTATACCGCGAGTTCTAAAATGCCCAATGTGGTTAAAATGGATTCTATCGGGATCATTAAAAATAATTTTTTTGGCCGCGAGCGCAAAACAGCAGCAGCTTTTTTAAAAGACCCGGTTAATGAAGTTAATTTCTACCATTTTAACTTGTATGTAAATGATGTGCTGTCGCGACGCTATTATGCTAACAACGACAGGTTAACCAATGGAAACGATTTAAGGGTTCAGCTCTTCTTCAAACCCAATAACGATCATGATAGTGATGAGCTGAATACAAACGATAAAGTTAGGATTGAAATGGAATGTGTTGATAGCAACATTTTTAATTATTGGTATGCATTAAGTCAGCAGTCAGACCGCGGGCCTAACCAGGGTACCACACCGGCCAATCCTACATCAAACATTACCAATAATGCCTTGGGCTATTTCAGTGCAAACACTTATCAGGTACTTACAACTACGGTAAAATAAGCTTAATCAAAACTCCTGATCAGATTTAACTGTTAAATGAATATGAAAGTATTTATCAGCGGAACCATTGCTCCGGTTGGTTTAAAGCAACTGGAAGAAAATAATATTACCATTACCCAATGGGAAGAAAACAGGCAGATTACGGCAGAAGAGCTGATTGAGGCCTGTAAAGATCAGGATGCTTTGGTTAGCGTTGGCCCCAATAAGTTGAATGCCGCATTTTTAAATGCCTGTAGCCACTTAAAGGTTATTGCGCTACATTCAGTAGGTTTCGACCAGGTTGATTTAGACACCGCTAAAAAATTAAATATCCCAATTGGCAATACACCAGGCGTTTTGAGCGCAGCAACTGCTGATACCGCTTTTTTATTGATGTTGGCTGTATCGCGAAAGGCTTTTTTCTCACATAAAAAAATCATTCAGGGAGAGTGGAAAAACTACGAGCCCTCGCCAGAACTCGGAATTGAAGTAAATGGCAAAACCCTCGGCATCTTTGGCTTGGGCAAAATTGGTTTGGAAATGGCCAAAAAATGTGCTGCGGCCTACCAAATGGACGTAATATACCACAACCGCTCGCGGAATGAAGAAGCCGAAAAAGAAATCGGTGCAAAATATGTTTCCTTTGAAGAACTTTTGGCACAAAGCGATGTAATCTCTGTCCATACAGCACTAACGTCAGAAACGAAAGATAAATTTACACTAGATGTTTTTAAGCAAATGAAATCCAATTCCATTTTTATTAATACGGCCAGGGGTGGTATTCATAACGAAAAGGATTTAATAAAAGCTTTAGAAGAGAAAATAATATGGGGAGCAGGTTTGGATGTAACCAACCCGGAACCGATGGATAAAAATAATCCTTTGTTGGCTATGGAAAACGTTGCCATTTTACCACATATTGGCTCGGCTACCGAAGAAACCAGGGCAGCCATGGCGCAGATTATTGTTAAAAATGTTTTGGCTGGTTTAAAAGGAGAAAAGTTGCCGTTTGAGGTGAAGTAACATGTAAGATGTGAGATGTAAGATGTAAGATGGATGAGGGAAAGGAATCCAGTACCATCATCCATCTTACATTTTCCATCAACTATCTATTTTACGGTGTACTTAAAAACCGATCTTCCTAAATTTCCATTGGCATCTATACCTTCAATAATTACTTTGTACTGTCCTTTACCATCAGCGTTGTAATATTCAAAAGAAGCATTACCCGTTGCATCCGTAACTACTTTAGGGTTCCAGTAAATGGTGGTTCTTAAATCGTTCCGGTTCATGCTGGCAGGTACGTCATATTTAGGTGAATAGAACTGTTTTTCTTTGTTATAACCTTGTGGCGAGAAGGTAAGCTCATAGTATTTAGGAAGCATATCCATTAACTGAGCTTTTGTAATCCTGGTACCTTTAGGTGCTTTTTTCTGGTTAAATACAATTACACCATTTACATTGTTGGCACGGTTTACCAAACCTAAATCATCTCTTAAAAATACCTCAACCGATTCGAGTTGGTTAACATCTATAGTATTAATCTGGTTTACATCCACATTCATACCGTTAATGAAAATACCCATCGGGATTTTTTTGCCCTGGTTGTAATCGCGGGTTACATAAAAGTTATTATCGGCAAAGGTAACGCCTGCCAGCATGCCTTGTAAGCAGTTAATCAATAAACCACAACCCTTAAACCGATCGCCGCTCACTTCATGGTCGGCCATTTGGCTTAGTCCGCTCAATGCAGGGTAATCCTTATGACTTACTTTCGGAACCACTGCGGCTTTAATGGTTACATCTTTTAATGTATGTAGGTAGGCATATTGTCTTTTACTGTTATCTAAATAACTGGTTAAAGCACTATCGATATTTAAAACCTCTTCGGCTGCACTAAAATTTCTGGTTAGTGTTGGTATCGGTGCACCATTTAAGCTTAAAGTCATGTTTTTATAGTTTACATTGTACTTAGCAGTAATGGTTACTTTCGATGAATCGTTAAATACCAGGTTTGAGAATTTAAAGTTTCCTACCGGATCTGTTGTACCTTCCTGGTTAAAGCGTTTATCTGGAATGCTCAAAAGCAACGCGCCCTTCCTCACCGGAATGCCGTTGTTTTGACGTAAAATACCAGAAATTTCTATGCCCTGTTCTGGTAAGAAATCAATTTTTGGCAATTTATTGGCAATGATGTCGGTATATTTAAAACTGCGGTAACCCTGGGTGAGGAGCAGTACATCTAAATCTGCATTTTTCTTGGCATCAGGCGCATTAAAGTAATAATTTGCTTTTTCAATGTAACCTTTAACATCGCTGCTTAATAACAGGCCTGTTAATATTGTACTGGTTGCATCTTCGCTGGATGGAACTTTGGTTTCATCTACAACAGCTACCGAGAAGCTACCTTCTACAGGGGCGCCATCTTTTTTGGCAGCCACATTTATCTTAACCTTTTTCTTGATTCCATAAGTAGTTGCAGCACTGGTTAGCGTTACCGCCATGGTATTTTTATGCTGAACAAAAACCAAGCGTTCGCTCAATGGTTTACCAAATTCATTAAATAAGGTAAATTGCGCAATTCCATTCGGGAATTTAGATTTAAGTACGGTTGTATTGTATTCTTTGTTTGATAATGCCGTTTGTGCACCATAGCAGATCACGCCTTTGCTCTGCGCAATTAAATAAAACTTTTTGCCTTGGTTTTGCTCAAAGAAAGCATCATTGGCTGCAATTTTTATGGCCACATTATCTGCATTGCTGTTATCGATATTGATTGCAATCCCATTTGCTGCAACTGCAGGCAAATTATAGTTTTGAGTAGTACCATCAGCATAAGTAACTGTCGCTTTGTAGGTTTTTCCAGCTTCTGCCAACAAGTTAAAACTGCCCATTCCTAGATGCTGAGCGGTAAAGGCAGCAACAGTTTTGCCATCGTTATCGGTTATTGTACCTTTTGAGTTAATACCCAAACCATCACTTTTAATGGCCTTAAAAGCGACTTTATTGTTTAAGCCAGCAATTAAACTCCCACCTTCAGGAAAAAATTGAAAATCTTTGCTTACGATTGCATTTTTAAGCTGGAAGCTGCTGCTTGCCACATCTTTATCCGTGGTATTAATGCTGGTAATCAATTCACCTTTTTGTAATTGATACTCTGCCTTCTGTGCATTGCTCATGGCGATGGTTAAATAACCATTGGCATCTGTTGTGCCTCTGCCTTTGGCAATTACAGTATAACTGGTCACTACCTGCCAGCTCACATTTTTATTGGCAAAGGGTTTATTGTTGGCATCTTTAAATTGTACACGCGCATCAATTTTTTCTAATTTATCTGTAGAGGTATTTTTATAAGTAATGTGGGTTTTTACCTCTTTATCAATGGCTTCGCCTACGTAAAAAGTTTTGTTAAAATAAGCAGGATCATCACTGTTAAGCATCCATAAAGTGTAAGCCCTGATGTGATAGTTACCCTGTTTATAGTTAATCTGATCTAAAGGAAAGCTGCCATAAGCAAAACCACCGGTAATGGGTAATTTTAAGGTTTGGATCAGCGAATCTTTCTGGTTGATCACATCTACATAAATGATTTTACTGATGCCAGATAAAAAATTCTGGTTTTCGGTAACATAAGCTTTAAACCAAACCGTGTCGGCTACTGCATAATAAGGTTTGTCAAAATGAAGGTAAATCTTTTCAGCAGGGTAATCGCTCAATACCTTATTGGTTTTGGTAATGATGGTATTTATACTTACAGTATCGGTTTGGGCCGAAGAAGAAAAACTTAGTGCTGATAAGAGTAACAGTATGATAAACGATAATCTAAAAATCTTCATGGATTGGATATTAAAGCCCGTAAATATATCCAATTATAAAGAGAGCGCCTAAATTGTAGGGAGGTTTAACATTTTTTTACACAAAATCCCACGTTTATCGTCATCCTGAACTTGTTTCATGATCTAAGAATGAAGTGCTTTTTAAGTTAACTGGTTAATTGTTTAAACCGGTTAATTGTAAGCTGAAAAATTGAAAACTAAGAACTGTTTAAATCGGTTAATCGACAGCAGGCTTCAGACTAACCGCCTGCGTCATTGCTAGAAGGCTTTTCAGCCGACGAAGCAATCTTTTCAATGGAGTTAAATTTATTAGGTAAAGATTGCTTCACGCCGATCCACTGGCGGCGCTTCGGTTCGCAATGACGGATTTTGTTTTGAGATACCCAATATAAAAAACTATAAACAAAACAGGCCGCTAAAAGCGGCCTGTTTTAAATATAATGTTGTTTGCCTGTTATTTAAATTCAATTAAGAATTCATCTTTTGGTGTACGTACTTTTTTAAGGTTCACTAACCAATCGCCAGCTTCGTCCCTGTGGCCTAAAGGCAATAAGGTAACACTTTTCAACCCTTTTTTATCTAAACCTAAAAGTTCATCTAAGGCAGGTCCGTTAAAACCTTCCATTGGTGTAGCATCTACTTTTAATACTGCAGCTTCTGCAATGGCGATACCGAAAGCAATATACGCCTGACGGGCTGCATGGTTGAAGTTTTCTTCTGCAGTTCTGGATAAAAGCATGCCTTTAAGTTGTGCCTTATAAGCATCTGTCGTGTCTAAAGGTAAACCACGCTCTGCATTCATTCTGTCAAAAACTTCATCTATACCTTCTTCTGTGTAATTTTCGTTTGCTGCGAAAATCAGGAGGTGAGAAGAATCGATCACTTGCGATTGGTTAAAAGCAATCGGTGCAATTTTTTCCTTTAATTCCTGGTTGGTTACCACAATCACTTTAAAAGGCTGCAAACCAGATGATGTTGGGGCCAGATGTGCTGCAGCAATAATTTTATCAACTTTTTCTTGATCAACAGGTTGACCATTCATTTTCTTAACGGCATAACGCCAGTTTAGGGCATCTATTAAGCTCATATTTTGAAGATTTTTTTTAAAATTTATAAGGCAAATATGGAAATAACGAATAAACCTATTGTTGATGTATGGTAAGAAAATATAACAAAGCGTTATTCAGTCGCTATTTATATAGGAATTCATCATTGTAATTGATGATATATTTCTCTTTACACCCTCATCCTGAACTTGTTTCAGGATCTTTCGGTCGGGTAATTTATTATCGGTTGGTGTCTGACCGACCGAAATGGAATAAATTCAGATGACGAATTATGAAAGAGTTTTATTAAAATTAGGAAATGAATGGATTGTGGTTCTTGGAGGTTTTCAGCCCTGCTTTACGCTTTACTCCGTTGCACTTCGTGTTCGCTCCAATCAGGTTTAGGAACAAGGGTTCTGCACCCTGCAGCCCCAAATATGAAATGCAACTGCGGCCACCTAGCCCCGGTTGCAGTGTTACCCTGCAGCAACGAGGTACGAGGAAGCGAAGCGTAAAAGCGGAAAACGGGAAGAAACTTGGTGTCTTGTAGAGGCAATGCGCTCCAAATATGAAATGTAATTTTTAGAATTAGGAAATGAATGGATTGTGGTTTCTGGCGGTTTTCAGTCCCGCTTTTATTTCAAGTCCTCGCTGCGCTGTGGGCTTTACATGGCAATCGGGTTTATGAACAAGGGTTCTGCACCCTGCAACCCCAAAAATGAAATGCAACTGCGGCCACCTAGCCCCGGTTGCAGTGTTACCCTGCAGCAACGAGGCACGAGGAAGCGAAGCGTAAAAGCGGAAAACGGGAAGAAACTTGGTGTCTTGTAGAGGCAATGCGCTCCATATGAAAGATCCTTAAACCACAATCGAAAGTGTAGCTTTTTCCATCGCCATGGTTCGTGTCTTCACGCACCATAAGATCGGCCTTAGGGGATAAACCTCAAATCACTCCTTACCGGAAAATGATCAGATAATTTAGCCTGGGTAATTTTGTAATTTAATACCTCAAGTTCTTTGGAAGTGGCAATATAATCGATCTGAAAATTAGGGAATTTACCATTATAGGTTTTGCCAAAACCATTGCCTTTTTTAATAAAACTATTGTTTAAGCCGGCTGTAATCTGCGTAACTACGTAAGATGCTGGCGTATCATTAAAATCGCCTGCAATAAGGTAGGGTGTTTTGCAGGTGGCCATTTCCTTTTTCATAATATCTACCTGACCGCTACGTTTAAAAAAAGCACTTTTCAGCATTCTTAAAATTCGTTTAGATGGCTGTAGTTCGGTATTCATTTCCTTAACCTTATCTAGGTATTCATAATCCTGTTTTTCGAAAGAAATAGATTGAAAATGTACATTGTAAACCCTTAAGGTTTTGCCTTTAATATTTAAATCAGCATAAATACTCATGTTGCCGGGATAGCCCTCAACAAAAGGGATTTTGCCAGAATTTTTGATGGGGAATTTAGAAAATATAGCTAAACCTGTGGCTTCGTAATCGTTTTTATTGGTGGGTACAAAGTAATAATATTTGGTGTTTAGCAGTACCTTTAAGCTATCAACCGTATCAAATGCACCTTTGTAGCGGGTAAAAAACTCCTGAAAGCAGATAATATCAGGATTTTGGTCTTTCACTACCTGGAGCATTTTTTCTTTTACCGATTCGGTATTGTCTTCGCCATATAGTTTAAAACTATGTACATTATAGGTCATCATTCTGATGCTATGATCAGCCTTTTCGGCACCACCTTCATCGCCGCCAATGGCAAAGGTGGCTTTTAAAGTTTTGGCACCAAATGCGATAACCAAAATGGTAGCGATTGCAAAAACCCATTTTTTGCTTAAAAACCACCAAACCAGGAAGATAATATTAGCGAATAGGACAAAGGGATAGGCAAGTCCGAAAAAAGCAATAATGGCGTGTTTTCTTGGATCCATATTTCCGGCCAGCACTCCTAAAAGCAAAGCTATTGCCAAAAGAACGGCAATAGGCAAGAGGAGTTTATCCATGAAATTGTATTTCTTCTTTTTCGTGGCCATTAATCTTTACTTGCCTTAAATAGTTTTTCTTTTTCTACGGCTGTTAATTTATCGTATCCTGAAGTAGATATTTTATCTAAAATGGTATCTATTTCCTGTTGTGATACACCACCTTTGAATTCAGGTTTTTTAACAGGTTTTTCATTCCGAACTACCTTTAGTTTCGGCTTGCGCTCAAACACTTTGCTCCAGTCTCTTCCGTTTTGCAAACTTTTAATGAAAGTGAAGCCTAAAAGTGCACCGCCAATATGCGCTAAACTTCCACCAGCATTTATGGAGCCGATAGCAATAAAATCAAGAATAAAATAGACAATGGCAATCCACTTAATTTTAACCTCACCGAAGAAAAGCAGCATGATGCTGTAATTTGGTACCAGTGTTGCCGTAGCAAAAATAATGGCCATTACGGCGGCTGATGCACCAATAATGGTTACGCCAGTTAATCCATCAGCATAAACAGGGAATATATTTAATGCAGCAAGGGCAAATAAACCACCAAACAAGCCACCTGCGAGGTACACAAAATGAAATTGCCTGCTTTTTAAGAAATTCATAAATATGTTGCCGAACCAAAATAAGCCGAGCATGTTAAACAAAACGTGGAGAATCCCGTCATGAAAAAACATATACGTGAATAGGGTATAAAAACGTTCGGGTAGTTTTGAAATACTGGCAGGTAGGCCTACATATTCTCTGATCCATAAATTAGCATCGATGGGAATGCGGCCAAAAAATACAATCAGGCCAATAATAGCGGTAACTAAAAACAGGATTACATTAATCCCAATGTAAAAGAATAATGGGTTGCCCGATTGAAAAACCTTGTATTTTAAATCTTTGAAAGTATTATTCATAGAGGGTATAAAATGTATCGTTTTTATCTTTCCATATTTTAACCAGTATAAAGCCGATTAAGGCCCCACCCAGGTGCGCATAATGGGCAATAGAATCGCCTTCAAACTGGGCAACACCCAAAGATAACTCTACTAAAATATAAATGGGTATAATATATTTAGCTTTTACCGGAACCGGAATAAACATGATTAATAATTCGGCATTTGGATAAAGCATACCAAAGGCAACCAGTAAACCAAAAATAGCACCAGAAGCGCCAACCATGCCGCCAAAATAAATACTCCTGAGGGTAACTGCCTGCGCCATAGAGAGTTGTGAAGTATTAAACTCGCCTTGAAATAATGCGTTAAGGTTTATTTTTCCATTATTGGTGGCGCTGCCTATAATCTGGTGTACCTCGTAAGCCTGCACGGCCCACTGCAATGCCAATGCGCCCAATCCGGTAATGAAATAAAAAATAATAAACTTTTTGCCACCCCATCTCGATTCGAGAATGCTTCCAAAAGAATACAAAGCAAACATGTTAAAAAAGATGTGTGCTATGCCACCATGCATAAACATATAGCTAATGGGCTGCCATATCTGAAACTTCGGAGAATCAAAATAATATACCGCTAACCGATCATCCAGGTGGAGCGTGGTGAGCAGGTAACTGGCTACGAAAAATAAAACGTTAATAATCAGTAGGTTTTTTACTACCGGTGGAATATATATGTTATTCATTTAATTTTTTTCTTGTTTTTAAGCGGCAAAGTTTAATCTTCAATTGTTTTCCCTAAACCCTAAACCCTAAACCCTAAACCCTAAACCCTAAACCCTAAACCCTAAACCTATTTCTCAAACTTCTTATCCAGCTCGGCCAAAGTAATGGTTTGGATAATCGGCTTGCCACTCACGCTAAAGTTAGGCGTTTTACAGGCAAAAAGCTCATCAATCAAGGTGTTCATTTCCTCTTGGCCAAGGCTTGTCCCTGCTTTTATCGCACTGTTTTTAGCCAGGCTTCTAGCGAGGCTATCGCGTTTACTCAGTTTTAATTCTTGTTGTGAGTTTTTAAAGCCCTCAATCAACTGTTCAAATAATTGCGTTTCATTAATATTGCTGCTGCCCAGATCAACCGGTACGCCTTCTACTACCAACGTATTTTTCCCAAATTCCCGTACATCGAAGCCCAAACTTTTTATATCCTCCAATAAACTTTTAGCCAATTCAAAATCATTGGCATTAAGTGTAATGGTTTGCGGAAATAAACTCTGCTGCGATGCGCCTTTGCGGTCGTCAAGATGTACGAGAAAACGTTCATAAAGGATTCGCTCATGTGCCATTTGCTGATCAATAACCATCAAACCCGACTTGATCTGCGAAACAATGTAACGGTTATGCAATTGCATATATTGTTTCTGTTTGGTTTCTATAACAGTCTCATCAGCATAAATAGAAGTTTGCGCTACAACAGGTTGTTCGGTTATATCGTAAAGAGAACCCCAATTTTTGGCACTCGGTTTTGCATCGTAATTTCTTGGCGACGTAGCGTAACCAGAGGTAGAGCTGCTATCGCTGGCAAATGGATTAAAATCAGGATTGAAATTAATGCTCGGTGGCACAATATCTTCAACCGCTTTATGCGTAATCATATTACTAAAACCCGTTTCCTGATCAAAATCTAAAGTTGGGGAGATATTGTATCGTCCGATAGACCGTTTTACTGCCGATCTCATGATTGCATAAATCGACTTTTCATCAAGGTATTTAATCTCTGTTTTAGTAGGATGTACGTTTACATCGATTTTAGATGGATCGATCTCAATAAACAATACATATAGCGGGTAACTATCATCAGGCAATAACTCTTCAAAAGCAGAGCTTACCGCGTGGTTTAAGTAAGGGTCTTTAATAAAACGGTTATTCACAAAAAAGAACTGTTCGCCCCTGGTTTTTTTTGCAAAAGCAGGTTTTCCGATATATCCTTTCAGGTTGATGATCGTGGTTTCTTCTTCAACGGGAACCAGACGTTCGTTATAGTTGTTCCCGAAAAGATGAACGATACGCTGTTTTAAATTGCCTTTTGGCAGGTTGAAAATTTCAACCCCATCGTGGTGGAGGCTAAAAAAAACACCCGGATGTGCCAATGCTACGCGCTGAAATTCATCCAGGATATGGCGCATTTCTACCGGATTACTTTTAAGGAAGTTTCTTCTGGCGGGCGTGTTAAAAAACAGGTTTTTAATCGAAATCTGCGTTCCGGGAGCGGTAGCTACGGGTTCCTGATTGGTTACCTGTGCGCCTTCAATAGAGATGCACGTACCTATTTCATCTTCATGCCTGCGGGTTTTCATTTCTACCTGTGCAATGGCCGCAATAGAAGCCATGGCTTCACCACGGAAACCCATGGTGCGGATAGCGAATAAATCTTCAGCTTTTTTTACTTTAGATGTAGCATGGCGTTCGAAACACATCCTTGCATCGGTAACGCTCATTCCACAGCCATTATCAATAATCTGAATCAATGCCTTGCCAGCATCTTTTACTACCAGTTGAATTTTATCTGCGCCGGCATCTATCGAGTTTTCGAGCAATTCTTTTACTGCAGAAGCAGGTCGTTGAACAACTTCTCCGGCAGCAATTTGATTGGCAACAGCATCAGGCAATAAGTGAATAATATCAGTCATGTAGTAAGGCAAAGTGAATTCGCTAAATTATGCAAAATAAGCTTAAGGAACCTGATTTGTTTAAAACTCAACATGTAAATGACTGTTGGTAAATAGGATTGAATTGCTACCTGTCCTTCTGAACGTAGTGAAGAATCTTTGTCGGGAACAATTTGTTATTCATGCCGAGGTTTTTTTTGAAAAGCAGGTTCCTGTATCAATTGGTTCCGGTAGTCCTGCTGTACACTATACTTTTGGCTCCCCTTCGACTCCGCTCAGGGTGACAGCCAAAAAGATGCCGTTCCCATCAGGTTTATTTTATAGGCCTGGCGTTCTGAACTACTGAAAATTTTTCCCCACGTTTACTGGTATTTAATTCACTCAAGATATATTCTCCGTGCTTTCCGTGCCTCCGTGGCAAAAAAATATTATCAATAATACAGCAGTCTTAACGAAATGCTAGGAGAAAGGAAAGTGGTCTGTGGAGACAGGCCACGGATTTGGCTGTCCTTCTGAACGTAGTGAAGAATCTTTGTCAGGAACAATTTGTTATTCCTGCCGAGGTTTTTTTTGAAAAGCAGGTTCCTGTATCAATTGGTTCCGGTAGTCCTGCTGTACACTATACTTTTGGCTCCCCTTCGACTCCGCTCAGGGTGACAGCCAAAAAGGTGCCGTTCCCATCAGGTTTATTTTACGTAGGCCTGGCATTCTGAACTACTGAAAGTTTTTCCCAGGCTTACTGGTATTTAATTCACTCAAGATATATTCTCCGTGCTTTCTGTGCCTCCGTGGCAAAAAAATATTATCAATAATACAGCAGTCTTAACGAAATGCTAAGAGAAAGGAAAGTGGTCTGTGGAGACAGGCCACGGATTTGGCTGTCATTCTGAACGCAGTGAAGAATCTTTTACCGAATAAATATAGTCACTGAATTAGCCAGAAGAATTAAACAGATGTGCTGATCGGTTACAGATGCTTCGTGCCTCAGCATGACAATAGACATTTCTGTAAAACCGAATTTACAAATCCAAATGCTTTCAATTTTCTATCTTTATCGATATGAAACCCATCCTATACAGCCTTTTGCTTACTTTACTTTTTACTTCCTGCTCTAAAAAAGAAACAGTTGATTTAATTGTTTACAACGCCAAAGTTTATACCGTTAACAGTAAGTTTGATACGGTTGAAGCTTTCGCAGTAAAAGGTGGAAAAATCCTCGCGCTGGGTAAAAGTGATGAGATAAAAGGTAAATATAGTGCCAAAGAAGAAGTTAATGCCAATGGAAAAGCTATATATCCAGGTTTTATAGATGCACATGCACATTTTTATGGTTATGGGCAAAGTTTGCAGTCAGCCGATCTGCGGGAAACAAAGTCGTGGAATGAAGTACTTGCACGTTTAACAGAATTTGCCAAAACGCATCCTGATGGCTGGTTAATTGGTAATGGATGGGACCAAAACGATTGGCAGGATAAAGCTTTCCCAACCAATGAAAAGTTGACAGCACTTTTTCCCGGTCGACCGGTGTTTTTAAACCGTATTGATGGGCACGCAGCTATTGCTAACCAAAAAGCATTGGATGATGCTGGTATTAAGAGTGAGCAAAAATTGGTAGGCGGCGATATGCTTACCCAAAATGGAAAACTCACCGGTGTGTTAATTGATAATGCTGTAACTTTAGTAGAACGTAAAATCCCATCACCAGATGCTAAGTTGGCCGAAAAAATATTTTTAGATGCACAAAAAAACTGTTTTGCTGCTGGCTTAACCACTATTGATGATTGCGGCTTGAGTTACCTGGCGGTAGAATTCATTGAAAAACTGCAGCAATCTAATAAATTGAAAATGAGGCTTTATGTAATGCTTTCAGATGAGCCTGATAATTATAAATATCTTTTTAACCGTGGCCCAATTAAAACCGATCGGTTAAATGTTCGGGCTTTTAAGGTATATGCCGACGGTGCTTTAGGTTCACGTGGTGCCTGCTTGCTTCATCCTTACAGCGACATGCAGAATAAAACAGGTTTTCTGTTGAGCAATCAGAAACATTTTGAAGAAGTAGCTACAAAAATTGCGGCCAATCATTTCCAGATGTGTACCCATGCTATTGGCGATTCTGCGAATCGGGTAATCCTGAATATCTACAATAAAATATTAAAGGGTAAAAACGATCAGCGCTGGCGTATCGAACATGCACAGGTAGTTAACACTAAAGATTTTGACCTGTTCGGCAAAGCCAGTATTATTCCTTCGGTTCAACCTACGCATGCTACTTCCGATATGTACTGGGCTAAACAGCGTTTAGGTGCCGAAAGGTTAAAAAGTGCTTATGCCTACAAACAATTGTTAAAACAAAATGGTTGGATTCCCCTGGGGACCGATTTCCCGGTAGAAAACATTAATCCATTATTAACGTTTTATGCAGCAACAGTAAGAGCAGATGTAAAAGGCTTTCCGAAAGGCGGCTTTCAGATTGAAAATGCTTTAACGCCAAAAGAAGCCTTACGCGGAATGACCATTTGGGCCGCCAAAGCCAATTTTGAGGAAGAAGAAAAAGGAAGTTTGGAGAAAGGGAAATTAGCTGATTTTGTTATGCTCGATCACGATATTTTAAAATCAACACCACAGAACATATTAAAAACCAAAGTCTTAAAAACCTATTTGAACGGAGAAAAAGTATATGAAGCGAAATAGATTGTGTATCCTGGCTGTAGCATTTTGCTGCAATGTTTTATGTTTAATAGCTTGCGCACAGGATCATACAGCGAATGAGAAAAAACTGGCTGTTGCCAATGCGATTGCTAACACAACAGTATTGTTAAACAACCAGGATGGAATTATTCCTTTGAAATCATTAGAGAAGAAGAATATTGCTTCGGTTAGCCTGGGTTTTGCCTATAGCATCGTTTTCGATAGTTTGGCCAATAAATACGATAAAATTACATCATTTTCTGCCGATTCTTATAAAGATAGCCTGAATTTGAACGATTTAGAAGATGACCTTAAATATTTCAATACCATTTTAATTGCTATTGATGATCAAAATGTAAATAAAGACAGATACATTAACTTCATTAATAATATCAGTAAAAATAAACAGGTAATTATCTCTTTTTTTGGTAACGGACCTGGCTTAAAATCATTTGATCTGTTAAAATCGCCAATTGTATGGGCCGGTCAGAACAATGCAGATGCGGCAGCCATTGTACCGCAATATATTTTTGGAGGCATTGCTGCTTCAAATAAGTTAACTACTGCTTATTCTTCTCGTTATACTACGGGCTCTGGTTTTACTACAACAGCCACGCGCTTAAAATACACTGTGCCCGAAGATGCAGGTTTAAATTCGAACAATTTAAAAGAAATCGATGCGATTGCTGCTGAAGCAATAGCACAGAAAGCTACTCCAGGACTGGTGGTTTTGGTCGCTAAGGATGGGAAGGTGATTTTTAATAAGGCTTATGGCACTCACACCTATGATACCAATGTGCCAGATAAGGTAACTGATATTTTTGATCTTGCTTCCGTAACCAAAATAACAGCGACAACACCTGCGGTAATGCGTTTGTTCGAAGAAGGAAAACTAAAGCTAGACACTAATATTGGCGCTTATATCCCTAAAGCGCGTACCACCCCAATGAACAATATCCAGGTGCGCGAGGTAATGTTACACCAGGCTGGTTTTATCCCTTACATTCCTTTTCATGATTATGTGAAAACCGGCGATTACAGCAGAGATTCATCTGCAGCATATCCAACAAAAGTAGCCGATAACTATTATATCAAAAAAGGCTTTTTTAAAGATTTTATGTGGCCAAAAATGCTCAATTCGCCAATAAAAACCCGTGGTAAATATGTGTACAGCGATATCAGTATGTATGTAATGAAAGATATTGTAGAGCACATCAGCGAAGAACCGCTAAATCAATATACTTACGAAAACTTTTATAAACCATTGGGCATGCAAACCGCAGGTTTCTTGCCACGGAACCGTTTTAAACCGGAGCAGATTATTCCAACAGAAATGGATACTTATTTCAGAAAAACGCTTTTAGTTGGCTACGTTCACGATCAGGGCGCAGCTTTGGCTGGTGGTGTATCTGGCCATGCGGGTTTATTTGCCAGCGCCAACGATCTGGCCATTATTTACCAGATGCTGTTGAACCATGGTACTTATGGTGGGGTGGAGTATTTCAAAAACTCAACAGTAGATATGTTTACGTCGAAACAATCAAATGTGAGTCGCAGGGGTTTGGGTTTCGATCGCTGGGATCCGGATAGTACCAAGCATTACCCTTCTAACTTGGCTTCACCACAAACTTATGGACATACGGGTTATACCGGAACCTGCGTTTGGGTAGATCCATCACGTGGTTTGGTTTATGTGTTTCTGTCAAATCGTGTTAACCCTACCGTTACCGATAAACTTTCTAACCTGAAAATCAGGGGTAGGATACAAGATGTGGTAAACAAAGCAATTGACGAATCGAAGAAATAGAATCAGCTAATCATTGATCAAGTTTATTTTTATTCTTAATTTCAGAACACAAACCTAGAAACAGCTTAATACTATGAAATTAATTAAAACATTAACTTTTTTATTGCCTTTTTTGGCAGTGATTTCAATCGCAAATGCACAGCAGATTAAAGATGGAGAAACCGTAAATGTAAACGGAATTGCTGTAACCTATTCTGTTACTAATAAAGAAAAGTTGACCATAAAAGACCAGGACTTCGACCGCTACAAAGTTTTAGCTTCTATAAAAAACAATACGGGCAAATCTTTTAACATCCGTTTGGCAAATTCATTGGATCTGTCGGGTATAAATAGTTCTAAAATAATAGAATTGGATTGTGTGAATGCCACAGGTGCGAGGTTAACCTCAAAAAAGGTTCAGGTGAGCATGAAAAGCCATTTAATTAATGTCACCTATCCTACAAAAGATAAAGACGGAAAATCAATCACAGCCATTATTCCGGTTACTGCCGGATACTATTTTGATGAAGGGCAGGTAATCGAAAACGATGCGATTTTTATTGTGCCGGCTGGAGAAACGCCAAAGGTTAGTGTAAGGAGTTTGTTGAAAAATTAAAATTTATAGTTGTCAACTTTTTGGAAAACAGGCTATTAAAGTTGACAGCTCTTCTATCTAAAAATTAATTACCAACTTATAAATTACCGTTTTAAGTTCTTCCGTATCGCGGTCTTCACATAAAAGAAATGTGGTCGTCCGCTCATTTTGATGAAGCAGTGTAAGGCCTTCGAACTTATGCCTGCCTGAGATTTTATTGCTAAAAGTTAGTTTTAGGTTTTGTAGGTTAATGCTGCCAATAAAACTGCCTAAAATTTCTCCATCAGCATAAGTAGATTTGGTATCCTCTGCTGTGGCAATGAAAAATATTTCATTTTTAACCAGGGTAGCATCAGTAAAAGATGATTCTACGTGATCAATATTTGCGAGTTTAAAGCTGTTAAATTTAATCCATTCGGCTTTGGTCAGATCGGTCCCTTCAATTTTAAATATACCATTCTTCGCATCGATCCCGTTGCCACGGTTAAAAAGCATCCATTCGGTTCCCGTAAAAATTGCACCTTCGAGGTTAAAATTCTCATCATCTATTCCGGCAATAGTTTTAAGCTTATTGTAGGTATCGGTCAGTTCTTTTTGAACAATTATTTGTGTTTTTATATCGAATTCGATCATCAGGTTTCTTTTAGGTGTAGAACCCGAACCTAAAATATAGAGTTTATCTCCATGTTGACAAAGGATTTCGAAATCAGGTTTTAAGGGTTTAGGGATATTTTCTAACTGACCGAGTGTTTTATCAAATAAGATCTGAATTTTACGTAGCTTCCTGGTTTTGATGTTATATTCGTTCAAATAGCCACTATTATCGCCAATGATATACAGCAAATCTTCCTGAAGGAACAAGCCTGAGGCAGAACCAATCCCGTCAATCTCGGCGAAAACTTCTAATTTTGTAGAATGCATATTTCAAAATAACAAAAAAGCACCGGTTTTAGCCGATGCTTTTATTTTTGTTTACGATTCGCGAGGGACTCATGACTGAGGACTCACGACTCCGAACTACTTCTTCAATCCAATTTCTCTTAATCGTTCATCTAAATACTCTCCAGCTGTCATATCGCTATAAGCTTTAGGATGTTCCGCATCAATGGTTGATGGTAAACTGGTTAAATCCATATCGCTGCGTGGGTGTAGAAAGAATGGTACAGAGAATCGTGAAGTTTTCATCAGCTCACGTGGAGGGTTTACCACTCTGTGCGTGGTCGATTTTAATTTGTTATTCGTTAAACGCTGTAACATATCGCCAACATTTACCACAATATCTGTATGATGTGCTTTAATTGGCAACCACTCATTGCTTCGTGTTAATACTTCAAGACCATCGGCACTGGCGCCAATGAGTAAGGTGATCAGGTTAATATCCTCATGTGCACCAGCACGTACCGCGTCATCAGGAATGGTTTCCGGATTTTCGATCGGGAAGTAGTGGATACCTCTCAAAATCGAATTTCCATTATGGACATGCTTATCGAAATAATTGATCGGCAATGCTAAATAGGTAGCTATGGCACGTAATAAATGCGTTCCGTTTTCTTCCAATTTTTTATAGATATCTCCCGTTACTTTATTAAATTCAGGTAACTCCTCTAAAATTTCGTTGTCAGGATATTCATTTTTAACAGGATCACCATCAGTAACTTCCTGCCCAATTTGCCAAAATTCTTTTAAATCGGGTGTTTTAGCACCTTTAGCCGTTTCTTTACCTGCACTAGTATAACCACGCTGACCTGCTAATTCTGGTTTTTCGTATTTCCTTTTGATTTCAATAGGTAACGAAAAGGCAGCTTTTATGTTTTCGTAAAGTTTATCAATTAATTCCTGGCTTAAACCATGGTTGGTAATGGTAACAAAACCCGAATCGTTAAAAGCCCTGCCCAGTTCATCAGAAAATTTTTTACGTTCTTCTTCAGAACCATTGATATAGGAACCTAAATCTAAACAAGGAATATACGGTGTTGACATAATTTTAAATTTTAATGTTATACGAATTTAGAAAGAATTGTTAATAAGTGCGTTTTGCTGATGGATTGTCTATTTAAAAATTTGTTGATCAGTAATTTAAGTTATTAACATTAACAGTAAAACTAACAAATTGTTGCGATTGTCATACAAAATCCATTATTGTTAGAATGCAAACTACAGCCTTTTATTTTCCGTATAATTAAACATAAATAATTCTATGCAGCCACAAGGTTAGCCATTATTTACAACTAATAATTAAACACACACATGAAAAGAATAATTTTGATCCTACTTGCCGTATTGGCATTAAACCAAGCCAATGCACAAGGAAAAAAGACAGAAAAGGCCACTTTCGGTATGGGCTGTTTCTGGTGTACAGAAGCCATATTTCAAAGATTAAAAGGTGTAATTTCAGTTAAATCGGGTTACGAAGGCGGCACATTAAGCAATCCAACTTATGAAGAGGTATGTACGGGGGCTACCGGTCATGCCGAGGTTTTGGAAATTACTTATAACCCAATGGTTATTTCGTACGATGACTTATTAGAGGTTTTTTGGAAAAGCCATGATCCAACAACATTAAACCGCCAGGGGGCTGATAGTGGTACACAATATCGCTCTGTAATTTTTTACCATACACCAGAGCAAAAAGCATTGGCAGAAAAGTACAAGGCAGAATTGAATAAAACTAATGCCTATGGTAAAAAAGTGGTAACCGCTATTGAGGCTGCTAAACCTTTTTATGTAGCCGAAAATTATCACCAGAATTATTTCAATAAAAATGGGAGTGAGCCGTATTGCAGGTTAGTCATCCAGCCAAAAATAGAGAAACTGGAAAAAATATTTAAAGCGAAGCTTAAAAACTGATAGGGGAGGTTTCCAGTGTATTCGTCATTCTCGCATATGCGGGAATCTTATAAGCATGTATAATGTAGTAAGATTCCCAATCAAGTTGGGAATGACGAATCTCATAACTTATCATGGCGATTGCAATTAATTCCACAATCCTTTAGCTTTTTCAAGGAGTTCGCTGCCTTTTTTGCCAATTTCTTTCTTGCTATTTTCTAACGTTGAAGGCTGAGTATATTGACTTACAGCATTGGAAAGTGTTTTAAACTTATCTATGCCGGCAAATACCTCTTCGGTATAAGGAACACCCTGCTGTTTCATCAGTTTTTCCCAATCTATTTTCGAAAGTACCTCGATCATGTATTTAGTCGCAATTTTGCCGATAAATGCTTTATCATACACATTGGTTAAAGCCTTGTCTGACTTGCGGTCTTTTACGTAAACTATCGTTTGTTGTATGGCTTCGCGCTCGCTGTTAGAAAATAAAGGGCTTTTGCTCAATTTTTCCAATGCCGGAAGTGATTTCTCGGGCCTCTCTCTCTTTAAATTCAAATAAGCTGTTATTCCCCAAACCAGTTCGTTTTGGACGCCTAGTTTATTCATATCGTTTAAAAAAGCTTCAAAATCTTCGAGCGATCTTTCTTCGTCAATTTTTCGCTCCATCCTCATGCGGTCAAAGCCTCTGAAAAGGTAATTCATACTATGAAAAGCAACGTGGGTTTGCGCATCATTTAAATGGCTCCAGCCAAAGAATGACTTTGTATAAGGTAGCGGAATCTTCTCATTTTTATCCAGCCATTTAATGTTTCTGGAAAGGCCATCTTCTGAAAGATAAAATAGGTTATTGCCAAAAAATAAAAAGCCGCGGACAAATTCGAGCAAGGTCTTAATTTCGCAGTCATCAAGTAGCTCGGGCTGGGTTTTAGAACATTCGTATAATGCAAAAGGCTGCCCTAAATCTCTTGTAGTTAACACAGCCATGCTTAAAATGGCATGTTCTATGTTTTGATAGTAGGCTTTGTTAAAATCTTTAAAAAAGGGAGCAGGGGTTCTTGCTCGGTTATTCATGGCAATAAGTCCAGCAGTTAAGAGAGGGAAAACATCTTCGTCGGTTTCTTTCACAAACTGTTTAACCGATCGATATTCTTTATACATTCTTAGGGCATCTATTACAGAAATGTTTTCATTTCCATGCCCGTTCACTTTATTTAAGGTTCGAACAACACTTTGCGCCTGTTTGCTGAATTTTTGATACTCGGGCTGGGTAGTGTCCTGAACAGCAGTTGAGCGGACAGCTATTTTAGCAAACTTATAAAAAGTGATCTTATCGTAGTTAATATTTTCGGCCAGTTTCTTTTTGTCGAGTTCGAGCAAAAGCTGATCGGTTTTTTCGCCAGAACAGGCAGCTAAAAATAGTATGGTGCAAAATAAAACTAAATTCTTCATGTTATGTTTTAAGCAAATAGATTTATAAAACTAACATTTTAGGATTGGAAAAAAATCAGAATTATAGATTCTTCATCATTTCGTCTGTAAAACGACTGGATTTGTTGTCGAAATTTAATTTTTTTTAGTCATTTATGAATAAAATGGCAAATATTTTAAAGGAATGGGTGGTGCGATTAGCAAGTTAATAATTGGCTTTTAATAAGCGGCTAATGTCTTTTTTTGCTTGTTCGTATTCAAACTGTTTTTTGGATTAAAATTTGATTATAAGTTATTTGAAAAAAGAAAATATTTCTAATTTTTAGGCAATTTTTTAAGATTTAATGACTTAAAATTCGTGCTATGTTTAAAATCATTCTAAATTTGTAACTCCTTTAAACTAAGATGACAAAAAAGAAAAAGACAGTTGGCAAAACTGACGTTGATGTAATTTTAATAGGGGCTGGCATCATGAGTGCGACCCTTGGTGTTTTATTAAAACAATTAGAGCCTAATTTAAGCATAGAAATTTACGAACGTTTAGATATTGCGGCAGCAGAAAGTTCTGATGCATGGAATAATGCTGGAACGGGACATTCTGCTTTTTGCGAGTTAAACTACACGCCCGAAAATAAAGATGGCACTATCGAGATAAAAAAGGCTGTTCAAATTGCAGAACATTTTGAAGTTTCTAAACAATTTTGGTCATACCTGGTGAACAAGGGACTGGTTTCTGATCCTGGTAATTTTATCCGCAACATTCCTCACATGAGTTTTGTTTGGGGTAAAAAGAATGTAGAATACCTTAAAAAACGTTACGATGCATTAACGCAATGCGATCTGTTTAGCGACATGCAATATACAGAGGATGCTGAACTTGTAAAAAGCTGGGCACCCTTAATTATGGACGGCCGTAAAAAAGGTGAAAAAATTGCGGCTACAAAAATGGATTTGGGTACCGATGTTAACTTTGGTAGTTTAACCCGTGATATGTTTAACCATTTAAAGGAAGAAAGCAATGTTAACCTGTATTTCAACCACGAAATCCGAGATCTTAAAAAGAATAAAGATGGCAATTGGATTGTAAAGGTTAAAGATCTGGAAAGCGGAGACAAGCGCAAACGTGTAGCCAAATTTGTATTTATTGGTGCTGGTGGTGGGTCATTACCATTGTTAGAAAAATCTGATATTCCTGAAGGAAAAGGTTTTGGCGGTTTCCCGGTTAGTGGACAATGGTTAAAATGTACCAACGAAGAAATTATCAGAAAACACCATGCTAAAGTTTACGGTAAAGCCGCTGTTGGTGCGCCACCCATGTCGGTACCACACCTGGATACCCGTATGATTAATGGTAAGCAGGCATTATTGTTTGGACCTTATGCAGGTTTTTCTACTAAATTTCTTAAAAATGGATCATTCCTGGATTTGCCAAAATCGATAAAATTTAACAATATCCGTCCAATGATTTCGGCAGGCTTACATAACCTCGATTTAACAAAATATTTAATTGAGCAGGTTAGGCAATCGCCGGAAGATAGGTTGGAGGCGTTGAAAGAATATTTGCCAACAGCCGAATTAAAAGATTGGGAACTGGAATATGCTGGTCAACGCGTTCAAGTGATTAAAAAGGATGAGAAACAAGGTGGTATTTTAGAATTTGGTACAGAAGTGGTAAGTGCCGCTGATGGTTCTATTGCAGCCTTGTTGGGTGCATCACCTGGTGCTTCAACAGCAGTTTCTATCATGCTTGACTTGTTAAACCGTTGTTTTGCTGATGATTTAGCGACTGATGAATGGCAGGCAAAAATTAAGGCAATGATTCCTACTTATGGAAAATCGCTTGCGCAGGATCCTGAACTGTGCAAAGAAACCAGAACAAGAACATCGAAAGTATTGAAAATAGAAAATACGGTAGTAGCTTAGCTATAGCAAATATGGATTTTATAAGGTCTTGGTATAAACCGAGACCTTTTTTGTTGCTAGCCATGTCTGTTCGTAGAGTTAAGCGTAGCGTCTCTACGAATTGGTGAATGATATTGAGTTTTTAACTCAATGTTAAAGCGCGAGTCGGAGACTCTTTTCTATGTTGCAATCCGTAGTGCCCTTCGGAACACTACGGACAGATACGACAGATACAGAAGTGCAGCTTTTCTTAAAAAACATGTCTGTTCGTAGAGTTAAGCGTAGCGTCTCTACGAATTGGTGAATGATATTGAGTTTTTAACTCAATGTTAAAGCGCGAGTCGGAGACTCTTTTCTATGCTGCAATCCGTAGTGCCCTTCGGAACACTACTGACAGATACAGAGTTGCAGCTTTTCTTAAAAAACGAATTATACTAAAAAAAGGGTATCCAATAACTTGAATACCCTTTTAGTGAATTTTTTATGGTTATGCCGCGATCACTTCTGCAACTTCATCCGCCGAAATATCACTATGCGATGCTTCTAGTACACAATCTCCATTTTTAATCAACAAAATCTGAGGTGATTGGTGTGCTACCTGAAATACTTCTGCAATCCGATTAGAAATATCACGATAGCTAATTAAATCTAAAAAGTACAGTTTTGTTTCTGACGGAATAACATCCCAATCGAATTCGAAGTTCCTTTTAGCCATTAAACTAATTGAACAACGCGTGCTATGTTTAAAAATTAGACTAAAACCGCTTGCATTCTTGATCTCGTCAAGCTGTTCTGTTGAAGTTAAGTTAACCCAAGTCATGATATTTATGATATTATTTACAGAATAACAATTGCAGTTAAATAAAGTTCTGCAAATGACCTGAAAATGAAAAATGAGATAGATTAGTTTCTTCTGCGTCTTCCTTCAGGATAAGATCCGTAAGCTGGGCAAAGCTTAGAAGAACAAGATTCTAAAATGGTAATGGTGCAAAACACCGCCAATAATAAAATGGCTACTTTTTTCATCTGTTTAAGTTTGTTTCAATGGTAATGAAGCTATGATGAACTAGTCATAATATTTCATTTGGTCTGATAATTTTAAACCGCTAAGTTACAAATAATTATTAAACTGCAAGTTTAAATTTGAGCAGAAAAATCGGCCATTTTAATTGCCGTAATTGCCGCTTCATCACCTTTATTGCCATGTTTACCACCGGCACGGTCTTGGGCTTGCTCAAGGTTATTGGTAGTTAAAACCCCGAAGATAACCGGTTTGCTGTATTTGATGCCAACATTGGTTATCCCTTGCGCTACAGCATCACAAATAAAATCGAAATGTTTCGTGTCGCCCTGGATTACACAACCTAAGCAGATTACGGCATCTATATCACTTCTTTTGCTCAATAAAATTTCTGCACCACCTGTTAATTCGAAACTTCCCGGCACGGATAAAGAAATTATATTTTCTTCGTCTACGCCATTGGCTAGCAGGGTTTTTAATGCACCATTGTATAATGAACCGGTAATTTCGGCATTCCACTCGGCTACAATAATCCCGAATTTATAGTTTGCACCGCTAGGAACTGTAGTGTGAGAGAAATCAGATAGATTTTTTAATTGTGTTGACATGGAGCAAAGATAATGTTATGCTTTGAATGTTAAAAACGTTAATGTTTGCGGCTTGCAACATTTAATCTGGTTATCGTTACATTAGCATCATAATCAGATAAAATTTTAACAGATTATGGAATTTTTGAGTTTTGTCCATCTATATTAAAACGCAATTCATCTTATGAACATATCATTACGTATCTCCGCTTTACTTCTTTTTACCTTTTTGTTTTCCTTCGATGTTGCTGCGCAGCATAAATATACGCTGGCGGATTTTTATAAGGTGGATTCAATTGCCAACCAGGCCAAACCAAAAGACGCGCTTACTTTGATTAAAAAAATAAATGAGCAGGCCCGTCAAACCCATAATCTACCTTTGCTCGTTAAATCGGTTATTTACCGCATGATGTTTCAAAGTTACCTGGAAGAAAATGCCTTTGATCAGATTTTGGTCGATTTACGCAAAGATATTAATACCGCCAAACAACCTGAGAAAAGCATTTTACAGTCGCTTTTAGCCGAAACTTACTGGAATTATCTGCAACAGAACCAATGGCAGATTAACCAACGTACACAGGTACAGGGCGATATTGGAGATGATATTAAGACCTGGAGCATTAAAAAACTAAATGATGAAACATTAAAATATTACCTGTTATCGTTAAAAGAGCATCAGATTTTACAACAGATAAAAATAGACACATTAGATGCGGTTTTGGCTGGAGATAAAACATACAGAAGTTTTAGGCCTACATTATACGATCTAATGGCCCACCGTGCCCTCGATGTTTTAAGTAATACACAGCTAGGCCTCACCCAATATGATGATGAATTAATTGATATGGGCAATGTTGATTGGTTTGGAGACAGAAAGACATTTTTAAACATTCCAATACCTATCGACAGTACTTCGTTTAAAACGCAGGCTTTACAGCTGTTTAAAAACCTGATCAGATTCCATGAGAACAGCCGAAATTCTTCGACACTGGCAGATGTGGATTTAAAACGGTTAAAGTTTATACAAGGGCATTTTACCGGAGACAGTCAGGAATTATATTATAACGCTTTAAGCCGGTTGGCTGACGAAAGTACAAAAAGCGAAGTTTTTGCTGATATTTTGTACGAACAGGCCGTTATCCATAAAAATGCACAATTGCCTGTTGATACCAGTAAACAAAACATGATCGAGGCAGTTACTTTGGCCGACAGCGCAATAAAAACTTTTCCGAAAAGCATTGGGGCAGAGAATGCCAGGCATTTAATTGAAGAGATAAAAAGTAGTAGTTTATTGGTTAAAGTAAAAGAATTTGTACTGCCTGGTCAACCTAGCCAATTATATCTATCTTACCAAAATACTGATACCGTACAGTTGAGGTTGTACCATTCGCCCGACTTTAAAAATGAATATGAACAATTTAATAACAGGGCCGATTTTTTAGCTTTTTTAAGAAAGAATAAAACAATTAAACAGTGGACCATTGCTGTTCCCAAAACCGACGATTATCAAACCCACAGTTTGGTTGATAAAATTGAACCATTGCCTTTTGGTGGTTATACTTTGATTGCACAGACTATTAACCGCAAACAGAACGATACCGTTTATAGCAACATTAATTTTAAGGTTACGGCAATGGCGGTTATTAACAGGCGTAATATTGATAAACATGAATATTTTGTGAGCCAGTTGAATAATGGTGCTCCTTTAAAAAATGTTAAAATTCAGCAACGGAGATATGATTACAGTACCAGAAAGCTTATTAATGGTGCTTTAATTACAACCAATGATAAAGGCTATGCCAGTACATACGAAACGGACGGAAATACGTCGCAGGCAGTAGTGATGTTCGGAAAAGATGAATTGAAATTAAACATCAACAATTATAATGGCTACCGGGATGACGAAGATGAAGAAGAGGAACGGGTAATTCTTTTTACCGATAGACCCATCTACCGTCCGGGGCAGACCATTTATTATAAGGGATTGTGTCTGAATGTCCTGAACGGAAAAAATAAAATCGCAGCAAATAAGGCCGTTGATGTTTCTTTTAATGATGCCAATAGAAAAGAAATTACCAAAACGAAGTTGATAAGCAATGATTATGGCACATTCCAAGGCTCTTTTACCATCCCAATGGGCATATTAAACGGTCAGATGGAAATTGAAACCGATTATGGCAGTATTGCTGTACAGGTTGAAGAATATAAGCGGCCTACTTTCGAAGTGGTTTTTGATAAACCCAATAAACACTATAAATTAAACGATAGCATTAAAGTAGCTGGTAAGGCCAGTTCTTTTTCGGGCTATTCAGTAAGCAACGCCAAGGTAAATTATAAAGTTTTCAGGAACCTGATGTATGATTACAGGCTCAGCTACGGGCAACAAAGTGCAATTTATGGCTCAAGGATAAATGCGGAAAGAAAACAGGTAGCTATTGGTAAAACAAATACTAAAGCAGGTGGTAAATTCGAGATTACCTTTTTTGCAAGCGCTACCGATATCAATGCAAATTATAGCTATGAAATTGTGGCTGATGTCACAGATTTGAATGGAGAAACCCGTTCAAAGACGATCAACCTAACGGTAGGAAAGAAAGACATTATGCTTAACATCAGCACAGAACAAGTGGTGTATTTGAGCAATAAAGCAGATAGCATCTCATTTTCGGTTACCAATTTAAATCATGAAGCCATTCAAGCTGATGTTAAAGCAGAATGGAGCTTGTTGCAGGCGCCATCCAGGTTGATGAACAAAAGCCCGTTTT
Organism: Pedobacter sp. PF22-3; assembly: GCF_026239555.1. Lineage (GTDB taxonomy): Bacteria > Bacteroidota > Bacteroidia > Sphingobacteriales > Sphingobacteriaceae > Pedobacter. The sequence continues at coordinate 11,584 of NZ_JAPIVP010000007.1, read as the reverse complement.
ATGCCGAAAACTATACCATGAGCAAGGAAGATTTTATCAAAAACTTTCCTGATGACGATTATAATAATGAACTTGAAGTAGCCAAATGGCCGGTAAAATCTGTTGAATTTAAACAGAACCTGATTGCTAAAAATGGCCTTGGAAATTTAACTTTCAGCAAGAAAGACCTGAAGCCAAGTTATTATAAAATCAGCTTAACGGCTGTGAATGGACAAAATGATACGGTTAAATTAGATAAATACCTGGTAATTTATCATGAAGCGCCAGCAGTCATACAATCAAACTGCGAATGGATTACACCAGAAGTTACGGTGATCAAACCAAAAGAAAGTGCCATATTCCGTTTGGCAGGTTTGGCAGAGAACAGCAAGGCTTATTACGAAGTTTATTATCGAGATAGCATAGCCGAAAAAGTGTGGATCAATTTATCGCCGAAACAGACCATTGTTAAAATACAACCAAAAATTAATGTTGAAGATGGTTTTGCCGTACAGTTTACCATGGTGCATCAGGGTATTGTTTACAACTCCATGCAGCAGGTTAAAATTGTAGATCCGCAGAAAGAACTGAATATCCGTTTTTTAACTTTTCGAGATAAATTACAGCCAGGTGAAAAGGAAAGCTGGAAATTGCAGATCAGTAATAACAAGGGAGAAAAACAAATGGCCGAAATGGTGGCCACACTTTACGATGCAAGTTTGGACGATCTTAAGCAAATGGACTGGAACACGAATCTGCAGAACAGTTTTAATTATGGTTTTTATAACTGGAATTTTAATATAAATAATGTTGCTAACCCAGGTTACCTATGGTTTTTAAGACGTGATAGAGATTATAGCGTGATTTCACGGGTTTATGAAAATCTTAACCTGTTTGGTTATAACTACTATGGCGGTTACAATTCTGGCTACCGGAACTATATCAGCAATTTACAAAATGCTAAACGAAAAAGCCTATCTAAGGAAGCTTTAAAAAAACTCGTGGAGTTAGAAAACGGTAAATTAATTTATGGGGTGGTGTTCGATAATCAGGGCGAAATACTGCCAGGCGTACAGGTTAGTATAGGTAAAAAGGTAACCACCACCAATGTTTTTGGTATTTATACCATCGATGGCAAAGCTGGGGAAACACTTCATTTTTCTTATATAGGCTATAAACGCTTTTCTAGGAAAATAGGTAGTAAAAAACGAATTGATATAACGCTGAAAGAGGATGGGAATGCTTTAAATGAAGTAATGGTTGTAGGCTATGGGGCGCAGAAAAAGGAGATGACAAGTGCAGCGATACAGATTAGAGGTTCGGCTACCTTGCAGGGGAGGGTTGCGGGGTTAAGTGCTGCGCCACCTACCGTTGAAATATTAAAGAGTGCGGCTTCAGTAGACGCATTACCAACATCGCGTCAAGAAGTAGAGGCGCTCAAATATCAAAAACCAAATATTACAGCCCGTACTAATTTCAACGAGCTTGCATTTTTCTACACGCAATTGTTAACTGATGCCAAAGGCGAAATCAAGATCGAATTTACTATACCACAAAGTTTAACCCGCTATAAAATGATGGGTTTTGCACACACCAAAGATTTAAAAACGGCAACGATTACCAATGAGCTGATTACGCAAAAACAATTAGCTATTGGCATTAATGCACCACGGTTTTTTAGAGCGGGCGATACCATTTTATTAAGCGCCAAACTCAATAACCTTTCAGGTAAAAAACTTACAGGCAACGCTAGTTTGGCACTTACCGATGCCTTGACAGGAAAAGCCATCCAGATTTTTGAGGCAAATGAAAAATCTGAAAAAACTTTCGAAGTGGACAATGAGGGAAACTCGGTTTTAAAATGGACATTAATTATCCCTTCGGGCGTTAATGCCATTACCTATAAAGTTTTAGCCCAAAGCGGTCGATTTAGCGATGGCGAAGAAAATACCATTCCGGTTCTGGCAAATGCCATGTTGGTTACCGAAAGTATGCCAATAAATGTGCGTGGTAACACCAGCAAAACTTTCGATTTTGAGAAACTGGAGAAATCAGGAGCCTCTAAAACCTTACGCAACCAAAGTTTAACTTTCGAGTTTACTTCCAATCCGGTTTGGTATGCAGTGCAGGCTTTGCCTTATTTAATGGAATATCCTTACGAATGTGCAGAGCAAACTTTTAGCCGCTTTTATGCCAATAGTTTTGCAACGGGAATCATCAATTCATCGCCAAAAATTAAAACGGTTTTTGAGCAATGGAAAAACACCAATAATGGCGAAGCATTATTATCCAACCTGGAGAAAAACCAGGAACTGAAATCAATTTTATTAGAAGAAACGCCCTGGGTACGCTCTGCTAATAATGAAACCGAGCGTAAAAAACGTTTGGCTGTACTTTTCGATTTAAACAGAATGACTCACGAGTTAAAAACCAATTTTGAGAAGCTGGAAAAAATGCAGTTTAATAATGGGGCTTTTCCATGGTTTAATGGGATGCAAGAAGATCGTTACATTACCCAACACATCGTTTTAGGCATGGGCCAGTTAAAAAAGCTAAAACTGATCGACGAAAAAGCTTATCCAAATTTTAATGCCATGCTTAATAAGGCCATTATTTATTTAGATGCAAAATTTGTTAAGGATTATAAAAAAGAACTGACAGAAAAACGCTTTGCTTACTTGCCACTACACTATCTGTTTGCCAGAAGTTATACCAATCATAAAAATACAAGCGCTGATTTTGAAAAAGCTAAAGATTTTTACCTTAAAAAATTAGTTTCCGAATGGAAAACATTTGATACTTACCAACTGGCGCAGGCAGCTTTGGTTTTAAATAGAAACGGCAATCATGCGGAAGCAAGAAAGATCATCACCCTGTTAAGTCAAACCGCACAACAAAATGATGAAATGGGCATGTACTGGGCTACCAATAAAGCGGGTTGGTGGTGGTACCAAAGCCCGATTGAAACACAAGCTTTATTGATTGAGGCTTTTGATGAAGTGGCCAACGATACCAAAGCGGTAGAGGAAATGAAAATCTGGTTGCTCAAAAATAAACAAACCAACGATTGGCAAACCACAAAAGCTACTACAGCTGCTTGTTATGCATTATTAATGAAAGGTACCGATTTATTAAGCGAAAGTAAAGAACCAGAAATCACCATTGGTGGTCAGAAATTAGCGGAGCTGCAGCAACCCAATGCTACAAAAGAGGCTGGAACCGGTTATCAGAAATTAAGCATTGCAGGTGCTAATGTTAAACCTGAAATGGGCAGGGTAGTGGTTAAAAACAATAATCAAACCATAGCCTGGGGTGCACTATACTGGCAATATTTTGAGCAATTGGATAAAATTACATCGGCCAATACCGGAGTCAAAATCAAAAAGCAATTATTCATTCAGAAGGCCAGCGATAAAGGTGATGTGTTAACGCCGCTTACCACCAGCAATGTCTTGGCACCAGGCGATTTATTAAAGGTGCGTATAGAAATTTATTGTGATCGTGATATGGAATATATTCATTTGAAAGATATGCGTTCATCGGGTTTTGAACCTGTAAATGTAATCTCCAGCTATAAATATCAGGATGGTTTAGGTTATTATGAAAGTACAAAAGATGCATCAACCAATTTCTTTATCAGTTACATGCCAAAAGGAACTTACGTGTTCGAATATCCGTTAAGGGTTACGCATGCGGGCAATTTTTCGAATGGCATTACCAGTTTACAAAGCATGTATGCGCCAGAATTTACCACACATTCTGCAGGGATAAGGGTAAATGTAAAATAAATGGGTTATAACCTAAAATATTACTTAGATGCACTCAAGTGACATAGGTGGTCAGTTTTTTTGGAAAATCAGGGTTCTGGCGTACTTGGGTTATTAAAGTCCTGCTCATCCGGCCTGGCAGATTTTCGCCGGAAAAAGCACAGAAATCTTTGCACCTCCCCATCATAACCCCACAACCTAAGGCAGGATTAAAGCGGGAGCGTTGGGATAAGCAAGGGTAAGAGCCTCGATGCTGCCGCAATTAAGATTTCCGTAGGTTTTTACAAGAAAGGATGCAAGCCTTGGGTTTTTGTTTCTTTTGGGCCAAGCCAAAAGAAAGAGCCCCTCGGCGGCGGTGAGCCGAGGCAAGACTGCGCGAAGGGCAAGAAAATAACGAGTGCATTAAGATTCCCGCATGCGCGAGAATGACGACCGTGTTAAAAATTATCCCTACACATCATGCTATCTGCTTCCTGCTCCGCTTCAAAGCCTTGGCTCGTGCCTTATCTTCAGGTTTTACGCTACTATCAGGTTTATTTAACCATGGTTCTGCATTTCATATCGCTGTTCCAGACCTAACAGTTTCGAAAACCTGCGGAGGTTTAAATTGCATTAAATAAGTTGTATTCCACCATAAGTGGCACCGATCGGGATAATTTTTTCTCCAATCCAAATTTGGCTGCGGTCAAATTTGGACACTTTATTTTTTGCTATAATGAATGCCCGGTGGCAACGGATAAAGTCTGTTTTTGGTAACAAATCAGCCAGGTCGTTTATGGTGATACGGGAGCTTAGCAATTTGCTCTGAAGCTGGATTTGGGTATAATTGCCTGAAGCTTCGATATATAGAATCTCATCAAGTGCTACTTTTACCTGTTCGTAGCCATCTTTTATAAAAATGTGGCCCACTTTTATGTCTTGTTTTCCGCTTCGGAGGTTAAACAGTTCGTGTGCTTTATTGCAGGCCTTTAAAAAACGGGAAAGCGAAAAGGGTTTTAGGAGGTAATCAATTGCATCAAGTTCAAAACTTTGTACCGCATGTTCGGTATAGGCCGTAGTAAAAATAACCATTGGTGGCTTGCTCAAGCTCTTTAAAAAATCGATTCCGCTGATATCAGGCATTTTAATGTCGAGAAAAATCAGGTCAACTTTGTTGTGTTGAAGATAGGTGATGGCCGCAAAAGCATCTGTAAAGGTTTCCTGCAAAGTAATAAACGGAACTTTTGAGGCATGCGATTTTATAATCTCTAATGCAATCGGTTCATCATCTATAGCAATGGCAATCATTTTTGGTTGGTCTTTGTGGATGTCAGTTTAAGCGTAGTCTAAGCCCATTATTTGGTAAAATTCTTATGGCTAGTAGTGTTTTTACAAATAGATAGTTCTTTAAGTTTATCCCAGTTATCGTTTATAATAGCCTCTTTCTTTTTTCTAGACCAACCTTTAATTTGTTTTTCAAAATTAATGGCTTCATTAATGTCTTCAAAGTGCTCGCAAAATACTAAGATTATAGGTCTTTTTCTAGCAGTATAACAAGTTAGGTTTGTAGCATTTTCATGTTCATAAAGTCTTCTGTCTATATCGTTTGTAACTCCCGTGTAGTAGGAGTTATCTGCGCATTTTAAAATATAGACAGTATACGTTTCCATTTAATTTTTGCACTTCGATTCCAATAAAAAGTAATGTCATCCTGAGCGGAGTCGAATGATATTTAACCCTAATAAATATAGCGAAATCATTAAAAATGTCAAATGTTAATAAGTTTTGTTAATTGCGCTTCGACTCCGCTCAGCGTGACAAAACGATTGTATTATACTTTTTTAATAATCGATTTTAAGTAGTATCATTTCAATTCCTCTCATTCAGTTTAGTAATGTCATCCTGAGCGGAGTCGAAGGATATTTGCATGAATAGTAATTATCTGATTATTGCGCTTCGACTCCGCTCAGCGTGATAAACGGTTTTATGCTTCATTGAATAATGTCATTCTGAGCATAGTCGAAGGACTAATCTAACTGCAAAGTCAAATGAACAAAAAACTCATTGGCACTTTCGCGGATAATTAATTCGTGTTTTCCATAATAGAGTAATGATAAACGTTGTTTAACATTTTCGAGCCCGATACCACTTTTCAATTTCTCGGGATCGTGATCTGCCTTGATATAAATGCTGTTGCTTACATCAAAATATAAGGTACTTTCTTTGGTTTGTAGCGTAATTTTAATGTACGATGGTTGTTGTAAACTGATCCCATGTTTAAATGCATTTTCGATAAAGGGGATCAATAACATCGGCGTGATCTGTAGGTTGTTCAACTGTTCTTCAATATGCGTATCAATTCTAATGTCAGCAGAACGTGAAGTGCGGAGTTTTTGTAAATCGATATAATTGTTCAGGTATTCTACCTCCCGGGTCAGCGAAATTTTATCCTGTGTGTTTTCGTGGAGCATAAAACGCATCATGTCACCCAGTTTTTGAATCCCCTCACCAGTTCTTTCTGCATTTTCCTGCAAAGCTGTTCCAAACAGTGTATTTAAAGCATTGAATAAGAAGTGCGGGTTGATCTGCGATTTTAAGAAATTAAGGTTCGCATCTGATTTGCCTAACTCCGTTTTCAGCATCTGGATTTCGCTGAGTTTTTCAAATTTATGCTTATAAATATACCAGGCAGACGGTGTGGTGATACAGATTAAACAAATGATATTTAAGACCAAGGTAATTGGTATAACTTCGCCATTGCGCATAAAAGGGATCAGGATAATCAGCAATAGAATGGAAATAATTACGGTTAAACCTACATTTCCCCAAAAATAACGGCCAAAACCCTTAAAGTTTTTACGAAGATTTGGAATGATATAATAAATGGCGCAGAAGGCGAAGAAAATATTTACAGGTGGTACAAGTAACCAGACAATCAATAATTCATAATCTATTTTTAAGGAGATTACGGCAGCAAATACCAAGAGCGAAATAAGCCAGATTTTAGTGCTCACAAATATTTCTGAAATAATATTCTTGTTATAGCGCTTTAAAAAATTGATTCTGTTAAAAAGCACCATGCCACGCTCATTAAAATAGGCGTAAGCGTTAAAAAGCAAGTAAAGAAAAAAGATATAAGTAAAGGCTTCACCAAAAAACATATCGTAAGCTTTATCTATATCGTCAAATTCTACTATCCTGTACGCTTGCGTATAGGTATTGGCAACCATCCAGGTAATAATAGAAAACGCAGTAACAGCAATGGTCATGATCAGATTCATCGTAACGTTACGGCCCTTTGCCAGTTGAGGCATTGAAACAAAGTTGAAAAGCAAAAAACTGAAATAGATGATACTGATCTTAAATATTTCAGGAAGAAAGAAGTTCGCCATAATGCTATATTCTATCGAACTTTCAGAAAAACGGTAAGACCCGCCAGAGCCATAAGTAGTTTGTGTGCAAATGCTGATTAAAGCAAGGATGAATAGTGTTGTAGAAATCCAAAACTCAAGTTGGTTAATGTTTTTAGATTTGATAGCAGTTGAATGACCTGAAAGGATTTCCATTTTGTTCTAAATTAATGGCACAATTTTACAAAGAGAATTAGCAACAATATTTAAAATGTGATGGACGGGGCTAAAAATGTGATGAATGAATAGATTTGCCGTATTTTAATATCAGTTAGGCAATCCGATAATTGTGCGGTCAGATTTTACCATCCGACTGTTCGCAAAATCAATAAGAATTAATCTTTCAATTTAGTGTTGGATAGTGATATCCAAACACCATGAATAAACAATTTTACTATCTTTGAAACGGATGGTTGGATTGGTTTGTCAATTATACATTTCCCATCTTACATTATTATAACTTAATATGATTGTTTACGGAATTCCAAATTGCAATACGGTTAAAAAGGCGCTCGATTGGTTAAAAGCCCATCAGGTTGATTTCGAATTTCACGATTTCAAGAAAAAAGGCATTACGGCCGAAAAATTAAACGAATGGTGTAATACTTTCGGTTGGGAAACTGTTTTAAACCGTAAAGGCTTAACCTGGAAAAAATTAACTAAAGAAGAACAAGCCAAAATTGATAACCAGGATTCGGCAATCGCTTATTTAAAAGAAAATACCAGTGCTATAAAACGTCCGATTATCGAGCAAAACAACAAAGCCATATTAATTGGATTTGACGATGAAAATTATTTAAAAACACTAGCCTGATTCATTTGTTCTAATGTTAAAGATTGTTAAATGCAGCTTTTAATTGTTGAACTAAGTTACTTTTGAGTATGTACAAACTGATCATTTTTCTATTACTTGCCTCGCCAATAGGTGTTTTTGCACAAACAGTAACCACTGGTACCGTTTTCGATTTTTCGAAAAAAACGCTTTCTCTTCCTGGTGTGAGTATCAGAAACCTGAACAGTAAAAAATCAACCAGTACAAATAAAGACGGAAAGTATACCATAAGCGCTAATGTTGGTGATCTTTTAGAGTTCTCTGCTGTAGGCTACCATACCGATACGCTGTACCTGATTAACCTTTTGAACAGAACGATCTATCTACCGGCTAAAACAAATAGCTTAAAAGATGTAGATATTACTGCAGTAAGGATGAATAGTCAGATAACAGATGCTAAAGATCCATTGGCTGAGAAATATACGCTATTGAGTACCGGTGGAAACCTAAAACGTAAGCGCATGACCGATAAAGTTGGGGGCTTAAGCCTAAATCTTGGTTATGGAAAATATAAAAGACAACAGCGTAAGGAAGCTGATTTAGAAGAAAAAGAAATGTATCAGGATGAGATAGATGAAAATTTCACACCAAAGGCCATTACCGATCTCACTAAACTGGAAGGAGATGAACTTAAAAACTTTATGATCATTTACAGGCCTTCAATCGAAGCTGTAAAGGGCGAAAGACCATTCCGCTATGCTTTTTACATCTCACGTGCCTTTGCGGCATGGAACAAATTAACGCCTCAAGAAAGAAAATTGCAGGATTTGCCAAAATTAAAGGCTAATTAAGTCTACTTAGCGGAATTAATTCATATTATAACCATAATTGGTAATATTATAACCACATATAGATCTATATGTGGTTATTTTTTATATTTACGGCAGTATTACACCTTATTATTATCATGAAATCTTATAAATTAATAACATTTTGTTTGGCTTATTGCATTTTTGTCTTTTCTGCATCAGCCCAGCAAGCTACAACATCTACGCCAGCATCCAACTATAATCCTGCTGAAGCGTTTGGACCACTATTTTATACGCAAAATGGGAATGAGTTCCGTTCTGCCAACGGTGCACCAGGTCCTAAGTATTGGCAAAACCATGTGGATTATAACATAACTGCCAACCTCGATGAAACCAAAAATATGGTTAGCGGAACAGTTACCATTACTTATAAAAACAACAGTCCCGATAAATTACCCTATTTGTGGTTGCAACTAGATCAAAATACTTTTAAAGAAACTTCACGTGGTTATGCCATTACCCCTTCGCGAAGCCGTTACGGTGCACAGGGCGAAAAATTTGATGGTGGATACAAAATCCAGAATATTAGCGTAGCTCAAAAAGCTGGTGCAGTAAAGTTTACTTCTATCGTTGAAGATACCCGTATGCAGATCCGTTTAGATCAGCCTTTGGCCCCTAATGGCGATCTGGTTACCATTAAAATGGATTATTCTTACATTGTACCTAAAGAAGGATCAGATAGAACCGGGCATTTAACCACCAAAAACGGCGAAATTTTTGCCATTGCGCAATGGTTTCCACGCATGTGTGTGTATGATGATGTAATTGGCTGGAATACTTTGCCTTATTGGGGTGGCGGCGAGTTTTATTGCGAATATGGCGATATCAACTTTGCCATTACTGCGCCGGCCAGCCATATCGTAATGGGTTCTGGTGAGTTGTTAAATCCTGCTGAAGTTTTTACCCCAGAGCAATTAAAAAGATGGAATGCAGCTAAGCTGAGCGATGCAACGGTGCATATCCGTAGCGAAGCAGAAGTAACCGATCCAAAATCACGTCCGGCGAAAGATAAATTAACCTGGAAGTTTAAAATTATCAATGCACGCGATGCAGCCTGGGCTTCATCAAAAGCATTTGTGTTGGATGCTGCAAGGTATAAATTGCCAAGTGGTAAAACAGGTTTAGCGGTTTCTGCACAACCGGTAGAAAGCAATGGTATTGATTCTTATGGCCGTGGTGTAGAGTATGTAAAATCTACCATCGAGCATTATTCATCAAAATGGTTCGAGTATCCATATCCAATGGCTGTTAACGTAGCAACAAATATTGGCGGTATGGAATATCCGGGTATTGTTTTCTGTGGTTGGACGGCTAAAAGAGCCAGTGCGTGGGGCGTAATCGATCATGAATTTGGCCATACGTGGTTCCCAATGATTGTGGGTTCTAACGAACGCAAATATGGTTGGATGGACGAAGGTTTCAATACTTTCATCAATGGCATTTCGAAGAAAAACTTTAATAAAGGTGAGTACGCTGGTCCTCCGGCTGATTTACATAGAATTGGTAAAAGTGTAATCGGTAACCCGATTTATGAAAATATTATGCAGATGCCTGATGGTATGGCCGAAAGAAACATTGGAGTTAACCTGTACAGTAAACCAGGATGGGGACTGGATATCCTGAGAAACCAGATTTTAGGCGAAGACCGTTTTGATTATGCTTTCCGTCAGTACATTAAAAACTGGGCATTTAAACACCCAACGCCGTTTGATTTCTTCCGTTCCATGGAAAATGGGGCAGGAGAAGATTTGGCCTGGTTCTGGAGAAGCTGGTGGTTAAATAGCTGGAAAATGGATCAGGGCATTGCTGGCGTTGAAGCTGTTAAAAATGATGATAAACTGGTAGGATATAACATCAGAGTTGTAAACCTGGAGAAAATGCCTATGCCGATCATTCTTCAGATCAAAACCAAAAGTGGAAAAACCGAAACTGTAAAAGTTCCGGTTGATGTTTGGATGAAAAATACGAGCTGGTTGGTTCGTTTACCAATTACTGAAGAAATTGAATCGGTTACTTTGGATCCGGATAAAGTATTGCCAGATTCGAATCCTGATAACGATACATGGACCGCTTCAGGAAACTAAGCTAATATCATTAAGTTAAGCATTGCGGTTATCAGTCTGAGTGTAGCCGAAGACTTCTTAAGATTGATAAATCGGAAATAAATGCCCTTCGACTACGCTCAGGGTGACATTTTTTTGCGATTTATCTTTTAATTAATGGCATTAAGTAAATAATCTAACATTAAATAATTCCAGACCTTCTGATTTTAAAAGATCAGGAGGTTTTTTATTGCAAAGTACCGACGGATTAATTTGAAATATCAATTAGTTTAGCAATAAAATGATATAACATGAGCACTTCACTAATAGAAATAAGCAATCCTGAAGGAATTTACGATCCCCGTCCGCATGGCTATTCACATGTTGCATCAGTTCCGGCCTGGAGCCAGCTGGTATTTGTTGCAGGCCAGGGAGGGAGTAAAACGGATGGTGTTTTAAGCCCCAATTTCAGGACGCAAGTAGCTATTGTATTTGAAAATATTGCCATTGCTTTGGCAAGCAAAGGTTTAAAAATGGAAAATATTGCCAAGTTAACCACTCTTGTGGTCGATTATGATGAGGCGAAACACGAGATCCTGATCGAAGAATCTAACAAAATTTGGCCTGATCAAAAATTTCCCGTTAATACACTTATTCCGGTACAAAGACTGGCCTTAAATGGGATGTTGATCGAAATTGATGCTACGGCTGTGGGTTAATTTATAAACCCGGTTACCACAGAACATTCGTTTTCAAATAAAAAAAT
>NZ_JAPIVP010000061.1 GCF_026239555.1 Pedobacter sp. PF22-3 | reverse complement strand
AAAACCAGGTTTTTGTCCAATGCAGAGAAAGGCATGCTGTTCCATCCAAAATCATTTTTAAGGATATCAAACTGCCGCTCCATGCCCCCTCTCCGGTCATAAAAACGGGCAATGGCTACGGCATCCGTTTCGAAGTCGTTGGTCAGGACGCCCCTGTATTCATAGGCATCCCGGGTGATCAGATCTACCTGGCCATCTTTTTTCAGTCTCCGTTTGGCAACCAGCCTGTATGTCTGTGGCTGTTGGTTCTGTTCCCTGGCCTGGGTGGCAAAGGGAAGGATGTCCATGTATCCTACTTCCAGCGG
>NZ_JAPIVP010000060.1 GCF_026239555.1 Pedobacter sp. PF22-3 | reverse complement strand
GCCGCACCAACGGTTACGGCTTTGAGCCCAACCAGTGGCCCTACCAGCGGAGGCACTAGTGTGACCATTACCGGCACCAACTTCAGCGGGACTACCGCGGTGACCTTTGGTGCTACGGCTGCTACAGGCTTCACCGTTAACTCTGCAACACAGATCACGGCTACCGCACCGGCAGGAACAGGCACCGTTGATGTCCGCATCACTACAACAGGAGGCACCAGTGCGACCAGTGCCAGCGACCAGTTTACCTATGTCGCCGCACCAACGGTTACGGCTTTGAGCCCAACCAGCGGCCCGACCGGTGGAGGCACTAGCGTGACCATTACCGGA
>NZ_JAPIVP010000006.1 GCF_026239555.1 Pedobacter sp. PF22-3 | reverse complement strand
CTCAAAAAGAAATACCTAATGCCAATATGTAACCTGGGATACCGCCGGGAGGGGATGTCATAACCATTTTTGTGCCCAAAATAGAATTTCGATCCCAGATCTGTTCAGAAATGCCATCCAAAATGAAATTGCAGCTATAAATATAATTATAGGGGGGATAAAATCAGGTGATATTCATTTTGTAAATTGCCAATATTCATAATTATAACAGACATGCGGATATTAGGAGCTATCGGGTGTAACGCAGCCGAGAACCACGAAGTGCTCAGCGAAGCTAAATCTGCCTAGATAGATCTCTCCATTCCACTGCGTTCCATCCGGTAGCTATCGGATCGAGATGACGGTATCTTCAGGCATAATTCCCTATAAATTGCCGAACCCAAGTAATTTAAACCCGATTGAAATGGAAAGCCCGCATCCCGATTTTTTCAATCGGGAGAGGACTTGTAATGAAAAGCGGGGTCAACCCCAACCGAAGCAATACTGCAATTGCTTTTCAAAAAAGTATAATGGTTCGTGCTAAAGGATTATGAATTTGACGACCAACATTAACTTAAAATTAACCATCTATTAACTCAACCAATTATCATAACATTAAGCCTCAAAACGCTTTATTTATTTAAAAATTATACTAACTTTGATGTTGGGCTTAGTAATTGTACTTTGTACACTAAGCAGGTTAAGAAATCAACAAAAAATTAAAATAAAAATGAGCATAATTGTTAATGTCCATGCGAGACAAATCCTTGATTCAAGAGGAAATCCAACAGTAGAAGTAGAAGTAGTAACAGAGGCAGGTGCATTTGGCCGTGCTGCAGTACCAAGTGGTGCATCTACCGGACAATATGAAGCTGTTGAATTACGCGATGGAGATAAATCTACATATTTAGGAAAAGGCGTTTTAAAAGCAGTAGAAAATGTAAATACCAAAATTGCTGATGCATTAAGAGGTATTGATGTTTTTGAACAAAACGCAATTGACAAACTTATGTTAGAACTTGATGGTACCGAAAACAAAGGTAACTTAGGCGCTAATGCTATTTTAGGTGTTTCTTTGGCTGTTGCAAAAGCTGCTGCTGATGAAATTGGCCAGCCGTTATACCGCTACATTGGCGGTGTTAATGCAAACACTTTACCTATCCCGATGATGAACATCATCAACGGCGGCTCTCACTCTGATGCACCTATCGCATTCCAGGAGTTTATGATTATGCCAGTTGGTGCGCCTTCTTTCTCTGAGGCTTTACGTTGGGGAACTGAAGTTTTCCATAGCTTGAAAAAAATTCTTCACGATAGAGGTTTATCTACTGCTGTAGGTGATGAAGGTGGTTTTGCACCAACTTTTGATGGTACTGAAGATGCGATCGAAACTGTATTAAAAGCAATTGAAACTGCTGGTTACAAACCAGGTTCACAAATCTGTTTGGCTTTAGACTGTGCTTCATCTGAGTTTTACAAAGATGGTAAATATGATTATACCAAATTTGAAGGTGCTACCGGTGTAATCCGTTCAAGCGAAGAGCAGGCACAATACTTAGCAGATTTATCAGCTAAATATCCAATCATTTCTATTGAAGATGGTATGGACGAAAATGACTGGACGGGCTGGAAAAGCTTAACTGATAAAATTGGTGAACATGTTCAATTGGTTGGTGATGATTTATTTGTAACTAACGTTACACGTTTACAACGTGGTATCGACGAGGCTACTGCTAACTCAATCCTGGTAAAAGTAAACCAGATCGGTTCGTTAACGGAAACCATTAATGCAGTTACTTTAGCTCAAAACAGTGGTTACACTTCGGTAATGAGTCACCGTTCTGGCGAAACTGAAGATGTTACAATTGCTGATTTAGCTGTAGCATTAAACTGCGGACAGATTAAAACCGGTTCTGCATCACGTTCAGACAGGATTGCAAAATACAATCAATTATTACGTATTGAAGAAGAATTGGGAGAAAACGCACGTTTCATCGGTTCGAAATTCAAATATGCTAAGAAATAAATCCCTAAATCTCCTAAAGGGGACTTACGGAAAGCTCAAAGCGCCTATAGGGCTTTGGGATGTTAACAAGTTGAAAAATTGAGTTGCGAAACATCCGGAGATTTTAAATCTTCGGATGTTTTTATTTTAATACTATATTTGTTTGTTGGATTTGGATTTTCTCAGATCTCACATCAAAAAACTCATATCAGGATATGAAACGTTTAATAGATCTTTTCCGCAATAAATATTTCCTTGCAACGGTTGCTTTTGCGATGTGGATGCTATTTTTCGACAAAAATGATATGATGTCGCAGTACGAATACCGCAGTCAGGCCAATAAACTGCAGGAAGAAAAAGAATATTTTGAGAAAGAAACCGCTCAGGTTAAAAAAGATTTAAACGAGCTGAATACCAATTTAAATACAGCCGAAAAATTTGCGCGCGAAAAATACTTCATGAAAAAAGATAATGAAGATGTTTTCGTAATTATCCAAGAAGAGAAGAAGGATTAATTTGTTTTTTGATTAGTGGCTGTAAACCTAAAGAAAATATAAATTATGAACACTGTTAAAAAGTTTAAGACATTTGAAGAATTGAAATCTTTTGAAAGTAAACCCGAAAAATATCCAGTAATTAAAAAAAAACATAATGAATTTGAAAAAGTCATTATGAATATCAGATCGATCAAAATTTTACAAGACAACCAGTTTACAGCCACAAAAAAATGATTAACAGTCTTAAAAACTGCTTGTTGACTATTTGCGGATTACTTGAAAAACACAAGGTACAATATATAATTATTGGAGGAACTGCTGTTGCATTGAACGGATATTACAGACTTACAATAAACAACGCAGGAGAACCAACTAATAAACCAGACATTGACATTTGGTATAATCCAAACTATAATAATTATTTCAATATATTAAAAGTTATAGAAGAACTGGGAGCAGATATTACAGATTTTAAAAATGAGCCAGATCCAAATCCACGCAAGTCTTTTTTCAAGTTAGATTTTAATGAATTTAGCCTCGATATATTACCAGAAATAAAAAGCAGCACGAAATTTCTTGCTGCAGACAGAACAAAAGAAACAGTTATATTCCAAGACGTTCCTATTCATTTCATGAACTATTCTAACTTAATTGAAGATAAAATAGCCACTGCCCGCAAGAAGGATTTACAAGACATAGCAGAACTAAAGAAAATTAAAGGCGAAGAATAATAAAAAACTTCATGTAAGAAATCATACCAATCAAAAATTACTCTGATGTTTTCGTGATTTTAAGGAAAAGAAAACGGTTTAGTTTGTTTACAGTTAATTGTTTAGCCATTTAATAATTCGCTATTCATAGTTGACCGATTTAAATAATTATACAGTTAACCCAAAATGCTCCACATCCTCTACATTATTGCCATAACTGCTGAGGCCATGACGGCAGCACTTTCAGCCGGCAGAAGAGATATGGATTGGGTTGGCGTTTGTATAATTGCCTGGGTTGCAGCCTTAGGTGGCGGAACGGTTAGAAATGTATTATTTGGCCATTACCCGATGAGTTGGGTAGAACATCCAGAATATTTAGTGATTACCGCGGTAGCCGCTTTGCTCGCTGCATTTATTGCCTCCATCATGACCAAACTAAAAAAGCTTTTTCTTTATCTTGATGCTTTGGGTTTAGTGGTATTTACGATTATAGGTTGTCAGGTAGCCCAACAGATCCATCTACCTCATTTAATAGTACTTTTTAGCGGAATGATTACCGGTTGTGCAGGTGGCGTACTCCGCGATGTACTCTGCAATGAGGTACCATTTCTTTTCAGAAAAGAGATTTACGCCAGTGCCGCCATTGTTACAGGCGCGATTTATATTGGAATAGAACATTTTCATGGTTCCGAAATGCTTGCAACGGTTCTGGCTGCCATAATAGGCCTAACATTGAGGTTGCTTTCCATTCGCTTCGCATGGCACATGCCGAAGTTTGTTTACCGGGATGAATGGCATTAGGTTAGTTTTTCCGTGGTGTCAGATGTTACCATCTGACACTATCAAAGTTAAAACACCTTCAATTATTTACAAGAAGATATCTATCAGTAATATGGTAACATCTGACTGCACATCCACCGCCCAGGACTATCAATCGAAAATATCTCTATAATCGGTGATGTTAATAGCATTCTCTAAATTACCTAAATAAAACGCAGCACTGCTGTATTTATAATTTTCAGGATATTCACTCAAATTCCAGTGAGATTGTAATGGATTTTGATGAATATACTCTAATTTAATTTCGAGAAGTTCTTTACTTCCAATCCAAACATCATCAAATCTATCTTCCCAAATTTTAAAAACCTGTTTATCATTTTCAATCCTGATCAGATTCAGTAGTAAACTTTGGGTAGATTCAAGATACTTGCGTACTTCAAAAGCACAAAACTTCTTTAAATCGCGCATGCTATCCGACAATTTATTTTCATTGTTAAAATGGAATAAAACATGAAAGTGATTAGGCATAATTACATATCCAAGAATTGAAATCTTATATTTTAAAGCGACAAAATTTAAACTATTGGCAATGATCAATTTACAAGAATCGCTTTCGATCAGCTTTAAATGTTTATAGCAACTGGTGGTAACGAAAAAACACTTTTTCTCCAAAAATGAACTTCTGTTTCTTAATCCCATAATAATTATACTTTAGTGGTGTCAGGTGTTATCACCTGACACTTATCGAAATAATCTAATGCCATCAGTTATTCACCAAAAGATAATCTATCAGTCAGATGGTAACATCTGACTGCACTAAAACATCTTACATTAATTAAAGTTCACCATTCCTTTTCCTTAAAAACCACTCTGTACCAAGCAAGATCATAATTAAACCAAACAACCATTTCATATTAATCAGCTCATCGTATTTGCGGTCTTCATAGCTGATGGTTTTGATGTTTTCATTTTTCAGGATTTCATCGGCTATTTTAAGCAGGTTATCAGGCATAAACAATCTACCATTGCTTTGTTTAGAGATGGTATTTAAAAGCTGGTGATTTGCAGTTGTTTGCTGATATTCTGCCATTAGCGCATTCACATAAAAACTTCCTGAAGCAGTAAATTTCTTTCCTCCTAAGTCGGTATTGGCTACATACGAATAATTACCTGCAGGCATTGTTCCGGCATCTAATTGATAGCTGGTTTCTGTTTTAGAGAAAGTATAATTGAACACCTTTCCAGCTTCATTTTTAACCTGCAGATTCACCTCAGGTTCGTTAACTGCCTGATAACTGTCGTTATAAAGGGTTGCATTAAACTGGATGCTTTCATTTTCATCATAAGCTGCCTTAGCCGTAAACACTTTAAACCTGCGTTTATCATCTTTAACAGAAAGGTATTGTACGGTTTTTGAAATCAGATCGTTTAAAACAGATTGCGGCGCTTCATTTTCAGCCTCTGCAAGTTTCCATCGCCACAACCCCTCTCCCATTAAATAACCGGTTTTTAAGCCGTTTTCATTTGCAAAAAACAGTAATGGTTGTTGCGTACTCACCTTACCAATGCGTTGGTTAAATACTGGAGTTGCTCCTGCATTTACGGTTAGCCTTCCAAAAGGACTGAGCAAGGGATCGAAAGACGAAAACTGTTTTTTATCTTCTTCCGTTAAATTGAAACTGGTAAAACCATTGGCAAAATCGGCATAAACTTCCTGAACAGAACCATTGGCAGAACTCAAATTTACCTGATTCTGCATCTGATTAAAAGCATTGATATTGCTCTGCGCCCCCAAAATATACCAGATCGGTTTCTTTAATCCAGTTAATTTCTTTAAAAAAACTGAAGAAATATTATGCACATCAGGCAATTGATACAAAATGATTAAATCGAATTTGGACGGATCTGTCGTGCTTAAATCATCAGCAAGGGCAACTTTAGCTTCGTAATGTTTATTGATCGAGATCGCCTCTTTTAACACGCCTAAATCGGGATGTGGCGCAACTGCAGCCAGTAACACTTTCTGTCTGCCATCAATCACCTCTATATAAAAAGTCTGAACGTTATTTCTGGTCGTAATTTCATTTCGTAAAGCCTCCAACTGAATGGTATACTGCTGAATACCGATTTTACCTGCATGAATTTTAACCGGGATCGTTTTATTGAAGGCACTTCCATTAATCAATATTTTCTGCTGTTCTATCTTCGCACCATTTTGGCTAACGGTTAACGAAGTACTTTCTCCATCGCTTTGAAAGGCCTGAACCTGAATTTCGACCGTAAAATCGTCATCCAGGTATACAATGTTATTGTAATTCACATTCGAGATCAATACATCGCGCTTCGGAACACTATCACCCAAGGCAATGGTATAAATTGGTGCATTGATCTGATTGACACTATATAAGGGGTTTCCGCCATGATTAAAAATTCCGTCGGTAGCTAAAACGATTGCTCCAACATTACGATTGGTATATTCATCTCTAATTTTCTGAAAAAATGCTGAGGCATCTGTTGATTTTCCCTGGTTTTTAAAGTCGAAACCGTCAGCCACCTGATCGCCAAAATGAAGTGCTTTTACTTCGTATTTGCCAGCCAGCTTATCCCGTAACTTTTCAAGGTTTTGTTCGTATAATTTTTGGTCGAAACCAGCTGCTTTAACCTGGCCGACTGATAGGGAATTATCTTGTCCGATGATAATTACAGGCTTATCTAAAGTATAATTTAAAGTTTTAATGAGTGGCGCAAATATGAACCATGCAATAGTTGTAACCACTACAATCCGCAATGCCGCTAAAGCATATTGAAGTTTTTTATCCAGATTTTTGTTACCTCGATAAAGCAACCAGGCATACAGCGTGCCTAAAGCCAAGCAGGCTAGAAAAGACAAAATAGAAGCACCCGAAAAAAAACCAGTCATAATTCATAAAGATGGTAATTTTAGGGAAATTTTCAAGCGCATTAACCGCAAAGTGCGCAAAGAATTTACGCAAATGCTAAAACGCAAATTTGTTTACCACAGAGAACACAAGGAATTTCACAACGCAGCACAGAGTTTTATGTTTGTAATTTGATACGCTGTGATCTCTGTATTAAAGAACCAAAAAATCTCTGTGACCTCTGTAGTTAATTACCTATTTTTAAACCAAATCAATCCTTAATGAAGTTAATCTGTTTAACATTTTTGCTATCCCTCAGCCTCATGGTCAATGCCCAAAATAATTTTAAAGCCACCCAGATTAAATTTGAAAGAGTAGAAAAGGCATACAATGAAAAATGGGAAACATTGAGAAAATTTATCCATGCTGGTAATTATGGTGATAAATTCTCTATGGTAATCAATGCGTATAAAACGGAGGGCAAACTTGAGGTGTGGTTAAAGAATAATTCGGCTAAAACCTATTCTTTATTCAGAACTTATGATTTTTGTGCGCATTCTGGTACCATTGGCCCAAAAGTGGTTGAAGGAGACGGTCAAACGCCCGAAGGTTTTTATTACATCAATGTTTTTAACCCAATGAGCAATTTCCATCTATCCTTAGGCGTAAACTACCCAAATACAGTTGATGATGTAAGAACCGGGAGAAACAGAAAACCTGGAAGTGATATTTACATCCATGGCAATTGTGTAACCGTAGGTTGTATTCCATTAACCGATGAAAAAATTAAAGAAGTATATATTTTGGGAGTTGAAGCCAGAAATGCTGGTCAGGAAAAGATTCCGGTTAACATCTATCCTTTCAAAATGATGGACGGAAATATGAAGAAATATAGTGCTCAATTCCCTGCGCAGGCCAGTTTTTGGAAATCGTTACAAGTAGGATATTTAGCTTTTGAAAAGAATAAAACCCAGCCGAATGTGAGTGAGGTTAAAGGGAAATATGTTGTAAAATAGTTAAAAAGTTGAAAAGGTGCAATGTTCTGCTCGCAAAACCTTGCAACCTTCCAATAATCGCTATTTCTTTTTAGTCTTCTGTTTTCTTTGATAAAAAAGCAAACCGGTAAAAGGAACCCCAAAAAGAAGTATGACATCAATAGCACAAGCACAGAAATTGAACCAATGGCGTGTAGTAGGTTCAGGAAACCGCTTTCCGCCTAAATATTCATAAAAAACAAAAGGGAAACCAATCACATTATTACCATCGGCTGCACTATTGAGTGCGGCGGTAATACCGAGTATTACAATCAAAGTACAGGCACTAATCAGAATTATTTTACTTAGGGTCATGGTTATCTTAAATAAAAAAATCTGCCAGAAAACTCAGTTACTGGCAGATTTTCGCTTTTATCTTTGGTCTTTAAGCTTTTTGCTTAATTACAGCATTCCGCCGCAAACAGACAATGTTTGTCCGGTTACGTACGCGCTCATATCAGAGGCTAAAAACACACAAACATTAGCAATATCTTCCGTTTCGCCGGCACGTTTTAATGGAATATCTTTTTCCCAGCCTTCAACTACTTTCGGATCAAGAATATCTGTCATTTCGGTACGGATAAAACCTGGTGCAACCACATTGGCGCGGATATTTCTCGAACCTAATTCTTTTGCAATTGATTTGGTAAAACCGATGATTCCTGCTTTAGAAGCTGCATAATTGGCCTGACCAGCGTTACCTGTAGTGCCTACAATGGAGCCCATATTGATAAAAACACCTTTGCGGGCTTTCATCATTATTTTAGAAGACGCCTTGGTTACGTTGAAGATTGATTTTAAGTTAATATTAATCACATCATCCCAGTTTTCTTCGCTCATACGCATCAATAAACCATCTTTAGTAATGCCCGCATTATTCACTACGATATCAATTGTTCCAAACTCAGCAACGATATCATTGATTAACTGTTCTGCCTCAGCAAATTTAGAAGCATCAGAACGGTAACCTTTAACCTTTGTTCCGAAGCTTTGCAATTCCTGCTCTAAAGCCTCACCTTTTTCTACTGATGATAAATAGGTGAATGCTACATTAGCGCCCTGCTCAGCAAATTTCTCCGCTATTTTACGGCCGATTCCTTTAGATGCACCTGTAACTAAGGCTGTTTTTCCTTCTAGTAATTTCATTATGAAATGTTGTAAAGTTGAAATATTTTAATGTTGTAAAGTTATAATTTATAGCGACAAAAGATTATGCTCTTTTCTGGCTAAGCTGGAAAATGTTCCCTTCAATATCCTCTCCATCACAAAAAAGGTAATCAATATTTTCAAAAGACTTAACATCTTTCATTTTAACACCTTTTTCCAGGAGCTTTTTTCTGAAATCTTCAATATCTTCATCTATACTGAACACCAATTTAGTATTACTTTCTGCTTTAAAAGGAATTTCATTTTTGAATGATTCTCCAATTCTATGGAATGCAATTTCAATCGAACCTGAATTGAAAACTAACCATTCGCCTTCAATTTCCTCAATTAAAGGAAGATTAAAAATGGATTGATAAAATACTTTTAGCGCATTAATATCATCCCCAAATAAAATTATTCTACTGAGTTTCATATTTATTTATTACAAGATTTATTATACGGCTGGTTCTTGTTGACTTAAACAGTGAAAGCTTCCCAATCCCCAGATAATATCAACAGAATTAATACCTACTACCTTACGATCAGGAAAACAGCCCTGTATAATATCTAAAGCTTTTTGATCGTTCACGTCATCAAAAACCGGAACAATTACCGCTTTATTAGCAATGTAAAAATTCGCGTAAGATGCTGGCAAACGCGTATCATCGTAAATAACCGGCGAAGGCATAGGCAATTCAACAATGTTTAATGGCCGGCCATCTTTCAATTTCATTTCTTTTAAAGTTGCTAAGTTTTCTTGTAACAGCACATAGTTTTCATCCAAAGGATTACTTTCTACAACAGTTAAAACTGTATCCTCATTTACAAAACGCGTAATATCGTCAATGTGTCCATCGGTATCATCGCCAACAATCCCATCGCCCAACCACAATACCTGATCCTGACCATAATATTCAAGCAGGTATTTTTCAATCTGTTCTTTGCTTAGGTGCGGGTTTCTATTCTCATTTAACAAACAAGCTGTGGTGGTTAAAACCGTACCTGCGCCATTAAACTCTACCGAACCACCTTCCATTACAATATCAGGATTGAACAATGGTAAATCAAAATATTTAGCAATTTTAGTTGGTACAACATCATCGAGATCAAATGGCGGATATTTTCCGCCCCAGGCATTGTAACCCCAATCTACAACAGCTTTTTCATTTCCCTTTAGCAAAAATGCAGGACCATGATCACGGCACCAGGCATCATTGGTTTCATTGAAATAAAACTCAACCTGGTTTAAATCGGCATCTACTTTTTGAAGTTCTGCAACGGCAAAAGCTTTCATTTCTTCGTCTTTTACGTTGATCCGAACTTTCTCGCCCTCAGCTACCGCTTTAATAAACTGGCAATATGGAGCGTAAATAGTTTCGATCTTACCCGGCCAACTAGCTTCTTTGTGCGGCCAACTTAACCAGGTTGCTTCATGTTTTGCCCATTCGGCAGGAAAAGCATAACCTTGCTGCTTTGGCGAATAATTGAACTGATTGATATTTAAATCTTTTTTAGGAGGAAAGTTTGACATCTAATTTTAATTTATAAATGAATGGTCCGTGAGGACACGAACCATGGATTTGGATGGTCGTCATCTCGATCCGATAGCTATCGGATGAAGCGCAGCGCAATGGAGAGATCTATTGATAAAATAACCGAAGATTAGATTTCTCGACTCCGTTGCACTCTGCTCGAAATGACGATTTTTGGAGATTTAATAAAATAAACTATCATCCATAGTTTTTCGCTTTAAGCTTGGGTCTTTACCCTTTCCGCTTAATCCCCATCAATATACCTCTTTGTAATCGGTTGATAAGAATCGATTCTTCTGTCTCTTAAAAAAGGCCAGTGTTTACGGAAGAAATCAGATTCTGATAAATCCAGTTCAACTACTTCAGTTTCCTCTAAATCGTGCGAGCCTAGGTAAAGCAATTTGCCCTGTGCATTGGTAGCGAAACTTCCGCCCCAGAATTTCATGGCACCATCTTGCTCAAAGCCAACACGGTTAACGCTTACTACAGGCACACCGTTTGCCACTGCATGTGAGCGTTGAATGGTTTGCCACGCATTGTATTGATCCTGGTTGGTTTCTTCATCCTGATCTGTAGCCCAGCCAATTGCAGTTGGATAAAACATAATATCAGCACCCATTAAGGCCGTAATACGAGAAGCTTCAGGATACCATTGGTCCCAACAGATCAAAATACCGATTTTAGCAAACTTGGTTTCGAAAACTTTATAACCTAAATCGCCCGGTGTAAAGTAGAATTTTTCGTAAAAAGCAGGATCGTCAGGAATATGCATTTTGCGATATTTACCTAAATATGAACCATCAGCATCTAAAACAGCAGTGGTATTATGATACAATCCTTCAGCACGTTTCTCAAACAAAGAAGCGATAATTACCACACCCAATTCTTTGGCTACCACCTGCAAAGCATCCGTAGAAGGACCAGGAATAGCTTCTGCCAGGTCAAAATTATCGTAGTCTTCAACATCGCAGAAATATAAAGAAGTAAAAAGCTCCTGCAAACATACAATCTGCGCACCTTTTGCGGCGGCTTCTCTTACTTTAACAATTGCTTTATCTAAATTTTCCTGCTTATCTTTAGTACAACTCATTTGCACTAAGCCAACTTTTACTTTCTTCATTTCTTAAAATTATTGGATGAGAGAATGGTAGAATGAATGAATTTCACATCATTCCATCATTAAAAATTCAGTCATTCTAAATTAGGTTGCAAAGTTACTATTTTGTTTAAAAGTAGAACGGCATAAAATTGTAAATGTTACTTTAAATCAGTTTCAATGTTTGTGCTTAAAATATTGACTTTTTTAAAGATCAGTGATTAGAACAACAGAAATGCTGCAAAGCATTCCCTTTATATCCTGAAACACTTTGCAAAATATTTAAATATTTTAGTACTATGCAACTTATTAGCCTTCTTCTCCTCCGTTTTTCATTTTCATTAAAATTGCATAAGCATTTTTTGTTACAACATTACCTGGTTTTTTATTGGTTTTAATTTCTATAAATCCATCTAACGCTGCCCCGATTTCTACAGGGATCAATTTGTATAGCTTATTGCCAACTTCTTCAAAAATGTAATATTTATTTTCCCATTTAACAACCGCATCCTCTGGTAAGGCATCAACATTTGTAGCGCCAATAGAAATCGCTGCATTTAAAAATGTACCCGGCAACAATTTATTATCCGAATTTTGGATATCGCAATGAACACTTGTAGTACGGTCATTTTCTATATTAGGGGTAATCAAATGTACTTTCGCTATGTATTTTTTTTCTGGATTTGCAGTACTGTTGCAGATCACCTCCTGACCCAACTTTAAACTGGCAGCATCTCTTTCAAATACGGTGAGGTTTGCATGCAATTCTCCAGGGCTGATTAATTCAAACAAAATATCGGTTGCATTAACAAATTTACCGGTGTTGACGTTAACCTTGGTTACATAACCACTAATCGGCGAATAAACTTTGATATTCCGGGTTATTGAATTTTCACTTAAAGTTTCAGGATTTATACCAATCAGCCTCAGTTTCTGCGCGAGTGCTTTGACCAAAACTTTTTGGTTATTATAATCACTCTCTGTTTGCTGGAAGATTTTATCACTTGTTGCTTTTGTTTGATTCAATCCTTTTTGTCTTGTATAATCTGCGGCTAAAAACTTTAACCTGTTCACCGAAGTTAAATAATCTTGCTGAAGCTGAATATATTGTTGATCCTCAACAGTAGCCAAGACTGCTCCTTTTTTCACAAGCATTCCGGGCATAATAATCATTTTCTTAATATAACCGCCCATAGGCACACTTACAGAATAGGTGTTTTCTGGTGGCACATCTACAACTCCGTTAACATTAATGGTGCTGTGCATCGCCTTTTGCTCTATTTTACCAATTAAAATTCCAGCATTCTTTATTTGTTCATCTGTAAGTTGCACCTCATCTGTATTTACAGTTGCGGGTTTTTCTGACCGAACAGCTTCTTTTTTATCTTTACTATTGCAAGCCATCAAAAGCGACAAGCAAACTAATCCTGCTAATATTTGAGTTTTCATTTTATCTTATTTATCTGTGGCAGTTATACGTTCAATTTCAAAAGCAGCTTCGTTAAATTGCTGCACTTTATCATAATATTCTACTTTAAGCTGTATAGACTGGTTAACCAGGAGCACCCAATCCAGGTAGGCAATTTCGCCCGCATTAAGTTTATCAGATGCTGTTTTAACAATATCACCGGCATTTCTCAATGCAACTTTCTGGTATGATTGGATCAGTTTTTCAAGCCGGGTATAACGTTCAACGGCACTTGTTAAGTTATTATCCAGCGTTTTTTTAGTCAGCGCCAATTCTTTTTCCCGCTGTTGTATTAAAATACCATTGGCTTTAATACGAGAATTTTGTGCGCCGAAAAAAATCGGAATTCCAACACCAACACTAACAGAAGAAAACCTTTTGCTTTTGTCAAAATACTGCTCAGTGCCGATACTATTGGTTTGCCAACCAATGATACTCGAGTTGTTGTAACCGAAACTTAGGGTTGGCATCAATTTACTTTTTTCGAGCGCCTTTTGTTGTCTTGCCAACACCAATTGTTCTTCCCCCAATTTTAGCAAGGGGTGGTTAATTTGTTCCTGCTTAAATAAAACTTCAGCGGCGTAAAGCAAACTATCAGCCCTTGGCTGCAGGTTTTCATCCGTATTTAATAAAAACTTAAACCTGTTTTGCATCAGTATATCATCTGTTTTCAGTATTTCGAGTTGATTGCTGATTTGCTGCTTTTGATTTTCTGCAGTACGAAGTTCCAGCAAATCCACATCGCCTGATTTAAACCGCTGAGTCGATTTATCCAGAAATGCACTGTAAACGCTATCGGCCCAAAGCAACAGTTTCTTTTTTTCATTTATCAGTAACAGATTATAGTATGCTGATTTAACTTCGGTTTTCAAATCGAGCTGACGGGCATCAACTTCAATCTCGCTGATGCGCAAATTTGTTTTATGGGTAGCAAATTGCCTTGCATAAACGGTTGGAAAATCAAGCGTTTGTAGCACAGAAAATTTATTATCATTCGCCAAACTATTGAATTTGCCATAATCGAAACTGATTGCTGTTTTTGGTGCGTCAAAACTGCTTTTGGTGATTTGCCGGTAATATTGAGCATTAGTTTTCGCAATCTGCAACGAGATGTTGTTTTTAACCGCAGTATCTAATGCTGCTTTTAAACCAATTGGCTTTTGAGCATTGGTATTTAAAGTACCAAAAAGTACGATTATTAAAATAACAGCTGGTTTAATTTTCGGTTTAAAATACGAGAAGCCCTTTTCAAATAATATATATAACATGGGTAATACAAATAATGTTAATAATGTGGATATTAATAAGCCACCAATAACCACAGTTGCAAGCGGTTTTTGAACTGCGCCACCTGCCCCGGTACTAATGGCCATCGGGATAAAACCTAATGATGGGACTAATGCAGTCATTAAAACGGCACGAAGTTTCGATTTTGTAGCATGGATTACGATGCGTTTTACATCCGTCCAACCCTCTTTTTTTAACCGGTTAAATTCTGAAACCAGTAAAATCCCATTCAATACCGCTACTCCGAAAAGGGCAATAAAACCAACGCCTGCGGAGATACTGAATGGAAGGTCCCTGATCCACAGGGCAAATATGCCACCTGTTGCAGAAAGCGGAATGGCGGTATAAATTAAAAGTCCCTGTTTAACTGAACTGAAGGCAAAGTACAGGAGTAAGAAAATGAGGAGTAATGCAATCGGCACCACAATGGCCAAGCGTGATTTTGCTGCCGTCATGTTTTCGAAAGAGCCGCCATAAGAGATGGTGTAACCCTTAGATAAGTTAAGTTTTGCCCCTGCTTTCTGCTGTAATTCTTCTACAATAGACTGCACATCTCTATCCTTAACATTAAAACCAACGATTATCCTGCGTTTGGTATCTTCTCTTTGAATTTGATTAACCCCTTCCACCTCTTCGATATTGGCAACCATGCTTAAAGGCACCTGATTGCCTGACTTGGTTAAAACCATCAGATTTTCTACGTCTTTGATATTTTTTCTGGCTGCTTCATCGAGGCGAACCACCATATCAAAACGTTTTTCACCTTCATAAACCTGACCAGCCACCTGACCTGCGAAAGCGGTATTCACCACGCGGTTAACATCACCTACATTGATGCCATATTTAGCCATTCCATCGCGGTTGTATTTGATTACTACCTGCGGCATTCCTGTAACTTGTTCCTCGTAAACATTAATTGCGCCTTTAACGGTGCCAATTATAGCACCTAAACGTTTGGCGTAACCCGCCAGCGAATCCAGGTCTTCCCCAAATATTTTACACACGACATCTTGCCTCGCACCAGTCATCAGCTCGTTAAACCGCATTTGTACCGGAAATTGAAAACCTACCGTAATGCCAGGAATGACTTCAACGGCTTTGGTCATTTTAGCGCTCAACTCTGGAAATGAGCTGGCAGAAGTCCACTCTTTTTTAGGTTTTAAAATCACCATCATATCACCTGCTTCAAAAGGCATTGGATCTGTCGGCACTTCGGCACTCCCTATTTTAGTTACTATTTTTTGTACTTCAGGAAACTTATCCAGTAGAATTTTAGCAGCTTTTTGCGTAGTTTCGATCGTATTGTTGAGGTTACTTCCTGTAAGTAAACGGGTTTCCACGGCAAAATCTCCTTCCTCTAATTGTGGAATAAACTCTCCACCCAGCGTGCCCATAATAAAAATGGATATTGCAAATAAGGAAAGTGTAAGCACCAGAATAGTTTTTGGAAAACGGAGTACTTTACTTAAGATTGGCTGGTACTTTCTTTCTATCCACGCCATCAGCTTATCGGTCAGGTTTTTCTTATGACTGATGGTTTTGTTCAGACATAAAGCCGACATCATGGGCACATAGGTAATGGATAAGAGAAAGGCCCCAAGAATAGCAAAAGCAATGGTCCAGGCCATGGGTTTAAACATTTTACCTTCAATACCTTCTAATGATAAGATGGGCAGGTAAACAATAAGAATAATAATCTGGCTAAAAACCGCCGATTTAATCATCGATCCTGTTGATTTTTCTACTTCATCGTCCATCTGGTTCTGATCTATCTTTCCGATAGCCCTAAAATGCTTACTGTGCGAGAAGCGGTGAAGAATGGCCTCTACCACAATTACAGAACCATCTACAATTAAACCAAAATCTATAGCCCCAAGCGACATCAAGTTTCCACCAACTCCAAACTTATTCATCAATATTATGGCGAAAAGCATGGATAATGGAATTACAGAAGATACAATCAAACCTGCACGAAGGTTCCCCAGGAAAAACACCAGTACAAAAATGACAATGAGTGCACCTTCCATTAAGTTGGTTTCTACCGTACTGATGGCGTTATCAACCATCTTTGTTCTATCAAGAAAAGGTTCTATAACCACGCCATCAGGAACCATGGTTTGAATTTTCGCAATTTTATCTTTTACCCGTTTTACTACAACAGAAGAATTTTCACCCTTTAACATCATTACCACAGCACCTGCAACCTCACCTTGGGCATTGTAGGTCATGGCGCCATAACGTATTGCTGAGCCATATTGAACTTTGGCAACCTGACCCATTAAAACTGGCATACCATTATCAAGGGTTTTCACCACAATTTTTTCGATATCGGCCAAATTGGTTGTTAATCCTTCACTCCGGATGTATAAAACAGTTGGTCCTTTTTCAATGTATGCGCCGCCCGTGTTTTCATTATTTTTTTCCAGGGCATCGAATATTTCAGCAATGGTAAGTCCATATGCTTTAAGCTGATCTTGCCGCACAGCAACTTCATACTGTTTCAACCTACCACCAAAACTTGATACCTCGGCTACTCCGGGCGTACCCAAAAGCTGTCTTCTCACTATCCAATCCTGAATGGTGCGCAATTCCTGCTCATTAAATTTTCCTTCATAGCCTTTTTTTGGTCGAACTACATATTGATATATTTCACCCAAACCAGTAGAAACGGGTGCCATTTCAGGAGAACCTATTCCTTGTGGAATTTCTTGCTGTACCTGCTGCAAGCGTTCGGCAATCTGTTGCCTGGCCCAATAAACATCGGTTTCCTCATTGAAAACAATGGTAACCAAAGAAAGTCCGAAACGTGAAAAACTCCGGATTTGCTTAAGCCCAGAAATACTGCTACAGGCCTGTTCAATAGGAAACGTAATGAGACGCTCAATATCTGGAGCGCCCAAAGATGGAGAAACGGTAATCACCTGCACCTGATTGTCGGTAATATCAGGAAGTGCATCTATTGGTAACTTGGTAACCTCGTAAGTACCCCACCCAATAAGTGAGCATACGAACAAAGCAATGATTAGTTTATTCCGGATGGAAAAACCAATAATTTTATTTAACATAATAGCTTAAATTAAAATAACAGATGTATTCAGAATCCATTAGAAAATGGTTCTGAAAAGATTTGAATAAGAAATTTTAAGCTATTGAAATGGGTGGACGGAATAAGCTTCCGAAATCAGGATTACTGTAACAGTTAGTATAATCGAAAGATTTTCTGATATAAATATTTAAACATACAGCTTTCAACAAAATAAATTTTTCCTCTGGTACACCTACTGAAATAATATGATGTCCATCAATTTTTTTGAAGGGAAGTTTCATGTCTTCTTCATCATCATTGTCATCCAAATCCTGGCCCAGGTAATGCATTTCAAGAAAATCGATGAAACTGATTTCCGCATTTAGCTGATGATGTTGTAAAAAGTGAAGAACAAGTTGAGGCGCTTTTATAACTTCACGAACGGAGGTGTTAAAAATGAGTACCGGGAAAAGTAGCAGAAGGACAACTTTATTCACTCGGCAAAGATAGTAAAGCATCAAAATAATTCAAACCTTCAGACTTATTATGTCTGTTACTTTACCAATTGCTTAAAAAAATTAAAAACTAAAACCAGCCAGATCGAATACCAGAAGTAAAAATGGTATTAAAAAAAAGTACAAATAAAGAAAGCGGATGAACATTGGAGCTGTTCATCCGCTAACTTAAATGGTTTAAGGATTAATATTATCCTTTTTAGGTTTTGGTTTTGTTTCTACAATCTCCGCTACGGCTACCACTTCTTTACGTGCTTGAGGATCCATTAGTTCCATTAACTTCAGGCCCAGCAGGCCATCCATAGCTGAACCGCCGTGATTACCTCCACTACCGCCAATCAATACATCAGGAATAAGTTTCACATTACCTTTTGATAACTCCTCGGTAATTTTATAACGGGTAAAGTTTTCGCCACCCAAAGCTTTAACAGCAAGTTCATAGGCTTCGGCGGTTGATTTACCTACCGCTAAAATTTTACCTGCTTCAGCACTACCGGTTAACGAAATCTGTTCTGCCTCTGCTGACGCTCTTAATTTAATCGCCTCCGAATCTGCCTGGGCCCTTGCCTTGGTGGCTTCTGCCTCTGCATGCGCACGCATTTTGGTAGCCTCAGCCTCTGCTCCTACAGCAAGTTTTACCCCAGCGGCATCACCTTCCGATTTTTTTACGGTTGCACTTGCGGTACGTTCGGCAATCTCTACACTTTGTTGTGCCTTTACAATATCTTTCTGCATATCGGCAATCGCGGTTTCTTTCTCCATCCCCTGGCGGGTTTCCTGTGCCTGCTTTTGGGTTTCGTAAGTAACCTTTTGCTCTTCTGCAATTTTACGATCGGTTAAAGTTTTCATTAACGATTCTGGTGGAACGATATCACCAATCAGCGTATCAACTGCATTAACATTATATTCATCAAGCACTTTACGGATATGCTCTTTTGCCGATTCCTGGCGTTCTTTACGGGTGCTCAGGAAAGCAATTACATCGCTGCCCTGTGCAGAGTTACGGAAATAGTTACCTATGGTAGGCTCCAACACCTGCGAAACCAGATTCACCATATTTCCAAAACGGGCAATTACTTTTGGCGCTTCGGTTGTGGGTACATGGATAATCTGCGCCACATCCAGATTAAAAGGGAAACCATCTCTTGAACGTACGGTAATAGTCGACAGATTTTTATCCAGGTTATGCGCTTCACTACGTGCCGATGCCCAATTGAGTACCAAATTGGTGGTGGGTACCAGTTCTACTTTCATAATGTATTTGTTAATCGGATACTTACCTGGACCAAGTGGCTCTAACCAAACGCCTTTAGATCCTTTGGCCACAATATTACCATGTTTAAAATCAACACCAGTTAAATCATCACCTTCCTTACCAATAAATGAAATCACCACGCCAACATAACCGATGGCAATTTCGGTCATGGGTATTTCTTCCAGCTGTATAGCCCATGGATTTAAATTGTACGAACCAGCCAGAATTACCTGTGGTTGTAAACCCCGGTTACCGCCATGTTTTACAAAGGCATCAAAATCCTGAAAATTATTATGGCCTTCTACCAGTTTACCTGCAATCTGATTGGCTTCGATCGGTAAACCATCCAGCGTAGTCACAATCCCTACCATACTTTCCTGAATCCGGATCATATCGGTAACCGAAACCTGAAACAACATGGTGTTGATCCGGTATGAGCCAGAAGTGATATAAGCCGTTTGCCTACCTCGCTGTCCGCCGTTTTCTAGGAACTTCACCGCGTCCTGAAAATTATCAGACTCTACTCTCTGTCCAAGGATGTTCCCTGTTGGAATTTCCGAACCATCCTTCGCCATAATGAGTCCGATTTTCCCTTCAGGAATAATGGTAAATTGTTCCATGGTTACGCTGTACTGCCAAAACCACATCCCGAAATACAACCCAGGTGCTAAGGTTTTACCCTGAAAACCAGCTTCGCCTCTAATGGCGATAATACGTCCGTCGGGCAGTTCTCGATCGGAGCCCAGGAGCACGAATTTTTTAGTAATCAACCCAATCCTGTCTTCGGGTACGATGACCATCCCGAATAAGAAACGTAAAATATATTTGTATAAAACGATGCACAACAGTGCCACTAAAACCCACCAATAATTAGAAATGAGCGCTTCCATAATGTTCTATATTTTTCTTTTTTTTAAGGCCTGATAAACCATTTATCAAGCACGATATAGATATCAAATGATATGCTTTGTTACCAGATTTAACAGTTATTTTTAAATTATTTTTGATCGGATTTAAGGCCAAAAAGAAGCATGGAGACGAACGATTTCAGGAATACCAACTGCAGATGACATTTTTACGATTTACTTAACCAATCGCTTATAATAAGTCAAAAATGATCTTTTCCTTTCGGCGTAATAGCTGTAAAAATTTTAATTGTACTTTTAACAATTATAAAGAAAAACCTGTCCTTTTTTAGACCTATGGAATTGACCTGATCTGGGGACAATCATTGCAAAAAAATAAACATTGCGATGGAACTTAAATATTAGCAATAGGATGAATAGATTTGGCTGGTAGCCGTATATCTTGGAGTCTGTCAGAAAGATTACACGCCTATTTCTTCTCTGTATTCCTGTTGCAGTTCGAACAGGCATTTTGCACAGAGGCAGCCATCGTAGAGTTCGGAGATGTATTGTACTTCGTTAATGCTGAGTTGCACCACGCTACACTGGCATTTGGTATATGAATTTGCCTTGCACTCAATAGCGGTTCCACATCTTTCGCAGGGAATGATTTCGTGTTTGCTATGTTTTAAGGTAGTGTTCATTTGTTCACTGGTTATTAGTTCAATCGTATTTGGTGCTTTAGAAACTAATGTACCAATGGCTAATGAACTACTGAACCAACACAAAAGTAAGCACAAAAAATAAGGTTTTGAGCGTTTGCCCAAAACCTTACGATATGATTAGATTCGTCATCCTGAATTTATTTCAGGATCTGCCTGATAGATGCTGAAACAAGTTCAGCATGACGGCTACTCCTAAAAGCTCCCTCTGTGGGATTTAAGGGTTTAACCAGAGCAGCTAATGCAACCTTCTTCCATTGAACAAACTGGTCCGTCAACGATTTCTTCTGCTACCTGATCTTGTGGGATTTGAGCAGGAATAACCGCTTCAATTGCTTTACCACCCTGATTTTCTACAGTAAATTTAACCGCTTGCGAAGCTGCTTGTGTACGCAGGTAATACATACCGGTTTTCAAACCTTTCTCCCATGCATAGAAGTGCATTGAAGTTAATTTTGATGTATTTGGTGCGTTTACGAACAAGTTTAATGATTGCGACTGGCAGATATAGGCACCACGGTCGGCAGCCATATCGATGATGTTACGCATCTTGATCTCCCAAACCGTTTTATACAATTCTTTAATATAATCTGGAATGCTATCAATAGCCTGGATTGAACCGTTAGCCAATATGATCTGATTTTTCATATCGTTGTTCCATAAACCTAAAGCTACTAAATCTTTCAATAAGTGTTTGTTTACGACCACAAACTCTCCACTTAATACCCGACGGGTATAAATGTTAGAAGTATAAGGTTCGAAACACTCGTTGTTACCTAAAATCTGCGAAGTAGATGCGGTTGGCATAGGTGCAACCAATAACGAGTTGTACACACCATCTTTAACTACTTTTTTGCGTAATGCATCCCAATCCCAACGGCCACTATCTGGCGTAACATTCCATAAATCAAACTGGAATTTACCTTCTGATAATGGCGAACCTTTAAACGTTTGGTAAGGACCGTGTTTTACTGCTAAATCGTGTGAAGCCGACATCGAAGCGAAATAAATCGTTTCGAAGATATCTTTGTTCAAACGTTTAGCCTCATCGCTTTCGAAAGGTAAACGCAACAAGATAAAGGCATCAGCCAAACCTTGCACACCTAAACCAACCGGACGGTGACGCATGTTTGAATTTTCTGCTTCCTGTACAGGATAATAGTTATGATCGATGATTTTGTTCAGGTTTAACGTAGCCTGATAAGTTACATCGTATAATTTTTGGTGATCGAAAGCACCGTTGATTACGAAACGAGGCAATGCCAAAGAAGCTAAGTTACAAACAGCAACTTCATCTTTAGAGGTATACTCGATAATTTCGGTACACAGGTTAGAACTCTTAATGGTACCTAAATTCTGTTGGTTAGATTTGCTGTTCGCTGCATCTTTAAACAACATGTAAGGTGTACCGGTTTCAATTTGCGAATCTAAGATAGCAAACCAAAGTTCTTGTGCTTTAATGGTTTTACGGCCACGACCCTCGGCTTCGTATTTAGTATACAATTCTTCGAATGCCGCACCGAAACAATCTGCTAAACCTGGTGCTTCATGTGGGCAAAATAAGGTCCATTCGCCATTATCTTTAACACGTTGCATAAACAAATCGTTGATCCAAAGGGCATAGAATAAATCGCGCGCACGCATTTCTTCTTTACCGTGGTTTTTACGAAGATCCAGGAATTCGAAAACATCAGCATGCCAAGGCTCTAAATAGATGGCAAAAGCACCTTTACGTTTACCCCCACCCTGATCTACATAACGGGCAGTATCGTTAAATACGCGTAACATCGGGATGATTCCGTTACTTGTACCGTTAGTGCCACCAATATAAGATCCTGTTGCGCGGATGTTGTGGATGCTTAAACCGATACCACCAGCACTTTGTGAAATTTTAGCAGTTTGTTTTAAAGTATCGTAAATACCTTCGATGCTATCATCTTGCATGGTTAACAAGAAACATGACGACATTTGAGGTTTAGGTGTTGCTGCATTGAACAAAGTTGGTGTAGCATGTGTAAACCAACGCTCGCTCATTAAATTATAGGTTTTAATTGCGCTTTCGATATCTTCTTTGTGGATACCAACAGAAACGCGCATAAACAAATGTTGAGGACGCTCTACAATCTGACCATTAACTTTTAACAGGTACGATTTTTCTAAAGTTTTAAAACCGAAATAATCGAAGCCGAAATCGCGGTCGTAAATGATCGAACTATCTAAAATATCCTTGTTTTTTTCTATAATCTCATAAACATCATCAGCGATAAGAGGAGCCTCTTTCTGCGCTTTCGGATCGAAATATTCGTACAACATTTTCATCGTACCCGAGAATGATTTAGTGGTGTTTTTGTGTAAGTTGGAAACCGCAATACGCGAGGCCAACAAAGCATAATCAGGGTGTTTTGTGGTTAACGAGGCAGCTGTTTCTGCAGCAAGGTTATCCAACTCAGACGTGGTTACCCCATCGTATAAACCTTCGATTACCTTTTTGGCAACGTCAATCGGATCCACAAGATCTGAATTTAAACCATAGCAAAGTTTTTGAATACGTGCTGTGATTTTGTCAAATTGCACCGGTTCTTTCCGGCCATCTCTTTTTAGTACGAACATATTTTATGAGATTTTTTAGTTAATGTTAGTAGTGAGTATTAAGTATCAAGACCTAATGATCACTTTATATTTTTGTTATTTATTAGTATCCAGTAGTGAGTATCAGGTATCAAGATTAAAACCTTCCACCCTCAACCTTCTAACCTTCCATCTTAGAAGTCTTCATCTAAAGAAAAAGCCTGTTTATTATTATCAGCAGCAGTTAATACACCGCTTTTCTGATAATCGCCCACACGTTTCTCGAAGAAATTGGTTTTACCCTGTAATGAAATCATTTCCATAAAATCGAATGGATTGGTTGCGTTGTATATTTTTTTGTAACCTAATTCCTGTAACCATCTATCGGCTACAAATTCTATATATTGACTCATTAATTTTGCATTCATCCCAATTAAAGCAACCGGCAAAGCATCTGTAATAAATTCTTTTTCAATTTCAACCGCATCGCTGATGATGCCATGAACCTGTTCTTCACTCAATTTATTGCTTAACATGCTATACAACAAGCAGGCAAATTCGCAGTGAGAACCCTCATCTCTTGAAATCAGCTCGTTACTAAAAGTTAAGCCCGGCATTAAACCGCGTTTCTTTAACCAGAAAATAGAGCAGAAACTTCCGCTGAAGAAAATACCTTCAACCGCAGCAAAAGCCACTAAACGCTCTGCAAAAGTTCCGTTTTCAATCCACCTTAAAGCCCATTCTGCTTTTCTCTTTACCGCAGGTACGGTATCGATAGCATGGAACAAACGGTCCTTTTCTTCCGGATCTTTAATATAAGTATCAATTAACAGGGCGTAGGTTTCGGCGTGGATGTTTTCCATCATAATCTGGAAACCATAAAAACAACGTGCTTCCGGCAATTGAACCTCACTCATGAAGTTAACAGCAAGATTTTCGTTCACAATACCATCACTAGCAGAAAAGAAAGCAAGGATGTGCGAAATAAAATGTCTTTCGCCATCATTTAAATTATCCCAGTGTTTCTGGTCGTCAGAAAGGTCAATCTCTTCTGCAGTCCAAAAACTAGCTTCGGTCTTTTTATACATTTCCCAGATTGCCGGGTATTTAATCGGCAAAAGCACAAATCTATCTTTGTTTTCTTGTAGTAATAATTCCTGTTCCATACGCTGATATTTAAATTCTATTTTTAACAAAGCCGACAAAGGCACGCATCCATCAATTTTATATGATGATTGTAATGTCTTGATCAAAACGCTGCTGTGAAAGTGCTAACCCTATTGCCTGGCAAACAACTGAGTTTTTAGTTGCGAAAATTTAGAATGATAATCTGAGAGATCTACTTGTAATTAACTAAAAACTAAGCTTTTATATTTGTTTCCAAACGCAAGAAGTTAAAGAACTTTGTTGTAACAAATATATACACGGCGGGCCTTTTTAGTGAACCAAAGTTGTTAACACCCAACCCAATTGCTGGGGAAAAACGATCAGCCCAATATCATTTTCAAGCGAAAAAAAAGCTAATCGTTTCTTTTCAAGGCTTTAGCAAACAAAAATGAGTGTTAATAACTTAAATTTTAGTAGTATTTTAAGTTCTAAATGAAGCTAAAAAGCGTGTTACTCAACCGTATAGCTGAGACTTACTTTGGCTACGCCTTTGCTGTAGATACCAATCTGTTTTGCAGCACGTTCAGATAAATCTATAGCTAATCTTTTAGAGAAAGGACCACGATCA
Source organism: Pedobacter sp. PF22-3 (assembly GCF_026239555.1). Taxonomy (GTDB): domain Bacteria; phylum Bacteroidota; class Bacteroidia; order Sphingobacteriales; family Sphingobacteriaceae; genus Pedobacter. Next base: position 249,660 of record NZ_JAPIVP010000006.1, on the reverse strand, counting down.
TTTACCTTCACGGTTACTGATTTTCCGTTATCCGGATTGGTTACCTTGACCATAGTGCCGAATGGCAGGGTACGATGAGCAGCTGTTAGTTTTTTATAACGGTATTTAGCGCCGCTCGTGGTTCGGTGACCTTCAAATTTTCTGTGATAATAAGTCGCGAGAACTGTTTTTTTGATACTGTCTGGTTCATTTGAGAAATCAGACTTTTGTGCTTTACCTTGTAAAAACAGGAAACAAAAACTTAATAACAGCAGATACTTCATAGGCTAAATTTTCTTTATCGAGCCTGCAAATATAAGCATTTAGTTTATAATCAATAATTTGTGGAAAAACAGGCTGTTTTTGTGCATTAAAAAAGGCGTAAAGCTTATCGCCTTACACCTTTACCTAACCCCTCTACACCTACCTTATTTTTGATCAGGCACGAAGTTCATGGAGATCGAATTTACGCAATGACGGGTGTCTTTATTGGTAAATCCTTCACCCAAAAACACGTGACCTAAGTGTGCACCACAATTGGCGCAAACAATTTCTGTACGTGAGCCATCAGCATCAGGAATACGTTTTACCGCACCTTTAATTTCATCATCAAAAGCAGGCCAACCACAATGGGCGTCGAACTTACTTTCTGAACGGTATAGCGGTGCATTACAACGTTTACAGGTGTAAGTTCCTTTATCTGTGGTATGCTCATATTTACCTGTACCAGGGTATTCGGTACCTTTATTTACAATTACTCTTTCTTCTTCGGGAGTTAATGGATTCCAGTTCATCTTTTTCTTGGGTATAATTTGTTCCGCTTCCTTTACTTGTTTTGTTTCTTTCTTATCCTGCTTTTGCGCACAGGCCGAAAGCCCTGTAATTAAAACAACAGCAGAAAGCAAAAATAGTTTATTTAACATCGTTTTCATACCTCAATATACGCTATAGATATTGTTTTGGTTTGCTGGTTTTAGCATATTGGGTAGTGTTTACAAAGGAATGATAATTCAGTTTGCAGTTGAAAGTTTGGAGTTTTCAGTTTTAGATGCTAAAGATACCATCATCCCAGAGATCGCTGGTTTGCCGTGGAAGGCTTGGAAAGTTTTTTTGAATTTTATCCGCCATTTTTTTTGCCACGGAAACACGGAAGACACGGAAAAATGATTAGAAAACAACTCGTCTTATTTCTAAAGTGGGCTGGCCAAAGTTTAATACTAAGCCAACGCTACATTCCGAGCATTTCAAGTAGTTTATAGTTTGAGCTAGATCTTCATTCGCTATTCCACTTTTTGATTTAATTTCTAAAACCACAGTATCAAAAACTACAAAATCAGCATAAAAGCTATGCGGAAGTAAAACATCCTTGTAGTAAATAGGATAATGTTTTTCTCTCTGATAAAAATATCCTCGGCTTTCAAATTCGACAGAAAGCGCATCCTTATAAACAATCTCAAGAAAACCACAACCCAAATCCTTATGAACTTCAATTCCAGCATTAATAATTAAATCAGTTTCATTTTTATAGGGAAAATTATCTTGTTTTATTTTATAATCCATAACGATAATTTTGAACTAATCTAATGATAATTCCAATATTCTCCCATTTTTATTTCCGTGCCCTTCTGTGTCTCCGCGGCAATATTACCTCCTGTCACTTCACACTTTCTCCCCTCTTTATTTATGACTATAAAGTACAATAAAACAAAAAAAGCGTCCCGAAACTAATCGAAACGCTTTTATATAAAGAGATTTATAAATCTTATTTTGCTAATTCTTCTGCCATTGCAGCACCGATTTCAGCAGGACTTTCTACTACACGGATACCACACTCACGCATGATTTTCATTTTAGCAGCTGCAGTATCATCAGCACCGCCAACAATAGCACCTGCGTGGCCCATTCTACGTCCCGGAGGCGCAGTTTGACCAGCAATAAAACCAACAACAGGTTTAGTACCGTTTTCTTTGATCCAACGGGCTGCTTCAGCTTCCATTCCACCACCAATTTCACCAATCATGATGATACCGTGAGTTTCAGGATCGTTCATTAATAATTTAACGGCTTCTACAGTCGGTGTTCCGATAATCGGATCGCCACCAATACCAATTGCAGTAGTAATACCTAAACCAGCTTTAACCACCTGGTCTACCGCTTCGTAAGTTAAAGTTCCTGATTTAGAAACCACACCTACGTGACCTTTTTTGAAGATAAATCCTGGCATGATACCAATTTTAGCTTCATCAGCAGTAATTACACCCGGACAATTAGGACCGATAAGCGTAACATCACGATCAGCAATATATTCTTTAACCTGAATCATATCCTTTGTAGGGATACCTTCAGTAATACAAACAATAACTTTAATACCACCTTCGGCAGCTTCCATAATGGCATCAGCAGCAAAAGCCGGTGGCACAAAAATGATAGATACATTTGCATCCGTTTGATCAACGGCATCTTTAACAGTATTAAAAACAGGCTTTTCTAAATGTAATTGCCCACCTTTGCCAGGTGTTACACCACCAACTACGTTTGTACCATAGGCCAGCATCTGCTCAGCGTGGTAAGTTCCTTCGTTTCCGGTAAAACCCTGAACGATAACCTTAGAATCTTTATTTACTAAAACGCTCATGTATCAATATTTTTTTGTGCAAAGCTAATATTATTGAACTGGAATTCAAATCTAAAACCATATTATTTAGTCCGTTTTTTCAGGAAAATGTAAGGAAATGGTTTTAGGCTGGAGCGGGAAGACTGAAGACTAAAGCGGAAAGACTAAAGACCAAAGCTTAAAGGCTAAAGTGGAAAGACTAAAGTTAAAAGCGCGAGGTAACTACGCTTCACCTTTCCTGGCGCCACATCAGGAGCAAGCCTTCGGTTATAAACCTGACAGCAACGGCAGCCTCCGATTTAAGCACTTGTTTATGTGATATTTTGGTGTGCTTGCTTGTTTCACAGGTCTTTTATCGGAGCTACAGTGGATGGCAGGGCTAAAGACCGCCAAGAACCACAAATCGCTCATTTACAAAAAATATTCTTTCTTTTGATTGGGAAATGAGCAGTCCCGTTCTTTTGGCGCGCATCAGTCCCGCTCTCCGTTACTTCTGATGAAAAATCAGAACCACTGCGATCGGGTTTAGTAACAATGGTGCAGGGCTTTTGGCAACTCCCTGACAAAACGCTTAAATTTACCTTTAGAGACCAAAGCAGAAAGACTAAAGTTAAAAGCGCGAGGTAACGACGCTTGACCTTTCCTGGCGCCACATCAGGAGCAAGCCTTCGGTTATAAACCTGACAGCAACGGCAGCCTCCGATTTAAGCACTTGTTTATGTTATATTTTGGTGTGCTTGCTTGTTTCACAGGTCTTTTATCGGAGCTACAGTGGATGGCAGGACTAAAGACCGCCAAGAACCACAAATCGCTCATTTACAAAAAAACACTTCTATATTGATTAGGAAATGAGCAGTCACGTTCTTTTGGTGCGCTTCAGTCCCGCTCTCCGTTACTTCCGGTGAAGGACCGGAACCACTGCGATCGGGTTTAGTAACAATGGTGCGGGGCTTTTGGCAACTCCCTGACAAAACGCTTAAATTTACCTTTAGAGACCAAAGCGGAAAGACTAAAGCTTAAACCCGATAACTATTATAAAACGAGCCAAATGACCAGTAGAGCATTATCCGTACTATTTTTCACATTTTTTATTTCAATCGCAGCAAAAGCACAAACTGCCGATACGAGTAAATATATTTTGCAAAACGATGCTGAAGTAGCGAAAGAAGAAGCCGGCACCCATAATGGTGGAGGCAAAACGATCGGTTTTAATTTCTTTGCCCAAGCTAAAAACCTCAAAACTATTTTCAAAAAACGTATTTTAAAACCGGGTTCGTCAATCGGTTATCACCTACAAAAGGAAGATGAAATTTATTATGTCATCAGCGGAAATGGGACCATGCAAATGAATGGAAAAACTTTTGCAGTTAAACCAGGCGATGCTGTTTTAACCCGACCAGGCAGTTCACATGGTATTACGCCAAATGCAGACAATGACCTGGTGATTTTGATTGTTTATGAAAAGAAATGATGATATTCGAATAAGGGTCTTCAACTCCGCTCAGACTGACAAAAAACAGAGAATACATCACTAAAATGGAACTGGAAAAGCATTACACAAATAGAACAGGCTGGTTAAGGGCTGCCGTACTGGGTGCCAATGATGGGATTATTTCTACCACAAGTTTGGTTATTGGTATAGCTGCTGCGAGCGATACGAGAAATCCTATCTTACTGGCAGCTTTGGCCGGTTTAGTTGCGGGCGCATTATCAATGGCCGCTGGTGAATACGTTTCGGTAAGCTCTCAGGCCGACATTGAAAAAGCAGATCTGGACCGTGAAAAAACGGAACTCGAAACCATGCCTGAAGTAGAGCTTAAAGAACTTGCGAAAATATATGTGGCCCAAGGGCTGGATGAAGATTTAGCCATGCAGGTGGCGATACAGCTAACAGAGAAAGATGCTTTGGCCGCGCACGCCAGAGATGAACTGGGCATTAACGAAATTACGCAGCCAAAACCGCTTCAGGCAGCTCTTGCATCTGGAGCATCTTTTATTACCGGTGGTATTTTACCATTTCTGGTTGCTTTTTTTGCTCCCATTAAATCGATGGTGTTTTATCAATATGGTTTCGCCATTGTATTTTTAGCTTTATCTGGTACGATTGCAGCAAAGGCTGGAGGTTCAAATGTAATTAAAGCCGTAGTTAGAATCTGCTTCTGGGGCACCGTGGCCATGGTGGTAACTGCTTTAGCAGGATATATTTTTGGCGCTAAGACAGGATAATTTTGAGTTCGCAGCGCTGTAATTTAGCGCCTGTACTTAAAAGTTTTGTCGGTTTGGCAACCAGTTACTGCCTTTTATAAACAACTTTAATTCAGCTGATCATAATCAAGATCTACATTCCGATGTTCAAAAGGAAACAACTATGAACAAAAAATGCCGAATGAATTAATATCCACTCGGCATTACTATATCATTTGCCTGAATTATGCGCCCAAAACTGAAAACTCCAAAATGGAAACTCCCAACTTAGCCCTTCCATCCTTTTACCCACTCGGTCTGTGCTTTTTCATCCTGGAAAGTCCAGGCCACAAACCGGCTGATTTTCTGGCCCTGGCTCATTTGCACGGTTCTTACTTCAAAGGCATTTACTTTAATTAGAGCATTATAAATGCTTTTCAGATTGGCGCTTTTTGATACCAATGAGGTAAACCACAAAACCTGGTTTTTAATCTGCGAACTCTGAATAATCATCTGCTCAACAAAAGCACGCTCACCTCCAGGGCACCACAGCTCTGCCTTATTCCCCCCAAAGTTCAGTACGTGTTTTACTTCTTTTTCATTACCTCCAAGGTTACGCCATTTTTGACGGGTACCTTGCTCGGCCTCTTTTAATGAAGAATGGAACGGTGGGTTACAAACCACCGCATCAAAACGTTCAGTTCTACCTACAATCCCCCTAAAAATACCCATTTTTGATGATTGCTGACGGATTTCTACAGCACCTTGCAGCGGTTTGTTGGCTTCGACAATGCGTTTTGCCGATTCAACAGAAAGTGGATCTATTTCTGAACCTACAAAACTCCAGCCATATTCCTGGTGACCAATAATCGGGTAAATACAGTTGGCACCTACACCAATATCCAATACATTAATACCTGTGCCTTTTGGGTTTCTACCTTTATTGCTTGATCCCAATAGATCTGCAACATAGTGAATATAATCTGCGCGGCCAGGAATAGGCGGACAAAGAAAATCCTGAGGAATATCCCATTGCTGGATATCATAAAAATATTTTAACAAAGCCCTATTTAGTGCTTTTACTGCATTTTGATCGGCAAAATCGATAGAATCGTCGTTATGTTCGTTTTTAAAAACGAAACGTCTTAATTCTTTTGAAGTTGCGGTAAGTTGTTTGAAATTGTAACGCGAACGGTGTTTGTTGCGTGGATGTAACTCGCTTTTTTCTTTGCGGTTATTTTGTTCTTCTTGAGCCAATGTGCTATGAATTAACTAAACAAGCTGTGTTGCCTGTTTCTGCTGCAAAGATACATAAAAAAGGTTGAGGACGGGAAGGTTAAAGGTTAGAAGGCGCTAATAGTTTGGAGTTGGGAGTTTTTAGTTGGGAGGAGGTTCAACTCCATACTCCAAACTAACCATTTGCTTTCGACTCCCTGAACGCCTTAGGCCAAACGCTCAATTCCAAACTAACCTTCCTCACCTTTTTCTATGGTTACAGGTTGAATGGCATTTAAATATTTCTGCTCATCAAACTGGTTTTCACTTTTAGCAATTACAATGGTAGCCACGCCGTTTCCGATTACATTGGTAATGGCCCTGGCTTCGCTCATAAAGCGGTCTACCCCAATTAAGATCGAGATATGTTCAATCGGCATAATTTTTAACGCGGTAAGGGTTGATACCAAAACGATAAAACCACTTCCTGTTACACCTGCGGCACCTTTAGAAGTAACCATCAACACACCTAAAACGGTAATCTGCTGCCCCAAAGTTAAATCGACATGAAAAACCTGGCAGAGAAATATCACCGCCATAGCCAGATAAATGGCTGTACCATCGAGGTTAAAAGAATAGCCGGTAGGAATAACCAAGCCCACTACCGATTTATCGCAGCCGATGCTTTCCATTTTCTGCATCATACTGGGCAAGGCCGATTCGGAAGAAGAGGTACCCAACACAATCAATATCTCCTGACGGATGTATTTCAGGTATTGCCAAAGGCTAAATTTATAGTATCTGCAGATTCCGTTTAACACAATAAAAATAAACAAAATACAGGTTAAGTAAACCGAGCCCATTAATTTGGCCATTCCCACTATACTTTCCAGTCCATGCGTACCAATGCTAAAGGCCATTCCGCCGAAAGCACCGATTGGGGCTAACCGCATAATCAGTTTCATAATTTTAAACAACACCTTCGATATTTTATCGAAGGCATTTAAAACCGCGGTACCTTCGCCACCGAGTTTATTTAATCCATAACCAAAAAGAATCGCAAATAATAAAATCTGTAAAATATTGCCTTCAGCAAAAGCGGCCATTACATTATGTGGGATAATATGCAGAAAGAACTCTGCCCAATTCATATCTTTTGCCTGCTTGGCGTAACCTGCAATTTTTGTCGCATCGCTGATCCTGGCTACCATCCCTGCACCCGGCTTCAATATATTGGCTACCAATAAACCAATGGCAATGGCAACCGTGCTCACAATTTCGAAATATAACAGCGCTTTACCACCAACCCTGCCTACTTTTTTCATATCGCCCATATGTGCGATGCCCAAAACAATGGTAAAAAATATGATCGGCGCAATTAACATGCTTATCAGGCTGATAAACCCATCACTGATTAGTTTGGCTGTTGGCGCAAAACCAGGAAAATAGGTACCTACACTGATTCCTATAATAATAGCAAGTAAAACCTGAAAGGTTAGATTGGAGAATATTTTCTTTACAAATTCTTTAAATGTCATTTACCTGATATGAGTAAGAAATATATGAGTAATTTTCTAAATAATACAAAAGTTCGACTTTAAAACAGCTAGTACGTTATTTATAAATGCTGACTTCAATTTTACCATCAGCAGTTATCGTGCCCCGATACATGCCTTCGGTATTAAAAGGCATGGCTACGTTGCCTTTTTTATCTAAAGCGATCAAACCACCGTCGCCACCCATTTTTCCCACTTTATCCAATGCCATTTTCGAGGCTTCGGCAACTGACAATCCTTTATATTCCATTAAATCGGAAATGGTTTTGGCTACCACATTACGGATATAAAATTCGCCCCAACCAGTACACGAAATACCTGCAGTTTCATTATTACAGTAAGTACCTGCGCCAATAATCGGTGCATCACCCACACGGCCATATTTTTTGTTGGTCATACCTCCAGTTGATGTCCCTGATGCCAGATTGCCTGCTTGATCCAAAGCCACACAACCCACTGTACCAAATTTATAATCGTGGTTTTTGATGCCAAGCAATCCAGATTTTTTACTACCAAGATCTAAAACTGCTTTGGTAGAATCTTCCTTGATCGCTTCCTGCAAACCATCCCAACGTTCTTTTGTCCAGAAATACTTCGGATCTACAATTTCAAGTCCTGCGTCTTTCGCAAACAGATCTGCACCTGAACCAACCATCATCACATGTTCTGATTTTTCCATCACCGCTCTTGCTGCTGAAATTGGATTTTTAACGGTTGTAACACCTGCAACGGCACCCGCCATTAAAGTTTTCCCATCCATAATAGCTGCATCCAATTCATTTCTGCCATCGTGGGTAAAAACGGCACCCTTACCCGCATTAAAATGTGGGTCGTTTTCTAAAACATGGATCGTTGCCTCAACCGCGTCGAGACTCGATTTACCTGCTTTAATTTCTGCATAACCAGCCTGTAAAGCCTTTGTTAGCGTAGCAACGTAAGTGGCCTCTTTCTCTGGTGTCATGTTTTTCTTCAAGATGGTACCTGCACCACCGTGGATCACCATAACATATTTTTTCTGCGCCGAAACATTAACTGCTAAGGCCAAAAGCATAAATAAGCTAAATATTTTGAACAATTTCATCTTCTTACCGGATTTAAGAAGATGTTAAATTAAGAAAATCCCGGAGAATAATTGCTTTTAAACTTTGGCAATCCCTTTAGAAGAGAACTGCAGATCATAAAGCTTTTTATAATAACCGTTTAGCTTTAACAACTGCTGATGGGTACCTTTTTCTTTGATTTCGCCTTTATCGAGCACGATAATCTGATCGGCTTTTTGAATGGTTGACAAGCGATGGGCAATTACAATTGAGGTGCGGCCCTCCATTAAATTATCAATGGCTTTCTGGATCAATAATTCGGTTTCAGTATCAACCGATGAGGTGGCCTCATCTAAAACCAGAATAGCAGGACTATGTACCAATGCACGGATAAAGGAAATCAACTGTGCCTGACCTGCAGAAAGGGTTGCTCCCCTTTCCATTACATTATACTGATAGCCACCGGGTAAACGTTCAATAAAATCGTGAGCACCCACCTTTTTAGCCGCATTTACTACTTCTTCAATCGTGATTTCAGGATTGTTTAGCGTAATGTTGTTTAAAATGGTATCTGAAAACAAGAAAACATCCTGAAGTACAGTTGCAATGTGGCTTCGCAGGTAATCGAGTTCAAAATCTTCTATATGGATGCCATCAACCGTAATATCTCCTTTTTTAACCTCATAAAAACGGTTCAGGATATTAATGGTAGAAGATTTACCTGCACCTGTTGCACCAACCAAGGCAACCGTTTCGCCAGCTTTCACCTCAAAACTGAGATCTTTTAGCACATAGCTGTCATCATTGTAGGCAAACCAAACCTTTTCGAACTTAATATTTCCATCCAGTTTGGCTGGCTTTTGTTTACCGTTATTAGGGGTAGTTTCGTCCGTATCTAAAACTTTAAAAACACGTTCTGCTCCCACCATACCCATTTGCAGGGTATTAAATTTATCTGCCAATTGGCGAATTGGCGTAAATACCATGCCTAGGTACATAATAAACTGCGTGATGGTGCCAGGTGTAACATCCAAAGGTTTGGAAAGAATGCTTTTTGCCCCATACCATACCAGTAAACCTAAAGACATAGCCGAAATCAACTCAACCACAGGAAAGAATATAGAATAATACCAGTTACTACGGATATTGGCATCGCGGTAACGTTTGTTAATGGCATAAAATTTTCGGTACTCCTGTTTCTCCCTGGCAAAATACTGTACAATAGAAATACCGGTAATGTGCTCCTGCAAAAAGGTATTCAGGTTAGAAACTTCATTCCTGATTTCCTGGAACGCGGCTTTAATGGCTTTTTGAAATTTCCGGGTAGCCATAATCAGCAGCGGAATGGGTAAAAGCACAACCAAACTTAACTGCCAGTCGGTATATAACATTACCCCTACAATAACCACTACCTGCAAACTGTCGCCAATCATGGAAATTAAACCTTCAGAAAATATATCAGCAATGGTTTCCAAATCTGAAACCGTTCTGGTAATCAATTGTCCTATTGGTGTTTTATCGAAATACTTAAGCCGCAACTTAGTAATGTGGTTAAAAACATTGATCCGCAGATCGCGGATAACAGACTGACCTAATGTATTGGTTAAAAGCGTATGGTTATATTGGACTATACTCTGCAAAATGAGCATAAAAATCATCAACATGGTCATGTTTACCAGGCCAGAATAATTTCCGGTTAAAATATAATGATCGAGTGTGTATTTGATCAAAAACGGACGCACAGGCGAAATGGCCGCCAGCAAAATAGTTAAAATAACCGACCATACAAACACGGTACGGTAAGGCTTTACGTATTGAAAAATACGTTTCAGTAATCCGGTGTTATATACGTCGCCTGTAACTGCCATTTTTAGGGTTTAGGGTTTAGGGTTTAGGGTTTAGGGTTTAGGGTTTAGGGTTTAGGGTTTAGGGTTTAGGGTTTAGGGTTTGAAAATGTATTTAAAAAAGGTTTAATTAGTAAATTAATAATTTCATTTTTTCATTGTATATGGCAAAGGTTAACCTCAAGCTCCTAACGGCCAACTATCCCAAATACGGATAGTCTATCTTTACTAAATATAAACCACAGGCAGGTACCGATTGCCCGGCTTTACTGCGGTTTTTACTTTCTATTATCGCTTTAAAAGCTGCTAAATTTATTTCTTTTTTACCAACCGATACCAAAGTACCCATAATGGCCCTTACCATGTTCCGCAAAAAACGATCAGCCTGGATGGTAAAAACCAAGCCGCCTTCCTGCCGTTCAAACACGGCTTTGGTGATCTTGCAATTATTGGTAAAAGTTTGGGTATTGGATTTGCTGAAACAAGAAAAATCGGTATAATTTAATAGCACAGCTGCGGCCTCATTCATCGCCTCAACATCAAGCTGATCTTTTACCAACCACGATCTGTTAATTTTAAAAGGGTCTTTTTCGAAGTGGATAAAATATTTATAAGCACGTGCTGTGGCATCAAAGCGGGCATGGGCGTCGTGGTGTACCGGTATCATGCATTTTGCAGCAATTTGATAAGGCAACATGGCGTTGATACCTGTAATGGCATTCAATACTTTAACCTCATCTACATCTTCAACATCGAAATGTGCATAAAAATCTGTGGCATGCACACCCGCATCAGTCCTGCCACAGCCCAATGTTTCGATAGGCTGCCGAAAAAACACAGACATAGCCTTATCCAACAATTCCTGAACGGTGATTGCGTTGGGTTGGGTTTGCCAGCCGTGGTATAAGCTACCATCATAAGCCAATTGGATGAAATACCTTTTTTTATTCAAAGCGATGCAAAAGTACAGTTTAACGGGCAAAGGGCAAAGGCGAAAGTTTGGCGTTGGGAGTTTGGAGTTCAGCGCAAATTCCCATCACAAATAGCAATTAATGCTTCTTATGAATCCCTCTCCTATCCAGGAACTTTAATCTTTCTTTCTTTTATCAAAAAAGGCTAGATTTGTTCCAATATATTTACATTCATGATACAAAGAATACAATCTATCTGGCTTTTTTTAGCGGCTTTAACATTGGTTTTAATGCTGTTTTTACCAATTGCAACAAAAACAGTTGATGGTTCGGAAGCAAACGTTTATACGAATGGCCTACATCATTATCTTGAAGGAAAAACAGGAAAGACATTAAATGTTGAGTTTTTTTTACCCTTACTGATTACTAATATTGCAGTCGCATTGATCTGTTTCATCAATATTTTCAATTATAAAAAGAGAAGTTTCCAAAAGCGTTTCGCCATCGTTACGATTATCCTAATTGTTGGTTTTGCCTTTTGGTGCAGCATTTATGCAAAAGAACTTCCTGGCGGCATTGCCGGAGCAAATTTTGGTTTCGGGGCTTACCTACCCGCATTAGCCATTTTATTTGTTGTACTGGCCATTTTCGGCATCAATAAAGACGAAAGGCTGATCCGTTCGGCTGAAAGATTGAGGTAAATTAATTAATTTCATAATAAAGAATCGGATGTTATCTACAGATCAAACTCAGGGATTATTGGAAAAACTAAAGACCCGTTTCGAAAAAAACATGAACCGGCATAAGGGATTGGAATGGCTAAACATACTTAATAAGTTAGAAGCCGATCCGCAGAAACTCTGGGCCCTAAATGAAATGGAAGAAACCGGCGGTGAACCGGATGTAATTGATTTTGATGAAAAAACCGGAGCATATCTTTTTTTCGATTGCACTGCAGAAAGCCCAAAAGGACGTAGAAGTTTATGTTATGATGCCGAAGCGCTGGCCTCAAGAAAAGAATTTAAACCAAAAGATAGCGCTATCAAGCTTGCAAATAAATGGGGCGTTGAACTTTTAACCGAAACACAATACCATTATTTGCAGCAATTTGGTACGTTTGACACCAAAAGTTCGAGCTGGATTAAAACACCTGATGATATCAGAAAGCTGGGTGGCGCATTGTTTTGCGACTACCGCTATGGGAAAGTTTTCACTTACCATAATGGGGCAGAATCTTATTATGCAGCAAGGGGTTTCAGAGCCTGTTTAAGCGTTTAATTTTAAAAATGATTTTAAAATATCCATCCTTCAGCATTTCAATTGTCTTTATATCCTGGATTGTTGGTATGTTGATAAACGCCTTCATCAAAAAAACTGATTTTTATAATAAACACCTAAACCACCTTAATTTTATTAAAAGCGAAAAAGCAAATAAAATTATTGGAATGCATTTTTTCAAATGGATTGTAAAAAATACCTTTTTCAAATTTTTCAATCAAAAACTTAAATTGAAATGCAAGATTGAAAAGGCTGATTTAATTAAATTACGTGCTGAAATGACAACATCCGAAATAGATCATTTAATCGCGTTTATTTTCGTAACCTGTTTTGCAATTGTTGCCTTTTACAATTTAAAATTTAAATCTGCCGGCACAATCATGTTTGTAAACGTGCTCATGAACCTTTATCCGTCTTTACTGCAACAAGAAAATAAAAGGCGAATAGATAGATTCTTCAATAAATTTCAGGGATTATCTTGAAAAACAGGTTTTTAAAACAAATAGGATGAATGTAACACCAGCGCAAAATGAAAAAATAGCTAAAATAACTTTTTCATCAGTTTACCCACATTACGTCACAAAAGTTGAGAAAAAAGGAAGAACTGTTGAAGAGTTGCACCAGGTAATTAGCTGGTTAACTGGCTATAATAAAGAACAACTCCAAAAATGCATCCAACAGAAAACAACCTTTAAGGATTTTTTTGAGCATGCGCATATACATCCGAAAGCAAATTTGATTACAGGCGTAATTTGTGGTTACAGAATTGAGGAAATTGAATATCCACTAACCAGACAAGTACGCTATTTAGATAAATTGGTTGATGAACTGGCCAAAGGCAAAACGATGGAGAAAATTTTGAGGGCTGGATAAACTAAAAATTGCATTTGATCAATCAAGTATGATCTCCTGATAGACTTCCGAATTCAACCCTTAACACTCAAAAGGTTTTTATCGCGAGAAGTTATTAAAAGAATTCCGTGCAGCAATTTGAGCCGTACCGACCTTCCATTTTACGTTTTTCTTTTTTCAGCACTTATTTCTTCCTTATTTCCAAACAATTAGCCTAAAAAACTATTTACTTGATTATCTGCGAAATACGGAATATTAATCGTACCTTTGCGGCTCAATTAAAAATAAATAGACGAATGACAAACCCATTTCAATTATTGGGGATAAGTGATGACGTCGTTAATGCCGTAAAGGACCTTGGATTCGAAAATCCAACGCCGATTCAGGAGCAAAGTATTCCTGTACTGTTAGAAGGCACTAATGATTTTGTTGGTTTGGCCCAAACAGGAACAGGAAAAACAGCCGCATTTGGTTTGCCGCTGTTAGAACTAATCGATTTTAAAGTTAACAAACCACAGGCATTGATTTTATGCCCTACCCGTGAGTTATGCTTGCAGATCGCTAACGACCTTAAAAACTTTTCTAAAAACATTGCTAATGCCCACGTTGTTGCCGTTTACGGTGGCGCGAACATTATGCAACAACTACGCGAAATACGCCAAGGCATTCAGATCGTAGTGGCCACGCCCGGCCGTATGTTGGATATCATTGGCCGTAAAGCCATTGATTTTTCAAATGTTAAATATGTGGTGCTTGATGAAGCTGACGAGATGTTGAACATGGGTTTCCAGGACGACATCAACGACATTTTATCAACCACTCCTGATGACAAAAAAACCTGGTTATTCTCGGCTACCATGCCAGCAGAAGTTCGCCGTATAGCTAAAAACTATATGGATAACCCTATAGAATTAACCATGGGCACAAAAAACACAGGTAATGTTAACATCGAACACGAATATTACATTGTTCGTGCACGTGATAAATATGCTGCCTTAAAACGTATTGTAGATTTTAACCCTGAAATTTTTGCTGTAGTATTTTGTAAAACCAAATTGGATACACAAGATGTTGCCGAGCACTTAATTAAAGATGGTTACAATGCTGATGCTTTACACGGCGATTTATCGCAACAACAACGTGATAAAGTAATGCAACGTTTCCGTGAGCGTAACATGCAATTGTTAATTGCTACTGATGTTGCTGCACGTGGTATCGATGTAAACAATGTAACGCACGTAATCAACTATTCGTTACCAGATGAAATTGAAAGTTATACCCACCGTTCAGGCCGTACCGGCCGTGCAGGTAAAACTGGTATTTCAATCTGTATCATCAACTCTAAAGAAGTTGGAAAAATCCGTCAATTGGAGCGTATCATTGGTAAACAATTTACTAAAGCTGAACTTCCAACAGGATTTGATGTTTGCGAAAAACAACTATTCTCTTTAGTACATAAAGTACATAACGTTGAAGTTAACGTAGAGCAAATTGATCAGTACATCCCACGTATTATGGATGAATTTAAAGATCTATCTAAAGAGGATGTAATTAAACGTTTTGCTTCGTTAGAATTTAACCGTTTCTTGGATTATTATTCCAAAGCACCAGATTTAAATGCTGCTTTAGGTGATGATCGTGGTGAAAGAGGCGAACGTGGCGAAAGACGCGGACGTGGTAGCGAAGGTTATACCCGTTTATTCATCAACTTAGGTTCTGTAGATGAGTTTACCCGCGGCGATATGTTATCATTTATCTGTAATAACGGAAAAATTGGTGGCAAGAGCGTTGGTAAAATTGATTTAAAAGGTGTTTTCTCTTTCTTTGAAGTAGAAGATGATGTTGCTGACAAAGTTTTTGAAGGCTTTAAATCAGTTGAATTTAAAGGTCGCCAGGTACGTATCGAGAAAAGCGGAGATAGCGGTCGTGGTGAAGGTGCTGGCGAAAGACGCGGTGGCGGTGAAAGACGTGGCGGTGGTTTCGGCGGAGAACGCAGAAGCGGCGGTGGCGGTGGTTACCGTGGCAATGGCGGTGGCGACAGAAGAAGTTCTGGCGGCAGCGGAAGACGTGAAGGTGGAAACAGCGGTGGCGGTTTCAGAGATTTCTCCGGACGTAGCCGTGATGAAAAAGGTGGAAGCAGAGAAGGTGGAAGCGGACGTAGAGAGGGCGGAAACCGTGAAGGTGGAAGTGGCGAACGCCGTAAAAAATGGTAAATCACTAAACCAAATATTTTTACAAGCCGGTTTCGTTTATTCGAAACCGGTTTTTTTTATGCAATTTAGTAATTCTAAAACTGTCAGGCCCAAGAAAAACGATCATACTTAATATTCTCAGCATCCATGAATTCACCAAATAATGAATAAGCCTTATTTCCACTAAACTGAAGCTTCAGAGTTTGTAGCAAACCAGATCTGTCACCCTGCTCTAAATTGAATATCTCGTAAAATTTAGCAACTTCTTCCAATTCAATAGAATAGCAATACTCATAATCAGAATCTCCCCATATTTCTTTTACCGATTTACCAATATCATATCCATCAAAATATAATTGGTCGTTGTCATTAAAATATAACTCCATAGATATTTTAATATCAGGTTTTTCCAGGTAAAATAAAGTTACTTTTTCCAAGGTGTTTAGATTATTTAATGGCTAATGCGCGTCATAAATTTATAGAAAATAATGCTTTTCCAGACTAAGAAAACATTATTTTAAAATAAATACCTTCTAGAATGGTTTATTCAGCTGGATTTTACAGATGCAGAATTACAGGCTGTACCTCTTGATAACACAACTTTTTTAAAGCAGATATTGATCCAAAAGTGTATTTCATAAATTTAGTATCAAGGAAAACAACTTTAATTATTTAACAATTGTAAAATAGTGGCTCGACTTTATATTTATCCTTAAATTGCACTACTTTCGCTCATTATGCAGGCAAAATACATTTCCTATCAGGAAACCGGTTCATTTTCAAAACTGGTTTTAGATTATATTAACGACGAAGAGCAGCTTAAAGCTTTTTACAGTTACCGCCCAGATATGGCCGGTTTAGCCAGCGCAATTGAGCATAGAAACTTCCTTGGAGACCGGACTACCTTAGTGCAGGTTCTGCAAGATCAATATCAGCACTTACGGCCCAATAAATCAGTTAGCAAAAACATAGAACTTTTAGCCCTCGGTAATACCTTTACGGTAACTACCGGCCACCAGTTAAACTTATTTACCGGACCGCTTTATTTTATTTATAAAATTGTAACGACCATCAATTTAGCCATCGAGCTGAAAATGGCTCATCCCGATAAAAACTTTGTCCCGGTTTATTGGATGGCTACCGAAGATCATGATTTTGAAGAGATCAACCACGTAAGCGTCGATGAAAAAAACATCAGCTGGATCCAGCAAACCAATGGTGCAACCGGAAGACTAAGTACCAAAACAGTTGCCGCAGCAGTAACTGCATATAGAGGATACCTTGGCATCTCGAAAAATGGAAAGCGGATTGCCAAACTGGTAGAACAGGCTTATTTGCAACATGATAATTTAGCCGATGCCACCAGGTTTTTAGTGAATAACTTATTTGAGAAATATGGCTTGGTGATTGTAAATGCAGATGACACTCAATTAAAAAAGCAATTTGCAAATATCGTTACCGAAGATATTATTCAGCATAACAGTGCAAAAAATATTGAAAACAGCTCTAAAAATCTGGAAGAACTGGGTTATAAAACACAGGTTAACGGTCGGGATATTAATTTCTTTTACCTGATTGATAACCTCCGCGAACGCTTGATTTTTGAAGATGGCAAATATGTTGTGAACCATACAGAAATCAGTTTTACAGAAGCCGAATTAAAAGCCGAAATCGATTCTCACCCTGAGCGGTTTAGCCCTAATGTGGTAATGCGCCCCATGTACCAGGAGGTAATTTTGCCTAACATTGCCTACATTGGAGGTGGCGCTGAAGTAGCTTACTGGATGCAGCTAAAAGCAAATTTCGATTATTATAAGGTGGATTTCCCGGTGTTACTGCTTCGCAATTCAGCTTTACTGATAGACAAACGCAGTGCAGAAAATCTGTACAGACTGGGCTTTTCTTTAGAAGATATTTTTCTTCCGGTGGAAGAACTGAAAAATATCTGGGTAAAGCGAAATACGACAGCTCAGCTTAGTTTAGCCGATGAAACACGGGCCATTAACAGCATTTTCGACCAAATTAAGTTGAATGCCTATAAAATAGATAAAACACTATCTGTGTCTGCCGATACAGCAAAGCAAAGAGCTAACCATTTGTTGGCTAACCTGGAAAAGAAACTATTCAGGGCAGAGAAAAGAAAACATGAAACGGCATTGCTACAGATTGATAACGTAAAGAAAAGACTATTTCCAAATGGTACATTGCAGGAAAGGATCTTGAATATTGCCCCCATGTATGTAAATTATGGAGAAGATTTCCTTTCGTCGTGCATAGAAAATTTTGAACCATTGGGCGGCGATTTTACGCTTTTATTGCCGTAATTTATTTTTAGATTCGTCATGCTGAACTCGTTTCAGCATCTATTGAAAAGACCCTGAAATAAATTCAGGGTGACGACAAATATTATAAAATGAACTTCATCACCTTTACTGAAACCAAGCTCAGGGCTTTTACTTATAGCGTTTTTAAAAAAATGGGCTGTTCTGATGAACATGCTAATTTAGCAACCGATGTTTTGATCCGCTCAGATTTACGTGGAATCGACTCGCATGGCGTTGCACGTTTAAGTGGCTATGTGCGCCTTTGGGAAAAGAAAAGAATTAATGCTAACCCGAACATTAAAATTGTACATGAAACCCCTACTACAGCAACAGTAGATGGGGATGCCGGACTGGGACTGGTTGTGGCGCCTTTTGCCATGCAGGTTGCTATCGAAAAAGCAGAGAAATACGGCAGTGGCTGGGTATCGGTCAAAAATTCCAATCACTTCGGCATAGCAGGTTACCACGCTTTAATGGCTGTAGAAAAAGATATGATCGGCATCAGCATGACGAATGCAAGCCCCCTCGTTGCGCCTACTTATGCCAACGAACGTTTACTGGGCACCAACCCCATGTGTTATGCTTTCCCTGCGGGCAAATATCCACCGGTAATTGTAGATATGGCTACTTCAGCCGCAGCTAACGGAAAATTGGAAATTGCGCAACGTGCCAATAAAAGCATTCCCGATGGTTGGGTCCAGGATAAAGATGGCGAAAATTCTACTAACGCTAACGAATTAAAAAATGGTGGGTCGCTTCTTCCTTTAGGGAGCGATAAAGATCATGGCAGCCATAAAGGTTATGGATTGGGTGCAACAGTAGATATTTTATCGGCAGTATTGTCTGGTGCAAATTACGGCCCATGGGTCCCTCCTTTTGTAGCATTTTTAGAACCATCTGCAAATCCGGTTGGTGAAGGACTTGGCCATTTTTTAGGCGCTATGCGTGTAGATGGCTTCAGACCAGCCGCAGACTTTAAAGATCATTTAGATAATTGGGTAGAACGCTTTAAAAGTGCTAAAACAATAGATCCCAACAAAAAGGTGATCATCCCGGGAGAACCTGAGCATGAATTTGAGCAGGAAAGAAAAATCAGCGGTATTCCGATCATTGATGCGGTGGTAAAAGATCTGAATGAGTTGGCGATAAAATTGGGTTTAGAGGAATTGAAATAATTGATTTTGTTTAACCGCAAAGCGTGCAAAGATAAGGCGCTAAGCGCACAAAGTTGGGTGTCGTAATTATATTTTTTACTTAAAAATCCTTCGACTATGCTACCATTGACTGAATCCACTTCGCGGTCGTCATTCCCGCGCAGGCGGGAATCTTAAAGCACTTGCATTACGATTCCCAATCAAGTTGGGAATGACGATCTCTCGAGAGATATACCTACTTAAAATTTATCTGTCAATCATATTGACTTTTATACCATAAATTATTCCTAAGGAGGACAACACCTGGAGATTTCGTGCTTTCCGTAGTTCCATGCCTCACTAGTCGGCAAGCGTGGCAAAAAATCTACTAAATTGAGTTCGATTAATAATTTTGCTTTTAGAACTATTCTTTAGGTATTTTAACATTAGTGTCGTCACCCCGAATTCATCTCAGGGTCTTAAATAGCAGGAAAGATGCTGACCACGAAGTGGCTATTAGGCCTTTAAAACAATAAAAACTGCTAATAAAATAAATTCAGTATGACGATCGTGTGAGGTAAAGCGGCGGTGAACACTAAATATGATTCCAATATAAATCGAACTTAGGTTATTGTATAAATAAGCCGCAGATTTAACCAGAATCTGCGGCAAAATTATTTGGTATGTTTTACACCCAACCATAGGAACCTGAGTTCGATTATTAATATCTGTTTGAAAGATGTTCTGCCGATATTTTTAACTCAAAGTCGTCACCCTGAATTTATTTCAGGGTCTTAGTAGCAGAAAAGATGCTGAAATAAATTCAGCATGACGATAGCTTAAGAAAAAGGAGGTTAAAACTAATCAAAATGCATAAATATTAATCGAACTCAGATTAGGGTGTCTTTTTAGGGCTTAACGATTAAATTATCTTTCAAGTAAAGTGCTTTGCTTGATGATCCGATCATTATCCTATATTCTCCAGGAGTTACTTCCCAAACATTGTTGATATTGAGTGTTTTAACCACTTCTTTATCCAGTTTAAATGAAATGCGCTTGGTTTCTCCAACTTTTAAATGCACGCGTTGGAAACCTCTCAATACAAGAACAGGCTGTGCCAATTTGCTGATCAGCGGCCTCATGTACAGTTGCATCACTTCATCACCATCGTAATCACCTGTATTCTTCAATTCGAAGCTAACAGTAGCTGTTTCATTTTTAGCGATAACTTTGCGGTCAAACTTTAAATTTTGGTAAGAAAAGTTGGTATAACTTAATCCATATCCAAATGGGAAAAGCGGCTCGCCACTTAAGTTGTTGTAATCATCGCCTCTACCGGTAGGCTTATGGTTATAAACCAGGGGCAATTGCGATTCATCAACCGGGTAAGTAATTGGAAGTTTACCTGATGGACTTACTTTGCCAAGCAATATATCTGCGATGGCAGTACCTCCGGCTTCGCCAGGGTACCACACGTTTAAAACCGCGCTTACTTTATTTAACCAGGGCTGCATATTGATCGCGCTTCCACCAGTTAATATCACGATAACCGGTTTTCCTGTTTTTGCGAGTTCATCCAACAACAATTCCTGGTTACCGGGCAGGTTTAACATCGCCCGATCCAGAAACTCTCCTTCTTTAATTCCTGCAACAAATACGATTACATCATTATTTTTGGCCGCAGCTACGGCGTCAGCTATTTCATTAGATTTTGCGGTATTATAATCCCAAATCAGTTTGATCTTACCACTGCCCTTAGGTTCAAAAAATTCTATTCTAAGTGCATACTCTTTATTTTTATCGAAATGGAAAGGAGCAGTCTTGGTACTGAAAGATTTTTTATCCCAGTTATCGATCAATAATTGATTATCGAGATATAATCGGTATCCATCATTACCCTCCAATCCGATATTAACATCAGCGGTTTGTGGAACTTTAATTTTACCATTCCACTTTACCGAATAATCATCCAGTTGAAGCTGTTCATCTGGTGGGTATAATGTCCAACTAAAATTAATTACCTTATCATTAACTTCTTTAACTGGTTTCCCAGAGAGCAGAATCCCTTTGTAATAGCTTCCTGTTAATCCTGTTTTCCCATTAGTGGAAAGAAACTGACTATCAATCGGAATATAAGAATGCAACGCTCTGGTACTGCCTTTTAAATAATTAACCTGAACATCATTAGATACGGCACTTTTCAGGCCATCCAATATATTTATTTTATTGTTTCCTGTGCCGCTGTAACCACCTAATCTGGCTTCAATAGCATCCTCACCTAAGAGCAGGATACGCTTTACACTTTTTAATGGAAGTGTGTTATGGTCATTTTTTAAAAGCACGAAAGATTTTAAAGCCGCCTCTTCGGCCAAATGGCGATTACTTTGATCGTTCAACATCTTTTCAGCAATACTTTCATCTACGTAAGGATGCTCGAACAGTCCCAGTTCGAATTTAGCTGTCAAAACTCTTGTCAATGCATCATCTATTCTCGATTTGGAAATACTACCATCTAAAAACGCGGGCAAAAAAAGTTTATAATGGTTATAATCCACCTGGAAAATTACATCGAGTCCGGCATTAATAGATTGCGCTGTGGCGTCTTTATAATCTTTAGCCGTAAAATGTAATACATTAGCGCCTCCAACTGCACCTGCATCAGAAATGACGAAACCTTTAAAGCCCCATTCTGTTTTTAGTTTAGTGGTAAGCAGCCATTTATTGGAAGTTGCAGGTGTACCATAAACACTGTTGTAGGAGGTCATTAATGAACGGATGCCCACATTTTTAACACCATCTTCAAATGCAGGAAAATGGATTTCCTCCAGAAAATGTTTGTCCAATTCTATGGGGTAACTATCGCGGCCACCATCGCCTACATTGGCAATAAAATGCTTTGGCGTAACAATGATATTCTGTTTTTCTATGGCGCTCATAAAAGCATGGCCCAGAACGGTTGTTAGATAAGGATCTTCTCCATAGGTTTCTTCTACCCTGCCCCATCTTACATCAGTAGCCATATTGATTACCGGCGCCAAAAGATCTCTTAAACCACGTGCCCTGGCTTCAGTAGCGATAGCTGTACCAATCTTTCCTACTAAAGTGGTATCAAAACTGGCTGCTAAGCCAATTGATTGTGGGAAAGCTGTAGCCCCTTGCCTAACCAAACCATGTAAAGCTTCGTCAAACGGAATAATTGGAATGCCCAAACGGGTTTCCTCAATAAAATATTTTTGAATTTTGTTAACCTTTTTAGCCAGAGAAAGTCCGTCTTCAGCGGTATTGTAGGTTAACATCTGTTGCGCATTGCCGCTGCCTTGGGCAGCCGCACTGACCTGCAAGCCAAAAATACCGTGTCTGAACTGGTTTTTATTTTGTTCGGTTACATCACCTGGAATCATGAATAACTGCCAGAATTTTTCTTCTGGCGTCATTCTCGAAATCAGGTCTTTAACCCTTAAATCTATACTTAACTTTGGGTTTTTATAGGGTAAAGACTGGCTTTTTTTGACCTGGGCAAAAAGGCTGCTGCTTAAAAACAATGCATACAATAAAAATAGGTATCTTTTCTGTTTCGGCATTACTAATTGGTTTCGGGTGTAAAAGAAAAAGTTAGGGCAATTTTCTCATCGGTTTTTGGAAAATCAAAATGCACTTTGCCATCTGTCAATTTCCATTTCACTTTTTGCTTATTGCTTAATAACGTAATGGAAGTTCCTTTTTTAGGAATGCTACCTGTCCAGGAAATTTCTTTCGGTGCATTACCATCCAATAGCGTAATACCATAAACGGTTTTGCCATCTTTACTTTGGGTAAACCAGTTTTGCCCATCATGGTAGTTTTTGGTAATTCTTGTGCCGTATATGGCTGCACCATTTTTGCTCGTCCACTTACCAATCTCTTCCAACTTTGTAATCACCTCATTGGGAAGTGTTCCATCTGCCTTAGGTCCAACGCCCAAAAGTAAACTTCCGCCTTTAGCCACTATTTCTACCAGTTTATGAGTCACTTCTTTTGCCGATTTATATTGATCGTTAGGCACAAAACCCCAGGCTCCTCCTAAAGTCATGCAGCTTTCCCAAGGGTAATCCAATTGTTTTTCAGGGATCTTTTGTTCAGGGGTTTGGTAGTTTTCGTATTGTCCATGTACGGTTCGATCTACCATAATTAAACCGGGCTGTGCTTTTCTGGCCATTGTGGCAATTTTAGGCATATCAATATCCTGGCTCCACTCCGGAATAGGCGCACCCCATGAAAGTACCTCTTCATTAACTGAAGCCAAGGGCCTTACCCAACCACCATCTAACCATAAAATATCAATGCTACCGTAATTGTTCATCAATTCGCCAATCTGGTTTTGGGTATAACTTTTGAACATATTCCAACGCCAGGGATTTTTTCTGATGTCGTAATTGTTATTTCTATTTGCGGTAGCGTATTTATCCCACCAATAGTATTGCGAATGCCAGTCGGGCTTTGAAAAATAAGCACCGATCATAAAATTTTCTTTGCGGAATGCATCGAACACATATTTAGCAACATCTTTTTTAGGGTTGTTGGCAAATGGACCTTTTGCAATGCTGAAATCGCTTTCTTTGGTATCGAACATAGCGAAGCCATCGTGATGTTTGGTGGTAAAAACCAGGTATTTCATTCCAGCATCCTTACCTGCCTTTGCCCATTGCTCAGGATTGAATTTCGTTGGATTAAATTTTTCGCTCTGGCCCCAATACCATTTTTTATAATCTTCGTATTTGATAGTGCTATCCCTTTCGATCCAATCTTCAGAGCAGATAGACCATGATTCGATAATCCCTGGAACAGCGTAAAGTCCCCAATGGATAATCATTCCAAATTTTTGATCTTGCCAGTGTTCTAATTTCTTTTTTACTGCGTCATCTTTAGGCCATTCGTATTTCGTTGATTCTTTGAGTATATCGTTTCGTTGGGCAAAAGCGATATTGACACAAGAGATAAAGGCAATTAAAAGGCTGGGTATTTTCATATTTTAATATCATTAAAAATCCCGGCAGAAACTGCCGGGATTTAATTTAAAAAGGATTAAGGCATCCAGAATATTTTAGTTTTGCGGGTGTCTTTTGATGCTACTGCCTGATAATTTTCATTATTAAGCGTTTTTTCCTTAGCTGGATATACCAAACGTGTTGGTGGTGTATCAAATCCGGCTAATTTTCCCGTGGAAGGAAAAGTTAAGACAGGAAATCCCGTTCTTCTGTATTCAGACCATGCTTCAATGGATTGCAAAACACCATAATGTAACCATTTCTGATTATAAATTAAGGAGAGTTTATCTGAAGATGAACCTGTATAACTTGCGCTAGATGAGTTAATCCATGTATCAACTACTGAAGAAGCTGGAGCAGCTACATTTTTAAATCCACCGCCCTGATTTAAATTATTAAGGTAATGATAGAAGGTTACGGATTGCCTTAATGCATTATCATAAGCAGTTTTAGCATCAGTTGAACTTCCCCATCTTTCAAAAGCCTCAGCTTTTAAAAAATTAACTTCAGACGAAGTAATGATAATTCCAGGTAGTTTTTGGTTATATAAAAATGTTGCAGAATCTAAAACTGCATAATCTGCAAAACTAGCTTCTTGCTGAGCCGTAGTAAAAGTAATTGGCATAGCTTTATACGTTGTGTTTGGTACAAATTTACCATTCACCGTGCGTCCAAATGCATCGTAAATTACAGGTATACGTGGATCATTTGCAGGAACCATTAGCGTGTTTAAGGCATAATCAGTAGCATACCAACTTCCTTCAAAAAATGCATCATGCAAATCGCTTGTGCTGTTGGTAAGTGGTTGAAGTAAGATATCTGAGTTGCCAGGAGCATATGTACCTACGTTACCGCCATCAACCAAAGGGTAAGTTACCTGATCGTTTAACATTTGCATGATAGCTGTTTTAGCAGTTGCTTCGTCCGTTTTTGAAATACGCATCAATAATCTCAAACGTAATGAATTGGCATAACGAGCCCACTTATTCACATCACCTTTTAGTAAAATATCTGCTTTACTAAATGATGAAGTTGTTGTACTTGCTTTAAAATATGCAGATATAGTAGCTAGGTCACTGATAAATGTAGTGTACAAAGCCTTTTGCTCATCGTATTTAGGGTTTTTGATCACACTGGAAGTTGGCAGACTACCTGCTTCAGAATAAGGAATATCTCCCCACATGTCAACCATTTTCGCAGCCTGTTCTATTAATACAATTTTCGCAGCCTGCATGATATTTTTTTGTGCAGTTTGTTCTGCCGGAGTTAAGGAATTAAACTTTGTTTCCATTGCTCTATATAGGGCTAATACGCCGCTACCATTTCCGCCAGTAGTGTAGAAATCATCCCAGTATTGCTGAGCATAATCTTCACTTTGTCTGTAGATAGCATTACTATTTCCAATATATGCTGTTTGAGCAAAAACCCCTGGCATTTGAGTTAAAAATGTGCGCACATTCCAATATTTGGCAGCAACACGATCATTGTTCAACATGCCAGTAAATAATCCCGCAACATTTGCTTCTGTTGCTTGTTCCGGATTATTAAATTTTTCTTCAAGTTCCTTTTTACAACCAACAATAGTTATTGTGGCAATTAAAAGGAAACTCATATTTATAATTAATTTTTTCATGATAATATCAATTTCTTAAAGCTAAAAATTTGCGTTCAAAGAGAATCCAAAGTTTCTTGATGCGGCACTAGAACCAACGTCTACCCCTTGTGACCACCATTTATTTCCTAGTGGAGCTTCAGGATCTAAATCCTTCAATGTACGGTAGAGGTAGAATAAATTACGACCTATTAATGAAACGCGTAAATTGGTTATGCTTAGCTTTTTGGTAAATGAAGCAGGAATTTTATAACTTAATGATACCTCTCTCATTTTAATATAATTATTTTTAAATATTTCACCTTCCGCTAAAGATCCCTGACCCCAGTTATAAGTAGTAATATAGTAATCGGCTGCAGACAAAACCTTAGTGTTAGGCTGCCCAGTGTTTTCATTTATACCTTTTAGTAATACACCATCATTATAGGTTTTACCATTTTCAGTAAATGTTAAGCCACCACTTGCAGCATCTCTAAATTCCATTGAATTCTCTAACATACCAGCACCACGCATAAACTTTAAGTTTGGTGCAATCATTTTACCACCGAAACGGTAATCAATAGTAAAATCAAGTGCAATATTTCCATAGCTTAAAGTGTTGGAAAAACCACCAACTGCTCTTGGTAAAATATTACCTGCCTTTACATAAGTATCGCTCATTACATAGTAGCCTTCATCAGTAATCAGATAATTACCATTGGCATCGGTTTTTCTTGGGAGAATGTAAATGTTACCCAATTCTTCTCCTTGTCTGGCCACAATTTTCGCAGTTGACTGATCTGAAAAATATGGAACAAGTTCAGATACACCACTCATCAACTCATTTACCTTAGTTTTATTGGTTGAGAAATTTAACCTCGTATCCCATCTAAATTTGCCCGATGAAATTGGTGTAGCATTTAATGCAACCTCAAAACCTCTATTGCCTATTTCGCCAATATTTACAATCTGACTTTTAGCACCCGTTGTGGTAGCAACCTCCAGCGGTAAAATCTGGTCTTTGATAATATTGTTGTAATAACTTACGTCTAATCCTAAACGACCGCCGAAAAAGCGAGTTTCCAAACCAAACTCAGCCTCATGTTTCATTTCTGGTCTTAAACCAAGATTTCCATATGCACTGGCTGATATTAAGGAAGGAACCGAACCATTTATAGATTGAAGAGATGTTTGCTTATATAAAATATTGGCCTGATACATCGGTGGTGCATTACCCACAACACCATAAGAAGCTCTTAATTTTCCATAGCTCCAGAACTTTGGTAATTTCCAAACATCACTAAAAACAAAACCACTGTTAACAGAATAATAAGAGTAGCCATTGTTTTCTACAGGAAGGGTAGATGCATACTCACGGCGACCTGTTGCTTCCACGAAAAGATAATCTTTATATGACAGGTTTAACATCCCTAAATAAGCATACTTAAGTTGTTCTTTACGGATATCAGATGTTTCGGCTACGCCAAATGAATTGGCTAGCGCGAACCAATTTTCAGAAACTAAACCATCACGTGTATTGGAAGATTGATCTTTATAAGATTCTTTTCTACCTTGATAGCCTCCACTTAATGAAAGGTTAATGTCTTCACCTATTTTATTTGAATAGGTTACCAATGCATCTCCATATAATATAGCATATTGTCCTTGTGTGGTTGTATAACCACCAGTACTGGTGTTACCATTCAATGCACTAGGAATTTCAGTATATTGACGGTTTTCGCTTCTTACTCCTGTGTAATCATTACCAATACGACCTCTGAATTTTAAGTTTTTTGCAAAATCATAGTTTAGCGTAAAACTCGATAGTAACCTGTTTTCATTTTCATTGTATTGGTTTTTCAATTGCTGCCAATAAAAATCTAACAGATTTGTAGCCCTAATGTTGAAAATGAATGGTTCAGGCCTATCCAGTTGATTAAACTGCGAATATTTGTAGCCGTTACTGGTTTGAAATTTCTCCTTCATCAAGCCCATATCTTCTGCACGGCTGAAAAAACCTCCGAAAGAACCTAACACCTGGCCTAATTGATATGGTCTATTCTTCGTGATGGTATTTACATAACTTACGATCACGTCTGCTGATACTTTTGGCGAAAGTTTAATCGTAGAATTTAAATTGAAAGAGTTCTTAGATCCAGTATTTCCAGGTTGAGTACCTTTATAATCCAGTCTAGAAGCTGAAAAGCGATAGTTTAAAGCATCAGTCTGGTTAGAGATAGCAACATTTGCGTTAGAAGTATATCCGTTTTGATATACATCTCTGTAATTATTAGGCTGTGGAGAATAAGAGCGGATTGAACCATCCCACCATCTTACTTGTTGGCCTTCCATTTTAGGACCAAAGTTGGCATAAGCCCTGAAGTATGGTCTGAAACCACTTGGGGAAGCAGCATCAGCAATCCAACCTTCTTCGGTTGCACCATTAGCTACGTTAGTTGCCCTATCATAACCAGGGCCATAGGTGTTTTGGAAATTTGGAAGAAAAGCTACCTGGTCCATTGAACCCTGATAGTTAAAATCAATTCCTAAGCCTCTGCTTTTCGAACCTTTTTTTGTTGTAATCACCACTACACCATTACCAGCATCAGATCCATAAAGCGCAGAGGCACTGGCACCTTTCAGTACCGTTAGGCTTTCTATATCAGCTGGGTTAATATCCAAAATGCCATTACCACGAATTCTTTGATCGCCCCAATAATTATTATTATTAGCACCGTCTGCCCCATTCTGCCCATCATTTCTGATCATTACACCATCTACCACATAAAGCGGCTGTTGATTATAACTAATTGAATTAACACCACGAATCTGAACATTTACCGCACTACTTGCACCACCTGGGGCTGTTGTAATTTTTACCCCCGCAGCTTTACCATAAAGTGCTGATGCAAAGTTGGTGTTACCAGCTTCTGTCAGTTGTTTAGCCGTTACTGTACTCACTGCATAACCAAGAGATTTTTCCTGCCTCTTGATACCCAGCGCGGTTGTTACTACATTAACTTCATCAAGCTGATTACTGCTCTCCTTTAGGATAACATTAAGTGATGTTTGACTATTTACGCTAACTTCTTGCTTAGCGAAACCTATTGCGGTGAAAACCAGCACCTCACCTGGATTTACTGTTAATGAAAATTTTCCATTACCATCTGTCTGAGTTACTTTGGAAGTTCCTTTAACAGAAACGCTTACGCCGGGAAGAGGGCCTGATGCGTCTTTTACCGTACCGGTAATATTTGTCTGTGCAAAAGCACTTATTGTTATGAAACATAACAATAACATACTCAAGCACTTTAAGTACATTTTTTTCATATTTTTTTTGTTTAGTTTAAGATTAGTTTAAAAATTTTTGACTTTTTACTGAGCCTTTTATCCTGTCATATCGTATTGGTTTGGTTAAATATTTATCTTCTATTTGTTAGTTATCTATTTAATCGAATTGGTTATGCTCGATTGTCAAACTTCCGGCAGCCAATAATTCGGCTTCATCCGTCAGGGCAGAAAGTTTTATTTCGGTTTGTTCAGCTATCCGGGGAATACAAAACTCATGAATTGCTTGTTGTATTGGCGGTAAAAGCATTTTCCCTGCCTTCGCACCTCTTCCACTTAAAACAATACACTCAGGATTTAAAAGATGGATTAATGTAGCCACACCCTTACCCAATTGAAAAATCGCTTTAGCCAAAACAGATATCGCAACAGGATCTTGCTCACTTACAGCATGTAAGAAATGATCTGCAGGGTGTTTACTTTTGTCTTTGAACAGTTTTTTCATGCTCGATTCGGCACCTGCAGCTATAGCTTCCTCTGCCCGTTTGGCCATAACCAATAAAGAAGTATCTACCTCTAAGCAGCCTCTTCTGCCGCAAGAGCACAAATTGTCGCTGTCTGAAAGTGGGATATGACTGAATTCACCGGCATTTCCGCCACTGCCCCGGTATAATTTACCATTTACAATGATCCCCAAACCTGTTCCCCAGCCAATATTAACCACCATTACATCCTTTAAATTAGCAGCTTCTCCGAAATTTAATTCGGCCATTGCAATTAAACTGGAATCGTTGTCTATATGTACTGGTAAATTGATTTCGGAAGAAAGGTACTGCTGTAAGGTTGTACCTTCATTAACTTTAAGAAAAGAATGGTTTATGCCTTCATCTGCATTAACAAAACCTGGCATACCAATCCCAACACCTAAAATATCTGCCCGGTTGATTTTAGATTGATCAATACTGCTGTTAATGAAATTAACAAGGTCTCCAATATTACATTCTTTTGATGACAGCTCAAACTCCAAAGTCTGGATTGGTGTAACCATTTTTCTTGAAAGATCGTAAATGGTTAACCTGGATGTAAGCTGATCCATCGCAATGGCTACAATATATTTTTTGAGATTGGGATTGATCAGGAACATTGCTGCCCTTCTGCCTCCTGTTGATGGTGCAAACCCCTCTTCTATAATATAGCCCTCTACAATTAAACCATTAACCACGGCGGTAACCAAAGGCAAACTCTTTTGCGTCAGCTTACTCAGATCTGTAAGTGAAAGCGATTTTTTATAGTATAAATGCTTAATGACACCAGCCCTAAGACGCTGATTTTTTTCAACAATTACAGACATGATATTTGATTGCAGTTCAAACTTAAAAAATATTTTTAAAACATCATTATACTTTTTAATTTTTTTTAAAAGTTAATTATAAATGTTTTATAAATAAAAAGGGCGAATAATCTTCGATTATCCGCCCTTTTTAAAGAATTATATTTTATTAATGGATCCCCATAAATAATCTGCTCCATCTTATTTTATGTAAAAAAGATGCAGTACTATCCCAGCTCATCCAAACAAATAAAGCCTTACCTACAATATGGTCTTCAGGTACAAAACCCCAATAACGCGAATCGGCAGAGTTATGGCGGTTATCACCCATCATCCAATAATAGTCCATTTTAAAGGTATAGGTTGTGGCTACTTTATCATTAATATACCAAACCCCTGCTTTTTGTTCCACTTTATTTCCTTCGTAAGTTCTGATTGCCCTGTAATACAATGGCATGGTATTGCTATCGATCTTAACAGTCCATCCTTTTGAAGGAATTTTAATCGGTCCAAAGTTATCCCTGTTCCAAACCCTATTTGGATCGTTCGGAAAAACTCCACCCGGAACGGCTCCGGCAGGATCAGGACTTAATGTTACCGATTTTACAAAATCAAGTGTTTTTAGCTTTTCAGCAATTTCTGGCGAAGCATCTACGATGTAGGTATTGGCGGCCACCGCCGGTACACTGCCTAAATTTAAATTAAACTCATCAAGCGCTGCATAATTAAAGTCCATGGTTTTAAACTCAATTCGATACGGCATCATGCCCGTACTTTTTAAAGGTTCATCTTTTCCATTTACATTGGCAATACCATTGCTCATCGAAATCACATCGCCCGGAATACCGATACATCTTTTAATAAAGTTTTCGCGTTTATCTACCGGACGGTCTACAATAGTATAGGTACTCCTCACCTGTTCCCGGCCCATGCTCCGTACTAAAGCATAATAACTTTCTGCCTGGTTTTCTACAGCAACGGTATCTCCTTCGGGAAAGTTGAATACCACTACATCATTTCTTTTAATTTTAGACAAACCTGGCAAACGGTGATATTTCCACTGCACGCCATCCCAGTAAGCTTTGGTAGAAGTAGTTAAAGGCATGGTATGGTGAGCAAAAGGAAAAGCAACCGGCGTCATCGGAATACGTGCCCCATAATTAACTTTACTTACAAAAAGGAAATCGCCAATCAGTAATGATCTTTCCATCGAACCAGACGGAATAGTATAAGCCTCGATAAAAAATACGCGGATGATGGTTGCAGCCACTACCGCAAAAACAATTGCATCAAACCACTCTCGTGTTTTCGTTTTTTTCTTCTTTGGGGCATCTTTTTTTCGTTGCCAGAATTTATAATTCATATATCTTATTTTTGGTTTAGCGATTTATAAAATCGGCTACCTGTTATCTGTAATCCTATGGTGTGATTTCACGGATTTAGTGATTTCACAGATGATATTTGCTTTGGCCTTTCAGCTTTAAGCTTTGGACTTTATTCAAAAATATCAGTAATACTGAAAAATCCTTTTTTATCTTTTAACCATTCGGCCGCTACTACTGCACCCAAAGCAAAACCAGCTCTGTTATGGGCTGTATGTTTAATTTCTATCTCATCAACCTCACTACTGTAAATTACCGTATGCGTACCTGGAATATTTTCTATCCTATGCGATTCTATTAGCAATTGTTCGGCTTTAGGAAATAATTCAACATCAGTTCCTACCACTTCGTTTAACCACTCTTGTTTTCTATCCAGGTTATCCACAATCCCTTCTGCAAGGGTAATGGCTGTACCGCTTGGTGCATCCAGTTTTTGTGTATGGTGAATTTCTTCAACCTGAACATCGTAAGCGGGATAGTTATTCATTAGCTTGGCCAAAGTTTGGTTAAGCTTAAAAAATAAATTTACGCCGATACTGAAGTTAGACCCATAAAGCAAAGTATTGTTACTTTTATCACAATCATCTTTTACTTCCTGCAGTTTGCCATACCAGCCAGTTGTTCCCACAACCACAGGAACATTGGCATCAAAACAGGCATCAATATTTTTCAAAACCGAATCAGGCGTACTAAAATCGATTGCCACATCAACTGACTTTAAATTTTGTCTGGTTAAATCTTCCTGATTATCGATCGTTATTTTCAGCACAATTTCGTGGCCACGTTCCAACGCAAATTTTTCGATAATCTGCCCCATTTTACCATATCCTAAAAGCGCTAGTTTCATCTATTTATGTTTGTTTTAGTTTATATTATCTATTTTTCGCCCTAAATCTTAGCTGTTAATGCGTTAAAACATCACCATTTTATATGTTATTGATTATCATGTTTTTTGACATTAAAATGTTAACGACAATTTTAATGCAGGTGTTAAATTTAAACCATACATGGAATCGGCATTAATCATGGATGGCATTATCCTAAAAGAAAGGTCATCATCAATATTAAAGAAGTGCAAACGGGCTGCCACATAGGCATCAATGATATTGGCCGCATAAAGTAATCCATAAGAAAAGTACACAATCTGCGAATTCCGCTTGTATAAACTTTTCCCGTCCAGAATACCTTGGTTGCTATATTGTGTTAAATCTAACTTTTTGCCTGGATTGCTCTCGCGGTACTGTGCCTCGCTCAAAAAACGTTTATAGTTCTTCCTGCTATCCATTAGTGATAGTGTAAGCGCAGTGGCACCGCCATAAATAGCCGCAATTTTACCACCAGTATAGATTTTTTGAAAAACCTGGCTTTTCCCTGCTCTTGTGCCATAACCATCGTTAAGCAATTGCATATTATATAATTGCCCCCATCCTGGTATAATCATCGATCTGAAAACAGCTTTTCTACCGGCAACCTTACCCGGGTTAACGTATTTGGCTTTCATCGAATCCTTTCTGGTCATCGGTTTTTTAGCCATAGTATCTAAAGATTTAGATAATTTAATCTTTGAAGTGTCAGCAGGTTTTAATAAAGTATCCTTAACCTGTGCAGCGGCAAAGTTCACCGTAAAAAATGCAAATGCAGCAATCAGTATAAAAAGCTTAGTCTTTTGCATTACCAGTCTAATAATTCCAGAATGCGGTTTAAGTCGTCATCGCTCATAAAAGGAATTTCTATCGCCCCTTTACCGTTCTGACTTACCTTTAACTTTACACGGGTAGCAAATTTAGATGCCAGATCGTCCTGTAATTTTTGGTATTGAAAGGAAACCGCTTTTTCTTTTGGCTTTTCGCTGGCTTTTAAAGGTACATGTTGCAAATTACGTACAAGCTCTTCCACTTTCCGCACAGATAAGCCTTTTTCTAAAATCTCCTGGTGAATAAACAATTGTTTATCAACCCCGTCAACATTAATCAAGGCTCTTGCATGGCCCATGCTGATTTTCTGATCGCGGATAGAAGCCTGAATAGCAGGAGGAAGTTTTAACAAACGCAGGTAATTGGTAACCGTGGTACGGTTTTTACCTACACGTTCGCCTAATTGCTCTTGTTTTAAACCCACCTCATCAATCATCCTCTGGAAACTCAATGCTACTTCAATAGCATTTAAATTTTCGCGTTGAATATTTTCGATCAGGGCCATTTCCAACATCTGTTGATCATTGGCACTACGGATATAAGCAGGCACCTTTGTTAAACCAGCCAGTTTCGAAGCCCTGAACCTACGTTCGCCAGAAATGAGCTGGTATTTATTTGCAGCCAGTTTTCTAACGGTAATGGGCTGTATTAAACCTTGTACCTTTATCGAATCGGCAAGCTCGTTTAAAGCAACCTGATCAAATTCGGTACGGGGCTGGTATGGATTGGTTTCAACTTCAGTTAAACTTACGTGACTGATATTGCCAATCTGCTCGGTTTCGCTCACCGCATTAACCTGCTGTTTCGGTGGGTGAGTAGATTCGCTATCATCTAAAAGCGCACTTAACCCTCTTCCTAAACCTGTTTTTCGCTGAAAAGATGTCATCTATAATTTATAAAGTTGCTGTTCCAATGTTCTCTTCTTCCTTTAAAAGACCGTTTTTCTTCACAATTTCGCGGGCAAGGTTCAGGTAATTAATAGCACCTTTGCAATTTGCATCGTGCATAATTACCGAAACACCGTAACTAGGTGCCTCACTTAAACGCGTATTACGCTGAATAATGGTATCGAAAACCAATTCGTGAAAATGCGTTTTAACCTCCTCCACTACCTGGTTAGATAAACGCAAACGTACATCGTACATCGTTAATAAAATACCTTCAATCTCCAGATCAGGGTTTAAACGGTTCTGAACAATCTTTATAGTATTTAATAACTTCCCTAAGCCTTCTAGAGCAAAATACTCGCACTGTACAGGAATAATAACCGAATCGGCAGCAGTTAGAGCGTTAATGGTAATTAAACCTAAAGATGGCGAACAATCGATGATAATGAAGTCATACTGATCTTTAACTTTCTCTAAAACCGCTTTCATTTTATACTCACGGTTATTGAGGTTGATCATTTCGATTTCCGCACCTACCAGATCGATGTGGGCCGGTAATAAATCTAAATTCGGTGTATCCGTTTTTTGGATGGCCTGTAAAGGATCGATATCATTAATGATACACTCGTATATGCTATCTTTAATATTCCGGGGATCGAAACCGATACCTGAAGTGGAATTGGCCTGAGGATCAGCATCTACCAGTAAAGTTTTGTATTCTAGTACGGCCAAACTAGCAGCCAGGTTTATAGATGAAGTTGTTTTACCAACACCACCTTTTTGATTTGCTAATGCAATAATTTTGCTCATCTATGTATCCGAAATTTACTTAACGTTTATTTAGGTTGTGTTATTTATGCGTTTAAATTGGCAAAAAGTTCTATTTTTGCCTTGTTTACGGCCTTTTTCACAATCAGCTAAGATACAAACTATATGGCAATTTTAGCAAGAAGCGTATTTGGGTTTTACACATCTTATTAACAATTATCCATGATCACGATTATAGCTGCAACCAACAGGCCCAATAGCAATACGCTAAAAGTTGCTAAATATTACCAAAAGCAATTAAAAGAAAAAGGAGCTGAAGCCAATTTGTTTAGCCTGGAGCACCTGCCTGCAGATGTTTTGAATACCGATATGTATGGCAAACGATCAACCGCTTTTCAAGAAATTCAGGACATGATCAACAACACCGAAAAGTTTTTGTTTATCATGCCAGAGTATAACGGAAGCTACCCGGGCGTACTAAAAGTGTTAATTGATGCCTGTAATTTCCCGGATAGTTTTTATGATAAAAAAGCAGCTTTGGTTGGCATTTCTTCGGGCAAATATGGCAATATCCGGGGTGTCGATCATTTTACAGGTGTTTGTCATTATATCCACCTGAATATTTTACCCTTACGGTTACACATTCCCAATATTAAAACAGAATTAGATGCAGCAGGTAACCTTAACCAGCCAGATACGGTTAAGTTTACCGATGAGCAGATAGAGAAATTTATCAAATTTTAACGCAACAGCTTTATTTCTGATCGCTAGCTCGTCCCAGCGGGGCGATTCCTTGGTAGCCAATTGAAAATTGGCGTTTTTGTTCCGTAGGAACGTTTCATGTTTTCGACATTAATACATGCACAAGCCGTGTCACCTAAACCCGATGTAAACGGTCCAGATTTTTCAGCAGGATAAAGTGCACAGCGTGACTGAAGCAACCTAAACGCTACCAAACTTGCTTTCCGAAAAATAATTTCAAAGTTTTTTTCATTTGGAAAGCAAAACCTGTGTGCCATAGGAAGATTTGTCCCTGCTCTTCGCTTTACTCCGTTGCACTCCGTGTTCGCTGCGATCAGGTTTAGACACTCAGGACAGCGCTGTAAAACCCGCGAAAATTCTAAAGGCATTGTCATTTATTGAACTTTGCAACCACGAATCTTCTTACAGTCTGTGCCACCTAAACCCGATTGAGCGGAATAGCCCGCAGCGCAGCGAGGACTATAAGCGAAAGCGGGAATACAGTAACCTCAGTGCTTCGAAAACTGCTTTCCCAAAAATAATTTCAAAGTTTTTTTCATTTGGAAATCAAAACCTGTGTTTCATGGAAATATTTGTCCCTGCTCTTTGCTTTACTCCGTTGCACTCCGTGTTTGCTGCGATCAGGTTTAGAAACGCAGGGTAGTGCTACAAAACTCATGAAAATTTTAAAGATATCGCAATTTATGCGCTTTGCAACCACAAATCTTCTTACAGGCCGTGCCACTTAAACCCGATTGAGCGGAATAGCCCACAGCGCGGCGAGGACTATAAGCGAAAGCGGGACTGAAGCAGCATAAACGCTACCAAACTGGTTTCCTTAAAAATCATTTCAAAGTTTTTGATTTGGAAAGCAAATCCTGTATTCCATAGCAGCGTTTGTCCCTGCCCTTTGCTTTACTCCGTTGCACTCCGTGTTCGCTGCGATCAGGTTTAGACACTCAGGACAGCGCTGTAAAACCCGCGAAAATTTTAAAGGCATTGTCATTTATTGCACTTTGCAACCACAAATCTTCTTACAGGCCGTGCCACTTAAACCCGATTGAGCGGAATAGCCCGCAGCGCAGCGAGGACTATAAGCGAAAGCGGGACTGAAGCAGCCTAAACGCTACCAAATTTGCTTTCCGAAAAATCATTTCAAAGTTTTTTTGATTTGGAAAGCAAAACCTGTGTGCCATAGGAAAATTTGTCCCTGCTCTTCGCTTTACTCCGTTGCACTCCGTGTTCGCTGCGATCAGGTTTAGACACTCAGGACAGCGCTGTAAAACCCGCGAAAATTCTAAAGGTATTGTCATTTGTTGCGCTTTGCAACCACGAATCTTCTTACAGGCCGTGCCACTTAAACCCGATTGAGCGGAATAGCCCACAGCGCAGCGAGGACTATAAGCGAAAGCGGGAATACAGTAACCTAAGTGCTTCGAAAACTGCTTTCCGAAAAATAATTTCAAAGTTTTTTTCATTTGGAAAGCAAAACCTGTGTTTCATGGAAATATTTCTCCCTGCTCTTTGCTTTACTCCCTTGCACTCCGTGTTCGCTGCGACCAGGTTTAGGCACGCAGAACAGTGTTGCAAACTTTCAGAATCAATAGTTCATAATGGTAAAAACCCTTCCAAAATGAAAAGGTATTTTTTGTTTTTTTAAGCGAAAAATAATTTAAACATCTAGAAAACAACAATTTAAACACAACAACAATCTGCTGGCATCACTATTGACTGCAAGCTAAACAGATGCTATTTATCTAACCTTTGTTGTGTAATTTAGTTCATCAGTAAACAGATTTAATTATAACTTACTTTTACCACGAAAAGAGAGAAATTAATTTGCGTTCTTCGCGAAAAACTTTCCACTCTTTGCGGTTAACCAAGTCATCATGAAAATAAAAACCAAACTCCGCCTCGGATTCGGCTTTCTCTTTATCATCGTTTTATCCTTCGGATTAATTGCGCTCTTTTTCTTAAATGAGCTTTCCGATAAATCGAAGGTAATTCTTAAAGACAACTACAAATCTTTGAAATATGTTGCCGCCATGCGCAATATAATCGACCAGCATGCTTTCCCATTAAACAGCACACAGCTGACTACATTTGAGGATAACCTGAAAAATGAGGGCCTGAACATTACCGAACCCGGTGAAAAAGCAGCCTTCAAGAAATTAGAAATAGCTTTTAATGCGCTAAAAGGTTCACAAGCATCAACTATTAAAGAAAGTAGCATTAAAAATTTGCGCGTTGCACTGCAAGATATAGAACGGGTAAACATGAAGGCCATTTACGATAAAAACGAACTGGCAAACGAAACCTCATCAAGGGCAAACCTGTATATCATGATTGCGGCAACCCTTAGTTTTATCATCCTTTTTACCTTCATTGTAAACTTTCCGGGATTTGTGGCCAACCCCCTTGCAGAATTTAGTGCGGCCATTAAACAGATCAGTCGTAAAAATTATAAACAGCGTTTGCATTTCGAAAACGAAGATGAGTTTACAGAACTGGCAAACTCCTTTAACGGAATGGTGGTTAAATTAAATGAATGGGAAAACAGCAATTTATCTAAAATTAAATCCGAAAAGTTGCGTATTGAAGCCATTATTGCACAAATGCAGGATGCTATTATCGGTTTAAATGAGAAAGGAGAAGTGCTCTTTTTAAACCACCTGGCGGCAAAACTGATTAGCCTGGATGAAGATAAGGTTATTGGCCAAAACGTAGCCGAACTGATGCAAAAAAATGAGTTGCTGAAACGGATTATTAAACCTGAAACCAATGATAATACCTTAAAGATTTATGCTGATGATAAAGAATCTTATTTCTTGCTGGAAAATCGTGAAATCATCATCCCAAATTATGAAGAACAAGATGATAGCACCTTAATTGCCTCATCTAAATCTGCCGGCAGCGTTTACACCTTAAAAAACATTACGCAGTTTAAAGAGCTTGATGAAGCTAAAACCAATTTTATCGCCACTGTTTCACATGAGTTAAAAACGCCGCTTTCATCCATCAAAATGAGCTTGAAATTGCTTAACGATGAACGCGTGGGCATGATGAACGAGGAGCAGCACGAGTTGCTTAACCACATTAAAGAAGATAGCGACAGACTGCTAAAAATCACCAGTGAACTGCTAGATCTCTCGCAGGTAGAAACCGGTAATTTAAAGCTCACTTTTGCCATAACCAAACCTGAAGAAATTGTGAGTTATGCTATTGATGCAGTTAAATTCCAGGCCGAACAGAAATCGATTCAACTGGTGCTTAATTACGACCAGAACTTACCAAATGTGAATGCCGATATCCAGAAAACAGCCTGGGTAATGGTTAACTTTTTATCTAATGCATTGCGGTACAGTTCAGAAAAATCGAAGGTAAACATCGACGTCTTACAAAAAGATAATTTTATTGAATTCTCTGTACGCGATTTTGGAAAAGGCATTGACGAAAAATACCAAAAAAGATTGTTTGATAGGTATTTCCAGGTACCAACTGATGGTCAGAATAAATCTGGCTCCGGATTGGGCCTAGCCATTTCTAAAGATTTTATAGAAGCCGAAAACGGAAAAATATGGGTAGTAAGTGCCATTGGAGAAGGAAGCAAGTTTTGTTTTAGTTTACCAATTGCGGAGTAGGGTCCGTTTTCCACCACCGAGCGCACTGAGTTTTTCACGGTGGCGCACAGAGCATAAACAACACAAATAGCATAATTACACGATTGGCGGAACACCAAGTTTTCACAGCGTATAACAGAGACTAAAGTATCAGAAATAGAGGAGCTAAATAATTAACCCTTTGTGTTCCGTGCACGTTTCTCTGTTTTCTCTGTGGTTAAGCTGAACGCCAACCACTCAACGCCTCACGCTTACACAATATACGGCTCCATTTCCTTATCAATACTTTTACGCAGTTCCATTAATTTAATGGCGTAGCCATGCATGGCAATTTCTTTTTCGGTTTTAGGTTTAAAAGCCGGAATTGGCTTCGGTTGACCATTGTCATCTACCGCAACAAAAACGATAATACAGTGTGTATTTTTAACAAAATCAGTTTGCTCTACAGGTTTTGAAAAAGCATCAACAGCAATATGCATACTGGTTTTACCCGTGTAAATAATGCGTGCTTCCATCTTTACCAAATGCCCGATATGAACAGGATGAAAAAACCTGATTCCACCAACGTAAACGGTTACACAATAGGTTTGGCTCCACTGCAGGGCACACGCAAAAGCAGCCTGATCAATCCACTTCATCATCATCCCACCATGCACTTTACCCCCATAGTTAACATCAGAGGGCTCGCTTAAAAATTGAAGTTCGATATGGTTTTTGATTTTGGGCATGTTAATATCCAGTTAATTGTTTGGTTTTAATCTATTCGCTAAGATATTATAAAATAAGCTATTTTCCTGCTGTTTGACAGCTTGGAATGTTTAAATGTCAGTTGGCAACAACTTACACCTCTAAATACTAGTGCGGCCGTTATTCTCGCGCATGCGGGAACCACGAAGTGCTCAGCGAAGCTAATCTTCAAGCGTTTGCATTAAGATTATTCATGAGTGTTTATTTATTCAGTTGTATTCATGAGCACTCCGTGGTTCCCAATCAAGTTGGGAATGACGATTTGTAGAGGGATATTACCAATAAAATTTATCTGTGAATCTTATTGATTTTTATGCAATACAACACGTTTAACTGTGTCTATCCATGGCAAAAAACAGCAACAAAAAAGTCGTAGCGAGACGCTACGACTAAAAAACAGTGTCAGTTGGTAAAACAACTGATACCACTAATAATTAATTCAAATTATTTAGCTACGATACTAATCGCATATCCACCACCCGGGGCGCAATACTGCGTCAATTTCGTTTTATTGGTTACCTCCATTTTGCGGATGGTATAGGCTTTTGGGTTGGTTTCATAGTGGGCATCCTTTGCATCAGCATAAATGGTTGCTGTATATTTTTTACCCGGATCTAAAAAGCTGAAGTCGATTTTGGAAGTCCGGGCTTCCTCATCATTGGTACGGCCCACAAACCAATTATTTTTACCTTTTGCCTTACGTGCAAAAGTGATATAATCACCAGGTTCTGCTTCCAACACTTTGGTATCGTCCCAATCTACCGCTACATCTTTAATAAACTGGAAAGCATCCATATACTTATTATAAGTTTCTGGTAAATCGGCAGCCATTTGCAAAGGGCTATACATGGTTACATAAAGTGCCAGTTGACGTGCCAAAGTACTGTGTACAAAAGAAGTATTTGCCGGATTGTATGCACTTACCCTGGTTTCAAAGATACCGGGGGTATAATCCATCGGGCCACCGATCAAACGGGTAAAAGGCAAAATGGTAGTATGATCGGCATTATTGCCACCAAATGCTTCATATTCGGTTCCCCTGGCCGATTCGTTTCCGATTAAATTTGGGTAAGTCCGTGCCAAACCTGTCGGGCGGACAGCCTCATGCGCATTCACCATAATTTTATATTCGGCAGCTTTTTCAATGGCATACAAGTAATGATTATTTAACCACTGACCGTAATGGTGCTCTCCCCTTGGAATGATGTTACCTACATAACCACTTTTAACCGCATCGTAACCGTTGGCTTTCATAAATTTATAGGCCGTATCCAGATGGCGTTCGTAATTACGAACCGACGAAGAAGTTTCGTGGTGCATAATCATTTTTATGCCTTTACTTGCCGCATAACGGTGCAGCTCTTTTACATCAAAATCGGGGTAAGGGGTAACAAAATCAAATACATAATCTTTCGTTTTACCAAACCAATCTTCCCAACCTTCATTCCAGCCCTCAACCAAAACGGCATCTAAACCATTTTTCGCAGCGAAATCAATATATTCTTTAACGTGCGCTGTATTTGCGGCATGTTTTCCATTGGGTTTTGTTTTCGAATAATCGGTTACACCCAATTGCACACTGGTTAAATCATTGTAGGCCCAGGTACTTTTTCCAGTGATCATTTCCCACCAAACCCCAACGTATTTGGTTGGTTTTATCCACGATACATCTTTGAATTTTGTTGGTTCGTTAAGGTTGTAGGTAAGTTTTGAAGTTAAGATATCTCCAGCTTTATCACTAACAATAATGGTACGCCAAGGAGACAAACAGGGTGCCTGCATATAACCCTTATCGCCAACTGCATCTGGTGTTAACCATGATTCTAAAATCATATGCTGATCATCCAGATTTAACGACATCAAAGAATAATTGACCAACGCTGCTTCGTGTATGTTGATATATAAGCCATCTTTGCTCTTCATCATCAAAGGTGTTTGTAAGCCGGTTGGCGAAAAAGTAGTCTGTGAGGCATTTGGTGTTACAGCAGCTTTCATTTTACCACGAACTTCCGACAAATTTGAAGTCACCGTGCTATATTCCTGTGTATCATAATCTCCGGGAAGCCAAAAAGCTTTATGATCACCAGCCAGGGCAAATTGCGTTTTCTCTTCCTTTATCACAAAATAATCTAAATTCTTCTGCTCAGGAAATTCATACCTAAAGCCTAAACCATCGTTAAATAAACGCAAACGAACAATAATGTAACGGTTGGTTTCTTTTTGCGTTAGTGTTACAGCCAGTTCGTTATAATGATTTACAATTTCCTTTACCTCACCCCAAACCGGTTTCCAGGTTTCATTAAAAGTGCTGGTTTTGGTATTGGTGATGGAAAAACCGTTTATTAAAGATTTACCCTCTTTAAGTTCCAGACCTAATTTACTCGTTTTGATTACATCTTTGCCTTTGTATGTTAAGCTATAGGTAGGTACGCCCCCTTCAGCCAAAGCAAAGCTGGCCACCAGATTGCCATCCGGCGACTTCAGTTCTTTTCCGGGAACGTTCCCGAAAGTTTGCCCAAAAAATAGCAGAACGAATATTAAAGTAAGGATTTTAACGCGGTTAACGGATTGGTTAGTTTTTTTATTCATGTTATCTTTTAATTGTTATTGTTAATTTATTACGGTAAAACTTGCAGGTTTTGGTATTATCTAACACAGCAATGTTTATAATGCTCCGGTTCGTGGAGACACGAACCGCGGCGACGTATGAAATTTATATTGTATTCTTGCGCCATGGTTCGTGTCCCCACGAAACATTTGTTAAAATCCTGC
Organism: Pedobacter sp. PF22-3; assembly: GCF_026239555.1. Lineage (GTDB taxonomy): Bacteria > Bacteroidota > Bacteroidia > Sphingobacteriales > Sphingobacteriaceae > Pedobacter. The sequence continues at coordinate 206,694 of NZ_JAPIVP010000006.1, read as the reverse complement.
GGGTTCTAAATTGTTAATATTATTCCAAAAGCAGCGTATCGTCATCCTCTGCCATGGTTCGTGTCGCCACGAACCATTTGCTAAAATCTGCAATGTCTAGATTGTTCGTATTACTCCAAAAGCAATTTATCATCATCGTCATCGTCAGTCAAACTCAGCTGCACACTATCGCTACCGGCAATACCTTCTATTGAGCCACGGATATGGGTCGCGTTTAACAGTACTTTCTCCAATTGTTTTTCACGGGCTTTCCATAAACGTTCCATGGCATCGCGCTCGCGCTGTATAGATAGTTTCATGCTCATAAAACCCTCTCTAATGGCTTTCCATTGTTCAGAAAATTCTGCCCCCATTAAATAATCGTATAACATGTGCATTTTTTCGCCACGGTTTTCCTGCGATTTTACTGCTCCTGCCAAGCGCAAAATACCTTCGCGCAATACATAGGCTACCGCATTTACTTCTTCGAAAGAACAGATCCACACCCCATCACGCTGACCGAAACAATCCATACCCTTTGGATAACACTGACTTACAATTACTGCTACATCAATGCCCATGCTCCGCATATCTTTCTTCAGTTTTTCGATCCAGTCGCCACCAAAATCTTTGGTACGTTTGCTTTCGTAAATTATTTTACCGCATTCCTGTCCAAATTGATTACGCACCACCTGTACACAATCTGCCCCACGCACACCCTTACCTACTTCTTCAATTAAATCGAAAGGGTAATTGGTACGCAGCAGTTCTTCCAGGATCAATTCCTGCACCTCGCCCTGCAATTGCATACTCCCCTGCTCGGCTTTACGTTTCATCTCTTCAGCCAATTTTTTCTGGTCGTCGAGCTGTTTTTCCAGTTCCTTTAAGCGCAATTGATGCTCCGTATCTTTAATGCTATTTTTTTCTGCCTCTTGTTTACGGATCTGTTCTACCAGCTCATTACGCTGTTCCTGCATTTTACGCTGAAAGGCAAGTTCCATTTCTTCTTCCTTAACTTTAAGGCTTTCCTCCCGACGTAAAAAATCCAGTTCCTTCTCGCGGGCCAACTTTAGTTTTTCGGCATTTTCTTTGGCATTACCTTCCAGTATCTGCAGCTTATTTTCAAAATCGGCCGAGATACTTTTACGCAGGTTTTCCTCCAGATTATCTTTAAGCTTGGTTTTTTCTTCGGTAAGTTTAGCCTCAAAAGCTTTCAACTGCTGCTGTTTTTCTGACTCAAAAACTTGCAGTTTACGTTGATATTCTTCGTCTTTCTGCCTGGCATAAGCAGCTGCTTTCTCACGTAACTCTTTCTTATAATCTTCAGCCATGGCTTCTTCCATCGGAAAAACATGGGCACAATTGGGGCATTTTATTTCAGTAGCCATAAATTATTTTTTACCGCAGCGAACACTGTGGATTACAAAGATATTAAAGCTTTTTATGATTGTGTAAAGGAGTTTTGCACCATCAATATAACCTAAAGTACTTTGGATCTGATTTCATGACCAGCAGCCAGCAATTTACTGACCGGACATTTTGCTGCAATCTCTTCCAACCTGATTTTCTGTTCTTCGGTAAGCACGCCGGTACAGGTAATTTCTTCTAAAAATATCGTTTCGCCGTTTTCAGTATCAATGTTTACTTCTACTTCAATTTTATCAATCGGCCATTCTTTTCTATCGGCATACATCCTTAAGGTAATGGCTACACAAGAGGCTAAAGAAGCCATTAATAATCCCTTTGGGGCAAAACCTTTATGTGTACCCCCCAATTCCAGCGGTTCATCTACTATAATATCATGCGAGCCATTGGTAACCGAACAGGCATAGTGTTCTTTATTTATCGTTGCTTTTACCATTATAATTCGTTTTAGTAACCCAAATATTGGGCTTTAACTTTAAACATACGTAATTGTCTGGTCTTTTTTTTAAAATGGATAAAACTGAAATCTGATTTTACAATAAGTGACTGTAATTGCGCGCTCCCCAAAAAAACTCAAACATTATAACATACCAATTGTTTCTTGTTAAAAACATTACCTTATGAAATACAGAAAGTTAATTGGAAAATATTTAAAGCACGAATCGGATAACAGTGCAAAAATAGCCCTGGCCTTAGTAGCTGGTTTAGCTGCTGGAGCAGTAATAAGTATTCTATTTGCTCCGGACAGTGGTGCAGGCACCCGTGGAAAAATTGTTGGCGGTGCCAAAAATCTTCGTTATGGTTTTCAAGACAAATACAACCTGCTAAAAGAGAAAGTTTTTGGCGTAGAAGCTATTGAAGAAGATATTGTTGAACATGAAGTACCTCATTTTAAACACACGATTGCTAAAAAACGTAAATCGGATGTAAAAGAAATTCTGGAGAACGCTCATGAAAATGGACAGGTTCAGGAAGGACAGGGTTAACATACAATCGGCAAAATAATCTTAGTTTTACGAGATTATTTTGCCAATTATGATTTTTATTCTTTCTAAAATTTTAATCTTTCTGCTGCAACCCGTTATTTGGATTTTTGTAGTATTGCTATTTGCTCTTTTCTCTAAAAAACAGCAGCGCCGAAACAGACTTTTTATCATTGCTACTGCATTATTGTTTATTTTCTCGAACGGTTTTATTATCGGAAAAATCTATAATCTGTATGAAGCTAAATATCCGGAACCTAAAAAATACGATGTTGGCATTTTGTTAGGTGGTTTCTCAAAATCTACCCAAAGGGGTGAATTAGCTGTTAGCGACAGAGGTGATAGGTTAATACAATCAATTTATTTATTAAAAACTGGTCTAATCAAGAAAATCCTGATCAGCGGAGGCTCTGGAAAATTAATTGGAACTGAATCTATCGAAGCAGATATGACTTTAAAGTATTTGAAAAATATCGGCGTACAGGATTCATCAATCTTAATTGAAAACAGGAGCAAAAACACGATAGAAAACGCAAAATACAGTGCAGCGTTGGTTACTAAAAATCAGCCAAATGCATCAATATTGGTCATCACAAGTGCATGGCATATTCCCCGTTCAAAAATGATTTTTGATAAGGCCTTTAACAGGAAATTAGATTATTACCCAACAGATTATATTGGAAAGGAAAAGTATGATATCTCTGATTATTACATGCCCGATGCTGGTGCATTAACCCAATGGCAATATATTTTAAAAGAATGGGTTGGTTTGGCAGTTGACCATTTGAGAGCCTAACTGTTTAATGGTTCATTGGTCATTGGTCATTGGTTTATTGTAAGAAATACAAACTAACAAACAAATGACCACTGAACTAATTAACCACCTTACCCTTCAATTGCTTTCCAAAGCATATCTTTCAATTCTAAAATATTTTTTTCTGCAACTGATGAGATAAATATCGATGGAATATTAGGTAGATCCTGCTTCATTTCTTCCATCAGCTCTTCATCTAACATATCTGATTTGGTAATGGCTAAAACATGTGGTTTCTGCATTAATTCAGGATTATAGGATTCTAACTCGCTTTTAAGAATTGCGTATTCTTCTTTAATTGTGCGACTTGTATCAGCCGGAACCATAAACAATAGTACAGAGTTACGCTCGATATGGCGTAAGAAACGGTAGCCTAAACCTTTACCCTTTGATGCACCTTCAATGATGCCGGGAATATCGGCCATTACAAAAGATTTTCCTCCTCTATAACTTACAATACCCAGATTAGGCACTATAGTGGTAAAAGGATAATCGGCAATTTCTGGCTTTGCCGCCGAAACCACAGATAGCAAAGTAGATTTTCCTGCATTCGGAAAACCAACGAGACCTACATCGGCTAAAACCTTTAACTCTAAAATGTTCCATACTTCCTGCCCCTGCTCACCTGGTTGTGCAAAGCGCGGCGTTTGCTGAACTGCATTTTTAAAATGCGCATTACCTAAACCACCACGGCCGCCAGCTGTTAAAATCTTGGTTTCGCCATCTTTGGTAATTTCGAAAAGAATTTCTCCGGTTTCAGCATCTTTGGCAATGGTACCAAGCGGAACTTCTAATATTTCATCCTTACCTTGTTTACCAGATTTATGTGAACTTCCACCAGCTCCGCCATCTTCAGCAATAATGTGTTTACGGTATTTAAGGTGTAATAATGTCCAGATATGGATACTGCCTTTAACGATAATGTGGCCTCCGCGACCGCCATCACCACCATCAGGGCCACCCATTGACGTTAAAATATCACGATGTAAATGTGCTGAACCTGGCCCGCCTTTACCGGAACGGCAACAAATTTTTACATAATCTACGAAATTCGAACCCTGTGACATATTTTATTATTAATGTTTAATAATGGAAAGTTAAAAACAACAATTCCTTTAAAATTAAAGAGTTATAACGTTTTAACATTATAACTCCTTGTATGTTTTTGAAATGATATCAGGAATTAAAATTAACCCTGATGCATTTTTATGATACCTGATAATTGGTCTGTATACCTAATATTTAATTAAATGAATTAAACCTTATATTGATCAATTACTGCGCAAAGATCGTTATAAATGGTTTCTATTTCACCTATTCCGTTTACTTTATTCAACTTTCCCTGCTCCTCGTAATAAGGCAATACATGAATCGTTTTGTTAAAGTATTCCGAAATTCGTTTTTTCAGTTTTTCAGCATCATCATCCGGACGGCCGCTAATTTTATGGCGCTCAGCAATACGCTTGGTAAGCTCATCCTGATCAACATCTAAAGCAATAACACCGGCAATTTTACTGCCTTTACGCTCTAAAAATAAATCAAGCTCAATTGCTTGCGGAACGGTACGTGGAAATCCATCAAAAACAAATCCTTTAGCATCAGGATTTTTATCTACCTCTTCTTCAAGCATGGCAATTGTAATGGCATCAGGAACCAATTCGCCGTCAGCCAATAACTGACTCACTTTTTTTCCTAATTCTGTTTCTCCTTTAACGTGTGCTCTAAAAAGATCGCCTGTTGAAACGTGTACCAACTGATATTTTGCAATCAGCTTTTCAGATTGGGTGCCTTTACCCGCCCCTGGAGGGCCAAAGAGAACTAAATTAAGCATTCAGGTTGTTTAGGTTATCTTCAAAAATTAAAAAAGCCTTATTCCTATGGCTCGGTTATAAGTAATATTTAAATCTCTGATTAATAGGATTAGACATTGCTTACTTTCAAGGCTGCAAATATATAATTATTAATTTAGATGCCATTTAAAATTGATAATATATTTAAAAAAGAGCTGTTTTAATGACATTTATCTTAATCTAAGAAGAATCTTGTGCCATTTTTATATTTAACAGAATTTTCTTTAAACACCAGGTCATATTACCGAAAGATTCTTTTTACATTTTCATAAATTTTATAAGAATTTAATATTTGAAATACCTTTAAGCTTAACCCAGGCCAAGTAAATTGGATATGCACCTGCTTTTTACAAGATGTTTAACGTCCATAAAGTTCGGTCTCTGCTTTCAGCCAGTTTATCATATCCTCGTTTACAAAATTTTTATCTGCTCTCCATGTCCAATTTCCTGTTGCCTTACCCGGTATGTTCATCCGGGCCGTTTCATCTAACTGCAGAATATCCTGCATCGGGATGATGGCAATTTTGGCAATTGAAGCATAACACAGTTTGATCAGGGTAGTATTGATATTTTTTTCATTAACCGCTGTACCAACATACCTGGAAAGTCGTTCTCTGAGATTTGTATCTGTTTCATTTTTAAACCAGCCCAAGGCAGTGTTATTATCATGCGTTCCGGTATAAACAATACAATTTGTGGAGCCAAACTGATGTGGAATATGCACAGACCCGGCTAAATCTTCTCCAAATGCAAACTGCAGTACTTTCATGCCTGGCAATTTAAATTGTTTGATCAGCTGCTCCACATCAGTTGAAATTTCGCCTAAATCCTCGGCAATAAAGGGAAGTTCCCCTAATTTCTTTTGTATTTGCTGAAAAAAATCGGCACCAACTCCATGCTCCCATGTACCATCAACAGCATCTTCACTACCAGCCGCAACCTGCCAGTAATTAGAAAAGGCTCTAAAATGATCTAAACGGAGGAGATTAAACAGCTGTTGATTTTTCTTCAGGCGGTTTTCCCACCATGAAAAATTATTCTTTTTCATCTTTTCCCAATTGTATATCGGCATGCCCCAAAGTTGCCCCTTTTCGTTAAAATAATCAGGGGGAACGCCGGCTACGACTGTCAGATTTCCACTTTTATCCAATAGAAAATTTTCGCGTTGTGACCATACTTCAACTGAATCATAATCAAGGTAAAATGGAAGATCACCAATCAGGCCTACGCCTTTCGCATTTGCATATTCTTTTAAACGGTACCACTGGCGATAGAAAATAAACTGGTTCCATTTTATTTCTTCTATTTCTGCCTGATGACTTTTTTCAAAATCTGTAATGGTTTGCGGATTTTTTAATTTAAATTTTTCTGACCAGTTAAACCATTCTTTACCCTTAAAATATTGCTTTATACAGGCGTAAACAGAAAAATCAGCTAACCAGCTTTGTTCAGTCTTGCAAAACACCTCAAATTCATTAACCAGATTTTCATCTCCGTTAGCTTTAAAAGCCCGGTAAGCCTGATGCAAAGCCTGCTGTTTCTTTTTTTCGGTTTTCTCAAAATCAATTGGCCCTGTTTCTGGCAGCATAGCGGCATTCAAATCAATTTCGCTTAAAAGCGCTTGTTCAAATAAGCTTTCAGGACTGATGAGCATCGTATTTCCGGCAATTGAAGAGTTGCTTGAATAGGGCGAATATCCAGTTTCTTTTTTGGTTGGGTTAAGCGGTAAAACCTGCCAGTAACGTTGGCGTGATGCAGCAAGAAAATCTACAAATTGATATGCATTTGGACCTAAATCGCCAATACCAAAATGGGATGGCAAAGCACTGATGTGCATGAGCACACCTGCAGCACGCTTATTATTTTCAGGAATTAACTTAATTACCGCCAATTGAATAGAATTAAACAACTGGCTAATCAGAACACCTTTGTAAAGCGGATCTTTATACTCTTTTTTCCCGGTCAGCAGGTTTTCCCAGCCAAGAGGCGCCTCATTTGGTAACAACACTTCGGTATCTTCCCAGTCAAAATCATCGGTTTTTACATTTTGATTTTTACAGCATTTGGCAAAACCTAAAGGAACTATGGTGATTAGCCATTGATCTTTATATCGCCTGGCAAAAGCACAAATATGTTGACTATACTTACCCTGAACCTGCAAAGGGAGATAAGCTCCTTGTTCAAAAACATCGGCCTCAGCTTTTCTAATCTTCAGTAAAGTTTTGGTTAGCCACATTTTTATCTTTCCCGAAAATTTTTCGTCCAGCAGTTTTTTAATATCCACAGGCTCATTAAATGCGGCCAGCACATTAGCTCTTCGATCAAAGTCAACAGGCCTTCTGTTATCTGGATCAACCAGACTTAAATCCCATAATTCTGTTCCCTGGTAAATATCTGGGATGCCCGGACAAGTGAATTTAAGGGTGAGCTGAGCTAAGCTGTTGAGGACTGCGAAATCAGCAATTCGTTTTAAAAAACTTCTGATTAACCTATTGCTCTCCTGTGGCTCAGTTAATATAAGCAGCGCAAATTCAATAAGTTTATCCTCGTAATTTTCATCAGGATTTGCCCAGTTTGACCGCTTTTTGGATTCCCTTAATGCTTTTACAATAAATTGAGCCAAACGATTATCGATTTCAGTATCATCATCTTCATGAAAGGGCAAAGCGCCAACAATGGTTTGCAGCACCAGATAAATATCATTATCATGTAATTGCTTAAAAGATGGATGCTGATTTTGTAAAGTGATGAAAGTTTTTTTCAGCTGTTGCACCAATTGAGTCCATTCATCCGGAAGGTCGCTGAATACATTTAATCTTGCCCTAACATCTTCCCCTTTTTTGGTATCGTGGGTAGAACTTCCATTCATGCTAAATGGCCAGTCTTGCTGTCGATTATACATTTCATCGTGAAACTCCTCCACGGTCATTCCGAAAGCGTCTGGTGCATCGCCTACTTCTGCATGGCCTATAAATCGGTTATAGGTAAACATGGCGGTATCTTCTACCCCTTTGGCCATTAGTGGTCCTGTAAACTGCATGCAACGCTGAAAAAAATGACCCAGCTTTTTGCTGTAGGCCATATTTTTCTTTTTTGGGAATTCTAAAAAGATTTTAATTAACAGTTCGCCTGCTTTAGTTAGCTTTTTATGCTGAAGAATTGGTTTAAGCAAACTTTGAATATGAAGTGCTTCTGCCTCTGCCAGTGGAAATAGATAGTTATAATATCGGTATACAGGCATGGCAATCAGCATTTCGGCGAGTGCCATTTTAAGATCTTTATGATTTATGGCTGAAAAATCCTCCAGTTTAAGTGTCAGTAAGCCTTCAAATAAATTATCCAGCTCACCTTGCATATGCTTAAACAAGATATTGCTTTTCTTTTCGTAAATCAGTTTAGATGGATCGAGTTTTTTACCGGTTACTTCCTGATAAAGTTTATTAAATGGCTTTTCTGCTGCTTTGTTGGTAAAAAGATTGTTCACAGTTGCCAAAAAGTCGTAGCCCGTAGTCCCTTGCACTTTCCAGTCTTGAGGTAATGCTTCACCGTTTTCGAGAATTTTTTCAACCACGATGTAAATGTCTTTGCCTACCGCTTTCCTGAGCCGTTGTAAATATTCCTTAGGGTCGTAAAGTCCATCAACATGATCGATCCGCAAGCCCTGGAAAATGCCTTTATCAATCAGTTCAAAAATGTAACGGTGATAAAGATCGAAGGCCTCCTGATGCTGCATATTGAGGCAAACAAGGGCGTTAACGGTAAAAAACCGGCGGTAGTTAATATTATAATCGGTTTCCTGCCAGTTACATAAACGATAATGCTGATTTTCGATAATCCTGGTTAAAACCTCAGTATCACTATTTATTTCCTCAAGGTTCTGTACCGAAAGGGCCTTTGCTGTTTCTGCATTAACCGGCCAATTAGATTCGCCGTAATTAAGGTAGTATTGACCTTTAATGTCCACTAACTTTATTTTCTGTGTTGCAATTGCTTCTTCAAGGTCTTCACCTAAAAAAGGGACCATCAAACGGCCATCGCCCTTTTGCAGATCGATGTCGAAAAAGTTGGCAAAATCAGATGCACTTCCTTTTTGCAGTACATCCATTAACCATGCATTATCTGGATGGAAAGCCATATGGTTAGGCACAATATCCTGCAGCCAGCTGATGCCCGCAGCTTTTAACTTTTTAGAAATCTTTATCAATTCAGCCTCTGTTCCGATTTCGGGATTTATCTTCAGCGGATTTACCACATCATAACCATGAGTACTGCCAGGCATAGCCTCAAAAATTGGTGATGCGTACAAGGTGCCAATTCCCAGTTCTATTAGATAAGGGATAATTTGATCTAGTGATTTAAGGTTAAAATTTTCGTGAAACTGGATTCGATAGGTAGAAGTTGGTTTATGCATCTGCTTTGTAAAGAATAAGAATGGATTCGGAAAATAAATTAAGCTGGCTCTCTGCCACTATATGGTTTGATTCTAGGTTTGGTCCATTCCACTGCGTTAGAGAAGAGTCTAATAACACCAGGGCATGTTGAAACGAAGGGTCAATGGATAAAGTTTGTTTTTGTTTAGAAAAATTGAATAAGGCCAAAATTTCTTCGCTGTCTTTCCAGCGTCTTAGTACAATACAGTTTTGTTCAGGAAATGCCTCTGCCTGCACATTTCTCCGATCCAGGTTGGCAAGCACAGGATGTTTTTTCCGCAATGCGATCAAAGTTTTATAATAACTGAGCATGATCTTGTGATTCGGTTCTCCCGTTTTATCCCAATCGAGCTTTGAATGTTCAAAAGTAGACGCCGCCTGTGGATCGGGTATTTCGCCATGTGTATGGAAGGCCGCAAATTCTGCCTTTCTTCCTTTTCTTACCGCTTCAATCAATTCTTCATCGCTATGGCTTACAAAAAACTGGAAAGGATTGGTTTCTGCCCATTCCTCGCCCATAAATATCAGGGGTAAAAACGGGCTGCAAAAAACTGCACCTGCCATCAGCTTCAACATTTCGAAACTAACCAGGACACTGCTTCTTTCGCCCAGCATACGGTTACCCACCTGATCGTGATTTTGCGAAAAAACAACAAATTTAGCACCTGAAACTTGTTGTAGAGGCATTCCAAACTTTCTTTGCCGATGTGGGGAGTACTGGCCAGTGTACACATAAGCATCCTGGTAGGATTTGGCCAGATCTGCTACACCATTAAAATCTGAATAATAACCTTCTTTTACCTGCCCGGTACAAACCCGAAGCGCGTGGTGAAATTCATCTACCCATTGGGCATCCATGCCATAACCATATTCGCTTTGATGCCTGATATAACGCTCATCATTTAAATCAAGTTCAGCAATCAATTGATATGCCCTGCCGGTAGTTTGCGAAAGTTTTTCAGTATAGGTTTTAATGTCTGCAAGAATATGGACCGGACTAAAATCTTTAATGGCATGTACCGCATCCAGCCTAAGCGCGTCGATATGAAAATCCCGAAACCACATCAAGGCATTTTCGATAAAGTAATTACGCACGGCATCGCAGCCTGCATCATCAAAATTAATGGCTTTGCCCCATGGTGTTTGGTATTTATCGGTAAAATATTCGCCAAAATCAGAGAAATAGTTCCCTTCAGGCCCAACATGGTTATAAACAACATCTAAAATGACGGCCAAACCTTTAGCATGACAGGCATTAACCAAGTGCTGCAAGGATGATGGCCCGCCATAGGTATTTTGCACCGCAAAGGGAAATACACCATCATAGCCCCAGTTTCTATTGCCCGAAAATTGTGCTACCGGCATAATTTCGATAGCCGTAATGCCAAATTCAACCAGATAATCTAGTTTAGCCTCGATTGCAGCAAAATCTCCATCTGGTGTAAAAGTTCCGGTGTGGAGCTCATAGATAACAAGATTGTTTAGATCTACTCCTTTCCAATCGGCATCCGTCCACGAAAAAGCATTTAGATCAAATGCAGTAGATGGTCCATTTGGTCCTTCTTCCTGAAATAAAGCAGCTGGATCTGCCCGTTCTAACGTTTCTCCATCTGTTAAGGATGTAATTTTGAAGCGATATTGATCATTTTTTCTGACCTGGTCTGTTTGCAAATACCAATAACCATAGCCTTCATCAAACAGCTGTAAAGTCAATTCGCGATCTGCTATCAAAATAGAAACCTGCGCCGCCAAAGGTGCCCAAAGTCTGATTTCGGCTGCCCCGTTCTCCTTAAAGTTTAATCCTATTTTTCGCTTTTGTATATCTATTTCCATTGAAGAACTTTAGAAAAAAACAAGAAAAATGCGCTAAAAGTTTTAGAAGTGGCCAGCTCATTTATTAAAGTTTAAAAAAGCCAAACCTTCTAAAATTTTATCTGGTTATATCTATACCTATTAAAACATCATTATGGACGGGAAAAAAAATATTACACGACGCGAGGCGCTAGGAGGTCTCGGTATCGGGTTGGCCAGTATGGCCATTGCACCAACACTAAATGCGGCAACGGTAGACAAAACTTATTACCCGTCACTTGCTGCGCTTGAGGATCCCACAACAAAGTATCCTCGACCACCTTTTAACCATCAAAACCAGCCTTGGCCGGCACTGGCCAGCAAAATGGTACCCAGGCCCGATCACGGCGAAACCAGTTATAAGGGTTCGGGGAGATTGATGGGCAGAAAAGCACTGATTACCGGTGGCGATTCGGGTATGGGAAGGGCCGCAGCTATTGCGTACGCCAGAGAGGGTGCAGATGTCGCCATTAATTATCTACCGCAGGAGGAGCCAGACGCTAAAGAAGTTGTTGAGCTGATTAAAAAAGCTGGCCGCAAAGCCGTTGCAATTCCGGGAGATATCAGGGATGAAGCTTTTTGCAAAAAGCTGATTGACACTGCTGTAAGTCAGTTGGGCGGACTTGATATCTTGATTAGTAATGCCGCAAGACAGCAAAGCACACCTTCGCTTGCGGATTTAACCAGTGAGCAATTTGACTGGACCATAAAAACGAATATATATGCGCCCTTTTGGATTATCAAAGCCGCCTTACCACATTTAAAACCGGGCTCATCCATTATTGGAACTACTTCGGTACAGGCCACAGATCCGTCACCTGATCTTTATGATTACGCACAAACAAAAGCCGCTACCACCAATTTTGTAAAATCACTGGCCAAACAACTTGGTCCTAAAGGCATTCGGGTAAACGGAGTTGCCCCTGGACCGATATGGACACCTTTACAAATGGGAGGTGGGTCGACGCCTGAGAAACTTAAAGAATTTGGTAAAGATACGGCTTTGGGCAGACCGGGACAGCCTGCCGAACTGGCATCCATTTATGTTCAGCTTGCTGCAAATGACGCTAGTTTTTCTACTGGGCAGATATATGGTGCTGCCGGAGGGAATGGGCAGCCTTAAAAGCAGCTAACTAATGGACAATTACTATCGATATTGGTGATGATTCCTAAGATAGAATCATCATTTCGATTGTAGTGGAGAGATCTATTATACACATAAAAAGATCTCTCCCTACCCATATAGACAGACCTGTCCGCACAGGCGGACAATACGCATTGCTTTTTTCAAGGAGCAATTTAGTTAAGATTTATAATTTACGGGTGGATAAAGTTTATGATTTATCCATCGGTTCCTGTTGCTTACCTGTCTGTTCTGCAAGCATACTGTCAGGCATTATATTTCCTAGGGCTACCTGCAATTTGTTTTTTAAGCCAGAGATGACCATATCCTTTCCGGCAATCATAGCTTCATAACCATCTTTAGCCACATCTACAGGATCTGCAAGTTCACCTTCCTGTACCGCTTTAGAATCGAGCATATCCGCTTTCCTGAAAAAATCGGTATCTGTAGGACCAGGCAATAAAGAGGTGATGGTAACTGGTGTATCTTTAATTTCAGCACGGACAGCCTCATTAAATGAATGCACAAATGCTTTTGTTCCGTGGTAAACTGCCTGATAAGGTCCCGGAACTTTTCCTGCGATAGAGGCAACGTTTAAGATCTTACCAGTTCCACGGGCTACCATCTCACGTACATAAAATTTGGTTAAGGTTACCAAAGCCGAAATGTTGAGTTGGATAATGTTGAGTTCCTTACTCAGATCGGTATCTACAAACTTGCCATAAACTCCCTGCCCCGCATCATTAACCAACACGTCGATCTGTATATTTTTTGCCTGTATTTGTTCATACAGATCAACAGCTGCGTTAGGTTCAAAAAGATCCGCGGTAATTGTGATTACCTCAACCCCCTGTTCTTCAAGCACAACTGAAGCCCGTTGCAGGCTGGCCTCTTCCCTGCCTACAATAACCAGATTAAAGTGATCTTTTGCAAAAAGCTTTGCCAGTTCATAACCAATACCGCTACTTGCCCCGGTAATCAGGGCAAAATGTTTTGTATTTTCCATAACATATATTTTTCAGGTTCATTGTAAACCACCATTAATTGATGGTTTCTTAGTCGGCATTGCTTTTGCCGGTCTGCTTGTCAACATCCGAATCAGATTTTGTGGCTTGTTTAGCTGTTTTCTGATTGACATCATTATCCTGTTGATCCATATCAGCATCACTTCCCTCTAACTGTGAGACTGGGATAACGCCTACTTTCTCCTCGTTCTGTGCATCAGAATCTGTTTTTTTGTTTTCCATAATTTTTAAGCTTATTTTAATTGATATTTGCGGACAGATGAATCTGCCCTTATTGGCAATAAATGATATTTCGCCAATAAAATGCCTCCGTAATTATAAAACCTGTTAAAACCTTTGGCAGTTTGGTTTATTTCAAAAAAAACAACCAGGCTAATGATAACCTGGTTGAAATGATGTTAAGAATACTGTTAGAATTAATTGGTCTATGCCGGGATTTTTCTTGGCACTTCCCGATCCCAAAATCTGTGCTGAGCAATCATTTTGATAAACAGTTCCACTGACGAAGAAAGATTGTCTGAAACGATTATGCCCTCACGCAGCACTGTTTCCTGCGAATATTCATCAGGAAGTTTTTTATAAAAATAGGTAGCCTCCAGCACTTGTATGGCGGTAGCATCGGCAGCTATTGCCTTACAGTGTTTAAAAGCTTCGTTCAGAAAATGTACCGCATTGGCTTCTGCTTTTAACGTTGCAGAACTGTTTGTTCCTCCCGGAAGATAAACGGCATCATAAAGTACAGAGGCCGCCGTTAAGAAACTTTCATCCACATCGATCTGCTGATCATCCTGCGAAAGAATAGTACCCAGCCTTGGTGCAATAATATGCACAATTGCACCCTGGCCAACCAGTGCATCTTTCACGGTACTTAAGGATTTACCATCCACACCATCTGCTGCAAGGATAGCGATTTTTCTGGTCGCGATGGAATCTTTAGGCGTGCCGGCCATGCTCAAAGCCTCAGATTTTGCAACTTCACCTTCTTTCTGTTCTGGGGTGTAATCAGCAGGATCGGCATCAGCCGGGATACTACCATTAAGTTCTGCTAAAGGAACGGTTGGAACGTGAAGTCCAAGCGCATAAGCTACAGCTGCCGCCAGGCCTTTATCAACATGGTTCAGCAAACCCAGCATGCGCTCTCTTATGGCCACCGTTTTTACCTTGCCCAACTCAAAGCTTAATGCATCGATGAGGTGGTTTTTTTCGGCTTCAGACTGACTATTAAAGAATAACCTGGCCTGCGAGAAGTGATCGAAAAAGCTCCTACTTCTTGCGCGTATTTTCTTCGCATCAATTCGTTCATTATAACTTACAAAACCGCCCTCGGCTGCTTTGGCCTGTTGTGGATCGTTTGCAGCGATTCCGTTGGGTCCATAACTGGTTTTGCCGCGGTTGATGGTTTGGCGCATATAACCGTCGCGCTGGTTATTATGTACGGGCACCACCGGCCTGTTAATCGGAATCTCATGAAAATTTGGTCCGCCCAGCCTGATCAACTGCGTATCGGTATAAGAAAACAGCCTTCCCTGCAAAAGCGGGTCATTGGTAAAATCTATTCCTGGCACAACATGCCCCACATGAAAAGCAACCTGTTCCGTTTCGGCGAAAAAATTATCGGGATTGCGGTTTAAAGTCATTTTTCCAATGCGCTGCACTGGAACCAGCTCTTCGGGAATGAGTTTAGTCGGATCCAATAAATCGAAGCCAAACTTAAATTCGTCTTCTTCGGCTACAATCTGAACACCGAGTTCCCACTCGGGGAAAGCCCCAGCTTCTATTGCATCCCAAAGATCCCTTCTATGAAAATCGGGATCTTTTCCGGAAATATTCTGTGCTTCATCCCAGGCAACAGAATGTACGCCTAATAATGGTTTCCAGTGAAATTTCACAAAACTGGACACGCCAGCTGCATTAACAAAACGGAAAGTATGCACGCCAAAACCTTCCATCATGCGGTAACTTCTTGGAAGGGCCCTGTCGCTCATCACCCACATAATCATATGTGCAGATTCGGGCATAAAGGAAATAAAATCCCAAAAAGTATCGTGTGCCGATGCAGCCTGAGGCATTTCATTATCTGGCTCCGGCTTTACTGCATGTACCAGATCAGGAAATTTAACTGCATCCTGGATAAAAAACACTGGCATATTATTACCTACAAGGTCAAAATTACCTTCCTGAGTGTAAAATTTTACCGCAAAACCTCGAACATCGCGGGCAAGATCGGTAGAACCTCTTGATCCTGCTACCGTTGAAAAACGAACGAAAACAGGCGTTTCCTGGCCCGGATCGCAAAGGAAAGCTGCCCTGGTGAGGTCAGACATATCTTCGTATACCTTAAATACCCCATGCGCTCCAGATCCCCTGGCATGCACAACGCGTTCGGGAATCCGCTCATGGTCGAAATGGGTAATTTTTTCCCTTAGTATAAAATCTTCTAATAAGGTTGCACCGCGATCGCCGGCTTTAAGTGAATTCTGATCATCGTTTATTCTAACACCATGATCGGTTGTCAGTTTTTCACCGGTAGCATCTGCAACAAAGGCCTCCAGTTTAGCGGTTTTATCATTGTCCTGTTTTATCGGACCGGTATCTTTTACCATTGTTTTTTTTGCCATTTTCTTTCTCCTTTTCTAAGCCTCTTCGGCGGCTTCATAATTAATTTCACTTTCAGCAATATCGGTCAGCTTGGTATCAGCAAGTTTTTCTTCCGCAAGGGTTTGTTCAAGCAAATCTGCAATTTCTGTTAAACCCAATGTTGTAGCCAAATGGAAAAGTCCACCATAAGAAGCAATTTCATAATGTTCAACCTTTTGACTGGCGAGTATGATGCCCACATCACGTGTTGCTGTTCCGGCTTCTGTTTCCTCAATAATACTTTCACCCTCTTTACTCAATCCTTCCATGGCATCGCATTTTTTTGCTATGGGTTTTTCGCCAAGCAGCTCAAATACTTGTTCAAGCCTGGCTACATGTCCTTTGGTTTCGGTAAGATGAGATTCGATTGCGCTTTTTAATGCTGGTGCTGTTGCACTCGCAATCATTTTAGGCAAATTTTTAACCAAATGATTCTCTGCCCAGTAAAGATCACAGATTCCATCTTTAAAGAGTTCTTTTAAGGCCGGAGAAGCCGCTACCGTGGTTTTAGCGCTAAGTTTTGGATTACTGCCGCTGTCTTGTTTTTTCATGGTATGTTTTGTTTAAGGATGTTTCTTTGTTAACCATCATCTATTAGAACCCTATATTTCGCCATATAGTTTCGGTAATTTATCCTTGTTTTAATACGTGTTTATTAAAGGATAGCTATTCCGTGCAACCTTAATCGACAAAGAGGAAATAACCTCACGCACAGAGATGCTGAACTTCATTAAAATTTTTGTTAGGTGACCAGTTTCTGATTAAAATTTTCGGACAACCATCTTTCGGCCGGAAAGCAATCATAATAACTGCGCTAAGCATCAAATAACAGGTGCGGGGAAAAAACCCAAAACCATTCTTGATTTTACCCTGTTCTAAAATAAAGAATCTACTAAGAACATTATTATGGCAACTACAAAAACGGCGGCGAAAAAAACCGCAAAGCCTACAGGAAAAACAGGAAAAATTGAGCATTCAGAATTTCACGATTTTTTTGTAGATGAATTAAAAGATATTTATTGGGCTGAAAAACATCTTGTGAAAGCGCTTCCGAAAATGAAGAAAGCGGCCACAAGCCCTGAACTTGCAGCCGCTTTTGAAAAGCATACGCAGGAAACAGAGCAACATATCAGCACCCTTGAAGAAGTATTTAGCCTTTTAGGTGAAAAAGCAGCTGCAAAAAAATGTGATGCCATGGCTGGTTTACTGGAAGAAGCTAACGGAATTATTGCTGATACTGATAAAGGTACCATGATCCGTGATGCCGGACTGATCCTTGCTGCTCAAAAAGTTGAGCATTATGAAATTGCAACCTATGGAACATTAAAGGTATTTGCAGAGAATATTGGCCACAATGATGTAGCTGAACTCCTTTCACAAACCCTTGAAAATGAAAAGGCAACAGATGTAGCCCTAACAGAAATAGCGGTTAACGCAGTTAATGCGGAAGCTGTAGCAGAATAAACAATTTAAAAGGCTCTTCGGAGCCTTTTTTGTTATCCTATTTTATTTCCTTGATCGTCACCCTGATCCGATAGCTACCGGATTGATTTCAGGTTTTTTTTTTTGCAAAAAGATAATTCAGCAGAATTACCTAATGTGCAACTAAAACACTAATTGAAATCATCGTTGAAATTACGACCAAAAAAAGAAAGATTTTTCATTGCATTCAGAATGACAAAATGAAAACCTTTTCGCTACCACCACAGTTATATTTACATGGAAAATTTAGATCTATTGATAATCCCCGCAGCCAGACAGGGCGAAACTGAAGTATTAAATGAACTGATCAGCAGGGGTGCCGATGTAAATTTCAGGGATGAAAAGGGATATACGCCATTAATTATCGCCTGTTACAATAACCGTTTATCATGTGTAGAAATACTCTTAGCAGCAGGTGCGGATATAGATGCTGCCGACTATGGCGGCAATACGGCATTGATGGGGGTTTGCTTTAAAGGTTACCTGCCCATTGCAGAACTACTGATAGCCAATGGTGCAAAATTAGATCTTCAGCATGGAAACGGTGGAACCGCCTTAATGTTTGCAGCCATGTTCGGCAGGAACGATCTGCTGAAACTCTTACTTGAAAATGGTGCAGATAGTTCTATCACCGATATGCGTGGACAGCGAGCTGCAGAACTTGCAGCCATGCAAGGCAATGAAGAAGGACTTGCCCTATTACAACCTTAAGGTCTGCCATCAAGCAGTCCTTTTACCAGCATTTTCCATTGCGGATAGGATAAGCCCAGCTTTGCACTAACGCCAACAATCATGTTTCGTGTCCTATCAATCAAATTTCCATCATTAACATTTGCCTGCTCATTCCTGCCATGTTCTTCTGCCCGTACCGTAATCCGATCCCTGCGTATAATAAAGGTAGAAGTAGCATGGTCTTTTAAAAAATGAGCAACCTCTTTATCCTCATTTAAAGGCGAAGAACAAGGACGTACACACATGCTGATCATTTCATAATTACCTTCATGCACTCTTTTAATTTCTTCAACCAGCACCCAATCAAAACCATCACCAGATAATGGACCGGGTCCTGGGATATCTATTCTGATAAAGTCCCCTTTTTGAGCCGATCGCAGCGCTTCTTTCCCATCAGGCGAAAAAATTTTAAAGTCTGATAGTCCGGAGATTTTGCCCCATTCATTCACCGCAAGCAACCTTTTTTCAGCTGCTGCGAAAAATTCCTGAGCCTGAATAAAGCTGCTTAATTTACGTTCTTCAACTGCATCCATCTGGCTTCCAACAAGCTGTTGGGGAACCAAATCCTTCGTTAATTTTTCCATAGTCTTTTTTCTATAAAACCATGTGTCTCTCCGCTTAGTTTCGTTATTTATCAAACAGGATGAAATCTTTTAAAAAAAACAACATCAAATTTATTGAAATAAGGTTATACAGCTTTTAACGCGATTGAACTTTAGAAAATGATGTAAGGAGTTGCTTTAAATGTTAAGTATAACCTTTAAGGTGAAGGGATGTTAATTTTACTTTTTGCTAGCTCTAATCAACTTTAACTTAAAACGTACGTCGCCCTGATCCGATAGCTATCGGATTTATTTCAGGGTCTGTTATGTCAAAGATGCTGAAATAAATTCAGCATGACGAATTGATCTAGTCAAGGGAATAAGAAAAAGTTTTGCTTGAATAATCTACCATCCATTAATTGTTAATACAAGAATAGATGCAACTAGATATATGTATTAATCTCCTTTAATTAAGCAATGCATTAACCGAATCTAAGATATTGTTCAAATCGAAAGGTTTGGCTATAAATTGATTTGCTCCTGCATCATTAGCAATCTGTTCTCCATCCCTGCTGGCTGAAATTACAATAACCTTTAGCTTATTATGGGCCGAATGGTTTCTTAACTGCCTCAGCACTTCCTGCCCTGAAAGCCTCGGCATCCACAAATCAAGGATCAATAAATCTGGCTCCTCCTTATCAATAGCTGCCTGTACTTTTAAACTGTCATTTACCGAAATCACCGTATGTCCCACATCATTCAAAATCATTTCCAATACATCAATAATCCCTTCGTCATCATCGCAGATCATGATTTTCTTATTATCCATTCGTTTCCTTTCCTGCCTTCGGTAAAGTAAAACTAAATATAGAACCTTTGCCTATTTCGCTTTCTACCCAGAGGGTACCATTGTGATTTTTAATAATCTGGTCGCAGATATACAGACCTATCCCCATACCTGGGAATTTCTTCTGGATTTCTACTCCCCGATAAAACCGTTCAAAAACTTTTTTCCTGTCTTCAGCACTCATTCCCAAACCAAAATCCTTTACTGATACCTTTACATAATCACTTACGTTGGCGATATTCACTTCAATTTTATCAGAATCAGGAGCATATTTAATTGCATTTGATAACAGGTTACTCACTACCTGGGCGATGTGTGATTCATCGGCCATTACGTTTGCTCCAGTTTGTCCACTCAATATAATTTGGTGACCAGGAACCGTAGCACGCATGCCCTCTACCGCTTCGGAAATCATCACATCAAAATCAAACTTCGTCATATGCAATTCCATGTTACCACTTTGGATGCGTGAAACATCAAGCAATTCACTAATTAACGAGTTCAATCTTTCTACATATACAGACACTTTACCAAAAGTAGACAAAAATTTCTCGCTCGCATTTTCTGGCATGGCACGTTCTAACAGCTGCACATAACCTTTTATAGTGGTTAGCGGTGTGCGGAGTTCGTGACTGGCAATGGATAAAAAATCATCCTTTCTGGTCTCCACCTCGCGCTTTTCGGTAATATCTTCTATAGCGAGTAGAATCTGGTCTTTAAATTGTCCCTCAAACTCTACCCGGTATGCATTTAGAAGCATCAGTTTCTTTCCGATGTGTGGAAAATCATGTTCAACCTCAAAATCTACAACAGGATTATTGGTCGGCAGGATTTTAACAAGTAAATCTCGCAGCTTTGGAATATCCCATTGATGGTTACCCAAATCATATAATTGACGGCCTACTGTTTCTTCCTTACTTACCTTAAAAGTCCTTAAAAAATGATAGTTAGCACTCAACACATTGAAATCAGGATCTAGCACTAGAAGTCCTTCGCGTACCGTTTCAATAATACTGGATAGGAACGCTTCGCTTTCCCGAAGTTCTTTTGTACGCTCCTTTATCCGCTTTTCCATCACCAACTTTTGTTGACGCAGGTCCTGTTCCACACTCTTTCTGGAGGTTACATCATTTTGAACACCAATAAAATGGGTGATTTCGCCATCCGCATTTTTAACCGGCGACATATAGAGTTCGTTCCAGAAGAGGTCACCATTTTTTTTATAGTTTCTGATTTCTACCCGGCATTCTTCACCCTCAGTAATACATTTGGCTAAAATTGCCCGCTCTTTTTGGTTCCTGTCTTGCGCTTGCAGAAATCTGCAATTGTGGCCAATAATTTCCTTTCTGGAATATCCGGTAATATCTTCAAAGGCCTTATTACAATAGATAATTGGATTATCGGGTTGAGTATGATCGGTAATGATGATGCCAGAAATAGAGGCATCCAATGCCATGGTCATCAGTTGAAAATTAGATGCGCCTGCATTTCCTGTAAGTTCGAATTTTCGATTGTTAGATGTTTCCAATTGATCAGTATAATATTTTGAGTAGCTGACTTATATTTTAAATAGTGATTTGATCATCTCTAATTTAGTTTAAATGAATAAAATCCATCATATAACCCCTTAAAAGATCTTTTGTTTTTTTTTATTTATAACTACAATGCGGTAATATGGGCAAAGCATAGACAACTGTTGAGGGATTAAAAAATAGACAGATCAAAGTATTTCATCCTCAACCGGTATCTTCGCTTTGCAGCAAACTGAAACCTGATTGTTTTATAATATTTTACTAAAATAGCTTTTTTAAAACAATTCTGAAACTACAGCTGTTACAATGCCACATCTACTTAAAAAACTATATAATCGGTTAGTTGAAATCGATCGGGCTGCCGGTAAATCCGGCAGCTTTTTTTTATTAATGCCGACTTAGGCAAAATCCACCTGAAAATTTACCTTATCATTTACCGGCAAGTAACAGATAGATCCTGCCATAGCTTCGCTCCCTATACCAATGATTTCACCACGGTAGTTTACAATTTCCGAGCAAAGATATCATCCAACACCAAATCCTCTGAAGCCTTTATTTGCCGATTTGGTACGGTAAAACCGCTTAAAAACGTGGGCCTGGTCTTCTTTTAACTTATCTGCTCCAGAACTGAAAACCATGGAGTTAGCTCAATAAATAATCTTTTTATTCTGTCCTTAAGGGGAGCTAAAACATTTTCCAAAAATAGATGTTTATCTGCAAATACTCCCGTTTGCGGAGATACAAACACTATTATAACGCACAGATTGGAAAAAATAATCAACAAACCTGCATCAGGAAAACTTATTTACCGGATTTTGCTGATCCTTGCATTGGGCATACTGCTTGTTGCCGAAGGCTTCTTTGGTTTAAGGCTCCATGAATTATCGGAAAAACAGGAACAGATTAAACACGATTATTCCAGGGTAAACAACATCACTTATGGGCTTTTTTCTGTACAACAATGGAAAGACAAAGTTGCAGACATTGTTCACCACCAGGTTTCGGGGCTCAAAATAACCCGCAAACAAAAAAAGGTACTGCAGGGTGAAGTGGAACAGGTGTTGTTAGCACTTATTGATAAGGCAGAAGCCCTGGTAAACAAACCAAAAAAAACCATCAGTGGGAAGATTCAAAAGTTTGCCATCAAAAATTTTGTTAATTCAGATAGTATCCGCGCTGAAGTGCCCACCTTTGCCAGAAAAATAATTGCTGAAATAGATAATCCTAAAAATAAAAAGCAACTGGGCAAAATGGCCTTAGGCGAATTTAATGAGATAGCCAAAGAGGAAAGTCAGGATACGGCATTTGTTGCCAATAATGCCATAATGAAAAAAATTTACAATCGTTATGGTGTATCGAACAATCAACAGTTAAACCAAAAGCTAACAGGTTCATTAAGCAGCATTCGGCAACAAACCTATTACTACTGTTTTGGCATGTTAAGCTGCGTAATTGTTGTACTGGCCTTATGGTGGCTATTGCGCAAACGTACTGATCTGCACACCACGCTTTTCATCATGTCGCTCCTTTTCGCCTTCATCCTCTTAGCTGTGGGCCTAACTGCATCTATGATCGAAGTAGACGCCAGAATCAGATCTTTAGATTTTGTTTTGCTTGGAGAACACGTGGTTTTTAACGATCAGGTACTTTTTTTCCAGAGCAAGAGTATCATGGATGTTGTTCGGGTATTGATCAGCCAATCGGCGATAGATTCAGTGCTGGTTGGTGTACTGATTCTGGCTTTCAGTATCCTGTTTCCTGTAGTTAAGTTAACTTCAACCGGTATTCATCTGCTGGGTGGCAAAAAGTGGGCAGAAAATGGCATCATTCGGTATTTTGCTTTTCAATCGGGTAAATGGAGTATGGCTGATGTAATTGTAATCGCCATTTTAATGGCATACATTGGCCTTAACGGACTTCTTGAAAATCAGTTGCGCGCATTGAACATCAATAATGATTCGCTTACGATCCTCACGACCAATAACACTGCCCTGCAACCGGGCTACATTATTTTTATCTGTTTTGTACTTTATGGATTGATTCTTTCGACTATCCTTAAATCTATTACTCCGCACGAGGTGCATTAAATCCGAAAATGAATGAGCGAATTGCAAAAAGATAACACCAGTACAAACAACAGGGTTAAGCCAAAACAATCCAGATCAGCATCTTTTATCCTGATTGCTGCGCTTTCACTACTATTAGTGGCTGCAGCCTATTGTGGATACCATTTCCGTAAACTTGCTTATGAGCAGAAGCATATTAAGGAAGATTATAGCCTTTCTAACAACATTACTTTTGGTATATTTTCGGTAGACCGCTGGGGAGATAAAATATCAGCTGTGGTTGATCGAAAGGTAAAGGGATTTAACCTCACCAAAAGCCAAAAAGTGGATATGCAACAAGAGGTTGAAAAACAGTTGCACGGTATGGTCAACAAAGCTGTGGCTGAAGTAACAAGGCCTCAGAAAGGACTTGGTGCAAAACTCAAAAAACTTGCTTTCAATACATTTGTAGATGTAAAAGAAATCCATGCATTGGTGCCATCTTTCTCCCGTACCATTGTTACCAAAATAACCAGTCCTAAAAGCCTAAAAAAGTTAAAATCTGTAGCTACTGGAAAACTTGATGAACTGGAAGCGCAGACTTATGACCGAAGCAATGAGACCATTTCATCAGTAGAGCATAGCATTTTTCAAAAGTACAAAGTAGACAATGCAAATGCTTTTGAAAAGGTTATAAATTCAAAGCTCGAACGGATTAAGGCTTTAAGCTACCAATATGCCATTGGGATGACTGCCTGTATCCTTATTGCCTTAATGCTCTGGCTATTATTGCGTAAGCGGGTAGATAGTGAGGTGACACTTTTTGTGATTTCATTACTTTTTGCCTTTATTTTACTTGCAGTAGGTGTATCTTCTCCTATTATTGAGGTAGATGCCCGAATTAAGACACTTGAATTTGCCTTGCTTGGGGAAAAACTTGTTTTTACCAATCAGGTACTCTTTTTTCAAAGCCAAAGTATATTGGGTATTATTGGCACCCTGGTAGAACAGCCTAAACCAGATGCCGTATTGGTAGGCATACTGCTAATGCTCTTTGTGGTAATACTGCCTTTATTACGTCTTATTGCCCGGGGACTGCTCGTATCATGCAGTACATTGTTGGGAAATTCGAAATTTATCCGTTTTCTAGCCTTTGACCTAAGCAAGTGGGACATGGCCGATGTGATGGTAGTTGGGATAGCCATGACCTATATTGGTCTTAACGGGATCTTAAAAAGCCAGCTATCGGGGCTTAATATCGATACCGAGGCACTTAAAGTAGTAACGGTAAATAATTCTGCGCTACAGCTTGGCTTCTTTGTATTTGTAGCTTATGTGGTATATAATATTATTTTATCTTCTATTTTAAAACGCATGGATGAGCAAAATGGTCCCTGTAATTAGCATTAATTAATTGTAAATTGCTGGCTAACCAATTACAGCAATATCTTTTATTGGTAACGCTATTATTCACTTAAAGCTAAAACAAACAATTAATAGCCTTTTTAAATTTTATAGTAAATATTACATCGCTTTTGCTATCGCGCTGAGTGTAATGGATTGCTTTATTAAGGTGTTGAAATGGTCTTCGACTCTGCTCAGAATGACATACTTGATAATTTTATTAATTTTTTAAATAGGCGCTAAAGATTTAAAAAATCTTGTAACTCTGGTAAACTGGTAACTCATCAAAATTATTACTTTTGTATTTAACGGGATATAATCAATGCTAGCTACAACCAACACTTCCGATTTTATTTCACTTGCGCCGATACCGATCTTCGTTATTGATCCCGATTCACTGCAATTGGAATATGCAAATGCCCGGTTTTTAGCTGTAATAAATCAAAGTCTGGACGAAATTTTGAAACTGAATTTTCATGACATTTTTGGCCAAAGCCTATTTTCAGCCACCTCTGATTTCTTGCTGCAGTTGAAAAATACTTCAAACCATGATACCATACCCGTACAGATTCCTGATTTAGAAAGCAGCATAGCCCCATTTTCAAATTATAGTTATTTTGCCAGTAGATTAGTTGAGGCAACGGGTAAACTTAAAATTGCCATTTGGTTAATTGGTAAAGCGATGCCGCCAGGGGAACAGGATGCATCTGTTACTAGCCCAAACGTAGCATACCAGGAGATTGAGAAAGAAATGCCGTCAGCAATGGAACATACGGTAAAGCAGCCTACTATAGAATATGTACAAGTTACAGAAGAAAGCCTGGAGATAAAATATGAGCCTTTACCCATTGCTCAAGATGATGTTCAAAAGAGCAAAGCGGAAGGGAAACAGCAAACTTTGGGAGAAACCTGGACACAACTGGAAGCAAGCCGTGAATGGTTTAAAAATATGGTTCGATCCTCTCCTGTTCCTATGTTGATTACTAAGGGTGAAGACATGGTGTTTGATGTGATTAATAATGCCATGCTCCATTTAATTGGTAGAGATAGCTCCGTTTTGGGAAAGCCCTGGTTTGAGGCTATTCCCGAATTGGTTGGACAACCCGTAACAGATGAACTGTTTTACGCCTACCGTTCGGGGCTCACGCATCATGTGCCCGGTGTTGGCATATCACTGATCAAAAATGGCGAACCAACATTAGGCTATTACGACCTGACCTATACCCCTTTGAAAATAAATGGAAAGGTAATTGGGTTGATGCAAACAGCCACCGACATTACCGAGCATGTTACTTCAAAAGAAAAACTTCTAAAGGCTTATGAACAGATCAGGTTATCGAAAGAAGCCGCTCAACTAGGCACTTTTGATATGGATATGGTTACTGGCCATTTACAATGGGATGATCGGTGCAGGCTGTTATTCGGGATAAGCCATTCAAACGAAGTTGATTTCGAGCGGGATTTTTTACAGAACCTTCATCCGGAAGATTTAGATCGGATAAATGCGGTTTTAGCTTACGTTTTCGACAAACAGGCCAGTAATGGCATTTATGATGTAAAATATAGAACTATTGGGTCTGAAGATAAACGCCTGAGATGGATCAGAGCCAAAGGACAGGTTTATTTTGATGCCAACGATAAACCGCTGCGATTTATAGGTTCGGTGCTGGATATTACTGAGCAAAAAGAAGATGAACAGCGCAAAAATGATTTTATTGGTATGGCGAGCCATGAGCTAAAAACACCGCTTACCTCGATAAATGGTTACCTCCAACTTTTGCAACATCATGCCCGTTTGCAAAGTGAGGACAGGATGCTTGCCACAATTGATAAATCGCTAAACCAGGTGAAGCGGATGACCCGAATGATCGATGGTTTTTTAAATGTTTCCCGTTTGGAATCAGGTAAAATAGCTATTCACAAACAACAATTTGAAATTACAGGCTTATTAAAAGAGATTTGTGAGGAAACCTTGACGTTAACCAAAGGTTATGATGTAAAACTCCGCCTCGCCGATGAGGTAATGGTTTATGCCGACCGCAATAAATTAAACCAGGTACTCCAAAACCTGATTGGTAATGCCATTAAATATTCTGATTTAGGAAGCGAGGTTAACATACAATACGTAGTTGATCAAAGCCATATTACTATTAGTATTATTGATAAAGGCATTGGCATTAAGCCCGAGCATCAACAAAAACTTTTCGATCGGTATTACAGGGTTGAAAATGACAGTACCATAGCTGGTTTCGGAATAGGTTTATATCTCTGTGCTGAAATTGTAACCCGCCATCAGGGTAAGATATGGGTAGAAAGTGAATTTGGGAAAGGCAGTACATTTTCATTCAGTATTCCGCTTGGTACTATAGGCTAATGCATTAAAAACTCATCTGGTCAAAAATTACCAAATCGCCGACAGATTAAGGTAAGTCATTTCAACCGCAGTGGAGAAATCTTTTTATATAGTCCAAAGATCTCTCCACTCCGCGTTGCTCTGGTCGTGATGACGATTATTCTATTGGGGTCTATCTAAGGCAGCCATTTAATCCCTATTTTTTTCCCTTTTCAAGATACTCCATTGCGTTCGCTACATAAACCAACGGGGCATTCCAATTGATGGCAATTTCATTACTTGCATAAGATTTTACATCATCCAGGTATGATAATTCCGGCTCGGACTCATATTTTAATCCATCTTGTTTCTCCCGGTTCGGCCCACCAACCAGCAAGCCTGGAATAGGTTCAACAATACCATCTGCGAAAGATAAGCGATGATGTGGGTGCAGCGGTGATTTGTAACCAATACCTGTTACAAAAGAATAACCGGTGGCATTTTTACCCAAAACGTAATCCAGGTTACTCACCGCAGCATCGAGATAAGCATCCTTTTTGGAAAATAAATAAGCATTAATTAGTAATATGCTTTGATTCATCGCTGATGAATTACTTCCCCATGCAAAGTCGTAAATCGAGGCGCCGATCACGGTATGATATGGGCCTGTTTTAAAGGCAGCTAAGTAGCGATCAGCAAGTGTAAGTATTTTCTTCTTCAAAATACTGGTTACACTTTTGTAATGCTCAGGAAGCTGCCCCTCGCATCTAATCAACGTATAATACCCGAGTATGCCCACATTACTCCAACTAGGCAAGCTTACCGGCGCATTTAAACGGGAAAAAAAAGCATCAAAATATGCTTGTTCTCCTGTTGATGCCAAAAGTTCTGCCGAAGCCCAGATCCATTCATCTTCAAAGTCCTTATCTCCGTAAGCTCCTGTGGTTACTTTAAGGTCGTACGTTTTGTTGAGTACATCCTGATCGTAAGCAACGTTTGGATTATTTAACGCCCAACGCCAGGCATTCCTGGATGCTAACAGGCAACTATCTGCCAATCCGGGATATTGTTCTGGAAAATGTTTAAAAATGCGATAAGCCTGTGCGGCAACAGCCGCTAAATTAAGTGTAGCTGCAGTACCTTTCGCCACCACGTAACGTTTTGATAAGGCTTTATCTGGCATTACCATACCGTCGAAATCCAGGTTTGTACATTTATGATAAACTCCGCCATCGCCAGGATCCTGCATTTTAAGCATCCATCGCAAATTATAAACCGCCTCTGTTAAAACATCCGGAACTTTGTTTTTTGCATGTGGGATATGCACCTCCTGGCCAAGGAAATATTCAGAAAAATCTTCATAAGCAGAAAGTAAGGTTGAGGTAGAGATACCACTATTCACCACATATTTATTGTAGTCTCCGGCATCGTACCATCCGCCAGAAACGTTAATCTTACTATCAACCTTACGGTTTTTAGAAGCCGCCGATGGATGAATATAAACCGATGTATCAGGATGCTCGGCAGCACGATTCCATTTCCCTGCATAGTTCACATCCAGCGTAAATGAAGCACGCTGGTAATAAAATGCTTTTAATGCGGCCAATGCTAAATCTTGGTGCACACCATCTGCAATCTTAAAAACAGGAGAATCAGGAACTCCAGCAACTCGGATGATATATTCGCCTGGTTGATCGAAAGTACTAAAATCTGCTATTCTCGTTGTAATTTTTGAATAGCCGGTAGTTTTTGGCTCCGATAGTACGCCTGTGTACACTGCCTTTCGCCCTGGCATAGATAACAATTCGAACTTACTTTCTGAAACCGGATGGAGTAAAACTGCACTTTTTTCTAGCTTTGGATAATAACCACACTGGTTCAGCACAATCTCCGGAGCTGCCATTTGCTGCGCATTTACCACAGTTGTAAGCAACAATAACCCGATTAAAAAAAACCTATATACCATGCCATTCATCATAAATATTTTTCAAACTCAGATTGAGTGAGCACTTTCAAACTCACCTCATCTACGAACATGGTGCCCGTAACATAGCCCAATGCAAATAAAAATTTAATTTTCGTAACACCTGGTGGAATGATGTAGGCTTTTTCATATAACTTCCAATCTTCATCTCCGGTAACTGAAGCAATGTTGATTCCCTCGCCTATTTTAGCTTCCTGTTTATTAAGCATTTCGAAAAGAAATAATGCACCATTCCAGGCGTTTTTTCCGGTACTCACACCATCTGCCTTAATTTTAGCGCTCATCAGCATGTATTGGGTATTTTTTGGTAAAGAAACAACCTGATGCATACCCATCCATTTAGAAGAATCTGAAGAAAATAGCGCGGCGCTCATTTTCCCGGCACTATACATGTATGGCGTTACTTTTGCCGAATAATCAACCCAGCCTTCTAACTCATTTTCAAAACCACCGTTAAGCACCAGGTTTTTTTGTGCAAAAACAGTAGAACCAGCTACCAGCATGATGATGCCGGCAAGGATATATTTTATCAATTTCATTATCAATGATTTTAAAATTACAAATCTGGAGGGAGTCTGGAGCGTATTTGCAGTATGGATTTTCGTAGTAAGATCGTCATTGCGAGAAGGCTTTTTCAGCCGACGAAGTAATCTTTATGGCAGCGATTTACTGGCGAAAAAGATTGCTTCGTGCCTCGCAATGACGATATTTAGCATATATTATATCAACATAAAGGTTTTCTGGACTTTAATAAAAGTTAGAACAACTTTATTTATAATACAATCTCACTAAACGGAAATATTTGCTTTAATTAAAATTAATACACCCCAATATCATCAATGTAAATCGTTTCTGGAGCGTTGCCACTCAACTCCTGAAAACCGATCCAGTTTAAACTTGTAGGTTTGCCCGGCTGACTAGCGTTCTGAAAACGATCTATTGGAACCACATAGTTTGTCCACTTGCCTGCATGCAGTACAACACTTACATTACGGTTGTCAAAATCACCTAATGCAACCTTTACCACTTTACCTTCAGTACCTGTTGTACCATAAATAGAAAACTTAACATAGGTTTTATCACTTAAATCAACAGGCGTGTTACTGCCAACGGCATATCCTGCATAATTTCCAGTATAGGTAAGTTTGATTGAATGGTTACCGCGTTTTACTATCTCGGTATTATTCACATCTGCATTAGCACCTCCAAAATTGAAATCGTAACCCGCTGTTATCTGATCATCATAAAATAAATGCCTGAATCCAAATGGCAACAGTATCGGAACCACAACGCCATCATAAGATACATATGGACCAGTACCCGTACCACCTGGAGTGGTAACACTTACTGCACCCAGCGCACCTGTTGGAACAGTTACCTTCAGTTCAGTGCTCGTTGAAGAGACTACATTAGCTTCTGTTGTACCGAATTTAACGCTTGATACCTGATCAAAACGTAAGCCGGTAATGGTAACTACATCACCAGGGTTACCAGTAAACTGACTCAGATCACTAATTGCAGGAGCAGGTTGTTTAATGCTAAAGTTAAAGGAAGTACTACCATATGAATTGGTCAATGTTAATTTTCCTGTTTGATTGATCCAGGTAGCGGTTGTCGGGATCATCACGATAATGCTGTTATCACTAAAAAGTGCAGTATTAAGATAAGCTGATGCCCCATTGAATTCTACTTTGTTAGTTGACTTCAAATTTACCCCTTCAATAACATAAGTTACACCAACATCGCCAGCAGTAACTGTTGAATCTAGTGGCGTAACTTTAGTATCTCCTGGCCTAACTAATGTACGAACCCGGGTAATACTTGGTGCGCCCTGTCCTTCTTTTTCCTTTTTGCAAGAGGTGGCAAAGATCAGCATGCAAAATATGCCAATCAGATAAAGGGCTATAATATTTTTATATAACGTTTTCATATTAGCTTATTTAAAATTGTAAGGCACTGGAGCCAATAGTAATTTTGGATTTAGAATGGTTTCTGTTGTAGGATAAGGCAAACGGAAATTGGCATCGGTTGGGGTATATTTTTGTCCCCAGATTACAACAGGTGTGGTATTGCTGTAAATTCCTCTTTCCTGATTGGAAATAATGGCAATTGCTTTAGGATGTGAGGTCACATTAAAACCATCTAACCTACCCAGATCAAACCAATAATCTGCCTCAAAAACGAATTCCATACGGCGTTCCTGGTAAATATCCTGGATAGTGATCGAAGTTTTGGGAATGAGTCCTGCCCTTTTTCTGATTTTGTTAAAAGGTACAAGCGCTGCATCATCAGCAGTACGATCAGCACCTGCAAGCACTGCCTCAGCTTCAATTAACAATACATCGGCATAACGCATTAAATATGTATTATTACCTGTCGAAAATGCTGCACCTTTACCGCCATTATCTGCAGGTGTGCCCACAACATATTTTTTAATAAATGCCGGCATCCCCTGGGCAACCGCTCCGGCAGGTAAAGTGTAACCTCCTTTGGCCTGGTTAATTTCAGGGTAAACATCTCCCTGCATCATCACCGTTGGCTTTCTCCTTAAATCGCCGGGCTCGAAAGCGGTAAGCAAATCGATAGAAGGTGTAACGCTTCCATAACCATCACCAGTACCCGTAATTTCAGAATTAAATGCAAGGAAAGATTGTAGTGCATTACCATGTCCATATGAGGATCCGCCCAACCATTGAATAGCGGCAACACTTTCCTCGTTATTATTATTAGCTGTTTTAAACAAGTCAGCGTAAGTTTTGCCCGAAATATCTACTCCATACAATTTAAATTCGCCACTGTTGATCACCTGTTCGGCTTTTAACCGGGCATTGGCATAATCGCGCATGTACAAATAAACTTTAGCCAATAATGCAGATGCTGATCCGCTGGATACTTTACCCTGAGAAACAGAACCCGTTCTGATCATTTTATCACAATTCTCTTCCGCAAATTTGAGGTCGTTGATCATGAATTTGTAAACGTCAGTTACCGGATTGGTATTAATCTGATAATTGCTCACATAATCCAGGCTGTTTTCAATAATAGGCACGTTTCCCCACGTTCTTACCAAATAGAAATAAGCCATAGCCCGCATAAATCTGGCTTCGCCAATTGCATTATTAACGATTGGTGCAGGCACGCTGGCTGGCACCTTGGCTTTCAGATTATTAATTAACGCATTAGATTGTGCAATTACACTATATAGCGAATTCCAGGCTGATGCCAATTGGGTATTATCTCCTGTTACAGAAAAATTTCCAAAGTTGATCACATCCGGAGAATAAGTGTGCGCATTGCCGCTTAATAATTCTGAAATACACCAGGAAGCTTTTGCATTCCAATCGAACCATGGAGAGTTGTACAGGGCAATGGTACTGGCCTGAACCTGTTCGGTGTTTTGGTAAAAATTATCAGCACTAAGTGAATCCTGTGGAGGAATATTAAAAAATTCTTTTTTACAGCCTGCGCTAACAAAGGCTATAAAAATAAAGCTGTATATTAAATATGATTTCATTTTGTTCAATAATTGTAGGTCACTAAAATTGTGCATTTATCCCAAAAGTGATGGTCCTGGCAATTGGATATCTTCCCAGGTCGATATTATTTAAAATGGCACTCTGGTTCATCGCCCCGATTTCCGGATCATAACCCTTATATTTTGTAAAGGTGTAAAGGTTTTGTACGCTTGAGTACACTTTTAAATTTGAGAATTTAAATTTCCTGATCCATGAAGCAGGCACTCTGTATCCCAAACTAACATTCTGGATGCGTAAAAAAGATCCGCTTTCCACATAACGGTCAGATACAAACAGATTGGGATTATCAATACCGATTTTAGGTGCAGGAATATTGGAATCTGGATTTTGTGGTGACCAGAAATTGCTATATGCCGCATATTGATTCTGATATACAGCCGCCAGGTTACCCATGGTATTGTTTAACAGGTTCATAATTTTGGAGCCGTAAGATCCGTTCAGGAATAAGGTAAAATCAAAAGCTTTATAACTAAAAGTATTGGTAATACCATAGGTAAATTTAGGATTTGGATTTCCGATCGCTGTACGGTCTTTTTCGTTTATTACGCCATCACCGTTTACATCTTCATATTGCACATCGCCCAGCCAGGTGCTGCTGCTGTTGTTGGCAATGCCTCGGCCAAATTGAACCGGAGCAGATTGAAGTTGATCTTGTGTTTTGAATATTCCCTTTACTTTATAACCATAAAATTCACCTACCGATCTGCCTACCACGGTACGGGTAACCGGAGTTTGCAGGTAAGCGTTGGTTACTGTTCCGAAGAGTTCGGTAAGACCGTTACCAAGCGCTTTAACTTCATTATTATAATGCGATAGCACTACACTTGTATTCCATTTGAAATCGCCCTTTTCAAAATTGCGCGAGTTGATGTTCAAATCAAAACCTACGTTGTCAATTTTTCCAAGATTTACATACGGAGGGTTAATACCGCCCAAATAATCAGGACCACCCACTAAATAGCCTGGAAGCGTAAGCTGGAATAAAAAGTCTTTTGATGTTTTTTTGTAAACATCTATACTCGTGCTAATCCTACCGTTTAGAAAGCTCATATCAACACCACCATTGTATTGGATGGAAGTTTGCCATTTTAACGATTTGTTGTCAATCCGTCCGGCAAGAAAACCAGTTCCCAAACCTGTTTGTGAAGATCTTAACAAAGAACTATATAAATAATTTGGAACATCCTGGTTGCCCACCTCTCCATAACCCAAACGGATCTTAAGCGTGTTTACTACCTTATTGATCCCCTTCATAAACGGTTCTTCAGACAATTTCCAAGAGGCCGCAAAGGATGGGAAATAACCTGATTGTGATCCTTCAGCGAACTTAGAAGTCTTGTCTCTTCTGATTGTAGAAGTAAGGCTATATTTAGAATTGTAGGTATAAATGGCACGCGCATAAATTGATTCCTGGCGTTGTGTACCAATATATTCATCATTGGTAGCCGTTATGGCCTGGCCTAAATTCAATGATTGTACATCGTTACTATAAAATCCCTGGCGTGTTCCTTCAATCCCTCTCCAGTTTGACTGCTGAACCTCGTAACCCAAAATAGCGCTTAGGTTATGCTTTTCACCAAAAGTCTGGTTATAATTAAGGTATTCTTTCCAGATCAAAAATGTACTTTGCTGATATCTTTCCTTTAAAGAGGCAGTAGGATTGGTAAAACGGCCCCATGAATAACTCGGCGTAAATACATTATTATCTGAGAAATTAAAATCACCTCCAAGTTCTGATCTTAGCGATAATGGTTTAAGAAACTTAATCTCGTTATAAATATTGGTGTTAATATTAGTCCTGTTCAGTTTATTTTTGATTTGCTGGGCCTGGGCCACTGGATTTAATGCCGCTGCGGCAGCTAATGGATCAGACACAGGAGGACCAGTATACGAACCATCAAGGTTGGTTACTGCTAAATCAGGCGCCTGCAATAAAGCATTGTAAATAATACCGTTATTATCACTGGTCACTACATTTTCTGCAGATCGGCTTCCGGTTAAGGTAATACCGAGTTTAAACCATTCTTTCACCTGGGCATCAGCATTTACCCGAAGGCTATAGCGGCGAAAATCGGAGCCGATAACGGTACCATCCTGACCAAGATATCCACCAGAAATGTAATAGGTTAAGCCCTCTTTTCCACCAGAAACAGCTACCTGATGACTTTCTTGTGGTGCAGTTCTAAATATTTCTTTTTGCCAGTTAGTACCTTCTCCCAATATTGAAGGATCTGCAAATTCAACCCTTCTACCAGTACCATAAATATCGCCCAGAGAGTTTTGAAGTGTCGCATACTGGCGAAGATTCATCACATCCATGTATTTTGCCACACGCTGGAAGCCATAATAGCCATCATAATTTATAGATGAATTACCGCTTCTGCCCCTTTTAGTGGTGATGATAATCACACCGTTTGAAGCCCGGTTTCCATATATTGCTGTTGCAGATGCATCTTTTAATACATCAATCGACTCAATATCATTTGGATTGATCAAAGACAACGGACTCACGGTAGTTTGCGAATTGGCATTGGAAGATGAAGCCTGTAATGGAGATCTTCCACTGGTACTCTGATTGCCTGCATCGCCAGAAATTGGCACACCATCTATTACATATAGAGGCTCATTACTACCGCTTAAAGAAGTTACGCCACGTACCCGTACAGATGTATTGCTACCAGGCGCACCAGAATTTTGCGAAATTGTTAAACCTGAAGCCCTACCCTGCAGCATCTGATCAATACTGGTTTGAGGTACATTAGCAATATCGGCCGCCTTTACCGACGAAATAGATCCATTAAGATCTGTACGTTTTTGTGTGCCGTAACCAATCACCACCACATCAGAAAGTGATGTAGTTTGTGCCTTAAGTACCACATTTAGCATACTTTTGTTGCCAGGATTAACCTCCTGGGGTTCCATCCCAACAAAAGAAAAAACAAGGGTGGTTGATCCTGAAGGCAGCGAAATCTTAAACTTACCATTGATATCGGTTACAGTTGATTGTTTTGTGCCCTTTATATTAACAACTACCCCGGGCAGCGTTACGCCTTTTTCGTCGCTCACCGTACCAGAAATTTCTATATCACGAACAGAAATGGTTGTAAATAGCGAATAGGCATTCTTTTTAAGAACAATGGTTTTCTTAATGATTTTGAAATCGAGGTTGGTATTTTTCAACACTATGCCCATTACCTGCTCAAGAGGCATATTTGTTACATTAATGTTTATTTTATATTTATCGTCTATATCAGCACGTCTGAAAAGCAAGTGATAACCACTCTGTTTTTCGATTTGCTTTAAGATGGAAATGACGTCAGAATTATTCTCTTTAAGGGTTAGATTCTGACTGAAGCTGCTAGCGCTAACCTGCATTAGGGTGAGCGTAAAAAAAAGCACTACGAGTCTCATTGTTAGTAAGATTTGGTAAGAATCACGGCGCAATACCTGCCTGATCCTAAAAAATAAATTCATATCTTTATGGAGTTTTGGTTAAATTATAATGTTGTCTAAATCGGATTGTAAGTAACCTTTACAGTAACCGGATGTGCAGCGAACACTATCCGGTTTTTTCTTAAAAAGCATGGTTACGCCTTTACATTATGCAGTGTTGTAATAGTTTCTCATGTAAAATAATTTATTTGGTTAAAATTTATTGTTTATCGATTAATCTCTTTAATCGATGATAGTTAGCGTATGTCCGTTCAATTCATATTTCAATCCTGTAAATTGAAGCATGCTCAACAACTCTGAAAGTTCTACGTCTTTAGGTATGGTTCCGGTATATGATATTTTTGAAGGCGTTCCTTTAAATACGACCTGGATATCATACCACCTAACCAATTGCCTGGCAATTTCTTTGATCTCCATATCCTTGAAGATAAAAAGGTCGTTTTTCCAGGCCATCACCGCTTCCAAATCGCAATTGTTATTTAACTTTATACCAGAAGGATCTACCAATGCTTGTTGTCCAGGCTTTAATAGCTGAGAAAATTTACCCGATGATAAGTGGATACTGCCTTCAATTAACGTTGTTTTCTGCTCGGCCTCATCGCCGTAAGCCATTACGTTAAAATGGGTACCTAACACCTTAATTTCCGTTCCTCCAGATTGTACCTTAAAGGGTTGTTTGGGATTCTTAGCTACTTCGAAATATACTTCGCCTGTCATCTGCACCACTCTTTCAGCACCCGTAAAAGCAGTTGGAAACCTTAAGCTCGATTTCGCGTTTAACCAGGCTTTAGTACCATCAGGCAAAACAACGCTGTATTTGCCACCAAGCGGTGTGGCAATCTTATTATAACTTATTTTAGCAGATGCAGATCCCGTATGCATTTTATAGCTGAGTTCGCCTTCAGCTGTTTTTACCACGCTCACATTTTGCTGGTCGGCCAGTGCACCAATTTTGGCTTCGGTTAATACCACAGATGATCCATCGCCCAATGTTAAAACCGCTCTATTGCCACCTGGCTTTATATGAACGGAATGCTGTAGTTTTGCATTTTGATTTTGTAGGTTAAGCTGCGCATTGTATCTCCAGATTAACACCGCAGCCAGAACCAGAGCGATTGATGCTGCCGCCCATAATATTGGATGTAGACGTATCGATTTTTTGGGAATTGATGTGATCTTTTGTTGTTCTTTAGTTTCGATATGGAGCAGAATGCGTTCAAAAATTTTATCTTCCACGAGCTTGCGCTGGTCATCAGAAAGGCCAACAAGATCTTCAGGTACCGCATCCATACTGTCAAACCATTGGTCTACTTCTTTTACCTCAGCAACCGTGCAATCACCAGAAAGATATTTTTTAAGTAAGGAAACGGGTATTGATCTGCCCATGTTGGTATGTAGTTATATTTGGTTCGTTAATAGTATAGTCGGGAAACCCAGGTCTTGCCCCCAAAAAAAAAATAAAAAAAATTTAAAACAATCTTTAAGTCAAGAATCGTTAGCTTGAAGATTGCTTCTTTCCTCAACATATTTATTGGAGCGCAGCGCCTGTGCTACACACAAAGTTTCTTCCCGTTTTTCGCTTATACGCTTCGCTGCCTCGTACCTCGTTGCTGCAGGGTATCGCTGCAACCGGGGCTAAATAGAGTCGATGCAGTGTTTCATCTTAGGAGGTGGTATGGCGCACAAACCTTTGTTTCTAAACCCGATAAAGCGGAATAGCCCGGAGCGCAGCGAGGACTATAAGCGATAGCGGGACTACAGGCCGCTCACACCATTAACCGCTCATTTCCTAATACTAAAATACTTTTATTGAAGCGCAAGGCTTTACCGCAGTAACCAGGCAAAACCAGAAGCAATCAAAATCACCTTGTAATGTACCCTAAAGTGTTTTAAGGCATTGGTAATATGGTTTTCTACGGTCTTTTCAGAAAGTCCCAGCAATTCGGCAATTTCCTTATTTGATTTATGCTCTTTCCTACTGAGTTCAAATACCCTTCTGCATTTGGCAGGCAACTTCGAAATCACGCCGTTGATTCCTTTTTCCAGCTCTTTTATAAATATGGTTTCTTCAGTGGTATTCGTAGCCTCCTGATAACTAAATGAAAGCAGTTCGAGGTAATTGTTCCTTGTGGCCTCTTTAGCCAGATAATCAATAATTGAATAGCGGATAGCGGAATGGAGATAAGCCTTTAAAGAGCCTGTGATATTTATTTTTTCCCGATTGAGCCAGAATGTGGTGAAGAAATTCTGGATAATCTCTTCTGCAGCTTCTTTAGACCTTAATCTTTTATTAGTGATGAGATACAAATCATACCAATACTTTGTATAAATTTTCTTGAAAGCAACCACTTCGTCCTCCCTCAACATTACGATCAGTTCTTCATCAGTATGATTGGGTTGGTTGCTCATAGCCAGTAAAATTATAAAAAAAATTGAATCCAAAACTACGAACATAAAGCCAAACCCGGCGATATATTAAAATGCTGATATTTATGGCATTTTGCTTTGATGATTCTAAAAATCTAATCTATAATTCTGATGCTAAAAAAAATGGAGGCTGTGTTATAAATATAGAATTGCAATCCTGAGAACCATGATTGTCTCAGCTATTCGTGGTGTCAGGTGTTTCTATCTGACACTGATATATTTCTCCCAAAATCTGTACTTCTGGAAAGCTTAATGTTATCAATATCTTCGAGAAATCGTCAATTGCGAGAATACTTTTCAGCCGGCAATCTGCCCCGATTTTATTTGTGGTGTCAGATGTTTCCATCTGACAATGGGATAATTCTCCCGCAATTTGTACTACTAGAGAACTTAACGTTATGGATATCCTTGAGAAATCGTCAATTGCGAGAATACTTTTCAGCAGAAAGTCTGCCCTGATTTCAAGAAGCAATCTTTAGCGCAAGGATCGCTAGCAGGAAAGATTGCTTCGTCGTTCCTCCTCGCAATGACGACATTTATTAGGTATCTATTCGTGGTGTCAGATGTTTCCATCTAACACTGGCTATAATTAAAATTTAGAATCAAAATTAAAGTAGATCGGATTAGATAGCGCCACCATTTTTTCGCTTAACGCTGCAGATTTTGGCACTTGAGGGTAATCAGTATTTTTACCTTCTACCGTAACGCGGTAATAGGTGCGGCCTTTTAAATCTGGTGTATCGGTAAACTGAAAAGCAGGAACCTGACCGCTAACCTGAAAGCTGTTCAGCTTTGCGCCATTCTTGATTACGGTAACAGTATATTGCGCTGCAGGTAATTTATTGCCAATCAATTGCACCTGAAACTTTATCGGTTTACCCTTTGAAATGGCATTATCACCCATCATCATTTCAAACTTACCGTTACCATTATAATCAGCATAAAACTCTACTCTTGGCGCATAAGGATTGGAACTAACAGCAGCTTTTCCATGATCTAAAGCATTTATAACTGCCTTAAGGCTACGTTCTTTTGCGAAAACCCAGGTTGTTGGCGTACCCACATAATTAAATTCTGCCTGATATGTATTTGCGCTCGGTTTTTCATCTGCCGTGGGCACACCATGATGGGTATCGCTTCCACCTCTGCCTGTCATCATTCTGCCCGAAGAAAGCATGTCATCCCAAATCATTATTGCGTTGGCATTCTTCGGCCAAACAGCCGAATTCCAGACCTCGATAGATTTAACCAAATCATAAGAAAAGCCAAAATTATCCTTTCCACTAGGATGATTTGCCGACAAATGAATCCCTAACGATTTCTTAACTTTCCCAATATTGACGTCGCGGGCATCCCTGATATTATATAAACGTTGATGGTCATACGGCTTATCAGAAAATACATTTCCATGCCCCCTGGTGGTTGTCCATTCGGCGCCATAAAGCAAAAGCAGCGAATCTGATTTAAATTCCGGATCGGCCCAGGTATGGTGCGCAACATCGCCATTAACATGATTATCATGGTCGGTTATGGCTAGATAATCCATCCCAACTGACTTTGAAAAATTAATAATTTTCGAAATCGAATTGTTGGATGATTCTGTACTGTGCCTCGAGTGTACGTGCAGATCGCCCTTTAACCAAACACCATTTTTATTTACGATTGCCGGAGGATTAGTAGTTTCCTGTGCCTGGAGATCAGTAGCATTTAAAAGTATAATAAGGCTAAATAATAATTGAAAAAAAATTAAACGAATTTTCATTGCTTGATTAAAATTTGGGATTAAAATGAGATTGTATCATAATCAGTGAATCTCCAGACAATTGTCACGTTTAGTGGATCGAAGCACAATAATGCAATTAATAAGTCTTTCTATAAAGCTACGACAGATTCTAAAGAAAAGTCGTCATCTCGACCGGAGCAACGCGTAGTGGAGAGATCTTTGAACTATGTTAAAAGATCTCTCCGCTGCGGTCGAGATGACGATTCATTCTAAACCTGTCATCCAACTTCTTTGTTTTTAACTAAAAACTGAATTCTACCATTGACAGACTCCAATAGAAAACCGTAAATGAAGATGTCCCGCAACCTTTCAATTTTCTGAATCATCAAGCTTTTACCAAAAACGCTTCAGGCATTTCTGCAGCTTTAAGCATAAAGTTATGCAGCTCGTAATTTTTAACAAAAGGTTTTAAATTTTCTGAACCCGGACCAAACATGGTTAATTCCACGTAGTCACCAGTATGATTCATTCCTGCCCATTGTACATCGGTATATTTACCCAAAATTTTGCCATACTCATAAAATGGCAGGTTTGATTCGTTGTAAAGCTGACCAGGAACAATATCCTTAAAATGAACCAATAAAGATTTTACATCTTCTGCTTTCATTTCAAAACCTTGATTTTCTTTTATCAGATCAATTATTTTCTGTTCGCTAAAGGATTGATTGAGCTGCGCCAAAAGCCAGGTATTACTATGTTTGAAGTTTTGAAGGCTATCGAACTTTTTATTGGCTTCATCTGCATAAAACAAACCAGGATTCGAATTACCATGATCTGTGGTAATGATCACCAATGTTTCGCCATCCTTTTCAGCAAATTCTATTACTTTTCCTACAGCTTCATCAAAAGCAAGCTGATCGAAGATTAAACCGCTCAAATCATTCGAATGTGCTGCCCAATCTACTTTACCCGCTTCAACCTGTAAAGCAAAACCATCTTTATGATCTTTCATTAGTTCGATCGCTTTCATAGTCATCTCTGCCAGTGTTGGTGTCGATTTTATGAGTTCCTGATCATGTAGTCTATCCACCTCGTAAGGCATTCCATCTTCTGCAAACAAACCCAAAACTGGTTTTGATTTATCTAAGGCTAACATCTCGGCCCTGTTTTCAGCAACTTTGTAGCCCTGTGTTAAATATTTCGGAATCACGTTTCCACCTGTCCTTTTCTTCCCGAAATATTTATGGCCGCCACCCATCATCACATCGAATTTCAGGCCTAAGTACATTTCTGCAATAATATCCTGTCCACCGCGGTTATCAATATTGATGCAAAAACCTGCCGGCGTTGCATGGGTAATAGGCACAGTGGTTACGCAACCAACTTTCTTACCTTTTTCTTTAAACTTTTGAAGAATTGGCTGTGGCTTTTCACCATTCATACCTACGTTTAGCGAACCGTTTCTTACGCGCATGCCCCCACCCCAGGATGAACTGGCTGCGGCAGAATCGGTAACTAAAGAACTTGCAGAAGCGGTATCCATTAGCGCTCTTACAGCTTTATTATCTCTATAGAGCCCTAACCATTTACTGCTTCTGCCGAATATGCGATTAGAATAGATATCGGCCATATTCAGCGTTCCGATACTCATCCCATCACTCACCATCATAATGATGTTTTTAGCTTTTTTACGTCCAACTATAGGCGAAGCAATTACATCTTTCATACCCACAAAAGGCAAACCTAAACCGGTTAATAAACCTCCTTTTAATAACGATCTTCTATTCATACCTATTCTTAATTTTTAAATAAAGGGTTGGCTCTAAAGTATTTTCCACCAGCAAAACTGATGGCATAATCTGATTTAAAGTGTTTACTCTTTTTATAATAATCTGTTGTAATAATTTGGGCGCCCGATTTACAGGCTGCTTCGAAATCACTCCAATCATTATTTCTGGCTTGCTTTGTATCGGCATCTGCTCTGGTTCTAATGATGTAGCCTTTCTTTACCAATTCAGGAATCTGTTCATCCTTCGGATTATTCCGGATCATTAAAGCGGCCTCCGGCGTTCCTGGTTCTGCATTGGCAAAGAGTACACGGCCTTTAAGTGATGGATGCCCCTGAATGTAGGTAGCGCGTTTTCGGTCCTTGGCATCCAGAACAAAAAGGAATTTACCTTTCGCCTGACTAAGCTTCGGCCAGTTTTTGGCCAGAACAGCTTCTTCCAAAGTGTTGTATTTACCTCGAATCATATCAGGATTTATGATATGTTCCTTTCCTAAATGTTCAATAATTACCGCATCCAGCTCATCAAAAGTTTTACTGGTGAAAATTTCAGGCTGTGTAAATCCTTTACGTTTTATCGAATCGTCTTTAACTTCTAATGTGATAAAAACAGGCGTATGGTCTGGATGAGCTTCCGACCATTCCTTTAATTGCTGTAATGCAATTACAAAAGTTAGTGCCGACGACCTGAAATCTAAATCCGGAACATGAAATACCTTAAATCCGGGTTTATTCATTTCACCGTCTTTATCGAATTCTGGTTGCCCCTTTACCTGTTCAAAACCTCTGGGATGGGCGTATTTACCACCTTTCTCATCAGCATAAACATCGATTTCGAGATTTCTTAAACCCATATTTAATTGCTCGGGCATAGGAATATGTTCATAATCCAGACTGTTGGCAGCTGCCGAATCCTGTGATTTTATAACATTGAACAAAGCCGGATTGATGGCTTGCTTATAACTGTTATGCGAACCGATTACCTGTATCTGATTGATTGGCAAATCGTCCTTTTTATTAATTAAAGCAATTGCGGGCAATACCAGCAATACACCAACACAGGTAATCAGTTTCATATTTTTAATTTAGTAGCCAGGGTTCTGTTTTAAATTGCTATTAAGCTTTAGTTCGTTAGCAGGAATCGGGTAGATTCTTCTGGTGATATCTTTATTCATTTTTAAGACATCGTTTGGTAAAGGGTATTCTGTTTCGAACTGCCCAAAACGAATCAGATCGTTTCTTCTCCAGGCTTCCCAACTAAATTCGCGTGCACGCTCATCAAGTAAATCCTGCAAACTTACTGCGCTAGCCGTTTCTGCACCT
Source organism: Pedobacter sp. PF22-3 (assembly GCF_026239555.1). Classification (GTDB taxonomy): domain Bacteria; phylum Bacteroidota; class Bacteroidia; order Sphingobacteriales; family Sphingobacteriaceae; genus Pedobacter. The sequence continues at coordinate 163,429 of NZ_JAPIVP010000006.1, read as the reverse complement.
GCACGGGCCCTTATTTTATTTAACAATAAAAGTGGTGTTTGTAATTCGCCATTTACCGTAGTTGCTGTTGCGCCTCTTAATATGGCTTCGGCTTTCATTAACATTACATCGGCAAGACGTAAAACCGGCATATCGTTTCCGTTTAACCTGGTAGCCTGAATGGCATTTGGATCTGGCCAGTATTTTACTGAGCGGACACCTTTTGCCTGATCAGCAACCGTATTACCTAAATCCATTGGTTTACCTGGTTTTAAAATAAGGTCAGGGGTAATCTCAATTTGCGTTGTTGTTCCTGCAACATAAACAGGTTTGGTTAAATCAGGTTTACGGTTTGCATCCGGTGCATATTGCTTACCAATTAACCAGAAGCTGTTGCGAATATCGTTTGTCAAATTGAAGCGGTTATAATATTCAGGCGTAGTACTCATCGAGATACTGAAACCAACATTTATGCCGTAAGCTGCTGCTAAAGCCGGGTAAAAACCAAACCTCGTGATTTGATTACCAGGAATTTGCTGATCATAAGGGATTGCAAAAATGGTCTCGTTAACCAATGGACCGTTGTTCACATCGAAAATATCGCTATATTTTGCATCAAGACTATAATTGCTGTTTTTCAAAATGTTATCAGCCATGATAACGGCATCTGCATACCTTGGTTTGCCGGTATAAACCTCAGCATTTAAATACATTTTCTCAAGCAATGCATAGGCCATAGCCTGTGTTGGTCTTCCATAAACCAGAACCCTGTTATTATTGTCTTTTACCGGTAATTGCGCAACAACAGCTAATAGTTCTTTTTCTATGAATTCAAATACCTTTTCACGGGTTTGGTTACCGGGAAGGGTGTTAACTGGAAAAGTATCGATAATGGGTACATTACCATACAAATCCATCATAAAATAATAATACAAGGCCCGCATTGCTCTTACTTCCGCTAAACTGCTTGCTTTTGAAGCTTCAGATGCAACTGACTCGGTTGTAAGGTTAATTAAGCGGTTGCAATTATTAATACCGCCGAAGCCCCACTGCCAAATGTCCCTTACATTTGGATGATCGATTGTCCAGGTGTGGTAATGCAACTGGCGGTACTGGCCCCCATCATCAAAATTCCCATCACGTGCAGGCAGGATAGCCGCATCGGTAGAAAGTTCCTGCATTCTCCAATAAGGCACGCCGTACTGTGATGATAAATTAGAATACATGGTGCCAAAAAGTGCCGAATAATCTGCGTTTGTAGTTGGAAAATTTTCCTTTACATACTGAGATTCTACATCGACATCTAACTTGCTGCATGATTCCAATACCATCAGACAAGCCAGAATATTAAATAAGATTATAAACTTTTTCATTTTTGTGTTTTTTAGAATGATGCAGTTACACCAAAGCTGAATGTTCTTGTTTTTGGATAATAATTATTGTTATCGATACCTGGCGTTAAGCCTCCAATGTTGATTTCAGGGTCGATACCAGTGTAGTTTGTAATCACAAATAAATTGTTTGCGGTTACATATAACCTGATGGCCTTAATAGATGGGTTTTTTGGTCTGATGGTATAACCTAGCGTTGCATTGTCTAAACGCAGGTAAGAACCGCTTTCTATAAAACGATCAGATATTAAATAGGCAATATTGTCGTTAAAAGATTCGCCCAAAGTAAAACGAGGAATATTCTGGTTCTTAGCGCCAGCAGGATTATTTAGTGATGCTTTGGTTGCATTTAAAATTTTATTGCCCAATACGCCGCGAACAAGGAAATTTAAATCCCAGTTTTTGTAATTGAACCTATTTGCCCAGCCGTAAATTAACTTTGGTTGTGCATCTCCTGCAATTTTAGCATCCGTTGTTAAGGGTTGCGTGGCAATAGTTTGGCCAGCAGCATTAATATAAGTACTTACGCCAGACGCATTTTTACCTGCATAATTCCATAAGTTAAAAGTACCCAAAGCATAACCTGGTTGTATGATTTGACTGAAATTTCCAGACTGACCCTGACCACCCAGCGATGCTGTCCTGATCAAATCGATTTTATAGAAATCATCAGATAAGGTTTCAACTACGTTTTTGTTGTGTGCGATATTTGGAGAAGTTGTCCACTTAAAATTATCAGTTTTGACCGCTACAGCATTTAACGAAAACTCAACACCGGTATTTTTGATTTTACCTACATTGGCTGTAATGGTTGGCAGGAAAAATTGTGTTGTAGAAACTTCGTAACGATCGTAAATTAAATCAGAAGTTTTCTTCACATAAAAATCAACTGAACCTGTAATTCTGTCCTTAAATAAACCAAAATCTAAACCGATGTTGGTAGTTGCCGTACTTTCCCATTTCAAATCCGGATTCGGATTTCTTACCGGGCCAATTGCATTGCTAATGTTGCCATTGTTTAAAAACTTGTTGCTTCCCGAAAGTGTTCCATAAATTAACAATGAAGAGAAAGCATCAAAGCCTAAACTGTTACCCGACACACCATAACCTGCACGTAGTTTTAAATCGCTGATTACCGGAACAGTTTTCATAAAATCCTCGCCAATAATTCTCCATCCGGCAGATACTGCAGGGAATAAACCCCAACGGTTATTCTTACCAAAAGCTGAAGAACCATCATCTCTTAACGATGCTTGAAAAAGATACTTTTCATTATAATTGTACTGAACCCTGCCGTAGTATGATATTAATCTTAAAGTAGATATAGGCGCATCATTGAAAGCTATTTGTGATAACAAACTGGGGTTAGAAAGAAATAGGTTATTGTAACTTAAATTATCATTTGAAAAATTTTGCGTTCTTACACCAAAACCATCATTGGTCCTGTCTTCCTGCCATGAATAACCGCCAAGTAATTTTAAACTGTGCTTGCCAAAGGTTTTATCATAATTGAAATAGCCCTCCAATACCTGGCTTTTATTTAAAATATCAATTTTTTGCGCTTGTCCGTTAACACCCCTGGCTAAACCAGATTGGCTGTTTAGGTAACTGCTGTAACTGTTCTGGTCCCGTTGCGAAGAGATACTAGCTGTAAACCGCAAGCCATCAATAATATTCACCTGCACCATCCCGTTAATCAGGGTTTTATTGTTTAGGTTGTCAAAAATGTTATTGTCTACAATCGATAAAGGATTTCTTGTACCACTTCCTATACGGTTATAGTTTTCTTTATAAGTACCATCAGTATTAAACGGACTAACTGTTGGCAAAAAGAAAAGCATATTTGGTAATGCCTGAGATTGATTAATATCTGAGCTTTTGGAATTGCTGTTTGTAATTGTTAAACCAAGTTTTAAACGGTCGTTAAAAAATTTTTCGTTAAGGTATGCCCTGACAACAGTTCTTCTTAATGATGTGTTTTTTAAGATCCCTTTATTATCCAGATAGTTTACACTCGCCCCATAATCAGAAGATTGACCTGCCCCTCCGTAAGAAAGGTTATGGTTTTGCGAATAACCTGTTCTTTCGAGCAACGATTGCCAATTGGTGTCGGAACCGTCATCATCAACAGGATTTAAAGTCTGCTTATTATCAACAAGATATTGTCTTAACTCAGGTGCCGAAAGCATATCATACTTTTTGGATACCTTTTCAACTGCAGCATATCCACTGTATGATAAACGGGCTTGCCCGCTTTTAGATCTCTTGGTTGTTACGATGATAACGCCGTTTGCTGCCCTTGAACCATAAATAGCCGTGGAAGAAGCGTCTTTAAGGATATCAATATTTTCGATGTCAGCAGGCGCAAGCAGATCAATCGAAGCCCCTGGAACGCCATCAATAACATAAAATGGTTCCTGCGCAGCACCTTCTCTTAAGGTAGAAGGTCCACGTAATATTGTTGATGGCTTAGCATTTGGATCGCCACTTTTAGTTACATTTAAACCGGCAACCTTTCCCTGTAAAAGTTGTGCCGGGTTTACCATAACGCCCTGATTAAACTCTTCTGATTTTATTGAAGTCACCGCACCAGTTACATCTTTTTTATTCGCGGTACCATAACCGATTACCACAACATCTTTCAAATTTTGATTATCTGGCATAAGCGTTACGTTAATCCGCGTTTGATTGCCAACAGATACTTCCTTTGATATACTGCCCAGCATGGAAAAAACTAAAACGTTTGATGATTTTGCCGAAATGTTATAGTTTCCATCAAGATTGGTAGAAGTTCCGCCTGTAGAACCTTTTATTCTTACGGTTACACCAGGAATTGGCTGGTTTGTCTCATCAACAACTCTACCGCTGATGTTCTGCGTATTTTGCGCAATTACATTTACAGAGAATAACATGAGCATAATCAATAAACCCTGCAGCCTGCATACCTCGGTAAAGTAAATCAGTTTGTACATTTTTTTCATGAATGAATAATTTATAGTTTGTTTGCATTAGCCAGAACGGCAACTCATTTCGGCCAAAACCTAATGACTAATTTGCCACAAAGATGAGCTTGCCTGGTTAGGAATTTATAATGTAAAAAATACTGAATTGTTAAATTCCAGAAGAAAACGGCATCGAAATGTTAAGAAAACCCCTATTAAACTTCATGTTAAACTTTTTAATTTAACATGAAGTTTAAAAATCAACTATTCGTGGTCTCAGATGTTTCCATCTGATACTGATATAATTCTTCCTAAGTTTGTACTCCTGGAGAACTTAACGTTGTGGGATTTCCTTGAGAAATGAGTATTGCGAGAAGGCTGCTGGTTCCTATTAAGACCCTGGCGGTGGTGGCAGATGTTTCCATCTGCCGCAGATATGGCATTCCCGAGAATAAAATTCAGGGTAACTATCGCATTTTTATTTGTATAGTATAAGCTGTCTCTGTCTGACACTCCTATTCGAATTGCATTAACCTTTAATCTGAAGGATAATAAAAAATCAGATGAACTAAATTTAATTCGCTTTTCATACCCACTTCAGACCGCTAGTGTAGTTTTGAATCATAAAGTTATTTAAAATCAAAAAGAAAAGCATATGAAAAGTCAAATCAAAAAAACAGCAATAACCGCGTGTTTCGCGCTGATGAGTATCGTAACCTTCGCACAAGTACGCCCAAATGATAACCCTCCGACACCACCGGCAGGTGGCCCTGGAGAAATGCTTCCTCATCCTGGACGAAACAGAGGTGGTTTGGAAGGCGGTGGTTTAAAAGTTTTAACCTCGCTGAACGGAAAGGTTATTGCCTATCAAACGAATGACAGGTATATCTATAATCGTTTCACCTTGCAAAATGGCAGCCAGGTAATCACAGTCAGATTCCCGGAACAATTGGGTAAACAACTAATAAATGCTGCAGCTAAGGGCAAATCGGTAACTGTAAAAGGCTTTACTGATAATGGTCCAGATGGCGTTAACGTATTCCAGATGGCAAGCTTATCGGTTGATGGAACACAAATAGTGGATACGCCACCAAGTACACCTATTGTACCGGTTAGTGCAACGCCTGGAACATTTACAGGAAAAATCAATGATTTTAAACGTGATCAGGGCGGTGCAATCCGTGGGCTTAGCCTCGATAACAAGGTAGAAATAGATTTACCGCCGCATGCGGTTGAACAGTTACAACCTTTATTAAAAACAGGAGATAAAGTAAAGGTGACCGGCATTAAAGACACACCTCCATCAGGTGTAGTATTGGAGTCTGGCGCACCAACCATTATTCACCCGGAAACCATCGAGATCAATGGACAGACTTATTTGTTAAGATAATCCAGTTAGATTGGGAGAGCGAAATATCTCTCCAATCTTAAATTAATTAAGGTGCGTATGAACTAATTGGCTGCTTCGCTGTTAACTGATAAAATATATGCATATTTTGCAGGTTGTATGAAAATGGAGCAAGATAATGACTCACCATATGAGCCAATAAAGATGAAAAATTACCGCCCACTGCTGGTCGTAATCATTATTTTGCTGTTGGTCATTATCTGGTTGTTAATTAACCCTCCGGTACCTTTATTACCGAAACCACCCGTTGTTCATCATAACAGGCCGCAATTGGAACTGCCGCATAAGCAAAGGGTAATTACCGGGATTGTTACCAGCTATAGGAACAATCCTCATTTAGATATCAATGCCCTGGAATTGAAAACAGAAAAATCTGGCTTAATCACAATTGATTTTCGACCGCATACAGCTGCATGGGTAACCAAAATTGGTGCTATTGGTAAGCCGGTTACGGTAACTTATGGCTTAAACCCTAGCGATGAGGTAGTTGGCTACCAATTAATAGCCATTAAGAACAATAAAACAGGCATCAGTCAGACGCTCGATAATTTACCCCCACCGCCTGATGTTCCAAATCATCAAACAGAAAAATTTAATCTGGAGAAGCCAGTTTTGATCACAGACCAATACGGTGGAATTGTGGCGCTCAGAAAGAATAACCTGTTATTTCACTTTAAACCAGGGCTGGTAGATGATATCGCACACCTTATTAAAGAAAGTAACACCTTTCATCTGGAAGCGGTAAGGCGGCAGGATGACCAAGGTTTTATTAACATCAATCATGACAAAGTATATATTGTGCTCCGCATTACGATAGATAACAAAACATTCCTGGTAAGATGAAAATATTATTGATAGAAGATGAGTTAAAGTTAGCAGGATTTATTGCCGACGGCCTTACGCAGGCAGGTCACGTCTGTGATCTGGTTGCTGATGGCAACAAAGGGTTGGAAATGGCTATGGTTGGTCATTATGATCTTATCCTATTGGATATGATGTTGCCCTCTCTTAATGGCCTGGAGGTTCTAAAAAACCTGCGCAGCTTTAATAATCAAACCCAGGTAATTATCATTAGTGCACTGAACGATACAGAACATGTGATAAACGGGCTTGACCATGGCGCTATTGATTATCTTAAAAAGCCGTTTGAACTTGATGAATTGTTAGCCAGGATCCGTTCTGTACAACGCCGGTCATTGGCGCAGGGTTCACTGAAATTACAGGTGGCAGACCTTAGGGTAGACCTGTTAACCAGGGAAGTTAGCCGTGCCGGCAAAGCAGTTATACTGAGTAACCGTGAATTTGCCCTCTTGGAATTTCTGCTTGCTAACCAAAACAAAGTGGTAACAAAATCACAGATCCTCGAAAAAGTATGGGATATAAACTTCGATCCGGGTAGCAATGTAATAGAAGTACACCTTTACCAGCTTCGGAAAAAAATGGACAGAGGTTACGATGAAGAATTGATCCATACGGTTGTTGGTCGGGGATATATATTGAAAGGTGACGTAAAACAAGGTTAAATGAAAATAGGAAAGCGTCAGTTCGGTATCAAATTAAAAATAACGGTAGCGTTCAGCCTGATTTTTATCTTGCTAAGTTTATCTTTCAACCTTTACTGTTACCGGAAAATCAGGATGCTGATGATATCCGACAATGATGCTTATTTAATAGCCAGGGCCCAAACACTTTTAGATAAAACCGAAGTATTACCTGCAATTATTCCTTTGCCAGATAATAATACTTCCATTAGGGTATTATACCATTCAGCGGGAAAACCCATTGTCGTTTTTCAATCCCCCGGAATCATTAAAAATATCCGTACCCCCACAAAAACGGGCGTAACCGATACTTTGGGCATGAGGGTTGCCTACGTGGTGAGTAGCAATGAGGATAATCCCGCCGAATTGATGCTAGTACGCAGTGCAGATCATTTAGACAGCAACTTACGATACCTGCTCTTATTGCTTTTTGCCTGTAGCTTGCTCAGTGTTTTGCTTGCCGGTTTAATTGCCTATATCTTATCTTTTTATTTATTACAGCCCGTGCAGCGTATTATTAACGCGGCTAAACTCATCAATGCGCACAAACTCAGGGATGTTATTCCGGTGAAGAAAACGAATGATGAACTGCAGGAATTAACGGAAACCATAAATATGATGCTGGTGAGAATTGATGAATCTTTACAACAGCAACAAAACTTTTTTGCCTCTGCATCGCACGAATTAAAAACTCCCCTAGCCATTATGCGTGCCGAAATTGAAGTTCAGCTATCGAAACCTGAATTGACACCAGCGTTATCAAACCTGATGAAGAGCCAGCTTGCTGAAATTAACAGGCTGCAACAGGTAGTACAGGAATTCTTGTTGGTAAGCCAGTTAAAGAGTAGTGGTATTACCTTGCATAAGCAACAAATAGATCTTTCTTTGGTTATACTTCGGTTATTTAACAGGTTACAACCGTTTTTGCAGCAAAAAAGTTTAAAGTCAAAGATTGATTTTGATCAGGATGCCGAAACTTTTTTAATCGTTGCCGATGATGACAAACTGAATATCTTACTGATGAACCTCGTCGAAAATGCAATCAAATATGCTGTTCCAGGTACCACAATCAATTGTTCTGTGCAGCAGTCTACGTTTAAAGATCATATCGCCATAAGTTTTAAAAACACCATCAGCGAAGAAAGTTTCCCAACCGAAAACCTCCAAAATGCTTTCCACAGGGAAGCTATAGATTCAAATGGCGCTGGCATTGGCCTTTGGCTGGTTAAAGAGATTACGCACTTACATCATGGAAATTTCCGCGTGGAAAGCAGCAACTTTGCTTTTGAAGCAATAGTTGACTTACCAATTAGCGCATAGCTTTTTGGCACTAATCTAAAACCTGTACTGCACCAATTTAATATGAAGAAAAATTAATTCCACAAATCAGCAACACAAAACACTGATTTACAGTTATTTAATTAAAATGTTCTTATTTAGGGTTTAAACATAATGATGCACATGGTGTTAAGCAAATCGTATGAGCAAACAACTAGCTAAAGGCGTAACAGATAAGCGGATTATCTGGCCCTTACAATCTCTTAATTTTTTCATGGCCGATCTCCAGGCAGGGATAGGTCCGTTTTTAGGCATCTTCCTTTTAGCACATGGCTGGAAAAGCGGACTAATCGGCTCAGTGATGACCATTGGTGGAGTTGCCGGGATGATCATGACTATTCCAGCGGGCGCATTAATTGATGCCACCAAAAGGAAACGGTTTTATGTGGTTATATCTGCAATCTTCACCATACTGGCATCAGGAATAATCTTATTCACCCAGGAGTTTTGGCTGGTTAGTATTTCGCAAGTGGCAACAGCTATAGCCGGGTCGGCTATTGGGCCGGCTATAATCGGTATTACACTAGGCATAGTCAAACAAAAAGGTTTTAACAAGCAAAATGGTTATAACCAGGCATTCAACCACGCAGGCAATGTAGTCGGTTCTGCACTTTCTGGTTACCTCGGTTATAAATTTGGCATCACGGCCATATTCTTGCTCGCTGCTTTTTTTGGTTTATTGTCCATTATTTCAGTCTTATTGATTCCGGCTAAATCCATTGATGATCATGTAGCAAGAGGCATGAAAGAAGGAGAAAAAAATGAAAAAGCCAGTGGATTTAAAGTATTATTTCAATGTAAATCATTATTGGTATTGGCAGGCGCATTAGCCTTTTTTCATTTGGGTAACGGTGCGATGCTACCCCTCTATGGACTCGCCGCTGCTGCCAATGGCCATGGTAACGCTTCCGTGTTTGTGGCCATGACCATTATCATTGCACAATTGGTCATGATCGGTACATCATTACTGGCCATGAAGATGGCAGATAAAAGAGGTTACTGGTTGGTCTTATTCATTTCTTTCCTATCCTTACCTATACGTGGCTTATTTGCCGCCTACATGCACAGTCACATAGGCATTTACCCCGTACAAATTTTAGACGGAATTGGAGCGGGCCTGCAAAGTGTTGCCGTTCCTGGCTTGGTTGCGCATATACTAAATGGTACAGGAAGGGTAAATATCGGACAAGGCGCAGTAATGACGGTACAAGGCCTGGGTGCTTCATTTAGTCCGGCAATTGGAGGCTGGATAGCTGAGGGGATAGGTTATAATACTACTTTTATGATCCTGGGTGCATTTGCCATTGGTTCCATCCTATTGTGGATCATCTTCGCAAAAACCATTAAGGAAGCCTGCTAACCCACATTCATTTCAATATAACAGATCGCTATGAACGAACTTTATTATATAGGAATAAAAATCCACGTCATATGATCACAGTAGAGGTCTACATGATCTTTAAAACAATTAGCTATACAAAATAATTTATGAGTTCAGCCCCATTAATCTTCGCTCATTTAGGAGATTTACACATTACTAAAGCCAAAGAACAGAATTACATAGACCTGCTTTCAATTATAGCTCAAATTGAGACAGAATTGAATGGCCAGCTTGATTTCGTCTTTTTACCTGGCGACAATGCCGATAACGGTTTACCAGAGCAATATAAATTAGTAGCCACAGCCCTTAAAATGTTAAGCATACCAGTTTATATAATTGCAGGCGACCACGATATGGAACAAGGGAGCCTTGATAATATGTATAAAATGCCTCAAACCCAAAAACTTCCGCTATCTGTATTACACAAGGGTAACAGGTGCCTGTTTATTGATGTCTGCGGATTTGGAAGCGGCGGTCCTGATTTTAGGCTAGGTATGGAACAACTAGAATGGCTGGAAAAAGAATTGATTGCGGCTGCGGCTAATGAAGAGACAATTCTTTTGTTTATGCACGTTTTTCCTGCTGATTTAAAATCAACGGAAGAGCAGCAATCACTGAATAAGATGTTAGAAAAATATGATGTTACGCTGGTGGATATGGGACACACGCATTATAACGAGATCGCCAATAACGGTCAAACCATTTTTACAGCGACCAGATCAACCGGACAGATTGAGGAAGGCCCGGTTGGTTATTCGATCATTACTGTCCATAAATCTGCGGTTAGCTGGCGTTTTAAACAACTGGCAGAACCTTTTCCATTGATAATGCTTACCTGGCCAACTGATTACCGTTTATTGAATAGGAAAACCCAAACAATAGAAGAAGTATATGAAGCTTCAGCTGTAATACTGGGTTCAAGAAAAGTCTCATCAGTATTATGCAAATCTGGTTTATCTGATTGGCAAAATATGACCTTTGAAGAAAAAGATGGAATATGGAAGGCCAAAGTCGAAGTTTTAGAGCAACCTTTAACTAATTTAACGATCAAAGCGACTGATGTTACAGGCCGTCCTGGCATTTGGAGTATACAGCCCGCTACAACTAATTATATTTTACCCAAAAAATTTAAAGATGGCAGCGATGCAGATACGATAGGTATCTGGGCCGAAAACGGGATCATGGGTACACAACTTGGGCCTAACCGTAACGGAAAACCCATATCTTAGCTATAAAATATGAACAACATACTCATCTGGATTATTTCTTTCCTCGCAATAGCGGGTGTAATCATCAGGCCTTTTAAAGTTACCGAAGCAGTATATGCCATCATTGGAGCTACCTTATTATTATTATTTCAGTTGATTACCTTTTCTGATGCCTTTTCAGGGATAGCGAAAGGTTTAGATGTTTATTTATTTCTAACGGGAATGATGTTGCTGGCTGAAACCGCCCGGGAAGAAAAACTATTCGACTGGCTGGCCGCCCATGCCACTTTAAGGGCCAGGGGATCATCAGGAAAATTATTTTTGCTCATCTATCTGGTTGGTGTGGTTGTAACCACATTCCTTTCCAATGATGCTACGGCAGTTGTGCTAACCCCAGCCGTGGCAGCTGCAGTTAAAGCAGCTAAAGTAGAAAAACCTCTGCCCTATTTATTAATCTGTGCATTCATTGCCAATGCAGCTTCTTTTATGCTGCCCATTTCTAACCCTGCAAATTTGGTGATTTATGGCACACATATGCCATCCTTAATGCATTGGCTCGGTCTGTATCTCATCCCATCCATATGTGCCATTACCGTTACTTATTTTATGCTCCGGCTCTCTCAGCGAGAATGTTTTAAACAAAAAATAATAACGGAGATTGATTTACCTGAATTAAGCCGTGGCGGTAAGACAGCTTTAATCGGAATCTGTGGAACTGCAGTAGTTTTATTGGCCGCTTCTGCTTTGAATATTGAACTTGGATTGCCTACCTTAATTACTGGTGTTGCCACTAGTGCAATTGTATTGGCCAGTGCAAGAAAAAATCCGGTGAGTGTAATTAAAGGGATATCATGGGCAGTGCTTCCTTTAGTAGCAGGCTTATTTGTAGTGGTAGAAGCTTTAAATAAAACCGGGATGACACAGCATTTAAGTGCGTTGCTAAATGGTGCGATAGCACAGTCTGAAACGGCAGCCGTGTGGCTTAGTGGTACGGTGACAGCAGTAGCCTGCAATTTAATGAATAATTTACCTGCCGGATTAATAGCAGGTAGTGTATTGCAAAATGCGCACACACCAGATATGGTTAAAAGTGCAGTATTAATTGGTGTTGACCTCGGCCCCAACCTCTCCATAACCGGTTCGCTGGCAACCATCCTGTGGCTGGTGGCTTTAAGAAGAGAGGGACAGGAAGTAAGTGCCTGGACATTTTTAAAATTGGGAAGCGTAATTATGACTACCGCATTGATAGCTGCCATACTATCCTTATGGATTTGATCTGTTAACCTGAACTGGATAATTATTTAATGAAACAACTGTTTTTATAACCGACTCTGACTAGATCAATTCGTCATGCTGAATTCATTTCAGCATCTTTTTAGCAAGAAAGACCCAGAAATAAATCCGATAGCTAGCTATCGGATCAGGATGATGACCGACTTAAATCAAAAGCTGGTTTAAGCTACCAAAAGTAGTTCAAAGATTTCTCCAATGCGGTCGAAATGACGATTTATCCTAATCTGTTATCTCTAAAGTCTTGTTTCTGCAAAAAAATGACCTTTCCTAATTGCCTTAACATTATAATCCATTCCCAACAGCATAAGGCACAAAAAATGCAGGCGACATCCATCAACCTGCATTAGTCATCATTAACCTATAAGATGTTTTTACTTAGTGCGTCCGTCAAATATTTCTTTGATTTTCGCTTCTAAGGCTGCACCTCTAAGCTCTTTAGCGATAATTTTTCCACTCGGATCAATTAAAAAATTCATAGGAATAGCTTTAACATCATATTTAGCCGCCGCCTCGTTTTCCCATCCTTTTAAATCGCCAACCTGTTTCCAGGTCAATTTATCATCAGTAATGGCTTTAAGCCATTTCGCTTTATCTGCCGCCTTATCCATAGATACGCCTAAAATTTCAAACCCTTTTGATTTATATTGCTCATAAACCTTAACCAGGTTAGGATTCTCTCTCCGGCATGGTGCGCACCATGATGCCCAGAAATCAATCAGCACATATTTTCCCTTATAATCAGAAAGCTTCACCATTTTACCGTCAACATCAGGTTGGGTAAAATCCTGCGCATCTACGCCCTCCTGTGTTTTTTTAAAGTGTGCGATACGCTCAGCAACTTGCTTTCCCAAAAAAGAAGACTTCAGTTCAGGAGAAATATTTGCGAAGATTTTTTCCATCTCTATGGCATCGAAACCCGGACCTAAGGTTGAATTAAGCGCCATCAAAGCCATATACTTCGAAGGATTTTGCTTCACATAGTTAATTTTGGCATCAAAAATCTCTTGCTCTATCACTTTTGCTCTTTTTTCGAGGTCCATGATATAGGTTTTATCCTGTTTTTTAGCTTCTGGCTGATCAGCAAATTCCTTTTCCAGCGCTCCCAGTTTTCCATAAATAGGACCTAAAAGGGCATCAACTCTTTTACTTTCATCCGTTAAAGTTGAGCCTTTAATGGTAGCTGTTTTAATGGAATCTTTTCCGGTAATGGTGATGTTTTCATTTCCTAAAATGATCGCCATGCCATCAATTTTAATCCGTCTTCCGGGTGTATCGATAGATTTGTCGTGCTTCAAACGAAGCGTAGCCTCCATTGGTGATGGAACTGAACCTTTAAATGTGAAAGCCCCGTTAACCAGTTCTACTGAATCTAGTTTTTCCTTTCCTTCCAGTTTAGTTAACAGAAAGGCTTTTGCTGGTTTGCCCAATTTGCCGATCTGGCCTTTGATCACATAGCCTGTTTGTGCAGAGGCAACAAAAGCACTGATCACTAATGTTGCTGCTAATAATGTTTTTTTCATGGTTTATTGATTATTTTTTCGTGCTTTTGGATGGAGCGGTTGTATTTTTAGAAGGTTTAGCTTCCAGGAACTGGTTATAAATCTTTTGGTTATTTAAGATATCCAATGCTGTACTAAAAGCAGTACTCGCTTCATTTCGAATCCGAAGCGCGTAGCCTTTACCTAAGTAGAGCATATCGGCCATTTCTGCCTTCAATTCTACAGCAATGGTTTTTCTCGCTACCTTATCCGTTACCGGTGGCAGTTTAAGCCCTTGCTTAATTGCGCTGGTCATGATTTGATCAATCATTTGCTCATCTATGTTAAAGGAATGATCAAAAGCATCAAAGTCAGCATATTTATCGGTTAAGTTTTTTCGGTTTTGTTGTACATAATTGAAAGCCGCCTGGGTTACTCGTCCGCTATTCATTAGTTTATTTAACCATGCGCTGTAAATTGCCGTATCAATTGGTATGAACTTATCGGGCATAATCCCGCCGCCGCCATAAACTGTTCTTTTATTTAAGAGGGTTGTGTGTTTTAAAGAATCTGGAAAGTTGATGTGTCCGCCTTCAGTAAGTTCACCAGAGGCCATACGCCTGTTAAAATCTTCAAAGTAATCTGTTTTCCCTTTAGCGTAAGATTTTTGAATCGATCTGCCCGATGGCGTATAATAACGTGCTGCCGTCAATTTGATTACAGAACCATCGCTCAATTCAAGGCCTTTTTGCATGATGCCTTTACCAAAGCTTCGTCTGCCAATTACCACAGCCCTATCCCAATCCTGTAGAGCGCCTGTTAATATTTCGCTTGACGATGCCGTTGACTCATCGATCAAAACCATCAGATCGCCCGTCATAAACTGGCCAAAACCTCCAGTCATATAATTATCTTTTACGCCGGAGTTGGTTACTGAATAGAAAACCAGTTTTTCCTTGGCTAAAAATTCATCTGCCACACCAATAGCAGCTTCAACAAGTCCGCCACCATTAGATTGTAAATCCAGGATTAATTTGGTCATGCCTAAAGCTTTTAACTTCTTTAGTGCTGCATCCATTTCCCTTCTGGTTGACTGGCTAAAAATAGCCAGCGAAATGTAGCCTACATTTTTGTTGACCATGTAACTGGTATTGATGGAAAGATCAGCGATCTGTTCCCTCATTACATTAAATTCGAGCGGTGCGGTTTGCAACTTCCGCATAATGCCTAACTTAACGGCCTTCCCTTTTTCGCCACGAAGCAGTCGCATCACATCCTGGTTTCTTAAACCTCTACCAAAAATAGAGGCTCCGTCAACCGTACTAATCCGGTCGCCTACCTGTAAACCTGCCCTTGCTGCCGGGCCGTCAGGATTGATACCCGTTATAAAGGTACTATCAGCCACCATCGCAAATGAGATACCGATACCGGCAAAACTGCCGGTCATTTGCTCATTCATGGCTTCGATTTCTTCGCGGCTAATGTAGCTGGAATGCGGATCGAGGCTGCTTAACATCGCTTTAATAGCTGCATCTACAACCTGCTCGTCATTTACGGGATCTACATAATTATCCTGAATAAGTTTAAGTGCATCCTGTAATTTTATTTTCGGATTCATTTGTGCATGGGCATTATAGCTAATCAATAGCACAAGGATGCTCCAAAATATTTTCGCTCTCTTCATTTTATTATTTCTCTGCTCTTAATATTTCAATCGCGGTAGATAATTCATTGCTTAACTGACTCGGACTACCGGAATATCCTTCTGAGCTGTAGCGCACTATGCCGTTCTTAACGATGATTTTGCGTGGGATAGATGACTGTTTAAACAGTGGTAAAAGGCTCTTAAATACCTGATCTTGCTCTCCTGTTGAACTAATAGCATCATGCAAAAGGTTGAAACGAAAGCCCTGACTTTTTACGTAGTTTACAGATTTAGCTTTGTAATCGCCAGTTTGCATCGTGCCGATCATGTAAATGCCAATTTGTGGGTCTTTAGCATACTGGTCAACCAGAAGTTGCATACCAGGGAAAGCTTCAATGCATGGTCTGCACCAGGTTGCCCAGAAATCGATCACCACAATCTTGTCGGCCCAATCTTTAGAATTAACCATTTTGCCGTCGGCATTTTCTAAACTAAATGGCGTGAGCGGATAATTAACCATGTTCGACATTACATGTGCCCGCATTTCATTTTTCTTGTTAGATGGCATTAAACCAGCAATATACTGCTCATAGCCTTTTTCCTCGCCTTTGTGTTCGCTTTTATATACTTCCTTTAATTTGGCAAACATTTCAGGAGTAACCGCATTGGCTGCTACGCTGTTTTCAAGCAAAGGTTTAATGGCCTGGTCATCTTTCAGTTCGCTCAATACACGAAGATGCATGGCATTCATATCGGCATTACCATAAGTGCCCTCTTTAGATAGGTACTGAAAAAAGTTTTTTGCTGCGGCGAAATCTTTTTGGTTGACGGCTAACGCAACATGAGTAAATAAACGATTATCCATTTGCTTATCGGCGTTTTCCTGTGCTTTTACCGCATCCCTACCGAAGTCGGTTAGATAAGACTGATCACGCTGGCGTTCCAACAGGTAAGGAATAATCTTTTTGCTTAACTCATAAAGTAATTTATAATCGGCTTTACCTGACATGGACATTTGATTACGCGTGATATTCCAGCGGTAGATTTCGTTTGCAGTTTTAAAATCAATATCCTTAAAGAGTCCTAAAAATTTTTCATTTTCCCCGTCTTCAAAGTATTGTGTTGCTAAATTTCTGTATATTGTATAGTAAACAAATTCCTGGCTGTCTGGAGATTTCTTCCATTCCATATATGGAAAAGCTTTCAGAAAATCTTCAGCACCTGCTTCGAAATCCTTTCCGTATTTTCCCTCCGTATATTTTCTGAAGGCTAAAAACCTGGCCGTGCTGCTTTTTGGGTAATCTTTCAAAATAACTGATTTCACTGCTGCTGAACCACTTTCATTTTTCAACTTTTCGTAATAGCGTTGTGCCTGCGCCAAAAACTGTTCGTTAAGATTCCCATTTTTTAGTTCACTTTTTAACAGATTATCAGCCATTGCGCTGAACTCAGAAGCGGGCATAGTGAGCTGTTTGAGATCCAGATAATTAAACAAAAGTGTTCTTGGTATACGTTTAGAAAGCTTTTCTTCCTTTTGCAGCAAAGAGTCAATCATCTTTTGATCCTTAGAAGCACTAACAAAGCTGTTTAGCGTCCAATCGCCTGTTGCGCCTGCTTTGAAACTGGCTTCTGCCAGGTAGGTACCCGGAACTATTTTTCCCTTAGTATCCACAACATGATGGTAATAACCTTTACCATTTTGATTGTCGATCGCTTCAGGATTCTGAAGGTCATCACCCTGATAAAATTTCAAAGCGATTAATACGGCATTTTCCGGAAGCTGATAGCTTCCAGTCCACATTTCGTTCTTTTTCGCTAACTGAACCGGAACAGTATTCCATTTGCTACCGCTGTATACTGCCGCGAGTGCTTTAGGCCCGTCACTAAATTCGAGATCGCCACCTTTCGGCTGGTATTGAAAGCTGATTTTCTGGTTTTGCTTTAGTATTTCGGGCTGCCAGGTTACCGTTTGTGCAGCTAACTGCTGCCCGAAAAACGGGCAAAGCAGTAGCATGCATTTTCTAAAAAAATGTCTTTTCATGGATTGATTTTCTATCTAGGGTTTTGTTGCAATTCGGGGTTTAATAGAATGTATTTATCTCCGATAGGATATAAGTAAAGATTACTATTGGGTTGTAAAGTGTAATTAACGCCCTTGAAACTGCGATTCTTTGTTATGGCGAAATCGTTATCCAGATTCAGACGCTTCTGGTCAAACCAGCGCATACCTGTTCCAAAAAACTCCCTTCTTTTCTCTTCAATAACTATTCGAAGTGCATCACTCGCATTTGCTGCAGTTAACGGAACATAATTGGCCGTTGTAAAGCGCTTAATTCTCAAATTATTGACCAAACTCATCGCATCTGTAGTTTTTCCGCTCCTGGCCAGACATTCTGCTTTAATTAGCATCATCTCAGGCACAGTAGGGCCGTTACTGAGCTTGTTAAACTCATTGATCATGTATTTAGTGGATGCCCTTCCGGTGAAAGAAGCGCTAAACTGGCCCCTAAACCGACTCCCAACATCAGTAAAAAGCTTGTAACGTAAGTCTGTTGTTCCCAAAGAAGTCAGTAAATCACTACTTAGAGAAGTAGCAGCATATGCCACGCCTGCAATTTTGGAAAACATGATCTCAGGATTTAACAATCTTACCGGAATAGTTCCAGGGGCATTTTCGTAAGTTTTCAGGTCGAGTAAGCCGCTTTGCAAGGCCAGGGCGCTATCTGCATATAAAGCTGCATTGTTAAAATCGCGCATATTTAAATAGGTCTTGGCAAATATGGCATAGCCCGATACTTTCGCCGGGCGTACATTATACTCTGCAACCGAAGGCAAACGACTTATTGATTTTCTTAAATCACCTAATATCTGTTTATAAACATCCGCAACAGAGGCTCTGTTGAGTTTCGTATACAAATTTGGTGTGGTAAGAAGCGGAACCCCTAAATCAGTTGATGCGGTGGCCGCGTTATATTGTTTGCCGTATGTATTTACCAGCACCAGATAGGTATAAGCCCTGTGTACCAAAGCCTCTGCATAGATCCGCTGCTTTTCCGCTTCCGTTCCGTCCTGAGATGTTAAAACGCCATCCAGAACCTGATTACATACATAAATTGTTTTATACAGCTTATCCCAATCGGCATCGCTTTGGCTATCGGAGGTATATTTTGGCGCCCAGGTATATACATTGCCTAAAATGTCTCCAAGTAAGTTTTGCCTTGTTGGATCTGTGATTTCTATATCATCCCCTGACAGAATCGGATAAGAATAAGTTCCTTCCAGAACATCATTATTATTCATGGTATTCCTGTAATCGGAAGTATATTTTAGTGTCTTGACTGAAAGCTGATCAATCTCCACATATTTTCTGCAGCTTGCCAAAGTAATTGCTAAGGCAAACAATATAATTGAATATCTATTTTTCATGTTGATTAAAGCGTTGCATTAATTCCAAAAACATAACTTGGCGTAGGTGTTACGCTACCAAAATTTCCCGTATTGATAAATTCAGGATCGATACCATCCTTGTTTGCGCGCCAAACAATTCCCAGGTTTCGCACATTTGCCGAAAGCGACAAAGATTTCACAAAGTTGCGGGGCAGGAAGCGCTGCGGAACGATGTAAGCAAGGGAAATTTGCTGTAAACGGATGTTATCGGCATTTCGAACTAATGCATCTGAAAAACGGTAGCGGTTAATGCTGTTAAAGTTTACGCCTGTTATCCCGGGGATAACATCAGGATTGGCTTCATCACCTGGTTTCCTCCAACGATTAGCCAGTTCTCCCTGTCTGCCTAAAACGCCGCCATAGGCGAAATCTGTATCTGTTGGATAATTGGTTACGGCATTTTTTAAGAAAACATGACCAAAATAACCTGTAAACCTTACCCCTAACTCTAACTGCCCGTAGCTGAAGTTATGATTAAAACCGGCCGTATAAGGTGCATATCGCCTGCCTACATAAACCAAATCATCTTTGGTAAACGCATTAGTCAGGTTGGTTGTGTTATTGATAATTTTGTTGTTGCGGTCATAGATCTGCGATTGCCCTTTATTGTCAAGCCCTGCAAAACGGTAAACGTATGTCGCTCCCAAAGGCATTCCCTCTATCGTTGC
Source organism: Pedobacter sp. PF22-3 (assembly GCF_026239555.1). Taxonomy (GTDB): domain Bacteria; phylum Bacteroidota; class Bacteroidia; order Sphingobacteriales; family Sphingobacteriaceae; genus Pedobacter. The sequence goes on along the minus strand of NZ_JAPIVP010000006.1, from coordinate 143,710 downwards.
CGGTGTTCCTGCTATACTACTGGCGTTATTGGCATATCGTTGATCAGTAACCTTATTGGTATTATAGCCAAAATTTAATATGGATTTCCAGCTGAACTTTCCAGCCCTTATAATTTCACCGTTTAAAGTAAATTCATAACCATTGCCACTTAAAGTTCCACTGTTGAAATTTAGGGTCGACCATCCGTATGTCGGGTTGTAGTCAAAGGATGCTAAAATCCCTCTTGTTCTTTTGGTATATACATCAAAAGTTCCATTTAATCTGCCCTTAAAAAATCCAAAATCAATTCCCAGGTTGGCCATTTTTGTGGTTTCCCAACCCAGATCAGAATTGGCTGGAAGCTGGATATTGGCTACTGGCTGGTTGGTTCTGCCATCAGTCCCCGTTATGTTTATCAGCGGTACATTTGTGCCAGTTAGAGGTGCAACACCAGCCGTACCCAACGTTGCTCGAACGCTAAACGCATTCAGCCACTCTAAATTCTGTAAAAATTCTTCTTTGTTCGCATTCCACCTCAAACCAACTGACCAAAATGGTACGGCTCTTTTGCGCCTGTCAAGTCCCAATGCCGTAGCATCGTCAAACCTTAAACTACCTGTAACAAAATATTTTTCCTGGAAGCTGTATGAAGCATTACCGTAATAAGATAAATACCTTTTACGATAAGCAATCAAATTGCTTAAATTGGTACCTAACGATTGGCTATAACCATCGAAGGTTGGATACTGCTGCGTAGGGTTAATGGTTGCAATAGTACGCGTTTCTGCATTAAACCCATATCTGGTTTCAGATGTATTCTCCGAATTGGTTTCTCTGATTTCGGCACCAGCGATGGCATTAAACTGGTGCTTACCAGCGATAGTGAAATCTGAATTTAACTGTCCACGCAATGACATTTCTGATGAAGTACTTCCATAAGTGATGTAACGCCCACCGTAGACAGGTGCATCTGAGGGTGAGGCTTTTCCGTTAACTAATGGTGTAAATGTATTGACTAATATCCTGCCTGCATAACTATTTAAATCATCAAGTGTGTACAAGCTACCGAACTGGCGTTGATTGGATATGGAAACATCAGCATTCAACCATTTCGCAATTTTGCCATTTAAACCTGCACTCATTCTCAATACATTATTTTTATTGATAGAATTTGAATAATTTAACTCATCTAATGTATTGTAAGTAAAGGGTAAATAACCTTGCCCCACCATTTGATTTGCAAAAGCATCGGTAATGATAACATTTCTGCCGATACTATTGCCATTTGCATCCTGCAATAAATCATAAGGGCGTAATGCTGTAGTACTTATTGATAGCGCATTTACTGCTGCTGCATTGTATTGCGATTTAGAATACTGGTAGTTAAACAATGCCCTCAAGGTTACTTTTTTGTTAAAAAGATCGGTTGAGGTATTGGCATTTACAAAGGCATTTTCACCATAATTGCTTTTAAAAACCGGTACATCTTTAGTATAGTTTCCGGATATGTAGTAGGTACTAGCCTCCGATCCGCCTGAATAAGAAAGATTATACTGATGGTTAACTGCATTTTGCAATAATTTATCCTCAATCTGTTTCATACCATCTCTTGATGCAATTTCGGCCAATGCAGCATCGCGCTGTGCCACAGTCGCTGTACCCCGTTTAACCCTGAACATCCACTCCGTGGCTTCACTATTGTTAGGTGTGTAGATCGCATTGCTCGGATCTGTTGCGATTGTTGCAACGGGATCTACAAGTATTCCTTTATCCACCATTTCCTGCTCTAAATCAATATATTGCGCACTGTTCATCCAATGCAAATCAGCGATGGAAGGATTTTTTGATATGCCGAAAATATAACCAACATTCAAGGAAGGGGCAATCTTTTTTCCTTTCTTAGTTTCTATAACAATTACCCCATTTGCTGCTCTCGAGCCCCAAATAGAGGTAGCGGATGCATCTTTAAGAAAAGTAATCTGCTCAATATCAGCCATATTGATATTACTAATAACTGAATTACCAAATGCATTACCACTTACGGGTGAGGTTAAGGTTGCACGGTCACTAGGATTCATTAAAGGAAACCCATCAAGAACAATTAAAGGAATTCCATTGCCTCCTCCATAATTATTTACCCCTCTAATTTGTACGCTATTGCCTGCGATATCGAACTTCACGCCAGCTACCTGCCCTTCCAGGCGTTCCAGAATGTTTATCGCAGGGTTAGCTGCCAGTTCTTTACCGGTGATAACTGTATAAGCACCCGCGGCACGCTCCTTGCTTATTTTTTGATAGCCGTTTGAAACCACAGATACTTCTTCCAGCGAAGCTGAAGACTGTCTGAGTGTGATATAATAACTAATCGTTTTCCGGTCAACGAAGATCTCCTCGCCCTTAAAGCCCAGATAGCTAATTTGCAGCACATAACCATTGGCAGGCACATCATTAATCACCAAATCTCCGTTTTTGTCGGTGGTGTACATCTTATTGATCGTTTTGTTATAAACGTTCGCTCCCGGAAGTGGTCTGCCTGAAGAATCCCTTACCGAAACCTTTACATCAACCGCCTTAATAACATCAACCAGTTTATCAGTCACACTTTTTTCTTTAATTACAATGGTTTTACCATCCAGCGTAAAAGTAAGGGCCTGGTTATTCAATGATTTTTGAATAGCCTCGAATACACTAACCTGATTTACGTTGATGGAAACAGGTTTAGCATCCAGAATAATATTGAGGTCATAAATAATGTCGTAACCACTCTGTTTACGAATTTCTTTCAGTATACGTTCCAATGGTGCATTTTTTTCAGCAATAGAAACTTTTTGTGCCATTGTTGATGCACTGATTTGCATCAACGTTAAAATAAGAATCGCAGCAGTTAATCGCATAACGAGTAGCAGTTTTCGGAACTGCTGGTTAAGCAATCCGAGTGAAGTAAAATTTTTATACATTTGTTTGTTTGGTTATTGCATTTGGCCCGGGCTTCGAAATCAGGACCTTATGCGATTATTAGTTGATTAATTCTTGTCGACTACCAATTATCCAGGAGTGCCGCCAAGCACTTCTGGTTTTTTTTGGAATCGTTTTTAATTTATTTAGAAACGATTACCCTCCTTCCTTCAAGTTTAAAGTGTACTTTTCCTGTTAATTGAATATGGTTGAGTACTTCTGAAATATTGGTGCCTCTCGACATCCAACCGCCCAGCATTAAATTTTCTGGAGCAGTTCCTTCATAAACTATTTCTACATCATACCATCTGGCTACCTTTCTCATAGCGCTACGTAAATCTTCCCTAAATACAAATTCTCCATTTTTCCAGGCAACCGCCATTTCAGTATCTGCCTCTTGTACCTGTATGTTTTGATTACTCAGCTTCGCCAGTTGACCTGGTTTAAGCAATCTTGTTTTATTATCATTTAAAGCAACACTTACGCTTCCTTTTAATAAAGTAGTATTAATAAAAGGCTCATCAGCATAGGCATTGATATTGAAATGCGTTCCCAGCACCTCTACTTTTTCTGATTGTGTTTGGTTTTTAACTACCAATACGGAGAATGGTACTCTTCCGTTTGGCCCCTCCATCTGCGCAACCTCAAAATACCCCTCACCTGTTAAGGTCACGCTTCTTCCACTTGTAGCAAAAGCCGTTGGATATTTTAAAGATGACCCTGAATTGAGCCAAACTTTCGATCCATCAGGCAAAATAACCGCGTATTGCCCGCCAACAGGCGTGGTTATGGTATTAAACCCAATACTTTTACCCTTTGTATTTAAGGCTTTATAAACCAAAGTTCCATCAGCAGATTTGGTAATTTCAATGCCAGCTTCGGTGGCAATTTTTCCAACAGCATCTTTATTTAAATCGATCACCCTACCATCAGATAAAGTTAATATGGCCTTATCAGTACCAGCAGGTAGGTCATATTTTTTTGCGATCACAAACCGATCTGGAGTGGTATCGTTATTTTTAAGCATCAGGTAACCTATGCCGGCTATCAATAATAGGCTTGCGGCAATTCCTATTGAAATTATTCTTTTATATGACCTGTTCAGCTTTTGAACTTTAGGTAATTCCGCTTCCTTTTGTGAAACATCAGAAAGGATTTTATTCCAGATTTTTGCTTCTAATTTTTCATATTCCATTGGCGGATCAACCGATTTATTTTCTTCAGCTTTCAACAAATACCAGGTTTCGAGCCGGGCATTTTGTTTTGAAGTAAGTTTATTATCAAGATAGTCTCTGATAAATTCACTTATCATTTGTTTGTTCATGTTTTTTATAGGAAGTATAATAGTATGACAGGCAACTCAGATCAATGTTGTATTCAACATTAAAAAAAAGTTACTTTTTTATTAAATTATTGGTAAAAGCGCTATAATGCGATAAAAAAGGAAGGTAAATGATTACCAAATTTGGTCCGCAGCGTAGATATAGCTTTATTCATCTGCGTTTTAACAGTGAGTTCAGAAATATCCATAACGCCTGCAATTTCTTTGTAAGAAAGATTTTGTTTTCGCTTTAATTCAAAAACCTCCCGCATTCTGGGAGGAAGTTTTTCAATTTCCTCTTCAATAAGTTTGGCTAAAATACGTTCTCTGATGAGGTGGTCGGTAATTTCCTGTGCCTGGTCTAAAAATTGACCAAGATCTGTCAGGTAAGCATGATGCACCTGGTTTTTACTGAAAAAATTCAGAATCGCATTCCTGGTAGAAGTATAAAGATAGGCACCAATTGAAGTATCAGCAGGCAGTTGAGGTGCTTTCTGCCATAATCTGGTAAATACCTCCTGAACCACATCTTCACTTTCGTTCTCTTCTTTGAGCATTCGAAAGGCATGTTTGTACAGCAATGGCCAGTATCTGCTATAAATTTCTGAAAAGGCCTTATTATCCCGGGCTATTAATAGCGAAAGTAATTTTTCGTCAGCATATGTGGCGTAGTCCTGGTCCATTGATAAGTAAAAATAGAACTTATTTACGGTAAATAGAAATGAGGAACACAACTGATTACGCTATAATTATGGCTTGATCATTTTGAACATTAAGGATGAGGATAGAAAAAGCTGAAAACCGCGAGGTATTGGTTCTGGCTGCTCTTCTTTATATAACATGCAAAATCAAGATCACCTTAATCAGACCATTTCGGGAAAAACTTAATAGACTGCAAAAAATTAAAATGAGTCATTTACCTATTTTAATTGCAAATAAAAAAGGGATGATTTATAAAAATCATCCCTTTTAAGTGCACTTGTAGGGATTCGAACCCCAAACCTTCTCATCCGTAGTGAGATGCTCTATCCAATTGAGCTACAAATGCGTTTCCGTATCGTTAACGGACTGCAAAGGTATAATTTGATATTTTAATTTCCAACTAATTTTTAAAAAAATCTCAAAATAATTCTTCGCAGATTTTACCCTAAGCCTTTAAAACATCATTAATTGCTTTGAAATCAGGCAAATCCTTTGCATTTTCCAAAACTTCCGCATAAGCAATTTTTCCTTCTTCATCGATCACAAAAGCTGCTCTTTTAGAAACACCTTTTAATCCGAAGAAAAATTCATCATAAAAAGCACCATATGCTGCCGATACTTCTTTGTTAAAATCAGATAATAACGGGAACTGGTAACTTTGCTCTTCTTTAAATTTGCCCAGAGAGAAAGGAGAATCTACAGAAATACCGATTACCTGCGCTTCTATTCCTTCGTAATAACTGAAATTATCACGCATGGTACATAATTGCTCGGTACATGTTCCGGTAAAAGCCATCGGAAAAAAGTGAATAATTACTTTTTTGCCTTTAAAGCCAGAAAGCGAAACTTCTGTCAAATCAGAACTATATAATTTAAAATCAGGGGCGGTATCGCCAACTTGTAATGCCATTTGTACTTTTTTTTAGGTTAAATATATTTAATTGGTTCAATTGTTCATTAAACATTTGTTCATTCGTGTTACATCAGCCTAATGAACCAATGACAAATGAACTAATTTGCTTTATCCATTTGCTGTTCCAAAATTAACAATCCTTCCTCAAAAGAATGCGGATTATATCCTAAATCTTTAATGGCCTTATCCAGCACAAATCCTGTTTTTACAGGCCGTTTAGCCGTTTGGTTTAAACTGGACGAACTGATTTCGTTAATAAAGGAATGATCCAGTTTCCAATAATCTGCAACTTTTCTCACTAAATCCACAATGCTCATGTAATCTTTACCTGATATGTGATAAATCCCCCCTGCACCTTGCTCAACAGCCAACAAACAGGCCTCGGCAAGGTCTTCTGCCAGGGTTGGCATGCGCCACTGATCATTCACTACATTTATGGGTGATGCTTTTTCTAATGCCTCCTTAGCCCACAGCACAATATTGCTCCGGCTCATGTCATTGCTAATGCCATACACCAGTATGGTTCTTAAAATAGCATAACTTGCTTTTGATTTTTTGATCAGCGCTTCAGCCATCACTTTCGATTCGCCATAATAACTTACTGGGCTAACAGGATCTTCCTCCTTATAAGGCCCGTTCAGTCCATCAAAAACAAAATCGGTACTCAAATAGATCAATTGAATATTTTTTTCTTCGCATATATACAACAGGGTTGCGACTGCATCAACATTTAACCGACGGCAAAGCGTCTTATTGGCCTCGCAGGCATCTACATTCGTCATTGCAGCGGTGTGGATAACCGCGTCAGGGCGATATTTTTCGATAACCGCTTTTACCTGTTCAGGATTTAAGATATCCATTTCAGCATATAAATATCCCTCCTTAACAGGATAGCGGTTCTGGCCTTTGGAGGTAGCAATCAGCTCTACCCGCCCTTCGTCCAACACTTTCTCTGTTATTTTCTGACCCAAAAGCCCGTTGCTACCGGTTACCAGTATTCGTTTCATCCTTTATATTTAAATTATTATTTGTCTCTTACGACGAATTACAATAGGTTTACGACAAAATTTCTAACCAATCAATTCGAGAACCAAATATAATGATGAAACCCATTTTAACTTCGCTATTATTTCTGTTTAGTTTGAAAGCCATTGCCCAGGATTCAACATTTACCAAACCTGAAATCAAACAAAACAGTATTTACGCCGAACTCCTCGGAAATGGCGGCATATATTCCATCAATTACGACAGGATATTTCAATTAAGTAACCAGGTAAAGATTGTACCCAGAATTGGCTTTTCAACGCTCAATGATGTATTGATTTTTCCACTGGAGGCAAACCTGCTCCTGAGCAGGAGCAGGCTGTCTAAAAATTTCTTCGAAACAGGTATTGGTTTAACCATATTAAAACCGTTAAGTGGCTTTTCAGGACAGCTACTTACCATTAACGGATATGATTATCATTTTGATAACAGAGCCGTTAATACTCCATTGATGATAAGGGCTGGTTTTAGACATCAAAAACCAACAGGAGGATTGATGTACAGAACTGGTGTACTTTTAATAACAGGGGATGAAACCCTGTTGACCATCGGAATTGGATTGGGTTATACTTTTTAAATGTGAATGATTTAAAACGGACGGTTTTTGAGCGAATTTAACGTCAAAATTTGATCAGATTTCGTGTGTTAAAAAATTTTGTAATATATATTTAAAATTCAGCAAGAATAACTTAACTTTGCCAACCGAATTGGAGCCCCTATAAACAGCTTTAATTCATTGACTGTAATAAATTTACTCACAACAGATATGCCTAACTTAGGAAAAATAGCACAAATTATCGGCCCTGTGGTTGACGTTAGCTTTGCTGATGATGCCCATCTACCTAAAATTTTTGATGCGTTAGAGATAACGAAAGAAAATGGACAAAAAATCGTTTTAGAAGTTCAACAGCACTTAGGTGAAGACCGTGTACGTGCTATTTCGATGGACTCAACCGATGGTTTGGTTCGTGGTATGCAAGTAGTTGATACTGGCGCTGCGATTAAAATGCCAGTTGGCGACCAGATTAAAGGTCGTTTATTTAATGTAGTTGGAGAAGCGATCGATGGTATCAACACAGTTGATAAAACAGACGGTCGTCCTATCCATGCAACTCCTCCTAAGTTCGAAGATTTATCTACTGAAACTGAGGTGCTTTTTACAGGTATCAAAGTAATCGATTTATTAGAGCCTTATGCTAAAGGTGGTAAAATCGGTTTGTTTGGTGGTGCTGGTGTAGGTAAAACGGTATTGATTATGGAATTGGTTAACAACATCGCTAAAGCTTATGCTGGTTTATCAGTATTCGCAGGTGTTGGTGAGCGTACCCGTGAAGGTAACGATTTACTTCGTGAGTTTATTGAATCAGGCGTAATCAACTATGGTGACGAATTCTTACACTCAATGGAAAAAGGTGGATGGGATTTGAAAGCTGTTGATACTGAAAAATTAAAAGAATCTAAAGCAACATTGGTTTTCGGTCAGATGAACGAGCCTCCTGGTGCACGTGCACGTGTAGCATTATCAGGATTAACTGTTGCAGAATATTTCCGTGATGGTGATGGCGAAGGCGCTGGAAAAGATATCCTTTTCTTCGTTGATAACATCTTCCGTTTTACTCAGGCAGGTTCTGAGGTATCGGCTTTATTGGGTCGTATGCCATCAGCGGTAGGTTACCAACCAACATTGGCAACTGAGATGGGTTTAATGCAAGAGCGTATTACCTCAACAAAACGTGGATCAATTACATCAGTACAAGCGGTATATGTACCTGCGGATGATTTAACTGACCCGGCTCCGGCAACTACATTTGCCCACTTAGATGCAACTACAGTACTTTCGCGTAAAATTGCCGAGTTAGGTATTTACCCAGCAGTAGATCCGTTGGATTCTACTTCACGTATCCTTTCTCCAGCGGTTTTAGGTGATGAGCACTACAACACTGCACAACGTGTTAAAGAAACTTTACAACGTTATAAAGAATTACAGGATATCATCGCAATCTTAGGTATGGACGAATTATCTGAAGAAGATAAATTAGTAGTATCAAGAGCACGTCGCGTTCAACGTTTCTTATCTCAACCTTTCCACGTAGCTGAGCAGTTTACAGGCTTAAAAGGTGTACTGGTTGACATTAAAGATACCATTAAAGGTTTTAACATGATCATGGACGGTGAAGTTGATGAGTACCCTGAAGCTGCATTTAACTTGGTTGGTAGCATCGAAGATGCAATCGAAAAAGGTAAAAAATTATTAGCAGAAGCGAACTAAGAAACGCGCTAAGCGTTAGATGCTAAGCGTTTTTTAAACGCCCCACGCTCTACGCGCTACGCCAAACTAAAAAAAAATGAATTTAGAAATATTAACTCCAGATAAAAAAGTTTTTGAAGGCGAAGTAACTGCAGTTACAGTTCCTGGTACCTTAGGCTCTTTTCAAATTTTAAAAGATCACGCGGCTATCATCTCAACTTTAGAAGACGGAGAAGTTATTATTAAAGCAAACAAAGCCGATGAGCAGCGCTTTTTTATCAAAGGCGGCGTAGTTGAGGCTATCCACAATAAAATTGTGGTTTTAGCCGAAGGTATCGCTTAATCTGATTCGTTATGCTAAATAGAAGCCTCCTGATTTAAAAATCAGGAGGCTTTTTGTTGTTTAAGACCCCTCCTTCCAATAAGTCTGAAAGTAAAAAAGCCAATCTTAAAGATGATTATTTTCACGACTCCGGCTGCTGCTGGTAAATGATGTAACGATTTTCCAACTAAATGTTAAATACCTATAATCCCCCGTTGCTTTCCCAGGCTATAACTACAATTTTTCTTTATCATTTCATCGCCAAAAAACCTTGAAAATTTTCAATTTTTAAAGTCTGTTAGCCTATTTTAGGCAGAAAACCAGAAAATTTATAATGCTAGCATAACAAACATACTATATACCGTTTTGATATCTGGTCTACAACTATCAACATTAAATAACTAATTCAACCCCATTAAAGAATAATATTCCAAATAAACAATAAATTAAAGAATAATATTCCGAATTAACTTTTTTCTGATTTCTCTTGCATATTAATGAACCAAAAACTAAATTGGTTTTATAAACAATAAGATAATCATGACGATTGAAAATCACACCTTTAACCTAAAAGCCTTGGCCGCAACAGTTGTTAGCGTAGTGTTGTTTCCTGTCATTTTACTTAACCTCCTACTCCTAAATATTTTAGGCAAGAAGCGGACGCAGTTTAAATAGATTTTAAAAAACTAAATATACTTAAAGCGTCCCGATACAAACGGGACGCTTTTTTTAAATAACAAAACACAGTATTATAAACTTTCAAGGATTAAATAAAATGCATACATATTTAATCACGGCAAGCGCCACCTGACTGATGAAATACTATAAAATAAACAGATGAAATACTATAATTCTAATACGATTATTTACCTTGATGGGCAGTTTGAAAAGGCTGTAAACAGTAGTACCGATCTTTACGGACAATCGCTGCATTACGGTTACGCTGCTTTCGAGGGTATTAGAGCCTATAAAACGCACAACGGTAACCGCATTTTCAAAGCTGCAGCCCATTTCGACCGCCTGGAGCGTTCCTGCCAGTTGGCAAATATTCCTTTCCCGTGGGATAAACAGGAGTTAATTGCTGCAACCTATAAACTGCTTCAGCTAAACAAGCTGAAAGATGCTTATATCCGCCCCTTGGTGTTTTGCCACCCTAACATGAAATTAAATGAACCAAGTGGGGTTTCGATCTTAATATGCGCTTGGGAATGGGATGCCTATTCAGGTAACAAATTGTTAAAATTAACCGTTTCTGATTACGAAAGACCAAATCCAAAATCGGTTCCGATGGAAGCGAAATTGAGCGGAAACTATGTTAATTCTATTTTAGCTACTACAGCGGCAAATATTAAAGGTTACGATGAAGCTTTACTTTTAGATATGCATGGCTTTGTTGCAGAAGCCTCTGGAGCAAATATTTTCCTGGAGAAAGATGGCAAATTATACACCCCATCACTAGGCAATATTTTACCTGGTATTACCAGAGCAACAGTTAAAGAACTTTGCAATGTTTTGGATATAGAATGTATCGAGAAAAAACTAACCATAGAAGACCTTAAAAATGCCGACGGTGCTTTTTTATGTGGAACAGCAACCGAAATAGCAGGCATTGCCTCTATTGATGATATTGTTTATCGTCCGTTATGGAGAGAATCTATTGGTTATACCATACAGCGCGCCTACAAAAACCTGGTGCTTGAAAAAGTAAATTACGAAGTGATTATATAGTTAGAAGTCGGTAAGTCAGGAGTTCGAAGTCAAAAATAAAGAAATACAGTAAAATAGTTCTTTGCATTTTTAAAGAAGTTAGTATGTTTGTAGTTCAGTCGAAGACATGAATACAAATACAAACATCATTAGCAACCTAATTATTGTCATTTCTAAAAAAAGAGGTGGAAATCGTTGCGTATAATATAAAATATACTCTTATCGAAACCGCCTCCTAAAAGAGGCGGTTTTTTTTTGCCTCAATATATTATAACTAACAGAACCAGAATATACATTTTAAACAATGAGCGAATTAAACAAGTACAGTAAAACATTTACACAAGATCCAACACAACCGGCTGCTCAGGCTATGCTTTACGGAATCGGTTTAACCGATGCTGATATGGCTAAGGCACAGGTAGGTATCGCCAGTATGGGCTACGATGGTAACACCTGCAACATGCACTTAAACGACCTTGCGAAAGACGTCAAAGCAGGGGTCTGGAAAAATGATTTAGTGGGCTTGGTTTTTAACACCATTGGTGTAAGTGATGGGATGAGCAACGGTACAGATGGTATGCGTTACTCATTGGTTAGCCGCGATGTAATTGCAGATAGTATTGAAACCATTTGCGGCGGACAATATTATGATGGCATCATTTCTATACCTGGCTGTGATAAAAATATGCCGGGTGCAATTATGGCCATGGCACGTTTAGACCGTCCTTCCATTATGGTTTATGGCGGTACAATTGCTCCAGGCCATTACAAAGGAGAAGAATTGAATATTGTTTCGGCTTTCGAGGCATTAGGGCAAAAAATCTGTGGTAATCTTTCCGATGAAGATTACCAAGGTATCATTAAACATACCTGCCCAGGTGCAGGTGCATGTGGGGGGATGTATACCGCCAATACCATGGCATCAGCCATTGAGGCTTTGGGTATGAGCTTGCCTTATTCATCTTCAAATCCAGCCATAAGCCCGGAGAAAAAACAGGAATGTTTAGATGCAGGTAAATACATCAAAATCTTGTTGGAAAAAGATATTAAGCCATCAGATATCATGACGCGAAAAGCATTCGAAAATGCCATTCGTTCAATCATTATATTAGGTGGAAGTACAAATGCCGTATTGCACTTTATTGCAATGGGTAAAGCTATAGGAGTAGAAATTACACAGGATGATTTCCAACGCATGAGCGATGTAACACCAGTACTTGCCGATTTTAAACCTAGCGGAAAATACCTGATGCAGGATTTACACCAATATGGCGGTATCCCTGCTGTACTAAAATATTTATTAAATGAAGGCTTGTTGCATGGCGATTGCTTAACCGTAACCGGAAAAACTATGGCTGAGAATTTAGCTGATGTGAAATCGATTATGGATTACGATCAGAAAATTGTTCAAAAATTAAGCGAACCTATAAAAGCAACTGGTCACTTACAGATTCTTTACGGAAACCTTGCCGAAAAAGGTTCTGTAGCCAAAATCAGTGGAAAAGAAGGTGAAAAATTTGAAGGTCCGGCACGTGTATTTGATGGTGAACACGATTTAATCGCCGGCATTTCGAGTGGCCGCGTTCAACCTGGCGACGTTATCGTAATTAAAAACTCAGGTCCGGTTGGTGCACCTGGTATGCCTGAAATGTTGAAACCAACTTCAGCTATTATCGGTGCTGGCTTAGGTAAATCGGTCGCTTTAATTACCGATGGCCGTTTTTCTGGTGGTACACACGGTTTCGTTGTTGGTCACATTACACCTGAATCTTACAAAGGTGGCTTAATCGGCCTGGTTGAAGATGAAGACCGGATTTTGATTGATGCTGTAAATAACATCATCAACCTTCAAGTTAGTGATGAGGTAATTGCTGAACGTAGGAAAAAATATGTACAACCAGCATTAAAAGTAACAAAAGGTGTTTTATATAAATACGCTAAAACAGTTTCAGACGCAGCAAGTGGTTGCGTAACTGACGAATATTAAAATCAAAAAATCATCCCTGGATTAATTGATTACTAAAAAACAGATTATGCAAATAATTAAAAGTATTCAGAATAGGATTTATGAAATCCGGGGAGAAAGGGTAATGCTGGATTTTGATCTGGCATTACTTTATGAAGTTGAAACCAGAGTATTAAATCAAGCGGTAAAGCGCAATATTAAGCGTTTTCCAGATGATTTTATGTTTCAGTTAACTTCTGCAGAGTTTGAAAGTATAAAATTTCAAATAGAAGCGATTAATGAGGGTGCTTCTTCACAAATTGTGATAAAGGACCGCCCCAACTTGAAGTCACAATTTGTGACTTCAAGTTGGGGCGGCACCAGAAAGCTGCCGTACGCTTTTACCGAGCAGGGTGTAGCCATGTTAAGCGGCGTTGTAAATAGCGATAAAGCCATTAACATGAATATTGCCATTATGCGGGCTTTTGTTGATGTGCGCAAAATATTGCTGAAACAAGGCAACATTAACGAACAATTAACCGAGATTAAAGAACGGATTGGTGAACATGATGTTCAGCTCAACGAACTTTATGATGCCATGGAAAACCTAATTGACGAGAAAATTGCTCAGATAAAGTGGAAAGACAGAGAAAGAATAGGGTTTAAAATTAAAGAATAATAGAACCGCAAAAACATAACTATGGAAACTGCACAAGAAACAATACAACAAACCGGGGCGAAAGCAGAAACCTCAAAAACCTTATTTAAAGGTACAGGCTCTCAAGTGTTGTTGAATGGACTAATTGAAGAAGGTGTTACCACCATTTTCGGTTATCCGGGAGGAGCAATCATGCCAATTTATGATGCTCTTTATGATTATGCCGATAAATTAGAACATATATTAGTTCGCCATGAGCAAGGTGGTATCCATGCTGCTCAAGGTTTTGCACGTGCAAGCGGCAAAGTGGGTGTTTGTTTCGCAACCAGCGGACCTGGCGCAACCAACCTGGTTACTGGTTTAGCAGATGCACAAATTGATAGTACACCGTTGGTTTGTATTACCGGGCAGGTATTTGCACACCTATTAGGAACGGATGCCTTCCAGGAAACTGATGTTATTAATATTACCACTCCAGTTACCAAATGGAACTACCAGGTTACAGATGCCAAGGAGATCCAGGAAGTATTGGCCAAAGCTTTTTACATTGCTAAAAGTGGCAGACCAGGTCCTGTATTGATCGACATCACCAAAAATGCACAAATACAGCTTGAGGAATTCCCTGAGTATGTAAAATGTAATCACATCCGGAGTTATCGCCCAAAACCAAAAGTTAGGGTTGAATATATTGAGCAAGCTGCCGAACTGATTAATGGCGCTAAAAAACCATTTGTATTGTTTGGTCAGGGTGTTATTTTAGGCAAGGCCGAAAAAGAATTTAAAGCCTTTATCGAAAAAGCAGGTATCCCTGCTGCCTGGACGATCATGGGCGAAGGTGCCATCCCAACAGCTCACCCGCTAAACGTAGGTATGTTGGGTATGCATGGCAATTATGGTCCAAACGTTTTAACAAATGAGGCTGATGTAATTATTGCCATAGGTATGCGTTTCGATGACCGCGTAACCGGACGTTTAGATAAATATGCCAAACAGGCTAAAATCGTTCATTTAGACATTGACCCTGCCGAGATTGATAAAAATGTTAAAGCCGAAGTAGGCGTTTGGGGTGATTGCAAAGAAACTTTACCGCTATTAACCAATCTGGTTAACGAAAACAAACACGAAGAATGGTTAGCAAAATTCAGACAATATAACCAGGAAGAAATAGACCAGGTTATTACACCCGAACTTTACCCTACCAGTGATGAAATGACCATGGGCGAGGTATTGCGTAATATTAATGAAATCTGTGGCGGTGAAGCAGTAATTGTTACCGATGTTGGCCAACACCAGATGGTTGCCTGTCGCTATGCTAAATTTAACAATACCCGCAGCAATATTACTTCTGGTGGTTTAGGAACCATGGGATTTGGTTTACCGGCCGCAATCGGCGCTAAATACGGCGCACCAGATAAAACGGTAATCGCCATTATTGGTGATGGTGGTTTCCAGATGACCCCTCAGGAACTGGGTACCATTATGCAGTTTGGTGCAGCTGTTAAAATCCTGATCCTGAACAACCGTTTTTTAGGTATGGTTCGCCAGTGGCAACAATTATTTCATGATAAACGTTATTCATTTGTTAACATCACCAGCCCTGATTTTGTGGCTTTAGCAAAATCATACTACATCGAGGCAGCCAAAGTTGACGAACGTGCAAACTTAAGACAGGCACTGGAAACCATGATCAATCATGAAGGTTCTTACCTGCTTGAAGTTATGGTTGGCAGAGAAAATAATGTTTTCCCGATGGTGCCACAAGGAATGAGCGTAAGCGAGATCAGGCTAAAGTAAGGTAGAAGGTTAAAGGCCGAAGGTTTAAGGTAAAAAAGAAATTATTATGAGTACTCAAAACACATTAGAACATAAAATAGATAAAGCTGATTTGGAAGGTAAGCAGGAATATACCATTACGGTTTATGCTGAAAACCGCATCGGTTTATTAAACAGGATTGCAATTATTTTCTCGAAGAGGAAAATCAATATCGAAAGCCTTAACACCTCCCCTTCTGAAATTGATGGTATCCACCGTTTCAACATCGTAATTCACGAAAGCTATGAAGTATTACGGAAACTGGCCCGCCAGATTGAGAAGCAGATCGAAGTATTAAAAGTTTACTTTAACACCAACGATGAGATTATTTGGCAAGAACTGGCACTTTACAAGGTTTCTACAGATGAAATCGCAGAAAAAGTAACCGTAGAGCGTCTGTTAAGGCAATATGGTGCCAGCGCAGTAGTAATCCGCAAAGACTATACTGTTTTCGCCGTAACCGGTCACCGTGAAGAAACCGACGCTTTGGTAAAAGCTTTGGAACCTTACGAGCTAATTGAATTTGTAAGATCTGCAAGAGTAGCCATTATTAAAGATAGTGCCGGTTTCCACGAAAAACTAAAGGAATTTGAAGCTTTCGAACCTGGTGAAGAATTGGTAGAAAATGAATTTTTAGAAAAAGGAGAGAAAATCTTTACGATGTAGTATAAAGGTAGAGGGTAGAAAGGTGTAAGGTAAAAAGCATCATGCTTAATGATCACTGCGAAAACCTTGGTGCCCTTTGCAGTTAAAACAACTTTAATATGAAATGCAATAAAACCATACCGATTTTAAGAATATTCGATTATGATAAAGCAATCGAGTTTTATGTAAACTGGCTTGGATTTAAAATAGACTGGGAATACCCCTTGGAAAAGAATTCCCCGGTTTATATCCAGGTTTCATTGAACGGTCTTGAACTTCATTTAAGCGAACACCATGGAGATAGCGCCCCTGGTGCGCACGTTTATGTTGACTGTGTAGGTTTAAAGGAATTCCATACAGAAATAACAGCAAAGAATTACAAATATAATAGACCAGGCTTAGAGGAAACTTTTCATGGAACCTGGGCAGTAACCGTAAACGACCCGTTCTTTAACCAGATTACTTTCAACGAAGAGCGAGGTGAGACTGCAAGCACAGAGACTAAAGACTAAAGAAAAAATAATGAACGAAGTATTTGATTTTATAATAAGCTCACGCAAGGCGTTTATTAAGTTAATAGATGATTTAACAATCGAAGAATTGAATAAAATTCCTGATGGTTATAACAATAACATCATCTGGAACTTTGGTCATATTGTAGTGAGTACACAAACACTTTGTTATGTTCGTACAGGTGTATTACAAGATGCAACCTCGGTAAAATTTAACGAGTATTATAAAAAAGATACGAAGCCAACTTACACCGTAACAAAAGAAGAAGTAGCTGAATTGAGAACCATCGCGTTAGAAAGCATTGAAAAAATAAAAGAAGATTATACGAACGGAAAATTTTCAAGCATCACTCCTTTTACAACCGCTACCTATGGCGTACAGATGAATAGCATTGAAGAAATTCTGATCACAACCATTGGCCACGATAATGTGCATTTCGGTTACGCATCGGCACTTAAGAAATTAATATAAAATAGAAGATGTAAGACTGGTGATGGTTTGAAATGCCGAGCCTGAATAGAATAAACCTGATTGAAGTGGAAATACTTTTTGAAGGTTTTACGAAAAAGATTGCCACGTCGTTCCTCCTCGCAATGACGGAAATGGAGCAGATGACAATCGCAAAAAGATTGCAACGAAAAGCGGGGCTAAAGTAACCGAAAAGCACAGAAAATTGCTTTACAAAAAATAAAAGATGTTTCTTGAGGACACAAACAATGGCAAGAAGAAAACAGATAAAAAATAGGTATAATCAAACCATCTGTGTAATCAACCCTGAGGAAAAAAATATATAAAACGATAATTAAATAGAAATTAACCAATAAAAACAATGGCAAATTATTTTAACACATTACCTCTTAGAGAAAAATTAAACCAATTAGGTGTTTGCGACTTCATGGACAGTTCTGAATTTTTAGATGGCGTTAGCGCATTAAAAGGTAAAAAACTGGTAATTGTAGGTTGTGGCGCACAAGGCTTAAACCAAGGGTTAAATTTAAGAGATAGTGGTTTAGATGTAAGCTACACTTTACGTAAGGAAGCAATTGAAGGCAAACGCGATTCGTGGAAAAATGCAACTGAAAATAATTTTACCGTTGGCACTTACGAAGAACTCATCCCAAATGCAGATGTTGTAATCAACCTTACTCCAGATAAACAACATACAGCAGTTGTAAATGCAATTATGCCATTAATGAAAGAGGGTGCTACTTTGTTATATTCTCATGGTTTTAACATCGTTGAAGAAGGCATGCAAATCCGTAAAGATCTAACGGTGATTATGGTTGCACCTAAGTGCCCTGGTAGCGAGGTTAGAGCAGAGTATGTTCGTGGTTTTGGTGTTCCTACTTTAATTGCGGTTCACCCTGAAAACGATCCGAAAGGTAAAGGATTGGCACAGGCAAAAGCTTATTGCGTAGGTACTGGTGGTCATAGAGCAGGTGTATTAAAATCATCTTTCGTAGCCGAAGTAAAATCTGATTTAATGGGCGAGCAAACCATTCTTTGTGGTTTATTGCAAACAGGTTCTATCCTATCATTCGATAAAATGGTAGAAAAAGGAATCGATGCAGGTTATGCTTCTAAACTGGTACAATATGGGGTTGAAGTAATTACCGAGGCCTTAAAACAAGGTGGTATTACGGCCATGATGGATAGATTAAGCAATGTAGCTAAAATCAAAGCTTTCGAAATTTCGGAAGAATTGAAAGATATTATGCGTCCATTGTTCCAAAAACATCAGGACGACATTATGAGTGGCGAATTTAGCCGTACCATGATGGAAGACTGGGCAAATGGGGATAAAAACTTATTAAAATGGAGAGCTGAAACTGGTGAAACTGCATTCGAAAAAACACCAGCTGGTGATGTTAAAATTGGTGAGCAGGAATATTTTGACAACTATACCTTAATGGTTGCTTTTGTTCGTGCCGGTGTTGAATTGGCTTTCGAAACCATGGTACAAGCTGGTATCAAACCAGAATCTGCTTATTACGAATCGTTACACGAAACACCACTTATTGCCAACACCATTGCACGTAAAAAATTGTTCGAAATGAACCGCGTAATTTCTGATACTGCAGAATATGGTTGTTATTTATTTGACCAAGCCTGCAAACCACTTTTAGGCGATTTCATGAAAAAAGTAGATACCGATTTAGTTGGTAAAAACTTTAACGAAGGCAAAGATGGAGCGGTTGATAATAGAAAATTAATTGATGTTAACGAAGCTATCCGTTCACACGAAGTAGAACAGATTGGTGCAACGTTGCGTAAAGCAATGACTGCAATGAAGGCGATTAAAACAGCATAGTAAACTTACAAACCTCGCAGGTTTTAAAAACCTGCGAGGTTTAAATAATTATATAAAAAGATGTCAAAAACATTAGTAGAAAAAATTTGGGATGCTCACGTTGTAAAAAGTGAAGAAGGATTTCCCGATATTTTATACATTGATACACACTTAATACATGAGGTTACCTCTCCTCAGGCATTTGATGGCTTGCGTAAAAGAGGATTGCCTGTTTTTCGTCCGAAACAGACGGTGGCCACTGCCGATCATAATGTGCCAACCTTAAACCAGTTGCTGCCGATTAAAGAAGAGCTTTCGCGTTATCAGGTAGATATGCTCACTAAAAACTGTGCAGAATTCGGCATAGAATTGTATGGATTAGGCCATCCTTTTCAGGGCATTGTGCATGTTATCGGTCCAGAGTTAGGTATTACTTTACCCGGTAAAACAATGGTATGCGGCGATAGTCATACTTCTACCCATGGCGCTTTTGGTGCCATTGCATTCGGTATTGGTACTTCGCAGGTAGAGCAGGTTTTCGCTACGCAATGTTTATTGCAATCGAAACCGAAAACCATGAAAATTGAGGTAAACGGCGAGCTTGAAAAAGGTGTTGGTGCAAAAGACATTATCTTATACATTATCGCACAGATTTCGGCTGCTGGTGGTACCGGTTATTTCATCGAATATGCAGGTTCGGCAATCGAATCGTTAAGCATGGAAGCCCGCATGACCATCTGTAATATGAGTATCGAAATGGGTGCACGTGGTGGCTTAATTGCACCAGACCAAACTACATTCGATTACATTAAAGGAAGAGAATTTGCTCCGGCTGGCGAAGAGTGGGATAAAGCTTTAGCTTACTGGAAAACATTATATAGCGATGCTGATGCAAAATTTGATAGCGTTTTAACTTTCAATGCTGCAGATATTGCCCCAATGATTACTTATGGTACCAACCCAGGTATGGGAATGGGTATCCAGGAACATATTCCGGCAACCACAGGACAACCAGAAACCGAAAAAGTATCTTATAAAAAAGCTTTGGATTATATGGGTTTCGACGATGATTCATCATTGATCGGAAAACCTGTTGATTATGTTTTCATCGGAAGCTGCACCAACTCACGCATAGAAGATTTACGTGAAGTTGCCAATTTTGTTAAAGATAAACGCAAAGCGGACAACGTTACGGTTTGGATCGTTCCAGGCTCAAAACAGGTAGAACAGCAGGCTAAAAACGAAGGTTTGGATAAAATTTTCGAAGCCGCCGGTTTCCAGTTACGCGAACCGGGATGCAGTGCCTGTTTAGGAATGAACGAAGATAAAATCCCGGCAGGTAAATATTGTGTATCCACGTCAAACAGAAACTTTGAGGGTAGACAAGGACAAAATGCACGTACCTTATTGGCTAGTCCACTTACAGCTGCAGCTGCAGCCGTAACCGGAAAAATTACCGATGTAAGGGAAATGTTGGAAAAGGTAGAAGGTTAAAAGGCACAAGGTTGAAGGTATCGGCAAAATGCCTAGATTAATCGTCATTGCGAGGCACGAAGCAACCTTAATGCGATTGCAAGGCTAAATTAGATCGCTTAGTAGCTAGCAATGACAGAAAATAAATATATGATTTTAGAAGTTGCTATACTAAATGTAAAAGCCGGATTATCGGCTGATTTTGAAAAGGCTTTCAGCGAAGCGCAAAAAATCATTTCTGATAGGGAAGGTTACATTTCGCATCAGCTTCAAAAATGTGTAGAGGTAGAAAATAAATATATTCTGCTGGTAAACTGGAAAACACTGGAGGCACATACCGAAGGATTCAGGGGATCAGCAGCATACCAGGATTGGAAAAAGTTACTACATCACTTTTACGATCCTTTTCCAACAGTTGAACACTTTACTAAGGTAGAAGGTAGTAAGGCTTAAGTTGGAGGGTAAAAACATGAAGTATAAAATTACCACCACTAAGCAAAAGGCCTAAGATAAAAGATAAAAAGTGGAATATAAGTCTTGATACTTAATACTCCTTACTTGATACTAATTGACATGAAAAAATTCACAAAATTAACATCGGCAGTAGTGCCTTTAAACATAGAAAACATTGATACCGATCAGATCATACCTGCGAGGTTTCTAAAAGCCACTACCCGCGAAGGTTTCGGTGAAAATCTATTCCGCGATTGGCGCTACGACGGAGATAATACACCAAAACCAGAATTTGTATTGAACAACCCTACCTATAGCGGTCAGGTTTTAGTTGCTGGAAAAAACTTTGGTTGTGGCAGTAGTCGCGAGCATGCTGCATGGGCCATTCAGGATGCTGGCTTTGATGCCGTAATCAGCAGTTTTTTTGCTGATATTTTTAAAGGTAATGCCCTGAACAACGGCTTGTTACCCATCCAGGTAAGCGATGTGTTTTTGGCACAAATTTTTAAAGCGGTAGACAGCAATCCAAAATCAGCCCTAGAAGTTGATCTGGAAAATCAAACCGTTACCATTTTAGAAACTGGTGCTCAAGAATCTTTCGAGATTAATCCTTACAAAAAATCATGTCTGATAAATGGCTACGATGATATCGATTTCATCTTAAACCAAAAACAATTAATTGAAGAATTTGAACAAGCAAAGTAATGTTTAAACCATTCGTTTACATACAGGACTTAAATTTAAGTTACCGCAACAAAGCGGTGCTAAAGGATTTGTATTGCGAAATGAATATTGGTGAAAGCTATGCCATAGGAGGCAAAAGCGGAACCGGAAAAACATCTTTGGCCAAAGCCATTGCAGGCATCGTCTCTTTCCAGGGAAGCATAGAAATTAATTTTGACGAGCAGCGCAAACTTCCTCAGGAGGTACTTTACGTTGAAAGCTGGTACCAGTTCAAAAATTTAGAAGGTGTAGCCAATTTTTATTATCAACAACGGTACACCAGTTTACAGGCTAATGATACTTTAACCGTTCACGCAGAATTGGTGAATTATGGTAAAGAAAAAGGCCTTCATTTCGATCAGGTTGAACCGATTTTAGAGGCTTTGGGTTTTACAACATTTGCCAGTTCACAATTAATTGAATTATCCAGTGGCGAACACAAAAAATTGCAATTGGTAAAAGCACTTTGGTTAAAACCTCAGTTATTAATTATCGATCAACCTTATACAGGTTTAGATGCAGCTTCTCGTAAGAATCTTAATATTTTACTGGATCAAGCTGCAGAAGAAGGTGTTCAATTGATCTTAATTTGCAACGACACAGAATTACCAACCTGTATAACATCATTTGCTGAAATAAGAGACGGACAATTGGTTAAATTGAATGCTTTAGAGTCCACTGTTAGTACCGAAATCCATTTAAGAGAAATTCCGGATTTCTTAAAAGAATCGCCTATTTACAGTTCTGAAGATATTGTAAAAATGGTTAATGTAAACATTAGCTATGGTGAGAAACAGGTATTAAAAAACATCAATTGGGAAATTAAAGCTGGAGAAAAATGGCTTTTACAGGGCCATAATGGTTCAGGAAAGTCTACCTTATTGAGTCTGATAAACGGCGATCACCCGCAATCTTACGCCAACGAACTTTATTTATTCGGCAACAGACGTGGAAGCGGCGAAAGCATTTGGGACATTAAACAACATATTGGTTTAATATCGCCTGAGTTTCATTGGTATTTCGATTCCACGGCTACAGTTTGGCAAAGCATTGCGTCTGGTTTTTACGATACAGTAGGTTTATTTCAACAGCTACCATACACCAAAAGCACCCAGGTAGATGAACTGGTAGCCTACTTTGGCCTCACTGAAAGTAAAAATGAGTTATTAACTGCGCTCCCGCTCGGCAAACAACGACTGGTACTGTTAGCGCGGACGATTATAAAAAACCCGGAACTGTTAATTCTGGATGAGCCTTGCCAGGGCTTAGACCAACAGCAGACAAAACACTTTAACCAATTGGTTGATGAACTGTGCAGCAATGGGATGACCTTAATTTATGTTGGCCATTTTGAATCGCAGCTGCCAACCTGCATAGAAAAAAGAATATTGTTAGAAAAAGGCGAGGTAAAAGTCGTCGAAAGTTTAAACACAGAAATATTAAGCTGATGCAAAATTAACCACAGATAAAAATCTGATGGTTCGTGAAGACACAAACCATAGCAGCAATCAATCTGTAAAAATTCATGGTGAAAACTGTAACAGCAAAAGAGAAGTCAACAATGAAGAAGAACATTTTAGTAATACCTGGAGATGGTATCGGACCCGAAGTTACCGCTTGGGGAAAAGCAGCATTAGAAAAAATTGCTGAGATTTTTGGTCATGAATTTGTATTTGAAGAGGCTTTAATGGGCCATGCGGCTATTGAAGTTACGGGTGAACCTCTGCCAGATGAAACTTTAGAAAGTGCCAGAAAAAGCGATGCCATTCTTTTTGGAGCAATTGGCCACGCCAAATATGATAACGATCCAAGTTTAAAAGTTAGACCAGAACAAGGATTGTTAAAAATCCGTAAAGAACTGGGACTTTTTGCCAATCTCCGCCCGATCTTATTATTTGATGAACTTCTTCAGGCATCGAGCATTAAACCCGAAATTTTAAGGGGAACGGATATTTTGTTCTTCCGCGAATTAACGGGCGATGTTTACTTTGGCGAGAAAACACGCTCTGAAGATAGAAATACGGCTTCCGACTTGATGATTTACCATCGTTATGAGGTTGAACGTATTGCCCACAAAGCCTACCAGGCGGCACAACAGCGCAACAAAAGATTATGTTCAGTAGATAAAGCCAACGTTTTGGAAAGCTCACGCTTATGGCGCGAAACCGTTCAGGAAATTGCCAAACAATATCCAGATGTAGAAACTGAACACATGTTTATCGATAATGCAGCCATGCAGCTGATCAAAAACCCGAAAAAGTTCGACGTGGTATTAACCGCCAACTTATTTGGCGATATTTTAACAGACGAAGCTTCGCAAATTGCAGGTTCTATGGGGATGCTGGCTTCAGCTTCTGTTGGCGAAAGCACGGGTTTCTTCGAACCCATCCATGGTTCAGCACACGATATTGCCGGTAAAGATTTAGCCAATCCGCTAGCCTCTATCCTATCCGCAGCACTAATGTTGGAAATTGGCTTCGGACTAAAAGAAGAGGCCAAATTATTGGTTGACACCATCGACCAAGTATTAAAAGAAGGATTTAGAACGCACGACATTGCCGACCAAAGTACTAACCGTTTTAAAGTTTTGGGTACCGCCGAAATGGGTAAACTGGTACTTAAATTCTTATCTCAAAAATTAGTCAACTCCTAAACTCAAAATTATGATTCACGACCCAAACAAAGTTTATATTTTCGACACGACGCTACGTGACGGTGAGCAGGTTCCAGGCTGCCAGTTAGATACAAACCAAAAAATAGAAATCGCAAAATCACTTGAGCTTTTAGGTGTTGATGTGATTGAAGCTGGTTTCCCGGTTTCTAGCCCAGGGGATTTTAACAGTGTAATTGAATTATCAAAAGCAGTTACCAACCCAATTATCTGCGCTTTAACACGCGCAAACAAAAATGATATCGATGTGGCTGCAGATGCTTTGCGTTATGCCAAAAGGCCACGTATTCACACCGGGATCGGATCATCCGATTTCCACATCAAACATAAATTTAACAGCACCCGGGAAGAAATTTTAGAACGCGCCGTTGAAGCCGTGAGGTATTCGAAAAAATTTGTGGAAGACGTGGAGTTCTACGCAGAAGATGCCGGCCGTGCCGATATTGAATTTTTGGCCAAAATGGTTGAAGCTGTAATTGCTGCTGGTGCAACGGTGGTTAATATTCCAGATACAAATGGTTATTGTTTGCCAGATCAATATGGCTCTAAAATTCTTTATTTAAAAGAAAATGTAAAGAATATAGATAAAGCCATTATTTCTGTGCATTGTCATAATGATTTAGGCTTAGCTACAGCCAATTCTATTGCTGGCTTGCAAAACGGAGCCCGCCAGGTAGAATGTACGATTAACGGTATTGGCGAGCGTGCAGGCAATACATCTATGGAAGAAGTGGTGATGATATTGAAAACGCACAAAGTTCTAGGTTTGAATACGCAGATTGATACCACCCGTTTTTACGAAATGAGCCATATGGTGCGAAACCAGATGAATATGCCTGTGCAGCCAAACAAAGCAATTGTTGGTGGAAATGCATTTTCGCACAGTTCGGGTATCCACCAGGATGGTTTCTTAAAAAACCGCGAAAACTATGAGATTATTAAACCGGAAGATGTTGGTTTTCCTGATGCGACGATTGTTTTAACAGCAAGAAGTGGTCGCCATGCTTTAAAACACCATTTAGAGCGTTTAGGCCATAAATTGGAAAAAGAACACCTGGATATTGTTTACAAACAGTTTTTGATTTTAGCCGATAGCAAACAAGGCATTAACGATACTGATTTGAACCAATTGGTTGCTTTGCATTTAGCTTAATGCGATACGGGTTTGGTGTTGAGCGGTAAGCGTTTTAATTTAACGCACCGACTAGGCTTCCCTAAACCTGATAGCAGTGGAAATACTTTTTAATTGCAGTGACCGCTTATATCATGTCATGCTGAGGTACGAAGCATCTGTAACCGATGAAACAGGTTCTTCGTTCTCCAACAGAACCGTGGTTTTAAAAAGATTGGAACGAATAGCAGGACTGTGATAACCTATGGAGTACAGCACCCCGCTTTACAAAAAATATAAGAGAAGATCTGTCTTGATACTTGATTCTTTCTACTTGATACTATAATAATGAATACGAAAACACCACATACATTAGATTTTAAATCTGCATCAGAAAGGCTCAAAAACGTGGTAAAACGCACCCCACTTGAGTTTAATGCCGGACTTTCTTCTTTCTACAATGCCAATATTTATTTAAAAAGAGAAGATTTGCAGATTGTTCGGTCTTACAAACTGCGTGGTGCTTACAATAAAATCAGTTCGCTGCCTGTAGAACTATTGGTAAATGGGGTAGTTTGTGCAAGTGCCGGAAACCACGCGCAAGGTGTGGCTTACTCTTGTAAAAAGCTGGGCATTAAAGGTGTAATATTTATGCCCGAAATTACCCCTAAACAAAAAGTGAAACAAACCTACATGTTCGGTAGTGATAATGTGGAAGTAATTTTAGTTGGCGATACTTTTGACGATTGTTTAAAAGAAGCGCTGGCCTACAGTGCCGAAAAAATGGCCACTTTTATTCCGCCTTTTGATGATCAAAAAGTAATTGAAGGACAAGCTACTGTGGGCATAGAAATTTTTGAAGATCTGCCAGATTTAGATATGGTGGTAATGCCTGTAGGCGGTGGTGGCCTGGCATCTGGCGTAAGTGCTTACCTCAAAACTGTTAAACCCGATGTAAAACTAATTGGCGTTGAGCCACTGGGTGCACCATCCATGGTTACAGCCATGGAGCATGGTGGTCCTTATACATTAGATGAAATAGACCGCTTTGTGGATGGTGCCGCTGTAAAAAGGATCGGCCACATTACCTACGAATACTGTAAGGAACTGCTTGATCAGATGCATTTAATTCCTGAAGGGAAAATCTGTACAACCATTTTAAAATTATATAATGAGGATGCCATTGTGGTAGAACCTGCCGGTGCACTGTCTGTGGCTGCATTAGATCAGCTTAAAGACCAGATTGTGGGCAAAACAATAGTTTGTGTGGTTAGCGGCGGAAACAACGACATAGAGCGCATGCAGGAGATCAAAGAGAAGTCTTTGCTTTTTGAAGGTTTGAAACATTATTTTATTGTTCGTTTCCCACAAAGACCAGGTGCTTTAAAATTATTTGTGAACGAAGTTTTAGGTCCGCAGGATGATATTACCCGTTTTGAGTTTATTAAAAAAACCAACAGGGAAAATGGTCCGGCGCTGGTGGGCATTGAGCTTTCGGATAAAAACGATTATGCCAGTTTATTACAGCGTATGAAAGATTTTAAATTCGAAATTATCGAGCTAAACCAGGATCAGACTTTGTTTGAATATTTGGTTTAATTAGTTAACCGCAAAGCGCGCAAAGTTTTTCGCAGAGTACACAAAGGCAGTTCGTCATTCCCAATCAAGTTAGGAATGACGACAATTCTTTTAATATATACTTGTAAAAATGAATTTCAAAGACCTAAACAACAAAGCTTTAATTTCGGATAGCGATATAGATTGGGAAGATTTAGGCTCAGGCGTAAAACGAAAAATTATGGCTTATGATCAAGATCTGATGTTGGTTAAGGTAGCATTTGAAAAAGGTGCCGTTGGTACCATTCACAATCACCCACATTTGCAGATGAGTTATGTAGCGAAAGGAAGTTTTGAAGTAAGCATGGGCGATGCTAAAAAAATCTTAAATGAAGGAGATGTATTCTTTGCACCGTCAAACGTTTTTCACGGTGTTGTTTGTTTAGAAGCAGGCTTATTGGTTGATATTTTTAATCCGCATCGTGAAGATTTTTTAGACTAAGCTATGATGTCGTCATGCTGAATTTATTTCAGCATCTATCGTGCAAACCTCCGAAGTTTTACCTTGATGTTATCCTTCCCGGAAAGACCCTGAAATAAATTCAGGGTGACGATCGAACTTAAATCCCATGACCTATACCTCCTAAGCCCTACTCAAAAGTAAACCTCACATTTTTATAACCTAAACCTTCAATAATAGGCTTAAGCACGGTAGTAGCATTAGTTTTAGTCTGTGCTAAAATGCTCGATTTTTTAACTTCAGTGGTAATTTGTCTTTCGGCGGCTTTGTATGCTTCGTCTACCAAACTGGCCTCGCGAAAAAAAGCCATTTTTGTATCGTAAACACGTGAGTTTTTATGGTCGATTTTTACATAACAGATTTCGGGCTGTGGTAAATTTACTACAGCAGTGTCCGCATCTATGCTAATATCATCTTTAGTAATTTTAGTAAGATCGATACAACCTACCGCTTCGGCCTTAACAATCAATAAAACACTGGCTTCGGGTAAAAAATCTGTTTTATTTTTATGCTCTAAAACATCGCTGATCTGGTACCTTACCAGTTCCAGTTTACCTATAGCTTCAATTTTCTCTACCAGAAGCTGATGTTTGCTTTCTACAGTTGTATTGATACTGAACTTTTTGGAGATAAATAAGTACCCTGCAACAATTAAAATTAACCAGGGTAAGAGACGGAAAAAGATCTTCATAGGTGTAAATAAATGCAATTTTATAATTGGTATCTATTGCTAACTGTACAATAATTAATCCATAAATGGGTAGTTAAATTTTTGGCAGAAGATTTGTAATACCAATATCACACACACAAATAACACTAATCAAAATGAAAAAATTTACCATCTTAATGCTTTGCATTGCCACACTAGGTCTGGCTTCGTGCAAGAAAGAAGTTCTTGTTCCTGATACTGGCCTTCCAAATCAGACAATTGAAACTGTTATTAATGCTAATCAATGGACTTATTCTGAAAACAATACAAGATTATCTACAACAATTAACTTCCCAGAAATAGATGACGCAACTTTTAAGAATGATGGTATATTAGTTTATATCTATCCAGATAATTCTGTTGCTGAATACAAACAATTGCCAATGGTATTTGATGCTCAAGCTTATAGCTACATAGTAAGAAGAGGTTCAATAACTATTGACATTCAAACTTCCGGAGATAATGTACTTACTCCTACAAAACCTACAGCTCCAATAGGATTAAGAGTAGTTATCGTGACTTCTTCGCAATAACAAAAATTTATAATTCATTATTAAAAGCGACTAAGTTAAATCATACTTAGTCGCTTTTTTATTACAAAATATTTAGGTATAAATTGCAAGAAATGCATTATTACTAACAATTTAGTTACATTTGCAAAAAACATCTTATATGAAAAACAAATACTTAACTGTGTGGATAATCCCCATACTACTATTGGGGGCTTCTTGTAAAAAGCAGGAAAAATTGAGCCAAGTAGAGCTTGCCAAAAAAATACAAAAGACGGATCTTGTTGGTAATTGGGTTCCAACCAAAATTGAAACCTTGTTTATTGATAAAAAAAATCAAAAAACATCAAGAGTTGACAGTTCTGATTATGTAAAATTTTATACACCTGCATATAAATTTACATCTGATCAAGTTAATGAAGATCACAAAAGCTGGGATTATAGCGTTGTTATTTCTGATAAATCTTATATATTAGAATATTTAAAATTTGGTGTTTTACAACATTATGAAATTTTAAAATTAAATAGTGACCAATTAATTTTAAAAAGCATAAACAAGGAAGAATCAGGAATAAGGACCGAAGTTATTTATTTTAAAAAGAATTAAAATGAAAAAAATTATAACTTTCATAATATTCCTATCATTAGTAATTTCAAAACTAGCTTATTCACAAGCTACGATTGACTTTAGTACAATTACCTATGATCCTGATTTTTTCAATAATAGTGGCTGCCCCACTTACCATAGGTTTGGTCCTAATCCTATTTCTGTGAATGGGTATAACATAAGGACAGTAGGCAGCACTTCATATACCTGGAACGCGCCAAAAGATTTAAGTTTATACGCTTGGGGAAATACTGAAACAGGGCAGCGTTGTAATGCTATAGTCGCGGTAGATTACCCATTCATAGCGAATAAAACATATATTGTTGAGTTATATGGAATGAATGATCATAATTGGAATAATTGGGTCGTACCTAAAGATCACTATAATGGTGTATTTTGGATAAAATTAGATAGTAGCCCAGAAATTACAACCAATGTAGCAAACAAGTGTAAAGAATCATTAAGTCCAGTAGAAAGAACAGTTGGAAGATATTCAAAATTAGTTGCAGATAGATCCATTGCATTTGAGATGAAAACTTATAGCGTAAAGTTTTCTCCATTAGAAAATAAAAGTTCAGTAAAGATTATTTTTGACTCTTCACCTATTGACCCAAAAGTAATTATCGACAATATTTTCAGATTAAAGACTATAAAAATAACAGAAATACCTTATGAAGAAGAATCTGGCAGATACAACTCAACTTACTTAAATGTACCATTTCCTCCTCGTGGCACTCCTGGTTACGACATACCCATTATCTTGGATAATCCTTCAAATCAACCTGGAAGGCTTGTGGCAAGTGTTACTGCTAATCCAAATCAATGGTCTCAAAATAATAGCAGCACGGGCTATTCAATCAAATTAAGTCAATTAATTCAAAATCTGAAAATCACAGAGCTAGTAAACATTTCATTAATGACTGATAGACCTGTTAGAGGTAATTCGGGATCACCAAACTTGCCATGCACATATCTTGATAACTATTATAGTATTACATATGCAAGCGATGACGCTGTTATTAATTTTACAAATCCAACAAACACAGCACCTAGCGCTGATATAAATTTTAATATCACATATAACAATCCTTAGTAATACTAATAACAGAAAATAGAATTAAAATTGCAAAAAACGACCAATGTTCAGAGCTGAACATTGGTCGTTTTTTTATACCTTAGTCCTGATACCTAAAAGGTATAACTGTATTTATAACTTTTACAATAAAATCAAAAATTATAATTACGATTAAAACTCTAAATACTTAACAATACTTAATTGAACACAGTCGTTTTTTTTATGCTCGCCTCTGTTCAGTTGTAAGGCACGGATATTCACGCCATTTCTTTCTAAAAGCAATTCGTCATAAAAACCTTTGTAGTACACATCTTTTACCTCGAACCGCCTGCTGCTCCAATTGCTATTGATTTCTGCCCATTCCGGATAAAAGACCACATGATCTTTTTGTGTTTTCAAACCTATTTTTTCCGCATCATCGCGGTTTAAAACTACAGCATTGCCCAAAATCTGCGCGGTGTAAATATGCTTTGGCTGCTGGTAAATTTCAGCTGGTTTTCCTGTTTGCAAAAGTTCGCCATTTCGAAGAATCAATAACTGATCGGCTAAAAATAAACCATCGGCAGGGTCGTGCGATACCAGTATCACCGTTACTCCGGTTTCGGCAGCAATGCGCTTAATATCGGCACGCAGCTGGTTTTTAAGTAAAGCATCAACCTGGCTAAAAGGCTCATCCAAAAGTAAAACCTGCGTATCCGAAACCATGGCTTTAGCAATAGCCACACGCTGCTGCTCACCCCCGCTCAGTTCTATGATTTTCTTATGCTGGAGCGGTGAAATCCGTAAATGTTCCATCATGGCCAAAGTTTTTTCAGCTTTGGTTTTCAGATCGGTATTGGATAATTGTGAGGCAATATTATCATAAACTTTCGCATAAATATTCAGCGAAAAATCCTGTGTGACCATTTTCATCTGCTTATGGCCTGGAATCAGTTGTTCATCGGGTCCTTTAACCCTTTGGTTTTCGAAAAAGATTTCACCCGAATCGGTTTTTAACAAACCATAGATGGATTTTAACAAAGTTGATTTTCCACTTCCGCTTTCACCAATAATGGCAACCACATCACCGCTGTTGATGTCGAAACTTATATTTTTAATTCCACCGGCCTGTTCTGCCTGATATTGCTTGGTTAAGTTTTTAACACTAATTATGGTATTGCTCACGTGGTAAAGATACTGAATAAGCTTAAAGTAGAAAGACTAAAGCTTAAAGCATAACACACGTGTATTTTTTTAAAACTTTGCACGTATAACATTATTTATTTAACTTTAGATAAATAAAAGATTATGAATGCAAAATTAACCCTGACAATAGATGAATCTGTTATAAAACGGGCAAAAATATATGCACAGAATCAAGGTAAGAGCTTGTCATCAGTAATAGAAAATTTACTAAAATCAGTGACTCAAAAAGAAGAAACTGTAAGTAAGGATATCGAGCTTTCTCCGCTGATAAAATCTTTAATGCTTCGCCCTAAAGTAGACTTACCTGAAGATTACGACTATAAAAAAGAACTGGAAAAAATCAGAGATGAGAAGTATCAAAAGTATTTAAATAATAATGAAAAATAACATATTCATTGATTCAGATATTTTACTCGATTTTTTCCTAAAAAGAGAACCTCATCTTGATCATTCAGCCAAAATTCTAAATTTATGCGCAAATAGGGTAATTAATGGTTTTGTTACAGGCTTAATTATAGCAAACATATACTATTTGTTGAGAAAACACTTTCAACATAAAGACATTTTGGCCGACTTCAAGATTCTATTTACGTTTTTAGATATTTTAATTATTGACAAAAATGTTATTATGGAATCCATCGATTCAGAATTTTCTGATTTTGAAGATGCACTCCAAAATTTCTCTGCGGAAAACAATGGTTTAATTAACACTATAGTTACCCGGAATATTAAGGATTATAAAAAGAGTAAATTGAGTGTTTTAACTCCTGAAATGTTTCTTAAAACATTATAACAAAAAAAATCCTGTCTCGACTAAACGAAACAGGATCTGTTTTATTTGTGTGTGTATTATTTGCCCTGATCGAAAAATGTAAAAACAGTTTGATTAAATAACTGTGGAATTTTTTCGGTTGCTTCATGATCTGCACCTTTAAATATAACCAATTTGCTATTGGGGATTTTTTCTGCAATTAACCTGGTATGTTTCTCCTTAACTACATCGAATTGGCCTGCCATTACCAAGGTTGGCGATAGTATTTTGTTTAATGCATTTGGATCAATATTTGGCTCCGTTAACAAAAGCATTTTCAACCGATAATCCATATTATTTTTTGGCACACCTTTTTTCTCCATGTCCTTTACCTGCATGCGGATGATTTTATTTGTTTCAGCAGTAACAGAAGTTTCATTATTGTAAAGTACGGTCCCCATAATTGCCAGCTTACCTACTTTATCAGGGTGTTGCATGGCCAGGATTAAAGCAATGTTTCCACCATCACTCCAGCCCAATATATTTACATTTTTCACCTTGATTTGAGATAAGAAAACATTTACATCTTCGGCCATTAATTCGTAGCTGAGCTTCGTACTATCTGAACTGGATTTTCCTTGTCCCCGGCTATCCAATCCGATTACCATATACTTTTTACTCAAAGAATCGAACTGATTATGAAAACTGCCCATAGAAGAATTATTTCCATGAAGCAATAAAACCGGTTCACCCTTACCATATATTTCATAATAAAGTTTTACCCCATTAACATCCATAAATTTTCCTGTGGCTGCATTGTTTCCCAGTGTTGAGACAATCTGCAAAGCTGAATTATCTATAAATAATGACTGTTTACCCGAGAAAACTTTATCTTTTGATACTGACAACTTGGTTTGCTGACTTACATTGTAGAATTGCCAGTTTATTAGTGAATCATTTTCAAAACCTGAATTTTTCAATGGAACTTCGATCTTTTCCTTTCCCTCCTTTACAAAAAGCTTAATCTCATCTAAATAATAGCTACCACTACCCGCAACCGCAATGCTCACAGCCAAATACTTTGCATTTTTATCAATTTTTCCGCTGAGTTCATAAGGGCTCCAGTCATCTTTTTTATAATAATCGCCTGCATTGTCATTATATAAAGGTGCTTTCAGTTGTTTTCCGTTATTATCCAAAAACACAGTTCCTAATACAGCCCAAGAGCTGCTGGTTATTTTATCTTGATAGAAAATTTTCCCTTCCAGCGTATAACTTTTGCCATGAAGCTTTTCAACATTTATTGCCTGATATATTGCAAACTCCTGTCCGTAGGATTCCAGATAAAGCAGGCTAAAGAAGATGATAAGTGAATGGAAATACTTCATTAGGTATAAGTGCTCAGAACCGACTTATACCTGCCTTGTGGAAAGGCGGGTATAAATCGAGTTTG
The DNA here is from genome assembly GCF_026239555.1 of Pedobacter sp. PF22-3. Classification (GTDB taxonomy): domain Bacteria; phylum Bacteroidota; class Bacteroidia; order Sphingobacteriales; family Sphingobacteriaceae; genus Pedobacter. The sequence goes on along the minus strand of NZ_JAPIVP010000006.1, from coordinate 109,857 downwards.
TTTTCGAATGTAAATAATTTAGTTAAGTTGATTAATTCAACCCAAAAGTAACCCCGAAACTCATGTTTTTTAAGCCAGCTTGCTGTGGAGTGGTAAACATATCGTTGAAATAGTATTTAGTAAATAAACCTAAACCTCCGTAACCAAACCGGATTGTACCTCCGTAACGAACCGATTGAAAGTGGTAGCTATCATATTGTTTCTCTTTACCGCGTTCTTCGCTAATCTGTTTAATTTTTCCGTTTAACAAAAAGCTAACCTCCGGACCTAACACGAGATAAAACCTTTTGCCATTTTTGTTTTCTGTTGTGCGGAATTCAAAGTTCAATGGAATGTGTACATAACTGCTCGAGAAACGGTTTTTAGAAAAATGTACCGGTGATTGATCGGTATAAACAAACTCATTTGAGTTTTTAGCAATGGTAATGTCTTTCCTTAAGCGGATCAAAGTCCAGTCAAATCCTCCAGCTACATAAACCTTAAAGTTAGAATTAAAACGGTATCCAAATTGTAACACATCAAAAGAGAATGTACTGGTTTTGCCACCTTTATAATCTAAGAAATCGTTATTTGGAGATAAATTGAAACTGCCATTATCAATCAATCTGGAGAAACCTAAATCTACCCTGGTAAAGGTAATGCCGCCTACAAAACGGCCCTTTTTTGGTTGTTTATTTACGCTATCTTTATCGTCCCTGGTTATTTTTACAATACCATAATCTAAATCTCTTCTATTCCTTTTTGTAGAATCTTGTTGTGCAAAAGCACCTGGAGCCATAACACCGGCAAGTCCGCTTACCAAAAGTGTTGTAAATATTAGACGTTTCATATTTGTGTGTTTTATATTATTAAATGTTGTAAGTTTTAATATTTAAATGTTGATACTACTAACTAAAAACTGCCAACTGTTAACTGGACTATTATTTCTTCCTTTTTCCAAATTTAAAAGGTCCGATATTGATCGATGACAGGGAAGAATCGTCATCATCAGTACGGAACTGAATCAGTTTATCTTTTCTTTTGTCCATTTTGTTAACAATGAGGTTTACCACATCGCCCACATTACGGATGCCTTTATTAATCTGTTCATTATCGTTAACAGGCTCTTCTGTTTTAATCGGTGTTGCAACAGTTGCGGTTACAATGTCCTCTTTTGGTTGCAAAATCGCCTCTTCAATTTTCGTTCTGATATCTTTTTTAGGTTCCTCCACTTTCGCTACAACGGTTTCCTGTTTTAACATTTCAGGTGCCTTAATAATGCTATGCTTTTCCTTTAATGCAATAGGCTTCGTTTCATTTTTAACCTTTGTTTTGGCAATAACGCTAACCGCCTTGGGTTTAACTGGTAAAACTGGTTCTATATTTTCAACTGCTGTAGCTGTTGTATCTTTAACAATTGGTTCCTTTACCTCAGATTTATTTTTTTCTATCGTATTATTTGCCAATTGCTTACCCTCTTTGGTTGTATTTTGTTGTTGATAAAGCAAAATCCCAATGGTGGCAATCAATAAAACCGCTGCAGCAGATAACCAATATATTGGTATGATTCTTTTTTTCTTCGGTGTGATTTCGTTTTCTATATTACGCCACAAATCTCTCGAAGGCATTACTTCCGCATCAGCAAAAGCATCTTTAAATAACTGATCAAAATCCTTATCCCGTATAGGTTGCATAACCAAATCCCTCCATTTTTATAATTTCTTCTTTTAATATTGCTCTTGCTCTCGATAATTGCGATTTGCTCGCCCCTTCTGAGATGCCTAATGTCTCGCCAATTTCCTTATGAGAGTAACCCTCAATTACGTACATGTTAAAAACCATCCGGTAACCATCTGCTAATTTTTGTATCACTTTCATCAGGTCTTGCATGCCCAAGGTACCAAAGTCAAATCCGGTTGATGGTTGCTCGTAAGCTTCATCTATTTCCACTACATTTAAGCTCCGTAAGTTTTTACGGTAACTTTCAATAGCGGTATTTACCATAACCCTCCTAATCCATCCTTCAAAAGAACCCTCACCCCGGTATTCCTTAATTTTCTGAAAAACTTTAATGTAGCCCATCTGTAATACATCTTCAGCCTCCATCCTATCTTTGGCGTATCGCATACAAACGGCCAACATCTTCGATGCTGTTTGCTTGTAAAGCAGCTCTTGCATCTTCCGGTCGCCAGCTTTGCAGCCTTCCATCAAATCGTTTATCGTATAGCTTCGCGTCAATTTCATTGTGTGTTTGTATATAGAAGATGGCAGATTACAAACAATGGTTGCATGGAGAGAGAAAAAATGTTAAATAAAGTTAAAATTAGCGTTATTCTAATTGATTATCAACAAGATACAGTTTAAATAAATTTCAAGAAAGATATAGATTTTTTATTTGAAAATGAACATGCAGTATTTTATCGGGAGCAGCAGTCCCGCTATCCGCTTCAAAACCTCGGTTCGTTCCTCACCTTCGTATTTTCGCTGCTATCGGGTTTATAAACAATGGATAGTGCTTAAAACAATAAACCCCGTAGGTTTATATATCTACGGGGCTTGAATTGGTATGAGTTTAACTACCCTAAACCTTTTACCTTTCAGCTTTCTTCACCTTAAACAATTTAAAATCCTGTTTATAGGTTATGAAAAATGAATGGTTAAACTGAAGCTGTTTATCGGTATGATCTAAATCAATATGTGGTTCGAAACGCACATCAAGGTATAAATGCGGAATCAATTCTTTTTGATAAGCATAACGCAACGAAACAATATTCCGCGAACTCTGTCTTAACCCGGGGCTATATAAATTATCGGAAACTGACTCATACAGCGGCATACCTTTAATCGAAATGAAGTTATTGCCTTTCCAGTAAGAGGCTACCAAACTGCCCCATTTACTTTCTACACCTGCATTTAACCATAAACCAAAACCACCCTGGTAAGCCCTTCTTTTATCAGGAGAAAAATCTTTGTAAACAGCGATATAGTTATCAGTGTATACCTGTTTAATATTGCTATTAATGTCTTTATGCAACTTTATACCCGTTGCACCATTAAACATGGTTGTAATCGGGATTTCTTTTAGCACATCTATCTGCCCGCCTTGATGGAAAGCCAAAAACTGTGCGGGAACGCTCAATTTCCAGTCATCATTTTTGATTAAAAAACTCTCCGTAGATAATCCACCGATGATTTCTTCTTTGGTCGGATCGCCTTTGTAAATCATTTTTTGCCAGGCAATCCATGCATCTAAAGTAAATTTTTTACGCTCTACCAATAATTGTGTTCCATATTCAATCGGCGTAGTTAAAATCCTTTCGAAATCGTATAAAGGCTCGATATACTTATGCTGGATATTCCCTTCTAAACTACCAAAAATTAACGTGAGGTTACGCTTATGGTACTTTACACTAAACAATGGTTTGGCATCAGAAATTCCGTTCCGCCCAAAATCTTTTCTGATAAAAGCACCTGCGGTAATGGCCAGGTTTGGATGTGCATAATACACCAATTGAGGCTGTAACTGCGTTCCATATAAAGTGTAACCATCATGAAAATCGTTGGTATACTCGTAATTACGAACGTAGTTTAAGTTGTAGAAGTTAAAATGAACCTCGTTAGTTAAACTGCTATCAGGACGGATCCTGTTTTCGAAGGCAGATTGATTAAACTGTGCCGAGGCAAAATAAGAACTAAATAGAAAAGTTATCAGTAGTAGGGACTTTTTCAGGTCCGAGGTTGTAAACATGGGCTTGGATTTTATCGCCCAAATTTAGAATAGTTTTTGATTAAATTATCAAGTACTGGGTATCTAGTATCGAGAGCAGCATACAAGTTGACGAAAAGCAAACAATGAAGCCTCTTTGATTTTCGCTTTAGTCTTTGGACTTTCAGCTTTAACCTATTTTCTTAAACGATAGTTTTTATAGAGTTTAACGGCAATCATTATCGCCATCGCAACGCCCATAATGCCTATTAAACCATAAATCCAGTTAATGGCACTTTTAAGGATCACCACAAATACAATGGCAATCATAAAAATAGTGGCCAGCTCACGCCATAATCTTAACTGAAAGCTAGTTAGCTTGTATTGATTATTTTTAAGCTGTTTAACAATATTTTGGCAGATGAAATGATAGATGAGTAAGCCAACCACAAAGCCAAGCTTAACCCACATCCAATCAGCTTGAAGTAAGCCTGAATTTAAAGTCAGCATGGAGGCACCCGCCAAAACCGAAATAATCATGGCCGGGGTAGCAATGATTTTCCATAAAGTAGCTTCCATTTTAACAAACTGTTTTTGGAGGATACTTTTTTCAGGTTCCGGTTTGTCGTTTGCTTCCGTATGGTAGATAAAAAGACTTAAAATATAGAATAATCCAGCCATCCAGCTGATCACAAATACAATATGCACAGCAAGGAAATAATGGTAATATGGCAGTAGGGTTTCTATCATTTTTTGATCTTATCCAAAATATACTTATCAATCCAGTTTGGAATATTGCTAAGTTGCAAATCTAAGGTACCATCACAAATTTCACCAACATAATCCTGCGTTTCAGAATTATCCCAAAGATATGTTTGATAAACCTTTTTAATCATCTCGATTAATAAATCCATTGTTAAAAAGTAGCGATTCTCAATTTTATCCTGGTTAACCAAATGTCCTCCTTTTAAAACCCTGTCCTTTACTCGCTCAACATTCATTTTCGGGGTTTCTGTACCTATAAAATAAAGATAAACCTTATAATTATTTTGATGAGCAAAATCAATAAGATCTAATTTTGAAGGATGAGAAAATACGGTTTCAAAACTAAAGGATTTTTTGCTTTTGATTAAAGAGTATCGTATAAAATCAGCGATAATGGCAAAATGATAAGAATTGTAGATTACTGGTTCTAATGTGCTTCTAACAATTACATTTTCTTTTACTACCAGATTCCAACTGGCAGCATTAAAACCAGCTTTTACAAAAAGTCCACTTTGAAAGCAAAATGATTCAAAATCAGTATTAGTAATGTTAATTTCGAAATCAGATAAGTTTATAAAGTTTTTCCTTTTAAAATCCTCTTCCAGCAAATCTGCATTGATAAATATTCTTGTTGAGAAATAACTTGATTTAATAGAATCAAATAAAGTTGTTTTACCTGAGCCGTTTGGTCCTGCAAAAATTCTCAATTTAGACTTCTGAGGCATTAAAAAAGCTTAATTCTTTTTTCAGAAACTTTTCTTCTTTTAAAATTACCTTCAGCTATTTTAACTGTTTCTCCGTTATTAAATGTCCTGTAGATCCCGTCGGCTTTTACTTCGGTTCTACCCAAATTTAAAGCATCAACAACTCTTAATACATCTTCCATTTTCTTATTAACCGCCTTAATTAATTGCTTAATTGGCAATTCATCCTCGTCTTCTAATAATTTAACAGTCATAATATTTGAGTTATAAAGCTAATATACGAAAATCAAATGATTTGATTAATACCTAAACTCCTTTACTACCTCAATTGCATACTTCACATGATCAAAAGGAATATCGGGCATAATACCATGACCCAAGTTAAAGATAAAGCCTTCTGTACCGCGCATGCGCTCAAATAATTTATGGATCTGAGCTTTAATTACTGCTTTATCGGCATATAAAATATGTGGATCTAAATTTCCCTGAACTGCAATACCAGCTGGCAAAGCATTCTTAATGTTCAATAAATCAGCATTCCAATCAACCGAAATCACATCCGGTTTAGCTTCGGCCATCATTGGGGCAAAAACCGAACTTCCTTTACAGAAAGAAATTACCGGAATATCTTTTCTATTTAAGTTGGCAATGATTTCCTGGATGTAACGGTGCGAAAACTCCTGGTAATCGTTCCATGATAAGGCCAGGGCCCAGCTATCGAAAATTTGAACAGCGTTAACACCAGCAGCAATCTGAAGGTTCAGGTAATCAGCTGTTACTTTCGCAATTTTAGCCAAAAGTTTGTGTGCCAATTCTGGTTGGTTGTGTATAAAGAGCTTGGTTAATTTAAAGTCTTTAGAAGAACCTCCCTCAATTAAATAACTCATTACCGTAAATGGTGCCCCAGCAAAGCCGATTAGAGGAATATTCCCATCTAAACGTTGCTGTATCACTTTAATCGCATCGGCAACATATTGCAATTTGTCTAAACAATCTACATTTAAATTCTCAATGTCCTGGGCAGTACGCACAGGGTTTGCAAATTTAGGGCCAACGCCTTGAGTGAAACTTAAATCGCCACCCATAGCCTCTCCGGTTACCAAAATATCACAGAATAAAATTGCGGCATCAATATCCAATAAATCAACAGGTAACATCGTTACATCGGCTGCAATTTCGGGTGTTTTACACATCTCTAAAAAAGAGTATTTGTTTTTAATTTCCCAATATTGTGGCATAAAACGACCTGCCTGACGCATCATCCATACTGGTGGGCGTTCGGTTTGTTTTGAAAATGCTGCGTCTAAAAATAAATTATTCTTCATGATTTGTATTTGGTATTCCTTAGTCAACGTCACCCTGATTCGATAGCTATCGGATTTAATTCAGGATCTTAATCGCTAAAAGATGCTGAAAAAAGTTCAGCACGACGAACCGACTATAATTTTAATTGCTCAAAGGTATAAATAAAAAAAAAACGAAGTACCTTTTTATTCCTAAACTGGTGCTTCGTTATTCAAAATGACAATATTCGTATTATAACCTGCTTATTTCCTTTTCAATTTTAACAATAATATCTTTCGAACGTTGGGTTTCTGCAAGTTCTTTGGCCTTCTTGGTATAGACTTCTGCTCTTTCTCTATCTTTTTTTCGCAAAGCGAGATTAGCCAGATGGATCAGTACATACGCTTTTTCATTCTTACCTCCTACTGGAAAACGGCTGGCCAGCTGAAAATGATATTCGGCCTTATCATAGTTTTCCTCTTTCAATGCCATATTGCCCTGCATAAATTCGTAATAACCCCTGCGGCTTTTGGCCAAACGCTCTGGCTGTGTTACCTCGGCCAGCAAGGCTTTGGCTTTGCCAAAGTCGTTATTTTTGAAATGTTTCGAAGCCATCAAAACCGAACCATGTTTAAAATGGCTCCAGATCACAAAGGCCATTAATAGCGCCGAAAGTGCTGCTAACTGGTATTGATTGTAAAAAACACAAACTAAGCCAGCAAGCACAAAAACTGCCATTAAAGCATATCTGCCCTTATTATTGTACATTAATGACTATCTGTAAATTTGTAGCCTACACCACGGATAGAGTGGAAATAAACCGGATTTTTCTGATCTGGCTCGAAATACTTACGGAACGTTAAAATAAAATTATCAATTGTTCTGGTTGATGGGTAAACATCATAATTCCAAACCGTTTCTAAAATCTGTTCTCTTGAAACTGCATCGTTTTTACGTTCGATTAATAGTTTCAACAACATGGTTTCTTTTTTAGTCAACGGTGTAATGGTGCCATCATCGTGTTTTAATTCGAAGGAGTTAAAATAAATGGTTTTATCACCTATTTTGTAAGAGTTCAATTCTTTTAAATCATCAGATTTTAAACTGCGTTTAACCAGAATACCCACACGAAGAATTAATTCTTCTAAGTTGAATGGTTTAACCAAATAATCATCAGCGCCTTTTTTCAATCCTAAAACACGGTCTTCAGAAGTGTTTTTAGCGGTTAAAAACATAATTGGAACTTCTGCATTTTCTAAACGTATGGTTTCGCAAACCTGAAAACCATCCATCTCAGGCAACATGACATCTAAGATGATTAGATTAAAGCGTTCTTCCTTAAAAATTTTAAGAGCGGTTTTGCCATCTTTAACGGCATGAACTTTATAACCCTCAAGTTCGAGGTTTAATTTGATAGCATCTAACAAGTGATCCTCGTCTTCTACCAATAGAATTCTTAATTTTTGTGACATAATTGAGATTAACTAAATGTTACTTCAAAAATACTTCCCTGAGGCAAATTGTCTTTTACTGTAATATCTGCATCATGGTATTGTAAAACCTCTTTCACAATAAACAAGCCTAAACCTGTTCCTTTCGCTTTTCTGACATTCTCGTTACCAACACGGTAAAACTTATCAAATATCAACATTTTTTCGGCATCTGAAATACCTGGTCCTTTATCAATTACGCTAAGTTGAATATGTCCATCCACTTTGTTTAAATGCACATTTATCTCATCACACGGACTCGAATATTTAACCGCATTTTCGATTAAGTTAGTTACTACAGACGATAAGGCAAATTTGTCACCCATAACCTGCAAATTTGGCTGAATGTGGGCATTGATCAACTGTTCATTGCCACAGGAATGAACCTGAAGTCTATCAGTAATCTTGTATACCAGTTCTGAAAAATTGAACTCCTCTTTAGGAAAGGTATATGAACGGTTTTCGATCTTGGTGGCCAATAACATATTTTCGACCAGGTCATCCAAACGTTCAATATCTTTTAATGAATTATTTAACAGCGAAATTTGGCGGGCTTTATCCAAATCTCTTTTAACAATGGTTTGGATAGAAAGTTTAATGGCCGCTAAAGGAGATTTTAACTCATGCGTGATCGACATTAAAAAGTTTTGTTGCTGTTCCCGCAGTTTATCTTCACGCTTTAAGGATTGATGGAGAAAGTAGCCACCGATACAAAGTAAGAATAAAAACACCGAACCTTCGCCCATAATCATCGTCATGCGGCTGGGTTGCAAACGCACCACCAGGGTACCCCACGAAATGAGCTGAACCAGTGCATAAAGCAGTAAAGCGTAAAATATGATAATGGACTTCTTCATTTCCTTTGGGTTGATAACATAAGTTTTTAATTAGCAAGTTGTCGTATAAGGCACTTCGACTCCGCTCAGTGTGACAATTGGTTGGTGAATAGATCCATTGTCATGCTGAGCGGAGTCGAAGCATTACTTCTTAAACACCAAATCTAATGCTTCAAAAATAGCTCTCTTTGCTTTCTCTAACTCGATCTTCGTATGAGCTGAAGATACAAAACCAACTTCATATCCCGATGGGCCTAAATAAATTCCTCTATTTAATAATTCACGGTGCATTACCTTAAATTTCTCCATGCTGCCGGCATCAATATCATCAGCCGATTGAATTTTATCCTTATCGGTAAAAGCAAACCAAAAGATAGAACCAATGGTAAATACTTTAAACTTGTAATTACGTGCAGTTGCAAAACGCTGAATGCTGGCTACAAATTCTTGTGCTTTATTATTTAAATCTTTATAAAAGCCAGATTTGCTCAGTTCGGTTAAGGTAGCAATTCCTGCCGCCATGGCTACAGGATTACCCGATAAAGTTCCGGCCTGGTAAACGCCTCCATCAGGAGAAATGTGCGCCATAATTTCAGCACGGGCACCATACATACCAACGGGTAATCCACCGCCAATAATTTTGCCATAAGTAACAATATCTGGTGCAATGCCGTAGTGTGCGGCAGCACCTTCAAAACCAACCCTGAATCCGGTAATTACCTCATCAAAAATTAGAAGTGAACCATTATCGGTACAGATTTTACGCAAGAAATGAATGTATTCTTCATCCTGCATAATTAAACCATTGTTCGCTGGAATACCCTCTATAATTACCGCAGCTATCTGATCTTTAAATTGTGTAAATGCCTGTTCTATAGCCACCTTATCATTCAATGGAACCACAATGGTTTCTTCTGCAAAAGATTTAGGCACACCTGCTGAAGAAGTTTCGCCAAAGGTAACCAGTCCCGAACCTGCTTTAACCAAAAGCGAATCGCTATGCCCATGGTAGCAACCTTCGAACTTTAAAATCTTATCACGACCAGTAAAGCCACGCGCCAAACGTATGGCCGACATTACCGCTTCGGTACCAGAACTCGTAAAACGGATTTTCTCCACAAAACGATTATTCTTGATAATAAGCTCTGCCAATTCATTTTCCAAGGCTGTTGGTGCGCCAAAGCTCATTCCGTTTTGCATCACTTCGGTAACTTTCTCACGGATTTTAGGATTATTATGTCCCAAAATTAGTGGTCCCCAGCTACCGCAGAAATCGATAAACTGATTGCCATCAGCATCCCAGATATAACAACCGTCACCTTTTTCGATAAAAAGCGGTGTACCGTAAACGGATTTAAAAGCCCTTACAGGTGAATTTACGCCACCGGGGAAATACGTTTTTGATTTTTCATACAATTCAGCAGATTTTACCCTCGAAATATCAGGTTTACTGCCTGTATTTACCGGGATATCGGCTTCATTGCCTGAAAACATTTTCTTTAATGAATCTAACATTTTATTAAGGTTGAAGGCTGAAAGGTGGAAGGTAAAAGGCTTTGGGCGTATAACCCATAACCAATAAACCATCAATCTTTTACCTCATTATATTTTGTAGGATTTAGAACGAATTGTTAAGGATCTAGATTGTGGGTATATACCCTCAACCATTAAGTCTTCCGCCTCTAAAGCCAGTTGTTATTTAAAATATCTTTAATATGGTAAGTGGTAATAATACTGGCACCTGCTCTGGCAAAGGCATGCATGGTTTCCATTACTACTTTTTGTTCGTCTATCCAACCGCGCTCGGCTGCTGCTTTTACCATCGAATATTCACCAGATACATTGTAAACTGCAATCGGTAAATTGGTATCTTGTTTTAAACGTTGAATGATGTCGAGATAGGCCAAGCCCGGTTTTACCATTAAAACGTCGGCGCCCTCCTGCTCGTCTAAAGCCGCTTCGCGTAAAGCTTCCAATGGGTTTCTGAAATCCATCTGATAAGCTTTTCGATCACCTTTGCTTGGTGCACAGTCTGCAGCCTCTCTAAAAGGACCATAATAGGCTGAAGCAAATTTTGTGGCATGGCTCATAATGGCTGCATTTACAAAACCATTTTCATCTAATAGGTTACGCATGGCTTCAATGCGCCCATCCATCATATCCGATGGCGCAAACATATCGGCACCAGCTTCAGCGTGGGTTAAAGCCATTTTAGCAATCACTTCAACTGTTTTATCATTTTGAACGTAATCGTTTTCTAAAATACCGCAATGACCGTGGGTGGTGTAAGAACATACACACACATCGGTAATTACATATAAATCATCCCCAAATTCTTTTTTTAATTCACGTACCGCCGTTGGCACTAAAGAATGATCGTGGTAAGCCGATTTGGCATCCGCAGATTTCTCATCACCAACGCCAAAAAGCATTATTTTATTGAGTCCCTTTTTCATTCCGGCTTCCACATCCTTTACCAAAGTATCAACTGAATAATGGTTTACACCTGGCATGGCATCGATAGCATGGGTAAAGTGATTACCCGGCACTACGAAATAAGGGTACACAAACATATCTTTCGATAACCGGGTTTCGGCTACCATCTCTCTCACTAACGGATTTTTCCGTAATCTTCGCGGACGATTTAACATTTTTTTTGTATCAAGTATTTAGTATCAAGATTTGAAGTATCGAGATTTTAGTATCGAGTATCAAAACCTGAATATCTTTTAATTTTTTCCTTCGGGTTTATTTAGTATCAAGATTATAGTATCGGGTATCAAGACTAAATTATCTTAAACCTTAAACTCTAACCCTTCCGCCCTCAACCCTAAACCTTTCTACCCTCTACCTCATTTCAATCCCGAAAACCGCTTCTGCCAACCCAATTTCATCAGGAGAATAAGGCAAAGCATACTTCACGCCCATTTCATCAAATTTCTTACCGGTTGAGTTTCCTATGGCAATTACCTGCTGGCCCGGTTCCAATAAATTATCTGCGAAATACGCATCAACATTGGATGGACTGGTAAAAATGAGTACATCGGCATAACTTTGATCTATATCTTCTTCTATTACCGTCTCATAAATTGGTAAATCGATTACTTTAGCATCAGCCGGTAATGATTTTTGAATAGATTGCAAGGAATCCTGCGCTCTCGGAAACAATATTTGCTGACCACCAACCAATTTTGCAAAATCTTCTGCAACTTCCGTAATATCTCCACTCTCACCAACAAAATCGGCTATATGTCCAAATTTACGAAGGGCATCTTCCGAACCTCTACCAACCACACCAAATTTGGTTTTCTTTGGCAATACTGGTTTTAAGTTGAAAAAATATTCGACACTATTACGGCTGCTGAAGAAAACCCAATCCACATGCTTCAAAATAAACTGATCTAAAACAGTTACGATCGGGAATGTACGGATTAGTGAACGTCCTTCTATTTCGATGTTATTATTTTCTAATGCCCTACGGAAATAACTGTGTTCACCTATTTCGCGCGAGATAAAAACCTTTGCCGGTTTTTTTCTTTCTACATTAAACTTGGCTACAATTTTCTCTGCCAGTCCTTCAGTACTTTCTGCACGTAAAAACAAACGTTCAGGAAAATGATCGGCGGTTTCAGCCTTTGAAGTCCAAATTTCGAATTTTCCATTTTCTTTTTTGCAATAACAGCCTAAAGGCATGTGGCAACCACCTTCAAAAAGATTTAAAACCTTACGTTCTACAGTCACGGTTTCGGCTGTAGCCGGATCGTGCAATTTTTGTAGTGCATCAAAAAGTTCTGTATCATTTTCCCTGATTTGAATAGCTAAAGCACCTTGTGCAGGAGCAGGGATAAATTCAGTAGTTTCCAATTCTTCTACATGTAAATCGGTCACATCAAGGTTTAAACGTTTAACACCAGCTTTAGCAATCAAAATGGCATCATAATCTTCATCACGGAGCTTTTGGATCCGGGTAGGTACGTTTCCACGCAAATCTTCAATCTCTAAGTCGGGACGCAAGCCCAGTAATTGAGCTTTGCGACGGTTAGAGGAAGTGCCTACCATTGCACCCTTTTTTAATGAAAGCTTCTGTGTAACATCTACACAGTCTTTTAAAATCAAAAGATATTCACTGGCTTCCTCTCGAGGAGGTAAAGCAGCGATGGTTAATCCTTCTGGATGCGTAGTAGGTAAATCTTTAAGGCAATGTACAGCCAGATCAATTGTTCCACCTAAAAGTTCTTCTTCCAATTCTTTGGTAAAAAAGCCTTTGCCTTCCAGTTTATCTAATCTTAAATTCAGGATTTTATCGCCCTGAGTTTTAATGATTTTGATTTCTGCATCAATTCCGATGGCTGCCAATTCATCTTTGATATGATTTGCTTGCCATAAAGCCAGGTCGCTACCGCGTGTTCCAATGGTTAATTTCTTCACTATTAAGATTAAATGAGCTACAAATTTAATTTAAATAGTGGTTTATACCATGAATTGTTTAAAAATGAGACAGTGAGGTTACAGAAAGGAGAATTTAAAGGATTTCTGTGACATTAGGTATTATCTATTGTCATTCTATCCGTGGTGTAAGATGTTACCATCTTACACTTGCTAAATTTTGCAAACAAAAAAGTCAGGTGGCAACACCTGACTTCAAAAGTCAATACTATTGATTCCCGGAATGGAAGATCTTTCATTCAAGGATGACAGAAAAAAACACGGTTAAATTAAGGTTGGTTAACCAGAATTTCTTTTGCCATTACCATAGGTACGCTGATGTATTTTTTCTCCATGTAATTCATTACACGTTCTAAAACTTCACGCGAAGCTTCATCCATCTGACTAATTTCCTCAGCAAAAACGCCGTTTATGGCTGTATTTTTGATTTCTTTAATCTTTCTTGGCACTTCCTGCATCGCCAGTTCGATACGGCGTTGTTTTAAAACAGAAAAAAATTCGGTAATGTTATTGCTGATAATTTCTTCGGCATGCACCAGTTCGTTATAACGTTCCTGGATGTTTTTTCGCGCCACCTCTTTCAGTGATTCTACCTCAATATAGTGAACAGGATTATTATGGATCACAGCAGGCATCACATCATTCGGAATGGCCAAATCCACAATCACTTTTTTGCCCTGATCGCCATTTAACAGTTTAGCGTATAGCGCTTCATTAATAATGGCCTCAGTAGAACCTGTACAGGTAATGATTACATCAAATCCTTCATTAAAATCTTCAAGTGCGGCTAAGGGATAAGCTTTACCACCCAGCTCTGCTGCCAAAGATTCGGCTTTAGAGAACGTACGGTTGAAAATGGAGAAATTGGAGTATTTATGTTTATTGAGATATTTTGCAATGTTCTGATTGGTTTCGCCAGCACCTATGATTAAGATACGCGAGTTGCCACACATATTCAGTTCTTTTAGCTTACGGTAAGCCAATGAAACAACAGAAACCGGATTTTTAGAGATGTTTGTGTGCGTATAAACTTCTTTTGCCGTTTTAACCACACGATCCATAATCATACGCATGTAATCGCCGGTAAATCCAGCATCGCGGCAGTTTTCATAAGCTTTACGGATTTGGGCAAGGATTTCCTTTTCGCCAACCACCAAACTCTCTAAAGAACATGATGTTCTCAACAAATGGTTAAAGGCTTCTTCGTTTTCGTATACGGTAACATTATCCAGAAAACGCTCCATAAATTCAGGAGGCAACCCCATGTCTAAAACAGTAAGAAATCTGGTTACGAATTCTTTGTCGGTTTTCTCTTTGGTCAAGAAAACAAATTCTACACGGTTACAGGTTCCGACATAAAAAATTTCGCTAACGGGAAGCTCTGCTTGAACATTCTTCAACCTGCTATCTAAACTCTGGTCACAAATAACTAATTTCCCTAAAGATTTCAGGTCGATGTGGTGATGCGTAAAAGCTATTACTTTTAAATATTCCAAGTGCTTCCGTTATTAACTATTATCGGGATACAAAAGTAACATGGTGAAGGCATGTGACTGTCATTAACCTGTAATTTACATCAATTTAGAACGGTTTTAAATAGCAATCTTCTCAGATCAAACCATATATCAATCATGAAAAACGGATCAATTTATAATTTTTTTCTTTGGTTTTATGCCCTTTTCTACGTTCTGGCCGGATGTAACCACTTTTTATCCACTGCAGTATATTACGAAATTCTGCCAAAATGGTTGCCTGTACCTGGCTTTTTAATTTACTTATCTGGATTATTGGAAATCGTTTTCGGGTTTTTATTGCTGTTTAAAAAGACAAGAAAGCTTGCGTCGGCGCTAATCATACTCATGCTGATCGCTTTTATCCCTGCCCATATTTATATGATTGAGAAGGCACCGTTCATGTTGGGCGAAATGCTGGTTACGCCGCTGATTGCCTGGATGAGATTACCATTTCAGTTGTTGTTTATGGGTTGGGCATGGTATTATTATAAGAAAACAACCTGAAGATGTCTTTTTTGAAAAGCAAAACCTGTATTTCATTTT
Source organism: Pedobacter sp. PF22-3 (assembly GCF_026239555.1). GTDB lineage: Bacteria > Bacteroidota > Bacteroidia > Sphingobacteriales > Sphingobacteriaceae > Pedobacter. Next base: position 94,590 of record NZ_JAPIVP010000006.1, on the reverse strand, counting down.
AGTGTTAGTCCCGCTATTCGTTACAATCTTTTTGTGAATGCCAGTCTGAGTTTGTTGAAGACCTGCATCAAAAAGTATTTTCACGCCTATCGGGTTTAGAGAACATGTCCTCTGGTTCTATGAACGGTTTTTTTTTAGCAGCGTCATTTTGACCGCAGTAGAGAAATCTAAATAATTTACAATTACTGTAAAGCCAGATTTCTCCATTTCGTTGCATTACAGTCGAAAGGACGATCTCTCTTAAAAGCACACAACAAAATTAGATTTTGTAGGTTTATATTTTACATCAATTCTTTAACTATGATTACACAAAGCAATTTTAGCCTTAGCGGTGCGGACGGAAAATTAATTATTGGCGACATCACTTTTGACAAAAAAAATCCTAATACCCCCATCGTACTTTTTGTACATGGTTTTAAAGGTTTTAAAGATTGGGGTGCCCATAACTTAGTAGCCAGGTATTTTGCCAGCAATGGTTACCGTTACGTTAAGTTTAATTTATCGCATAGCGGCGTACCTGTTGATGACCCAAAAGATGTTACCGATATGGAAGCTTTTGCCGGCAATACCGTATCTAAAGAACTCTTAGATGTAAATGCAGTATTGGATTTTATGGAGAAAGCTTATGGTGCAAACACTAAAGTAAATTTAATTGGCCATAGCCGTGGCGGTGGATTATCCATTATAGAAGCAGCAAACGATTTAAGGATCAACAAACTGGTTACCTGGAGTGCTATTGCCGATTTTAATAGTCTTTGGAAAAAGGAACAAGAGGCAGAATGGAAAAAAACCGGAAGGATTTTTGTTACCAATGCCCGTACAAAAGAACAGATGCCATTAAATGTAACGCTATTGGAAGATCTGGAAGAAAATGCGGCAACATTAAATATTATAGATGCAGCAAAACGCATAAATATCCCCTGGTTGATTATCCACGGCGATGATGATATAAATGTCCCTTTCGAAACCGCGCAAACCTTGGCAGAGGCCAATCCAAATAGCAGGTTGGTTAAAATTGAAGGTGCCAACCATGTGTATGGAGCAACACAGCCTTACACCAGCGAAACTTTACCACCACTATTATTTAAAGTTTGCGAAAAGGTTTTGACTTTCTTAGGAGAATAGGCTATTGTCATTCTGAGGAAATGGTCGTCATCTCGACCGGAGCAAGGCGAAGTGGAGAGATCTTTATAGCAGATTATTGAATCAAATTTAGAAGATTTCTCCATTACGCTACCGATGAAAAATCGGTGAGCTTCAGTCGAAATGACGATAATATTCATTTAAATTCTACTGTCAATAATGTTGATTTTTATAAAATAAATTATTCTTCAGAATGACATCAAATGCTAATCATCCCCCCTCTTTACAAAATTACGCATATCGCTACCACTAGGGCTTTGGAAAATTTCGAGATCGAAGTAGGGTACCGCAGCCAACAAGTGGTCAAAAATATCGGCAGCCACTTCTTCAAAACGTTTTAAACCTTTCTCTTTGGAAAATACGTAAATCTCAATAGGCAATCCGTGTTCTGTAGCCTGTAATTGGCGTACCATAAAGGTGAGTTCCTTATTAATATGAGGATTGCTTTCCAGATATTTTTCTGCATACACCCTAAAAGTCCCGATATTGGTCATATGGCGGCCATTAACCAGATTATTGGGATTTACGGTATTTTCGGCATTATAATGTTCAATAAATGCCTGAGTTTCTCTGAGGTAATCTTTAAGAAAATCGATGCTTTGCAACTTACCAATCAGTTCTTCATCGCAGAATTTAATACTCGAAATTTTAATGTTAATGTGGCGCTTAATCCTACGTCCCTCACTTTCTTCCATTGCCCGCCAGTTTTTAAACGATTCACTAACAATGGCATAACTCGGCACGATGGTAACGGTTTTATCCCAGTTACGCACCTTAATGGTGGTTAAGTTGATTTCGGTTACTTCGCCATCAGCACCGTATTTTTCTACGGTAATCCAATCGCCTACCCTAACCAGATCAATGGCACTCATTTGTACCGATGCCACAAAACCTAAAATCGGATCTCTAAAAACCAGAATGAAAACTGCTGTAACTGCACCAAAACCACCGAAAACATAAACTGGCGATTCACCCAGAATAATCGAAAGGATAAGCACGAAACCAACAATATAAAATACAATTTTGGCTACCTGCTTGTAACTTCTAACAGGTTTATCGGCATATTTCTTAGATGATTCCATAATGGAGACCACCGCATTCAAAAATGCATTTACAGCAAACATCACAGCTAAAACCATATAGATTTTAGCAAAAATCAAAGCATAGAAATGCCAGTTTTTAAAGTAGATAAAAAGGTACGGAACAGCATTATAGATAATGTAAGCACCAAAAATTAGTGCGAAAGCCCTAAAAACACGAAATTCGAATAACGCCTTTTGCCAGTCGGACTTAGTTTTGGCACTTTTTACCACACCAATAAATACCTGACGGGTAACAAAAATGGTGACAAAAAGGAATAAAACAACTGCAACAAGCCCAATAAAAAAATAAGAATAAATGAATTCGTTACCCGCAAGGCCTTTACCAGCCAACCAGTTTCTAAGTTCGTTAAAAAGGCATTGAAACTCCGGGATTTTCATCAAGGCAATTTAGGATTTATTGGTTAGAAAATTAAATGATGTTCGATTCTTTATCATTCTGAATGCAATGAGGAATCTGCTCCGAGAATATTAGTGCTGTTAAAACTATGCTAACATTGATAATGGCGCAGTAGCTTGTAATCGGTGCCACCAGGATATAGATTCTTCGCTGCGCTCAGAATGACAGTATAGTGGTCTGTGGGGACACAGACCAGGGGATAATTTGATTAAACCTTTTCTACCCAATTCCCATCATCTTTAATGATATCGATCAACTCATCCAAAGCATACGCAGTAGTTACATTTTTCTTTACCACTTCTTTACCACGGTATAGGGTAATTTTATCAGGACCAGTACCTACATAACCGTAGTCGGCATCGGCCATTTCACCCGGGCCATTAACAATGCATCCCATGATCCCAATTTTGATACCTTTTAAATGATCAGTCCGCGAACGGATCAGCTGTGTAGTTTCCTGCAAATCGAAAAGCGTTCGCCCGCAGCTTGGGCACGAAATATATTCCGTTTTACTGATACGGGTACGTGTGGCCTGTAAAATGCCAAAACTGGTCGAATTGATCAATGAAAGGTTTTGTCCTTCCGCATCAATCCAAACACCATCGCCAAAACCATCGGTAAGTAAGGCACCCAGATCGGTAGCTGCATAAAGCATTAAATGATCAGCATCCGCATCGTGGTAAGTTCTCTTTATAATCACAGGGACCTGTATATTTCTTTCCTGCAATGCCACAAAAAATGCTCTTTGCTCGGCCATCCCATGTATAGCAGAAGTTTTTAAAATCAGGACAACATTAGGTTCAAAGGTTGGAATGTTGGAATGTTGGAATGTTCCCGCATCTACCTCTAAAAAATTTAAAAGTTCATCCTTAAGGGTATTACTGCCAAATTCTTCAAACGTAAATAAAGGGTGACAGTTATTTTTGTCTTTCAGCTTTAACCAAGTGGTATAATTGTAGACCTGCTTTAAATTCCCAGGGAATGAAAAAGATGGCAAATTATCGCCTAAAAAGGCTAAATCACATGCCTGGTCGGCTAGATTATATTTATCTAAACCTGCACTATAGTTATAACCAACCGAACTTAAAAAGTAAGGGTCTTTTAAATTTTCCTTCGAAACATCTATCATCACTACCGGATGGTTATGCCCGCCAATATGTTGTACCGGAGTAGTAACGCGGCGGTTGTATTCGTAAGGAGAGTAAGTTGGGCGTGGAGCGTGGGGCGTGGGGCGTAGAGTAATTGACTCCGGACTTCCGATTTCCGACTTCGGGCTCCTTAAAGCATAGCGGTCTGCCAAAGCTTTAGCAACTGGCGCTTCAAATTCAGGATCTTCGGTTAGAGAAACACGAATGGTATCACCCAATCCATCTTCCAATAAAGTGCCAATGCCAACTGCTGATTTAATGCGCCCATCTTCACCATCGCCTGCTTCGGTAACACCTAAATGCAAAGGATAATTCATACCCTCTTTAGCCATGGTTTCTACCAGCAAACGGTAAGCCTGTACCATTACCTGGGTATTGCTGGCTTTCATCGAGATCACCAGGTTATAGTAATTCTGGTCTTCGCACATGCGGATAAACTCCATTGCAGATTCGACCATACCACGCGGTGTATCTCCATAATGGCTCATAATCCTGTCAGAAAGCGATCCGTGGTTAGTGCCGATGCGCATGGCAGTACCATACTCTTTACAGATTTTTACCAGGGGAATAAACTTTTTGTAAATCCGGCTTAACTCTGCATTGTAGGCATCTTGCGTATATTCTATATTCTCAAATTTCTTTTTATCTGCGTAATTACCTGGATTAACACGTACTTTTTCTACAATCCGCGCAGCCATTTCTGCAGCATTTGGTGTAAAATGAATGTCGGCAATCAATGGAACATTGTAACCACGGAAACGTAGTTCTTTTTTAATATTAGCCAGATTTTCGGCTTCCTTAATGCTTGGAGCAGTAATACGGACATATTCGCAACCAGATTCTACCATGCGGATGGTCTGCTCTACTGTACCCAGTGTGTCCATTGTATCGGTAGTGGTCATGGATTGAATCCTAATTGGATTGTGCCCACCCAACGCAATATCTCCAATATTCACCTCGCGGGTTAAATATCTAGAATAAGCGGTTAAACTGTTGCAATATCCGCCAGCCAGATCATGTTTTGCCAATATATTTTCCATCTGTTTGCAAAGATAAGGATTGTTGGAATTTTTGATGTTGTAATGTTGTAATTAAATCAGTTGGCTTATCAAGAGTTTAATAAACGGGATGGAAGCGGCATACTCCAATTTTACATCGGAGATATAGCGAACAGCCCGCATAATGAAAATAGCAGTATTATCCTTGCTTTTCTAACTTATATTAACCTGTCTTTTATTACTAAAGTATTAGCCGCAATATCATGCCAGCACTGATGTTTCTTATTCAGGAAACTATATAGATAACCAAAGAAAACCGGGATTACAGATAAGATTTTAGAAAAATTCCTCGCTGAGGAAACACCAAGAGAAACCCGGCTACCTTCTAAGTCGGTTACTTTAATATTGAGGAGTTTTTTACCAATAGTTGACTGGCTTTTAGTTGCTTCGGCGATGCTGCCATAAACCAGTTTAACTAAAAATATTATTGGAAAAGGAACTAAAAAAGCCTTAATCCGTTGGTCTTTCCCTTCTATAAAAATATAACTAGTTAAAATAATAATGGTATAGAAACCGAAAATAATAAAATGATCAATCACTGAAGCCAATAATCTTTGATCAAAAGCGGCAAAATATTGAGGTGCGGTTTTTTGATAGGTAAAACCTAAAAGCTCACGCAGTTCGGGCATTGCGTGAGCTTCTTTATAATCGTCCATTCCGGGTTTACGTATAAAAGTATTCGCACTGATGTTTAAATCTTTCAGTTCGTTTAAATTATACGGCCCTTTAGGCTTACCATTTATTACAACTGTATATTGATCAGGATTCATCGGATTAGATCAGGATTATGAGACTTTAGGATTGTAAGATCAGCATTTTATAAAGATTTCGTTAATGAAGTCTTAGCCTTACGCCTTCTACCTTCTAACCTTCAACCTCCCTAGTATCTGCTTACTTCAAAGTTACTCAATCCACCATCTAAATTGATAAAGATTTTTTTGGTTGAGGTTTTATAGTTTGAAGTCTCGTAAACACCATCACTCAATTTTTCAAAACCATCAAAATCTTTAGCCGATAAGCCAGTTTTGGTTTTAATCCGGCAACCTGAATTGGTGGGTACCGCAATTTTGACATCGGCTACGCCAGATTTCACGATTACATCGGTTATTGGCAATAAATCTCCGAATTTAATATCCAAAGCTGCAGCTCCCCCATCAAAGCGGAAAGTACGCACTTTGTAATCGGTAAAATCGAAATTTGCTTCGCCAGCACCCAGTTTCATCAATATATCCCAACTGGCTTCTTTATTCAATTTAAAGTTAACATCGTTACCGCCATCCCCAAAATTCCATTTGTTCTTTTTATCGTCCATCTGGAAAGTAAGTACGGTTGCACTATCGGTAAGGAATTTCTTTAAAGAAAAGTTACCATGTTTCTTCCTTACGTCAGCATTGATCAACTGATCGGTCTCTCCATCGAGATTAAATGAAATGCCACCTCCAGAAATATTTAATACTGTTTTTTTCGTATTATCTGCCGCCACAAATGGCTCAGACAAACTTAAGTGATTATATGATGTGTCGTTATCGTTATCATCATCGTCGTTATCATCATTATTGTGTTCGATATTAATGTCGACATCTTTTTTGAATTGACGCCCCCACCAACTGCCGCGTTCAGGAACCTGTTGACCTTTATAAAAAAGGAAAGAAAGGGCTATCACTAAAACACCAATAGAGATGATACTGCCTGTTTGCGAATTATTTTTATTAAACAGGATATTTAAACCTGCAATAATTAAAAACACTGGCCAAAAGCTCCAAACATTGCGCCAGTAAAAAGTGATTACACCAAAATTTTCGAGTAGAAGTACACCGCCAATAAAAAGCAGGATAATACCCCAAATTAATCTATCTAATTTCATTTTATTTATACTTGAGGGTGAGCAGATGTTGAATGATCATCTTTGTTAACTGACGTTGTAGGTTCACTTTCTACAATTGTTTCAGAAAAATCAGCTGTTTTTTGTTGTTCAGCTTCCTGTTGGTGCTGAAAAGCCGCCCAATCATTTTTTCTTTTTGATTTAGCGATAATACTTATACCTAAAGCAATAAATATTAACGGCCACATGTATCTGAATAAATTACGGATATTAAACCAATCAGGTATAAAATCCATTTCGCGCATCAGGAAAAAACATCCGATTACCAACAATAGCAATCCGCCGATGGTGCGGCCAGTATCGTTAGATTTGTTGAATTTACTAAAATCGGGCTGTGTTTCGAAAGGCGTTTTCTGTGTGCCATCTACAGGTTGTGTCCAATTCTGATTTCCCTGATTAGCAGGTCCGGCAAAAGGATCGGCAGTTCCAAACGGCTGTGCATTTGGATTTTTATTACCAAAGTAATTGTTAAATTTAGAGAACCTTGCTGCCGGATCGTTGTTCACAGGAACAATAATCCACATGATAATATAGGCAATTAAGCCACCTCCTGCCATAAATATGGCGGATAACGCAAACAATAACCTAATTATGGTAACCTCCACCTGCATGTAATCTGCAAGTCCCGAAGCTACACCAGCAATCATCTTATCGTGTTCGTTTCTAAAAAGCTTCTTTTCCATAACGTTGTTCATTTTGTGTTTAAAAATCAAGCGGAGTAATTAAAACCTCGTCTACATTTACCCCTTTACTTAAGTTTAAAATGGTAAATAAAGTTTCCGCAATATCTTCAGGTTGTACAAATTTTTCATCCGGAATTGTTGTGCCTTCCCAGGATGAGGTTTTAGTGGAGCCTGGCAAAAATGCTGTAACTTTAACATTGTGAGGTGCTAACTCTTGCCGCAATACATGATTAAGACTCAACATCGCTGCTTTTGTTACACTATAACTGCCTCCATTTTTTACGGGTGCTTTACTGGCCACCGAACAGATGTTGAATATATGGCCCCGTTTGGCTGAGCGCATTTTTTTTCCAAAGAATTTACTCAAATAATAGGTGGAATTTGTATTTAAGTGCTGCTGTTTTTCGAAGGTTTCGTCATCTTCATCGAGAATACTGCCAGGCAAAAAGGTCCCTACGTTGTTAATTAAAACATCTACATGATCAAAATTTATAGCAGTCGAATTTAAAAAAGCATACACTTCTTCTTTAACCGAAAAATCTGCCACGTGGATAAAAACAACATTCCCATGAGGGGTTAATTCCTCCCGAAGCATATTGAGGTCATCTGCGCCCCTTGCTACTAAAACTAAATCGTACCCATTCTTGGCAAATTTAGTCGCAATAGCTTTTCCGATCCCCTTAGTTGCACCTGTTATTACAGCTTTCATTATTTATGGTTTAATTTTTGTTAACAAAAAACCATAATTATATTCAAAACCACGAATATTTTTGTAATTAGCAAAGCGCTCCAACTTTTTTATCGTTTCTTTGTAGTAGTATAGAATGATCATTTAAATTAAGCAAATACATACGGAATGAATTTTACCAATTTCGGCAGATACATCCTGCTACTCAAGTCTGTATTCAGAAAGCCGGAAAAACTGAAAATTTACCTGAAAGAAATCGCCAAACAAATGGATTATGTTGGTGTGGGCTCTTTAGGTTTAATTGCTATTATTTCTACTTTTATCGGTGCAGTAATGACTTTACAAATTGCTTTCCAGTTGGTTAGTGATTTTATTCCAAAAACAATTATCGGTTCAGTAAACCGCGATTCGAGTATATTGGAATTAAGCCCAACTATTAGTGCGATTGTACTGGCTGGAAAAATCGGCTCGGCCATTTCATCTGAAATCGGCTCTATGCGGGTTACCGAACAGATTGACGCACTGGAAATTATGGGTATCAATGCACCAGGATATTTAATTCTCCCTAAAATTATTTCAGGCATAACCATGGTACCCATGTTGGTTATCATTTCGATGTTTTTGAGTATTTCAGGTGGATATATTGGCGGCTCTATTTCTGGAGCTGTTACGCCTGCAGAATATATTCAGGGTATTACAACTGACTTTAACCCTTATACTATTACTGTTGCTTTGGTAAAAGCATTTGTATTTGGTTTCATTATTACTTCAGTTCCGGCTTACGAAGGCTTTTATGTTCGTGGAGGTGCTTTAGAAGTTTCGCAGGCCAGTACAAGAGCAGTTGTAATTAGCTGTATCTCAATCCTTGTTTGCGATTATTTGGTTACTCAACTTTTATTGTAATGATCGAAATTAAAGATATTTATAAATCATTCTCCGGAAATGATGTATTGCAAGGTATTTCCGGAAAGTTTGAAGAAGGTGTAACCAATTTAATTATTGGTGGCTCGGGATCAGGAAAAACAACTTTACTGAAATGTATGGTAGGTTTGCATCAGCCAGATTCTGGCTCGGTACTGTATGACGGACGCGATTTTACACCGATGACCTATGAGCAGCGTATTGAGGTGCGTAAAGAAATAGGTATGTTATTTCAGGGCTCTGCCCTGTTTGACAGTATGACGGTTGAAGAAAACATCATGTTTCCTTTAAATATGTTTACTGATCAAAGCCGAAAAGAAAAACTTGAGCGGGTTGATTTTTGTTTAGAAAGGGTAAACCTGGCGGGTAAAAACAAATTATTCCCGGCTGAGTTATCTGGGGGTATGAAAAAACGTGTAGGTATTGCACGCGCCATTTCGATGAACCCAAAATACCTTTTCTGTGATGAGCCTAACTCGGGCTTGGATCCAAAAACTTCTATCGTAATTGATGAACTGATCAAGGAAATTACTGAAGAATATAAAACCACCACCATTGTGGTAACGCATGACATGAACTCAGTGATGGGTATTGGCGATTATATTCTGTTTCTGCATGAAGGAAAGAAATTTTGGGAAGGCAGCAACAAGGAAATTGCCCATACTGACATCCAGGAATTAAATGACTTCGTATTTGCCAGCCGCTTCATGAAAGCTGCAAAAGATAAGTTTTAAGAAAAATCGTATATTTGTATATGACTACGGTTACAAAAAATATCATTCATAAATTGGAAACCTTACCAGAAAGCATGGTAAATGAGGTAGAAGATTTTATTGATTTTTTAAAAGTCAAACATTCGAAGAGCTTTCCTAAATCGGAAAGCGAAAAAACAAATATTGTCGAAGAACCAAAAAGCTTGTATGGTGCGGCAAAAGGCTTATTTATCATTCCTAAAGATTTTAATGATCCAATAGACGATTTAAAAGATTATATGTAATGCGTCTTTTACTTGATACGCATATTTTCATTTCATTAATTAATGAAGATCACAATCTTGATCAGTCAACAATAAACAGCATTATTGATTCTGAAAATGAAAAATTTATAAGCATTGCCAGTTTATGGGAAATCATTATAAAGCTTAACATAGGAAAACTGATTGTTACCAGAAACCTGGAAGAGATGTATGAGGTAATAAATAATTTCTGTATATCAGTATTGAATATCCAAAAACAACATCTTGACAGGTATTTGGCTTTGCCTTTGATCCATAGAGACCCATTTGACAGATTGATTATTGCACAGGCATTAGCAGACAATCTCACTTTGATAACTGACGATCAATACATTATAAATTATCCCAATTTAAAGTTATTTTAATACATGATACAATTACTTGCCCCCACCCACTGGAAAGATTATGAACTGATTGATTGCGGGGATTTTGAAAAATTAGAACGTTTTGGAAATGTAACCCTTATTCGTCCTGAACCTCAGGCGGTATGGAAAAAAACATACTCAGAACAAGATTGGAAAAAAACTGCCAATATCACTTTCAGGGGCCGTTCGGCTACTTCAGGCGAATGGGTTAAAAAAAATCAGTCTATTCCAGACCGTTGGCATGTAGAATATAAAAATAATGAAGCATCCATTAAACTCCGTTTAGGTTTAACTTCTTTTAAACACGTAGGTGTATTTCCTGAACAGGCAGTTAACTGGGATTTTATCTCGTCTTCTATTAAAAAATTTAAAACGCCACAGCCTAAAGTTTTAAATCTTTTCGCTTATACAGGTGCGGCATCACTAATTGCAAATGCGGCAGGTGCAGAAACTACGCACGTAGATTCGATTAAACAGGTGGTAACCTGGGCAAATGAGAATCAGGAACTTTCGGGATTGAAAGATACGCGTTGGATGGTTGAGGATGCCCTAAAATTTGTAAAGAAAGAATTAAAAAGAGGTAAAAAATATAATGGTATTATCCTGGATCCACCAGCTTACGGCCACGGCCCTAATGGAGAAAAATGGAAACTGGAAGATCATATCCAGGAAATGATGCAGGATGTAGTACAGTTATTAGATGACAAAGAACATTTCCTTATCCTAAATACCTACTCACTTGGTTTTTCTTCGGTAATTGTTGAGAATTTAATCCGTACTTCTTTCCCTGCGGTTAAAAATCTCGAAACAGGAGAACTTTATTTACAGGCCACCTCGGGCATTAAATTGCCATTAGGTGTTTTTGGTAAATTCTGTAATGTGTAAATGTTGATTACTTTATTTTAAACTACCAGATTTCCGCCCTACTTTCATCGGTCCGGAAAAAGACTAAATTTTAATTATCGAATATCTATGAAATTCCCTCCATTAGCAGGCACCGTAATACTTGGTTTTGCCGCAATCAGCTTATTTGCCAACTGCAATTCAGACAGTAAAGGCGGAAGCGGCATTGGCAAAATCTTCTCATCCGATACCACTAAAAAGAAAACCGACTCAACCGTAAATGTAATGAAACCGGTTGATCCAAAGCTTTACGATTCATTGATGAAAAAACTGGCAAACGGAGATACAACCGGAAAATGGCCAGTAAAAAAACAACCTTATCCTTTAGCAGGTGCCATTTTACCATTTAAACGTATAGTTGTTTATTATGGAAACCTGCATTCAAAAAAGATGGGTGCACTTGGCGAGTATGCACCTAAAGAAATGTGGCAACGCCTGAATGCTGAAGTTAAGCATTGGGAAAAAGCTGACCCATCTACCCCGGTACAACCAGGATTGCACTATATTGCCGCTGTAGCCAGTGGAACCCCTGGAAAAGATGGAAAATATATCAACAGGATGGGCAACAAACAGATCGATTCTGTTTTGAAAATTGCCAAAATGCAACCTAATACCATCGTGTTTTTAGATTTACAAGTAGCTTTAAGTACCATAAAAGCAGAGTTACCGCACATCGAAAAATATCTTGAACTGCCTTATGTACATTTAGGTATCGACCCGGAATTTTCGATGAAAGATGGTTCATTGCCTGGTAAAAAAATCGGCACTTATGATGCTGCCGACGTAAATTATGTAACGCAATACCTGGCCGATATTGTTAAAAAGCATAATTTACCTCCAAAAGTATTTGTATTGCACCGCTTTACAAAAAAGATGGTAACCAATTCGGCTAATATTAAACTACGTCCTGAAGTACAGGTGGTAATGCATATGGATGGATGGGGCGAACCTGAATTAAAAAAAGGCACCTATCGCCACTTTATACAAAGCGAACCTGTACAATTTACAGGCTTTAAGCTATTCTATAAAAACGACCTAAAAAAAGATCCTAAGCGGCTAATGACTCCTGAAGAGCTATTGAAGCTTACTCCAAAACCGATATATATTCAATATCAATAAATAAGAGGCCTGTAATTGCGATTACAGGCTTTTTTTTGCTCCTCTTGCTAAAAAAATCATTTAATATATTACAGATTTTGTATAATACACGCCCTACTTAAAACATACAGGAATAATTAATCTTTAAGTATAACGAATATCAAAAAAATGTCTTTTTTTTGATTGATCTAAAAATTGGAACAGATTTTATATATGTAGGATATGCAAATAGCAACATTTGGCGGAGGGTGTTTTTGGTGTACCGAAGCTGTTTTTCAGGCATTGAATGGCGTAATCCAGGTTACATCAGGCTATATGGGCGGAGATCTAAAACATCCTACCTATATGGAAATATGTAATGGTGATACCGGCCATGCAGAAGTGGTTCAAATATCATTTGATGAAAACGTGATCTCGTTCGCTGACCTTTTATTGGTATTCTTTAAAACCCATAATCCAACAACCTTAAACAGACAAGGTAATGATGTTGGTACACAGTACCGCTCTGTAGTTTTTTATGAAAATGAAGATCAGAAAGAGCAGACACAGAAAATGATAGCGGATTTAACGCAACAGCATATTTTCGACAAGCCAATCACTACAGAAGTTTCTCCGGCAACTGAATTTTATGAGGCAGAAGATTATCATCAAAACTATTTTGGAAACAACCATTCAAAACCATATTGCGCTTTTGTAATACAACCTAAACTGAATAAATTTGTCGCAGATTTTAAAGATAAAGTTAAATCAGACCTTTAGAATAAATTAGCTTTCGAAAGTGAGTAAGGCGTGCTGGCTGGCCGTATAAATATCCCTCCAAACCCTATTCATTTCAGATTCTTTTTTTGCAGCCTCTAAACCACAGTATGGAAATAAGGTAGCGGCCAATTTCCAACAGGCATGCGCTAATTTACGGCTGTTTGAGCTTACCTTGGTTAATTTGTCATCTGTAATTTCACCATTACTGATTAACTGATTCCATGATTCATCAAAAGCATGGTAGAATTTGGTTCGAAGAGTTAACAATTCATCTTTACAGCGCTTAAGTTCATTATTAAAAAACAAAATCTGCGCTTCGCTATATCTTCCTAATCCAGATCGGGCATAAAAAGATTGTTCAACCAGTTTAATAAAATGATTGGTCATGCCTAAACTATTAACGGTTAATGTGGTTTCTGCGAGTTGTAAAAAGGGATAATCAAAACCGTAATCTGCTACTTCAATTTGCTGGTTAATTTTAAAGGCACGATTTTCATCAATGTTTAAGTCGCAAACTTCAAAAGCATGGCTTCCTGTAGCTATTAAACCAAAGTAAGACCAGCCCGGTAAAATATTTACTTCCTCTTTTTTAAGAATGAATGATATAATTTCCGGCACTCCATTTTCATCCAAAATATCATCACCATTTTCGTTTTTAAGGGTACAGTTAGCAGTAAATATAGTAGCATGTAACGCACCGCTGGCATAACTCCATTTCCCATTGAGCAGATAACCTTGCTGTGTTTTAACAGCCACTCCACCAACAGCCCCACTTCCGGCAAAACAAACTTCACGATCAGCAAAGATTTCTGTGGCCAATGCAGGGTTTAAAAAACCAGCAAACCAGCCTGCGCCGGCACAAAGTGTAATGGTCCAGCCTAAACTTCCATCTGCTTCTGCTAATTCCTCTTCCAACCTTAAAATTTCCGGAAGTTTTTTACCTTGCCCTCCATAAACCTCGGGCACAAAAAGTTTAAACCAATTTTCCTGATAGGCCAATTCCAAAATTTCTGGATGAAGTTTACCCATTTCTTCAGAAAATGCGGCATAAGCTTTTACTTTTTCCTGCCATGCAGGGGTTAATATTTTACTCATGATCTTATGTGTAGCATGTAATTAAGCCAACTTAAGTTTGCTTTTATTAATGATTTTCTTCCAGTCAAAAAATCCAAATATTGCTACGATGAATAGAAACGTAGTTAAACAGGCCATCAGTGGAAGCTTTTTATGAAACAGCAACGGAATGGCCACAAGATTAGATATATTCAGGAATACCCAGTTTTCTATTTTGCGTTTGGCTAACAGCCACATACCTGCCCATGCAAATGCAGAAACAAAGGCATCTGCGATTGGAACATCCGATTTGGTAAAGAAAATATCTATTTTAGCAATTACAAAATGCTCAGGCAAATTTATTAGAGCTGTATAGAAAATTCCGAATCCTATTACGGAAATTAAAACAGCTATAACTAATTCTTTTCTTGTTGACCATTGAACTTCCTTATGGCAATGATTTTCCTGATTTTTCCAAATTAGCCAACCATATACACTCATTACCAAATAATAAATATTCAATACAATTTCTGCATATAAATTTGCTCTATATAGTAAGGTCATTACCAATAAAATAGAAATGATCCCGGTTGGATAGAGCCAGATATTATTTTTCTTCGCTAATAAAACTTCAGATACACCGAAACCAACGGCCAGCCATTCGATTAATGAGGTGTGTAAAATCTGCTCCTGAAAAAGCTTAAACCAATCTTGAAAATTCATGTACAATAACTTGCCTTTCAGCCGGTGAAAAAATAATTAAACACCGTTTTCAGGGCGAAACAGTTTTGTGCATTTTAACCTCTTCCTACGTCGGCATTACCCGCATCAGGTTCATTTAAGGTTGAGGGCGGAGGGTTTTAAGGTCGAGGGGAAACCCACTGCCTTCTACCTATCTACCTTTTTACCTTAAAATGGGTATGATCTCAGCGAATTGGAAGCAACAGAAATTGCAACACCAACAAGCACCCCTTTGAGCAAAGCAAATATAGGTTTAAAAATGAAAATGTATAGCTGTTTGTCTGATATTACTGCTTTAATTTACCAATTGGTGGAGGATTAGCAGAGCCACCGATTCTTTTAAAAGTTAAATAATCGAATTGACCTTCCTTATTTATGCTGCATAGAAAATCAGCATTAACATCTTCATCTTTACAAGTAAAGAAATAGTAAAAATTCCTGTCTTGCATAAATTTAAATTCCGCCTGCTTAAAACTACCAATCATTTTATGAATTTTGCTTAAGTAATTAATCGTTTCAGCTTTAGTTATTTTCTGCTGAAATTCAACAGAAAACCTATCATAAATATTATTGTATCTTTCAGAATTAAAATCTGATAGAAATTTTTGCACAGTTTTTTCTGCTACCTTATCTTGAGCAAACGTAACTATCGAAAAAGTCACAGATAAAACAAATAAATAAACCTTCATATATCTACGCTTTTAAAACAGCCCCAACTGACCTTTATCATCAATATCGATATCATCTGGATTAGTGATTTCAAAATCTACCTTTTTAACGGATTTTTCGCCTGTCTCAGGCTTATCCTCGGCCTTTACATCTTCTTTTTTAACTTTTTCGGGTACTGATTTTGGTTTTTCTATTGCTGTTTCTTTTATTGCAGCAGGCTTTTCTTTTGTCTCTGGTTTATCAACCTTAACCGAAGGTACTTCAGCTCGTTCGAACTTTGGTTTTGGCGGAGTTACAACAGGCTCATTAATTACTGTTGATTCAGTTACCAAATTATCGGTTTCTGGTTCTTCATTCGCAACTTCTTCTTCAGATGTTGACTCTTCATCGCCGCTTTCTTCTTCCGTAGTCGTTTCTTCTGCTTCTTCAACAAGTATTTCCGGCTCTTCTAATACTACTTTCTGAACATCATGAGGCGATAATCTATTGCCGTTCGCTTTCAATCCTTTAACATCAATCAGTTCTGCCAGAGTCAGATCCAATGTTTCAGGAATTTGTGTTTTGCCTTTTAACACATCGACGATAATTTTCGCTGCCGGATTTGAAGTTAGGTACAGTAATTTCGATTTCTGCTCTTCACTAATAAAAATGGTCTTCTTGCCATTAGCCTGCAGTTCGAACACAAAACGTTTGATAAAATAGTTTTGCGCTTTCCCTTCAAAATGTACTGCGGCAAAAATCTGTTCGGGATCAAACTTCTGGATCAAGATTAAGCCATCATCAAAGTGATTACTTAGTTCGAAAGAACTCAATTCGTAATATCCATCCTTATGCACCTGTAGAATACGATCGTCTCCATCAAATTCGCCCAGGTATTTGCCACGACCATCCACATTCAGACGCTTTAATAAATCATCGTACCAGATTTTTAGTCCTGATAAGGTAGAAACGCCTTTACTCTTCAGAATAATTTTTTTAACCGGGTATTTGGATACGATATTACCCTGCGAACCACGTCCTTTAATGGCCACCTCGGCAAAATCAAGATCGAACTGCAGCTTACGCAGTTTAGAATGCGGCTTTAGGGCTATATTTATTACTTCTGCCTCTCCATTCGGATTAGCGGTAAAGTATAAAACCTTCGATCCTTTTGATCCCTTAGTTAAATCGTATTCCTTATCGCGCGTTACCCCTACTACAGCGAACCTTTTAATGTATGAAGTACCGCTTGAGCCATCCTTATAAACCATGTTATAAATGGTACGCTCGTCGTTTTTCTTGAATACCTGTACATGGATAATGCCCTTACCCACAAAAGTTTTATCGGCCACCTTGGTAATCATGCATTTTCCATCCTCGCGGAAAACGATTATTTCATCAATGTCTGAACAATCGGCAACAAATTCATCCTTACGTAAACCTGAGCCCACAAAACCATCGTCACGGTTTACATATAATTTTACGTTGGCCAAGGCAACTTTAGATGCTTCTACCCGATCGAACAAACGGATTTCAGTTTTACGTTCCCGACCTTTTCCGTATTTATCTTTTAGTTTCTGGTACCAGGCAATGGCGTAATCGGTAAGATGTTTTAAGTGATTTTTAACAACCTTAATCTCATCCTCCAGGTTTTTCATCTGCTCATCGGCTTTTTTCACATCAAAACGGGTGATGCTACTCATTGGCTTATCAATCAGCTTCTTAAAATCTTCAGGTAATATTTCGCGGTAAAGTGATGGTTTAAACGGATCGAATAAAGTGTGTAAAACCTCAACTACGGTTTCAAAATTGGTTGAGTTTTCATATTCAGGATTTTTGTACATGCCCTCCTGAATAAATATTTTAAGTAACGAACTGAAGAAAATTTTCTCCTGTAATTCGTGCAAACGGATTTCGAGTTCTTTTTTAAGTAAACTCTTGGTGTGTCTGGTATTTTCGATCAGGATATCGTTCACACTTAAAAAAAGTGGCTTGTCCCCCTGGATAATACAGGTGTTCGGCGAGATAGATACTTCACATGCCGTAAAGGCATAAAGCGCATCAATAGTTACATCAGGCGAAATACCAGGTGCCAGGTGCACCACAATTTCTACATTGGCCGCCGTGTTATCTTCAATCTTCTTGATCTTGATTTTACCTTTATCATTGGCCGATAAAATACTATCGATCACCGAGCCTGTTGTGGTACTGAAGGGTACTTCCGTAATAACCAGCGTTTTCTTATCCTTCTCGGTTATTTTTGCACGCACACGGATTTTACCGCCACGCTGACCTTCATTATAGTTCGAAAAATCGGCCATACCACCCGTAAAGAAATCGGGCAGGATATTTGGGCGTACATCGCGCAATGCTTCTATCGATGCATCAAGCAATTCGATAAAATTGTGTGGCATTACCTTGGTGGCCAAACCTACCGCAATACCTTCTGCGCCTTGTGCAAGCAACAAAGGAAATTTAACCGGTAAAGTAATCGGTTCATTGTTCCGCCCATCATAACTTAACTGCCATTCGGTAGTATCAGGATTAAATACCACTTCATTGGCAAATTTTGATAAACGCGCTTCAATATACCTTGGTGCTGCAGCGCTATCGCCGGTAACAGGATCGCCCCAGT
This sequence comes from Pedobacter sp. PF22-3, assembly GCF_026239555.1. Classification (GTDB taxonomy): domain Bacteria; phylum Bacteroidota; class Bacteroidia; order Sphingobacteriales; family Sphingobacteriaceae; genus Pedobacter. Next base: position 76,350 of record NZ_JAPIVP010000006.1, on the reverse strand, counting down.
TACCCTGCATATCGATCAGTAAATCCTTTTGCCCAATCTGCACCATCGCATCGCCAATGGAGGCATCACCATGCGGATGGTATTTCATCGTGTTACCGATTACGTTAGCTGCTTTATTGAAACGCCCATCATCCATCTCTTTCAGAGAGTGCATAATGCGCCGCTGAACCGGCTTTAAACCGTCATTAATGTGCGGAACTGCCCTATCGAGAATTACATAAGACGCATAATCGAGAAACCAGTTTTCGTATAAACCGTTGATTGGGGTTATGGTATGTTTGTGCTCTTCGTTTACGTTTTGATCTAATTCTTCACTCATTTATTTACAGAAATTGGCAGCCGTAAATATAATAAAAATGATGGCACGGCGCGAAGAGAGGTTATTCACATTTTGTAATGGGTATACACACTATAGGCTAGTGCCCCAGAAGCTGAAAATTAAATTTGTTTTGGTTGATCTGGATAGCAGGTTGCTGTAGGCTTTATTAAGCGTTACATCCGGCTTTACGATACGATCTTTTTTTATCCTACAGTCATGCTCCCGCGCTCAAAAAAGAATCCCCTCTACAATCCGGTTTAGAAAGATGGTTTTTTGGTACTATTTAGGGCCACATGGTACACAGAATCAATCCCCATTTAAAAATTGCTCGAAAGTAGCAATTGTACATAAGCTATTGAGCTTATATGACCTTAAGTGGTAAAGAGGAAAAAAAGATCTTTCAATGCGTTTAGGATGACAAATCATTCCATCTCTCGGCTGGTGTTTCACCTGCCGAGATCTATTTTTTTTTGGAAAGCAGGGTTCTGTAAGTTTTATTAAGTGTTAATCCGGCTTTCCGATACGATCTTTTTTTATCCTACAGCCATGCCCTGCACAAAAAAGGATCTCCTCTACAATCCGGTTTAGAAAAATGGTTTTGTGGTACTACTTAGGGTTGCAGGGTGCACAGAATCAATCACCATTTAAAAATTTGCTCAAAAGCAACAATTGTACATAAGCTATTGAGCTTATATGACCTTAAGTGGTAAAGAGGAAAAAAAAATCTTTCAATGCGTTTAGGATGACAAATCATTCCATCTCTCGGCTGGTGTTTCACCTGCCGAGATCTAATTTTTTTTTTGGAAAGCAGGGTTCTGTAAGTTTTATTAAGTGTTAATCCGGCTTTCCGATACGATCTTTTTTGCCCTACAGCCATGCCCTGCACAAAAAAGGATCTCCTCTACAATCCGGTTTAGAAAAATGGTTTTGTGGTACTATTTAGGGTTGCAGGGTGCACAGAATCAATTACCATTTAAATTGCTCAAAAGCAACAATTGTACATAAGCTATTGAGCTTATATTACCTTAAATGCCTTACGTGCTAAAAGAGGAAAAAAAACCTTCACTGCGTTCAGAATGACAGATATCAACCGGTGCCTTAACAGCCGAAACCTAAATTTACTCGTGTTGATTTGGAAAGCAGGGTTCGGTAAATACCGCAGAAAAGCATAGCAGATTATATGCGCTGAAAACGGCCAACTTAGAACTGAAAACTGATTATCTTTCCAGCCTATCCTCAACAAAAGCAAATGGTATTAAACTCTTTACACTAGGCACTTTTAGAACTTCGCCGTTTAAACAATAAAAAATGACCTCAATCGGTGCATTTTGTTTACGCTCAAATTCTACCATTACCTGTAAGCAACCTCCGCAAGAAGTTACTGGCTTTAAAATCTCAAAATTATCGGTCTGCGCGGTAATCGCCATACTTTCTATCACAGCGTCAGGATAAAGAGAACCAATACTAAAAAGTGCCACACGCTCTGCACAAAGACCTGATGGATAGGCTAAATTTTCCTGGTTGCTGCCTAAAATGATTTCGCCTGAGGCCAGGCGAATAGCTGTACCCACCCTGAATTTAGAATATGGAGAATAAGAAGTACGTAGTGCCTGTTCTGAACGCTCACAAAGGGCTCTATCGGCCAATGTCAATTCTGAAATGCCGGCATACTGTTCAAAAGTTATATTAAGATTTATTGAATTCATTTTAAAGTGATTATGCAACCGCCAATGTTAAATTTTTATGGCGGGCGAACAATTTAGTTTATTTTTTGTATTATTTAGTAAACCTGCCTTAAAATTAATTTTACTGGCATGCTTTAAGCATTTATCAAAACACCAAACACGCTTAGCTTTGAATAAATACGTACGCAAAAGTCTTAAAATTTTATTGTGGGTAATTGCCTCCATCATCATCCTGGTTATTAGCATAGCCCTGTCCCTAAATATTCCAGCTGTTCAAAATTTTGTTAAAGGGAAAGCCATCAACTATCTTAAAAACAAAACCAAAACGGAAGTCAGTTTGGAAAGTATCAAAATTGCTTTGCCAAAAGATGTGGTTTTAAACAAATTTTACATCGAAGACCGGAAAGGCGATACCTTATTGTATGCCGAAAAACTTGCGGTAGACATTAGTTTATTTAAACTGCTAAAAAACACAGTTGAAATCAATAACATTGAACTTAAGAATGTGCGTGCCAATGTGAAGCGCATCACTCCAGATACAACCTTTAACTTTTCTTTCCTGGTTGACGCTTTTGCAAGCGATCAGAAAAAACCAGAAGAAAAAATAAAAAAAGACACCACTTCTACGCTAAAATTCTCTGTTGATAAAGTTTCTTTCGAAGATATTGGCATTAATTACCGGGATGATGTTGCAGGTAATGATGTGAAATTATATCTAGGCGCTTTTAAAACCAAAATAAAAGATTTCGACCTGGCCAATCAGCATTATGTCATTAAAGAGTTAAGCCTGGTGAATACCTCTTTACGTTATTTACAGCAAAAACCATTGGTCAAATTGGTGCAGCATATTACCAATAGTGTAGATAGTACTGAAAAAAAACAGGGTAAACTGCCATTAATAGAAGTGCAGAATTTCGTTTTCAGCAATGTAAAGGTTAATTATAACGACCAGATTTCGACTACTAAAGCTGTTGCTGATGTAAACGATCTGGGTCTGGTAAACCTGAAAGTAGATTTAACCAATAGTAAATATTCGGTAGATGATGCCCATTTAAATAAATCGAATATTCTTTTTGCATTTAAGCCCGCACCAAGTAACGATTTAAAGAAAGTTAAAGATACTGTAGTTGCCGAAAAATCCCCTTTGGGTTTAATCATTAAGAACATTAGTTTAGCCGATAACGATGTACAGTTCGATAACCTGGGTGCAAAACCTGCACCTAAAGGTATTGACTTTAACCATCTTAAAATAAATCAACTAAACTTAGGTGCAAGCGATGTAAGCTATAGTGCAGCAGGAATAAAAGCAAATGTTAAAAATGGTTCGTTGAAAGAAAAGAGCGGCTTTGTTCTGGATGAACTACGTGGTGATGCGGTATATAATGATAAACAGATCAAGCTGAGCAATTTCATCCTGAAAACACCAAATACCGCCATTGAAAACGCTACTGAGTTAAATTTTACCTCAATGGAGGATTTGACTAAACACCCTGAACGCGTAAAATTGAATATTGCCCTCAAAAACACGACCATTGGTTTAAAAGATGCCGGATATTTTAGCAATGCCATACCAGCAAATTATCGCAACGAAAAAATAAAAATCAATGCTGATGTTAATGGCTATCTGAACGACCTGAATATTCCAAGACTACAGATCAGCGGCTTAAAAAACACACAGATTGATATCAGTGGAAAAGCAAAAGGTCTACCCGATATTAAAAAAACCTTTCTCGATTTAAACATAAAAAAACTTCATCTTACCAAAGGTGACATTTTGGTGGCTGTGCCGAAAAAATCGATTCCACCTTCAATTGAACTGCCTAACCTAATTGATGCGAAAGGTAATTTTAAAGGTTCAATGACCGATTTTAACACCAACCTGAACATTAATACCGATATGGGTGGCGCTGTGGTTGTTGCCAGCATGAATGGCCCTAAGGGGAAAGAAAATTATAAGGCAGATGTCAGTTTGAATAACTTCAACGTAGGCAGGCTGTTAAAAATGCAACCTAAACTCGGCCGCGTTTCAGTTAAGGCCAATGTGGCGGGTACGGGCCTTGATCCTAAAAAAATAAATGCGAAGTTTAATGCCAAAGTATTAAATGCTTATTACAATAAATACACCTACCACAATTTAGTTCTTGCCGGGGATTACAGCAACCAGCGCATCAACATCAAAAGCAGCATGCCCGATAGCAATGCCAACTTTAATTTAAATGCGAAAGTAAATCTTGCAGGTAAATATCCAGCGGTAAAAGCTGACCTGAACTTAAAACAGGTAAACCTTCAGGCTTTAAACTTTAGCCCAACGGTTTTAAGTGCTGCAGGAGTAGTTAAAGTAGACCTGGCTACAGCCGATGCCGATTATTTGAACGGATCGGTTGATGTTACCGGATTACAACTGGTAAAAGATAAACAAAGAATTAATGTTGATACAATTTCGATCCGTGCAAAATCTACCGCAACCGAAAACGAGCTGACACTTAAATCGGAAGTACTTTCAGCAAAAATCGATGGTAAATACCAGCTGACTAAAGTGGGCAGTGCAATCATTAACGAAATCAATAAATATTATGCTTTTGGTACGGTTACAAAGGTTCCCGATCAGCGTTTAAGATTTTTTGTTCAGGTTTATGATTCTAAATTATTAAAGAATTTTGTGCCTGAGCTAACGGTATTTAAACCATCTCAGTTTTACGGATTGATTGATACGCAAAAAGATAGCCTGCAGATTAGAGGTAATTTCCCTCAGGTTGTTTATGGAGATTTTAAAGTAGATACGACGGTTTTAAACATCAATAACGATAACAATAAATTAGACTACAGCTTAACTGTTAAAGCCCTTCAAAGTCCATCCGTTGCGCTTTTCAATACCGAAATAAGTGGCGATGCTGCCAATAACAATTTAGGTGTTAACATTTTCTTACGAGATAGGCAGAAAAAAGACAAATATGTTATTGGCGGTAATTTCCAATCGATCAATAAAGATTTTAAATTCTCTTTAGATCCGCAGAAACTTTTGCTCGATTATCAAAAATGGGTGGTTTCTCAGGATAACTATATCCAGTTCGGTGCATCGGGCATATTGGTTAACCAGTTTCAGATCAGCAATAATGGACAGTCATTATCCATCAACAGCAATCCCACTCAACCCAATGCACCTTTAGCTGTCGCATTCAAAGATTTCCAACTGGAAACCTTAACTAAATTTGCCGAAACTGATACGACTTTAGTTGGTGGCCGTTTAAACGGAACCGCGAATGTTAAAGATTTGGCCAGTACACCAAAATTCGAAGCAAATTTAACCATCGACCAGTTGCGTTACCAGAAAGATCAGCTGGGCACCTTACGTTTAGCAGTTAACAACAATACCGAAAATGCCTTCGAGGTAAATGTAGCCTTAACTGGTGTTCATGAACTAAGGGTAAATGGATTTTATTATACTGCACCGAAAAGCGCTTTAGATCTTACCGTGAATATCGATAAGATCGAAATGAAGAATATTGAGAGTTTATCTGCAGGTCAGCTTAAAAATGGAACAGGTACCCTTACAGGCGCACTCAGTGTTAAAGGTGAATTAACTGCTCCGAAAATATTGGGCGATTTAACTTTCAATAATGCAGGAATCAGGGTGGCATACGTAAATTCATATTTCCGCATGCCTAATGAGAAGATTTCATTTACAAACGAAGGGATCAGTTTTAATAACTTTACCCTGATCGATTCCTTAAATCAGAAAGCGACCATCAATGGAAAAGTTTACACCAGCAATTTCAGAAATTATCGTTTTGGCTTAGATATCAAAATGAATAACTTCAGGGCAATCAATTCTACCGCAGCTGATAATGATCTCATTTATGGAACGGTATTTTTAACCAGCGACATTAAAGTACGCGGCGATTTGAACCAGCCAGATGTGAACATGAATGTTAGGGTTAACAAGGGCACAAAATTCTTCTTTGCCCTGCCAACAAGCGATCCTTCAATCATAGATCAGGAAGGAATTGTGCAGTTTATTGATGCTGATACACCACCATTTAACGGCCAGAAGGCTTTAAAAGTAGACAGTGTAAGTAAAGCCGCCATGAAAGGAATTAACCTGGTTGCAGCCATTACCATCGATCCTGAAGCAGAACTGAATGTGGTGGTAGATCCATCAAATGGCGATGCCCTGAATATCAAAGGTGAGGCAGATCTTAACGCAACGATGGATCAGAGTGGTAAAATCAGTTTAACTGGCCGTTATGAAATTATAGATGGTTCTTACAATTTATCGGTTGGTCCGTTGGGCAAAAAAGCTTTTAAACTGGTTAAAGGAAGTACCATTGTCTGGACGGGTGAGCCTACCTCGGCCAATGTAAATTTAACGGCATTATACGAAGTGAATGCGGCACCTATCGACCTGATCAATGAGCCGGATAATATCCAGGCCAAAACCAAATTGCCCTTCCAGGTTTATTTGATGATGAAAGGTGAACTGTTGAAGCCCATCATTTCTTTCAAACTTGATTTGCCGGAAAATGAGCGCGGGGCACTAAATGGTACGGTTTACACTAAATTAATCAACGTAAACCGCGATGAAAGTGAATTGAATAAACAGGTTTTTGCACTATTGGCATTGAACAGGTTTATCGCCAATAATCCTTTCCAAAGTTTGGCAGGCGGTGGCGGTGGCGTTTCTACCCTGGCGAGATCGAGTGTGAGTAAATTATTGACAGAACAGTTAAACAACCTCGCTTCCGATTTAATTCAAGGTGTAGAACTGAACTTTGGCGTTAATTCATCAGAAGATTATTCTACCGGATCACTTCAACAGAAAACTGATCTCGAAGTTGGTTTATCTAAAAAATTATTAAATGATAGGCTGACTGTTACGGTAGGTAGCTCTTTTGCATTGGAAGGGCCGCAGGCACCAGGCGAAAAATCTACAGATATCGGCGGGAACGTTAATGTTGAATATGCTTTATCGGCAGATGGAAGATATAGATTAAGGGCTTACCGCCGAAACCAAAACGATGTAATTGTACAGGGGCAGATTATCGAAACCGGTTTAGGTTTTACCCTGGTAGTAGATTACAATAAATTCAGAGAGATTTTCCAGAAAAAACGCAACAGAAGAAACATTGAACAAAAACCTAAAAATGAAACAACTAATTAGACCATTTTTATTTGTACTGGCCTGCTTAGTTTGGGCTGCTTGTAGCTCTACCAAATCGTTAAAGCCGGGACAACATTTATATACAGGTGCTGAAGTAAAGATCAATCCTGATTCATCAGGCAAAATTGAAGATGAAAAACAGGTAAAAAGTGATTTGGAAAGCAAAACAAGACCCCGTCCGAATAAATCCATTTTAGGCATAAAATATAAACTTGGCATTTACAACCTGGCAGGCGAACCTAAAAAGCCAAAAGGCTTTAGAAACTGGCTGCGCAAACAGGGTGAACCACCTGTACTGTTGAGTGAGGTAAAACTCAAGTATAACAATGATGTGCTTACCAGCTATTTAATCAGCGAAGGTTATTTACAGGCTACTGTTACCGGTGATACAGTAGTGAAAGATAAAAAAGGTAAAGCCGTTTACACTGCAGAAACTGGTAACCGATATAAAATCAACAAAGTTACCTTCCCGCCCGATACCGGGGTTTTAACCAAAATTATTAATCAGAACAAAAATAAAACCTTAATAAAGGTAGGCGATTATTACGACCTCGACAATTATAAAAATGAGCGCATCAGGATCGATAACGACCTTAAAGAACAGGGGTATTTTTATTTTAGTCCTGATTACCTGATTATGCAGGTCGACAGTACCATTGGTAAAAACCTGGTGAATGTGAATATTAAAGTTAAAGACATTGCACCAGATGCCGGATTGAAACCTTACACCATCAGGGATATCAATATTTACCCAAGTTATAGCCTACGCAGAGATACTATATTAAGAAAGTTAAAACCGCTTGAATATCACGATTTCAACATTTATGATGATCGCAATACCTTTAAACCAAGATTATTTGATCGTTTGGTCTTCTTTCAAAAAGGCGAACGTTACAACCGTAAAGATCATAATCAATCATTAAACAGAATGGTAAATATCGGCGCTTTCAGGGATGTCAGGGCTGAATTCTTACCTGTTGATAGTTTCAAAAATAATGAGTTGGACCTGAACATTTACCTTACGCCATTAAAGAAAAACTCGTTGAGCTTTTCGGTTACCGGTACCAGTAAATCGAACAATTTTGTGGGTTCAGAAGTAAAAGTTACCCAAACGACCAGGAATTTATTCAGGGGTGCAGAGCAATTGGATGTAAGTGTTAGTGGTGGTTTCGAAACACAGGTTAGGGGTACATCGCTAGGCCGAAATTCACTATCATTTACAGCTGAAGGAAAACTAACCTTCCCACGGTTTATCGTACCATTTTACAAGCCTAACAGCACAACAGCTTTTATCCCTAAAACCATTACATCACTTTCTTATCAGATGCTTAACCGTGGATCTGAGTACACCCTAAATGCATTTAAAGGTGAATTTGGATATAATTTTAAAGAGAATCAATATAAAGAGCATAACTTCAACCCGATCTCTATTAGTTATATCGCTACAGGCTTTCCTAGTGATAAAAAAAGAGACAGTTTATTTGATGCAAACCCGCTGTTAAGAAGTACACTCGAAAACCAATTCATTATTGGAAGTAATTACAACTTTACCTATACCAACCAAATGGAAACCAACCGCCGTAATAACGTTTATTTTTATGGCGGCTTGGAAACAGGTGGTAATGTTTGGGGATTGTTTACACCAACCAACGACAAAGGACAAAAAACTTTATTTAATACACCATTAACTCAATTTATACGGGCAGAAGCCGATTTAAGAGATTTCTATAAGATTAACCGTAACCTGATCTGGGCGAACCGGTTAAATTTGGGTTATGGTTACGCTTATGGCAATAGTACATCATTACCATTTGTAAGACAGTTTTTTGCTGGTGGTAGTAACGATATCAGGGCCTTTCCGGCGCGTACCTTAGGTCCGGGTACTTATAAAGTGCCTGATGATGCAATTTTTGCCGATCAGGGTGGTGATATTAAGTTAATGCTTAATTCAGAATTGCGATTTAAGATTGTAAGTGTATTATATGGCGCATTGTTTGTAGATGCTGGAAATATCTGGCTTAGGAAAGAAGATCTTGGAGAGCCTGGCAAACCAGAGACGGCCAGGCTGGGATCAGGCTTTAAATTGAAAAATGCTTTTAATGAATTAGCTGTAGGTACTGGCGCCGGTTTACGTGTAGATGCAACAATCTTTGTAGTTCGTTTGGATGTGGCCTTTCCAGTGCGCAAACCATATCTGCCCGAAGGACAAAGATGGGTATTTGATGATATTGCCTTTGGCAACAAAGATTGGCGTAAACAAAATTTAATTTTTAACATAGGCATAGGCTATCCGTTTTAATTTTCCGATGAAAGTAATCAACAAGATCAAAAATTTCTTTATAGCGCTTTATCACCTTTTTATTGCTGCCGGAAAAGGTTTTGTAGAAGATCGGGTAACTAAATTAAGTGCTTCACTTGCCTATTACACCATTTTTTCGCTTACGCCACTAATTATTATCCTCCTCTCAGCAGCCACTTTATTTTTTGGCGACACAAGAAACCAAAAAACAAGAGTTCAGTTTTATGGGCAGGTTACCGAAATGGTTGGCAAAGACGCTGCTGCACAAATTCAGGGTTTTGTGGAACATGCCAATAAATCGGGCCAATCTACCATTGGTTTAATCATCGGTATAGGTACGCTGATCATCGGATCCACCGCTATTTTTATTGAAATACAAGATAGCATCAACATGATCTGGAAAGTTAAGGCAGTACCTAAAAAAGGTTGGCTAAAAATGCTTTCTAACCGATTATTGTCTTTTTCTTTAATTGTATCAATGGGCTTTTTATTGCTGGTATCGCTGGTGGTAAATAGTATAGTGGTGGGTTTAGGCTCAAAATTGGCGAACCTGGTTTCGCAAAGCGAAATAAAGGAAGTTATTCCTGTTGCAAATGACACCATGGCCTTAATGATTTATATTTTGAACAACGTAATTACGCTTACTGCTGTAACAGCCGTTTTTGCTGTTATTTTTAAAGTCTTGCCTGATGTGATCATCCGATGGAAATCGGCAATAACTGGGGCTTTATTTACTGCTGTTCTTTTCAGTTTGGGTAAATACCTGATTGGGATTTATATCGAAAAAGGCAATCCAGGTTCTGCTTTTGGTGCTGCCAGCTCCATCATCGTTATTTTATTGTGGATTTATTATACCTCAATTATACTCTATTTCGGTGCAGAATTTACTCAGGCCTACGCCGAAAAATATGATAACGGCATTGCCCCTAGTAAATATGCCGTATTTACAAAAATCACCATTGTAGAAAAAAAGGTAGATGTATTGCCTCCTCAGCACCCAGAAAATACGGTAAATGCACCTAAAGAGTAATTACCCATTTGAGATCATCCGTCATCCTGAACTTGTTCAGGATCTTTCCAAAAAACGGTTATCGCTAAGAAATGCTGTTTTTAAAAAGCTCAATAGCTGATTAATAAAAACCTAAAAAATCTCTTCACTTCGCGTTGCTTCGGTCGAGATAACGATTCTTCTATTGGAGTCTGTCAATGTAGTATCTGGTTCTAAGAATCTTTTCTACGAAAGCCCATTAACCAAAGAAGTCAAGTTTTAGAAACTTGACTTCTTTTATATGCGGGATTCAGGCAAAATTCCAAAACATGCCATCCTGAGCGTAGTCGAAGGATATTCCCCTAAGCTACCTCTTCCGTAATCACTTTAGGTTCTTCGGTTACCTCATCCTTCTCTATCCTCAGGTTACGGATAATATGCTGCTGCCTGTCTGGGGTATTTTTCCCCATATAATATTCTAACAAGCTTTTAATTGTCTGATCTTTTAAAATAACGGGATCCAACCTGATGTCTTTCCCAATAAACAAACCAAATTCGTCCGGAGAAATTTCACCCAGTCCTTTAAATCGGGTTATTTCTGGTTTATTGCCCAGTTTTGCAATGGCGTTTTTACGTTCTTCATCACTATAACAATAAATGGTTTCTTTTTTATTCCGAACCCGAAAAAGTGGTGTCTGCAAAATGTAAACATGGCCAGCTTTTACCAGATCAGGGAAAAACTGAAGGAAGAAAGTCATCATCAACAAACGGATGTGCATACCATCTACATCGGCATCTGTTGCAATTACAATATTATTATAATGCAATCCTTCTAAACCATCCTCGATATTTAAAGCGTGCTGTAGCAGGTTAAACTCCTCATTTTCGTAAACCACTTTTTTGGTCAGCTCGTAACAGTTAAGCGGTTTCCCTTTCAAACTAAATACTGCCTGGGTATCTACATCGCGCGATTTGGTGATCGAACCCGATGCCGAATCTCCCTCGGTAATAAACAAGGTTGTTTCATATCGTTTCTCGTGCGTAGTATTAAAATGAACCTTACAATCGCGCAATTTTTTATTATGTAACGAGGCTTTTTTTGCCCTATCGTTCGCCAGTTTTTTAATGCCCGCAATATCCTTACGCTCCCGCTCCGATTGCATAATCCTTTTTAACAGGGCATCGGCAACATCAGGATTTTTGTGCAGATAATCATCCAGTTCTTTTTTAACAAAATCGTTGATGAAAGTAGCTACAGATGGTCCTTCCGGCCCCATATTCTGAGAACCCAGTTTGGTTTTGGTTTGCGATTCGAAAACGGGTTCCTGTACGCGCACAGAAATGGCTGCAATAATGGACGAACGCACATCAGCTGCATCAAACTCTTTTTTGAAAAACTCACGGATAGTTTTCACCACCGCCGCTCTAAATGCCGCCTGGTGGGTTCCACCTTGCGTAGTGTGCTGTCCGTTTACAAATGAGTGGTAATCCTCGCCATATTGCTGCCCGTGGGTCATGGCAATTTCAATATCAGGTCCAATCATGTGAATAATCGGGTACCTGATTTCCTCGGGTTTATTAAATTTAGAAAGCAGGTCGTAAAGGCCTCTTTCCGAAAAATATTTCTGATTATTGAAATTTATCGTTAAACCTGTATTTAAGAAAACATAGTTCCAAACCATGCTTTCCACAAAATCGGGTATATAATGATAATTTCTGAAGATAGTTTCGTCTGGATAAAAAGTAATGGCGGTGCCGTTACGTTGCGTGGTATCAATTACCGGATTTTCGGTTACAATCTCACCTTTAGAAAATTCTACTTTTTTGGTTTTTCCATCGCGATACGATTGAACGGTAAAACTGGTAGACAATGCATTTACTGCTTTTGTACCCACACCATTTAAACCTACCGATTTTTGGAAAGCATTGCTATCATATTTACCACCAGTATTGATTTTGCTTACACAATCGATTACTTTGCCCAATGGAATACCCCGGCCATAATCGCGAACATTTACTTTTTGCTCGGACAGTGTAATTTCGATGGTTTTTCCGGTCCCCATTACAAACTCATCGATGGAGTTATCTACAATTTCCTTTAACAAAACATAAATACCATCATCTTGTGCAGAGCCATCACCAAGTTTACCGATATACATACCCGGACGTAACCTGATGTGCTCTTTCCAATCTAATGAGCGAATACTGTCGTCGTTATAAATTACTTCTGCCATAATGTGTTCATCTGTTCTTCAATGAAAAACCCTGCATTTTTTTGATTTGCAAAGTGATGAAGAATTTGTAGAAATAACCCTGATGATTGAAACAAAAACATTTCCAAATAAGTTCCTCAGAATTATTATACAATAATAGATTTATTCTGTGAGGCAAACAAAAGAAAGTTTCAACATATAAACATGGATGATGGAATATGTAAAATGGATAAGGGTACATAGCTTGATCGTAAATAGTGTGGAAGTTGATAAGCTCATGTTTTTATATGATGATTTGTCAATATCCTATAGGCTATTAGCCTGAGCGATCAAACCATGAACCAAAAGGCCATTAGCTATAAGTTATCTCTCCTCTTCCATCATCCATCTTCCATCTTTACATAATTTCCCTATCTTCATCCCTTTATTTAATACCCTTATTAATGCAACCGAAAAAACAGCTTTCGCTTTTTGATTTATCCATGATTGTGGTGAGTTTAGTTATTGGTATGGGTGTTTTCCGTACACCTGTAAATGTAGCTGCTAAAGCTCAAATTCCTGAATTGTTTTACCTGGCCTGGTTTATCGGTGGTTTTGTGGCTTTTTGCGGGGCATTAACTTATGCCGAAATCGGATCGCGTTTTCCGGTAACCGGTGGCTATTATAAAATCTTCTCGGTGGCCTACCATCCTTCTATTGCTTTTGCCATTAATTGCATTGTGATTATTTCAAGCGCGGCATCGGTAGCGGCCATATCTATTATTGGAGCAGAGTACCTGAGCAAGATCATTTTACCGCCAGCAATACAAACCGAAACATCCAGGATAGCCATAGCCATTACCACCATTCTGGTTTTTTATTTGATTAATCTGTTAGGCTTAAAAGCGAGTGCCAAAACGCAAAATATATTAACGGTAATTAAAATCGGGATGATTTTAACGCTCATTTGCGCAATATTTTTTGGTAAACAAACACAAACCATTATACCCATTTTTAAATCAGCAAAAGGGGCTTTACCAAACTGGTCTGATTATGGAAAAGCTTTAGGCCTTTGCTTAATTGCCGTTTCTTTTTCTTACGCAGGTTATGCACAAACCATCAACTTTGGTGGCGAAGTTAAAGAAGCCAAAAAAGTAATTCCACGTTCTATTATTATCGGTTTAACCATTATTTTGATTCTTTACCTGGCTATCAACTATGTATATGTGAGGGTAATCGGTTTCGAAGAATTAAAATCGGCAGAAAGTATAGCGGCAATATTGGCTTCAAAAATATTTGGTCCGGCAGGATTTAGTGTACTCTCTGTTATCATATTTATCTCGGTAATGGGCTATGTTAATGTAAATCTGTTGAGCAACCCAAGGGCAATGTTTGCCATGGGCGAAGAGGGTGCCCTGCCCAAAATATTCAGCAGGATGAATAAAAAAACAGAAGTAATTACGGTTAGTTTAACCGTTTTCACCTTGATTGCAGTGGTGATTATTTTCTATGCCAAAACCTTCGATAAAATTTTAAACTATACCATTTTCTTAGAAAGCATCAGTATGGCCAGTTCGGCAGCCACAATTTTTATTCTTCGAAAAAGAACAGCACATCTTGATAAAAAAAACATCTATACTGTCCCTTTATATCCTATATTGCCTATCATATTTATTGCTGCTTATACTTTTGTTGCCTTCAGCATTTACGCTGATGATCAAAATGCAGCACTTAATGGTTTATATATTTTTATTGGCTTTCTGGCGATTTATTTTGTGAGTAGGTGGTTTAAGAAAAAATAGTTTTAATTTGAAAAGCAATTGCAGCGCTGGTTGGTTTCGATAGTCCCGCCATACGCTACAATCTTTTTGTTATTGTCATCCTGAGCCTGTAGAAGGTGCTACAAAAAGTATTTTTGCTCCTGTCGGGTTTAAGATAGAAAGGCAGACCTAAGTAAAATAAACCTGATTGGAATGAACATGAAGCGCAGCGAAATAAAATGGAAAGCAGGACTGATCTAACCGATTACACAGCAACTTGCTTTACAAAAAAACATAAAAGAACTTAAAAAAATTAATGAACAAAACACTCTCCTTAAAACAAGAAATTGCTTATGCTGCCGGTATGATCGGTTGGAGTACGATGACCAATATCATCATCGTTATGCTTCCCTATTTCTACCTGCCCCCAAGTAATGCCGGCTTACCACCTTTGGTACCACAACTTGTTTTATTGGGTGCATTTAATATCCTTTCTATAATTGCTGCCTCGGGTAGGTTGGTAGATGCCATTTATGATCCTTTCATCGCCTCAAGAAGTGATGCGAGCACCAATAAAAACGGCCGCAGGATGCCTTTTATGAAATGGGCTATTGTGCCGTCTATGCTTTTCTGCGGACTGGTTTTTTATCCCATCCAAAAAACAGAAAGCTTGCATAATGCCTGGTGGCTCACCATTACCCTTTGTTTATTTTTTATATCGGTTACCACGTATATTATTCCCTATAATGCTTTACTGGCCGAAGTAACCAACACACCGAGGCAAAAAGTTAAACTATCCAGCTACCAGCAGGTAGGCTTCGTTATCGGCATTATTTTATCGGCCTGCACCAACAACTTTGCCGATTTGGTTGAGGCTAATTTTCATGTGGCCAACCGCAGCGAAGCCATTCAGGCGGCAATATGGGGTTTGTGTGTCCTCTCCGGATTGGTGATGTTATTACCGGTTTTTTTCATTAATGAAAAAGAATTTACGGTAGCCAAACCCACGCACGTTCCGTTATGGCCAGCTATAAAAAGCACTTTTAAAAATAGTAATTTTAAATACTACCTTATTTCTGATTTTGCCTTTTATACCGCACTGAGTATTATATCAAGCGGTTTATTATTCTTTTGTACGGTTTTATTGGGTCTGCCGGAATCAGAAGGCGGCAAATTTATGGGTGCCATGGTCATGGCTTCTTTGTTATTTTATCCGCTGGTAAATTTCGGTTCTGCCAGAATTGGGAAAAAACCTTTTGTATTGCTTGCCTTTGGTGTATTGTGCTTAATCTTCGTTACTATTTTCTTTTTAGGTAAATTACCATTTGGTCCATATACACAAATATACATTCTGGTATTATCGGCCTCTTTTCCATTAGCAGCACTTGGTATTTTACCTACTGCAATTTTAGCCGATATTGCCCAAAAAGACACTTTAAAAACAGGCGAAAACCACGAAGGCATGTTCTTCGCGGTGAAATATCTTTTTGTAAAACTTGGTCAAACCCTGGGGATTGCCATTTTCGCTATGCTTACCATTTATGGTAAAGATCCGGGCAATGATTACGGATTAAGGCTAAACGGTGTGGTAGGTTTCGGTCTTTGTTTGATAGCGCTGTTGGTTTTCAGCAGGTTTAAGGAAGAGAAATAGTTTGGCGTTAAGCGTTTTGAGTTGGGAGTCGATGCAATCTAATAACCTAAGCTCCTTAATAAAATTTGCGCTAGAATATCAGATTTTTTGGAAAGCAGTTTATGTGCTGCTTGGGTTACTAGAGCGCACAAAATCAAGGCTTAAAATGCAGTAAAACATCAACGGAGCGATGTTTATGATCATCGCTCCGTTAATGTACTTCATTTATAAATTTTCCTAATATCCAGGATTTTGTTTTAATGTACCTTTACTTCTGTCAATCTGATCCTGAGGTAAAGGAAAATATTCGTCCCTGCTTTCGATGGTTATGCCTTTCAGATAATCAAAATATCCACCTTCAAAGGAGAAATAACTTTCGAGCGTTTGTTTCGCTATGCCCCAACGTACCAGATCGAAAAACCGGTGGCCCTCCATAGCCAACTCAAGCCTACGCTCAAACCGAACTGCATTTCTGGCATAGGTATCATTGGGGAATGATGTATATGGGCTTACTTTATATGCAGCAGCAGGTGCACCATTTATTTGTTGCGGGGTAATTTTTGCGGCTCGGGCCCTTACAGCATTTACAAGTACTAAAGCCCTAGGTAAGTCGCCTTTTTCTACGGCACATTCTGCAGCCATAAGGTAAACGTCACCCAAGCGGATCAGGTTTACATTTAGCCCGGTTACATTTGTAGTACCCGGTGCGGTGCCACTGGCCACCTGCGAAGCTTCTATGGTATTTTTAACGGCAACGAAAGGCCCACCATTTGAAGCATCACGAATCCAGGTATCACCTGCCATAATCCCCCAATCGCGATACGGAACACCCCTTCTGCCAATGGTCGATTCTATGCGCGGATCAAAAGGCAAGGTTTTATCCACTACGTAGTTGTCTTTTGCTGACCCAGTTAAACCAAAATCTGATTGATATGGATTGTTACGATAACTACCATCCAGTAAAGGCAAACCAGCTATATCCACTTTAAAAGAATTAGCCAGATCAATAGAAGGTTGGAAGAAACCACAGCAGTTGATCGGGGTGTTACCATAAGGAAAATTCAGGATATCGCCCACGTTACCGTTATCTCCACCAGTACCGTCGGTACCTACTGAATGCTGAACAGACATAATGGTTTCCGGACCGTCTTCCTTGGTAATATCGAAATTATCTGAATAAGGCATAGTGGTTAAGTCTGCCTTAGCCAAAATTACTGCGTTTAGAAGATCATAAGCCTCCGTATACTTTTTCTGGTATAGGTAAACTTTTCCAAGATAAGCCTGGGCAGCATATTTATCAACCCTTCCCTTTTGATTTTTAGGTTTGGTTGTCGTCAGATTATCTACGGCATATTGAAGATCAGCTATAATATTAGGATAAATATCTTTATCGTTAGGCACAAATGTACCACTGCTGGCCTCGGTAACGTAAGGCACCAATTTAAACACTCTCACTAAAAAGAAGTAATAGTGTGCGCGCAATAATCGGGCTTCACCCTGTATCTCCTTGGCCCTGGCATCGCCAAATTTGGCAGATCCATTTCCCGCCTGTAGATTGGCTAATATTTTAAGGGTATTGTTGCAACGTTGAATCCCTTCGAAACACCTGTCCCAAAGATTCGATAAATTATCGTTTGTGCTGGTTGGCGAATGTTGCTCAATGGCGTTCATAGGGGGCTGATCGCCAACGCTACTACCTTTATGGGCATTATCAGATGCCACCTCACCGAATAACCACTGGCTGGGCGCAGCGCCATAATTACCATAAGTACCATTTACATTACCGTTTAATAGGCTATACGCACCTACCAATAAACCCTCCACTCCATCTTGTGTGGTTAGCTGTGCTTCTGTTAGTTCGCCTTGCGGTTGCAGGGTCAAAAATTCTTTCTTACATGAGAAAGTTGAAAAGATCAGAAAGGAGAGCAGAATATATTTTATATGTTTCATCTTTATTCTTTTAATTAAAATCCAACATTAATACCGATTAAAAACTGACGTGGAGAAGGATAAACACCCTGATCTACTCCTGGTGCAGAAAAAGTATCTGTAATCTGGCTGACCTCAGGATCCATACCTGTATACTTCGTTATTGTAAATAAATTGGTTGCACTTACATAAACCCTCAATTTGCTGATGGGCGAATTTGCACCAAATGCCTTAGTGGTAGGAATTGAATAACCAAGCTGTATATTTTTTAACCTTAAAAAACTTCCATCCTGAATGTAATAACTTGATGAAGCAAATTCCAGATCGGATGCACCTGCATAAGCAGAAGGTATTAAACTGCTTGGGTTCGAAGGACTCCATGCATTTAACAGTCTGGTACTTTTAGCACCATCGAAAGAAGGGAAATCGGTAAAATAGCGTGTGGCCTGAAAAATATCATTGCCCTGAACGCCATAGATAAATGCAGCAATATCAAAGTTTTTATAGGAAGCATTTAAGTTTAAGCCAACAGTAAAATCAGGATTGGGATCTCCGATAATGGTCCGGTCTTTAGGATCAATTACCCCGTCGCCATTAATATCCTGATAGCGCAAACCACCAACCCTGGCACCTGCGTAAGACGGATTGCCCTGAATATCGGCAGTGCTCTGGTAAATTCCAGCTGTTTTATACCCAAAAAACGAACCAAATGGGGCACCTTCCTGCAGTACACTGGTTTGCAAACTCCTGTAATTTCCATAAATCTGGTTAAAAATACCAGGGGCTAAACGCACAATCTCATTTTTATTTTTAGAGAAATTTACACCAACATCAAACTTTAGCGGGCTGTTATCTTTGATTCCATAATGATAAGCTACATTAAACTCAAGCCCTTTGTTGCTCATATCACCGATATTCACAAATGGCGAGCTTCCTAAACCAACTACACTTGATGGTAAAGGAAGGTTATAAAGCATATCAGATGTTTTTTTGTTGTACCAATCTACCGACCCATCTATTGCACCTCCCCACAAACTAAAATCAAGTCCAATGTTCAGGGCTTTCAACGATTCCCATTTTACATCAGCATTTTGATAAGCATTCTGCCATACACCGGTAGTTAATCCGTTCGCACCACCAACAGCATATGCAGAATTGATGATAGAACTTTGGAAACGGTTAATGTACTGATAAGGTGGAATCCGCTGATTTCCGGTCTGGCCATAACCTAAGCGGAGTTTTAAATCACTCACCCATTTTATGCTTTTCATAAATTCTTCTTCCGATAATCTCCAGGCTACACTTCCTGCCGGATAATTACCGTATCTATTGTTCGGACCAAAGTTTGAAGAACCATCCCTTCTGAATGTCAGACTGGCCAGGTAGCGGTCTTTATAAGAATAATCTACTTTTCCGAATACAGAAAACAATGATCCAATGGAGCCAAAACTGGTATTGCTGATATTCGAAGAACCCGTACTCAGATAATAATAATCCTGGTTGCCCAGAATAAAGAAATCATTTCTGCCTGCATTTAGCTGGCGTGATCTGGATCTGATGGCTTCTGTACCCACCAGAACATTTAAGCGGTGCAGCTCGTTAAAAACCTTACTGTAATTCAAAGTGTTGGTCCAGGTCCATTCGGTATTGTATCCCTGGTATTCGTTCAGGTTATTAGAGTTATTGCCTTCAGAGAATTCCAGGTTTGGATAACGCATAGATAGGCCGTTAAAGTTTTCATAACGCAAGCCAAAATTGGTTCTTAATACCAGGCCTGGCAGGATATCGCCTTCAGCAAAAACATTTCCAAAGAAGAAGTTATTTTTGTTTTTATTGTCTTTTGCACGATAAAGAAAAGCGAGTGGATTTTCAGCATTTCCCAATTGGCTACCGCGGCTACCTGCAAAATTTCCGGCAATATCATACACGGGGATAATGGTAGGTATACGATAGGCCCAGCCCAAAGCACTACCCTGATCCTGATAACTTCCGGGCGTATTGGGATTAACACCAAAACCAAAGCCTTCAGAATAACTGTATTGTGCATTTTCGCCAAAACGAACGTGTTTGTTAAAAGCAGATATACTCGTATTTGATCTTAAATTATACCTTTTAAACCCGGTATATTTGATGGTTCCTTTCTGATCGAGATATCCACCTGAAAAAGCATAGGTCGCATTTTCCCCGCCACCTGTGGCGGCAATCTGGTAATTCTGTACCGGTGCCGATTCTGTAATCTCATCAAACCAGTTGGTACCTTCCTTATTTGCTCTTGTAATCTGATAGAATAAATTGGGATCGCGGCTGTAATTATATTTGGAAGGATCAGCATCAGCAGCAGTAATATCCTGACCTAATTTTGAACCTGCTACCAGGTAGTCCGGCAGTACAGGGATTGGTCCTGAACCATAATTTTTGCCAGCGGCAATTGCTTTACCAGCATTTTTATAGCCATCAAACACATACTGGGCATATTGCTGAGGATTCATCATTTCAGGAAAACTGCCTTTACGCGGAGCTTGCGTACCATAATAAGAATCGAGCGTAATCTTTGGTAATCCGGCTACTCCTTTCTTGGTCGTAATAATTACAACCCCATTATTGGCGCGTGATCCGTAAATTGAGGCTGAAGAAGCATCCTTTAACACCTGCATGCTTTCGATATCGTTTTGATTTAGCCAGGATAATTTGCCTTCAAACGGCACACCGTCAATTACATATAGCGGTTCATTGTTATTGATGGTACTGATACCCCTGATGCGGATCTGCGGCGTGGACCCGGGTGCACCATCGTTGATGATCTGCACCCCTGTAGCCTTACCCTGCAAAGCTTCTACTGCACTAGCTGCAGGTTGGGCTTTCAGCAGTCCCATACTTACAACAGCAACGGCTCCCGTCAAATCCTTTTTCCTTTGAGCTGAATAACCGGTTACCACCACTTCGGTTAAATTATTGTTTTCGGCCTGTAAAACAACAGTAATATTGATTTGTGAGCCTACTGTTACTTCTTTAGCCCCATATCCGATAAAAGAAATCACTAATACATCACCAGTTTTTGCATTTAAAGAAAATGTTCCATTTGCGTCGGTGGTGGTGCCACCAGTCCCATTCTTAATTTTGATTGTTGCACCAACAACAGGTAATTTGTCATCACTCGCAATAACTTTACCAGTGATTTTTGTTTGGGCCATTGCACCAAGTGCAAATAACATTCCCAAACACAAGAGAAGAAACCCCCTCCTGATACAGAATAAATTTTGTTTCATAGGTTTATATTGATTAGTTAATAATGCGTACTTATACTCCGATTCGATTTAGCTTGACAAACCGAACAGCACCGGTTTATTTCAATCAGTTTACGATGAAGTATTTATTAAGTTGATTTTGCCTGATTTGCCAATTTTAAGAAAAAGGCAGGCATGGAAGAAGAATGGATTTCTCCGGTAAGTAAGTAGTTTTTTCTCATAAGTAGTTGGTTAGATAAGCTTTTTAGTTGTTTTTATTTACGGTTTACATAATGGTATTTTCAAAAGTAAATAATGCATTAGTGTAAAATATACACTTAAATAAAAATAAATATACATATAAAAATAATTATACTACAAATTATAAATCCATAAAATACTAATTAAAAGTAATATGATGTAATAGTATAATCAGATCTATGTAGTATAATAATGATTGAGATCAGAAAATATATTCGTGTTACATTTTTTTTGTATCTTTGCCGCCGAAGCAGGAATAAGGGCTTGCCATTCTCAAATGGCATATTCTCTCCGCAAGTTAGTCCTTCAACAAATGATTGTTCTAGCTTCTTCAATAAATATTACATAGAAACATACATGTTATTCAAAGAATTAAACCTCATTGAGCCTATTTTAAAGGCCCTTGAGACCCAAGGTTATTCACAACCGACACCCATACAGGAGCAATCCATTCCAACCATATTAAAAGGCAAGGATTTATTAGGCTGCGCACAAACCGGTACCGGAAAAACTGCTGCCTTTGCCATCCCAATGCTGCAATTACTGCACGAAAAACACATCAATACCAAGGCCAACAAAAACATTAAAGCCTTGGTTTTAACGCCAACACGCGAACTTGCCATCCAAATTGAAGATAGTTTCAAAGCTTACGGAAGCAATTTAAATTTACGCCGTTTGGTAATTTTTGGTGGAGTAAACCAACACTCACAGGTAGAAGCCTTGAGAAAAGGTGTTGATATTTTAGTGGCAACACCAGGACGTTTATTAGATTTAATGAACCAGGGTTTCATCAGTTTAAATACCATCGAACTTTTCGTACTAGATGAAGCCGACCGCATGTTGGATATGGGCTTTATTCATGATGTGAAAAAAGTAGTAGCTAAATTACCGGCTAAACGCCAGACTTTATTTTTCTCGGCAACTATGCCAGATGAAATCCAGAAATTGGCCAATACCATTTTATCTAGTCCGACAAAAGTAGAGGTTACCCCTATTTCTTCTACAGCAGAAACCATTGTGCAGTCTGTTTATTTTGTAGATAAACCAGATAAAAAGAAATTATTGATCCATCTACTTGAAGATAAAAATATCCAGACAGCCCTTGTTTTTACACGTACTAAACATGGTGCAGACCGTATTGTTAAGGATTTGGCCCACTCCGGGATCAAAGCTGCTGCTATTCATGGAAACAAATCGCAAAATGCCAGACAAAGGGCATTAACTGATTTTAAAGATAGAAAAATACGCGTTTTGGTTGCTACGGATATTGCTGCACGTGGTATCGATATTGATCAGTTATCACATGTGTTCAATTTCGAATTGCCAAACATTCCTGAATCTTATGTACACCGGATTGGCCGTACTGGCCGTGCTGGGGCAAATGGTATCGCCATTTCGTTTTGTGATGCAGAAGAAAACGAATACTTATTGGATATCCAGAAACTGATTAAAATTACACTTCCGGTTGTAGACGATCATCCTTATCCATTAACCTGGGAAAGTATGCTGGCTAAAAACCAGGTTAAACGTAAACCACAAGCCCAATCGAAAGGCGGCGGAGGTGCTAAAAAAAGCGGCGATGGTAATATGAGCGGCAAACCACGTAATGCCAGCAACAACAGGAGATTTGGTGGAAACAGGAAAAGAGGAGATAGATAGGGTTAAAGTAGAAGGTTGGAAGGCGGAAGGTCTGAAAACCCAATATTAAAATAACTTAATAAACCCAAGTTGTAAAGTACAGTTTGGGTTTGTTTTTTTTAACCCTTGACTGAAGTTGAAGGCGGTGATTAAGAAATTAAAAAGCGTCACGTCATTCCCAACTTGATTGGGAATCTTAATGTAATAAGCTTTAAGATTCCCGCCTGCGCAGGAATGACGATACTTAATTATAAAACCCGGGTTACGAAACGTAACCCGGGTTTTATATTTCTGACTTAAGGCAAGTGCAAGGAAAACCCTCTACCCTAACCTTCCGTCCTCTACCTTAAACCACTACATTAATAATCTTCCCTTTAACGAAAATGATTTTTTTAGTAGGCTTTCCATCTAAGAATTTCAGGAATTGCTCATTAGCCATTAAAATACTTTCTACTTCCGGTTGCGCTAAAGTTAAGCTCAAATTCAGGTTCATTTTCATTTTACCATTAATGGAAACCGGATAGGCAAACTCATCTTCTACCAGATACTCAGGCTTAAATGTTGGGAAAGCCGTATATGATAATGTTCCTGCTTCGTTACCCAATAATACCCAAAGTTCTTCACAGATATGTGGTGCATAAGGCGAAAGGATAATCACCATATCTTTCAAAATCTGACGGTTTTTACATTTCAAATCCGTTAATTCATTTACCGCAATCATAAAACTGGATACAGAAGTATTGAATGAGAAGCGCTCGATATCATCCTGTACCTTTTTAATGATTTTGTGTAATGATTTTAATTCTGCCTTAGTAGGTTCAGCATCAGAGATGGTGAACTCCCACGCATCGTTGTGGAATAACCTCCAGAATTTACGCAAGAACTTAAATACACCTTCAATACCATTGGTATTCCAGGGTTTGCTTTGCTCCAACGGACCCAGGAACATTTCATACATACGCAAAGTATCAGCACCATAACGCTCAATCAAATCATCGGGATTAACCACGTTGAACTTTGATTTCGACATTTTTTCTACTTCAACGCCGCAAATGTATTTCCCGCTTTCAAGAACAAATTCGGCATTGGCATACTCTTCTCTCCACGCTTTGAATTTCGTCAGGTCTAAAGTATCGTTTTCAACAATGTTCACATCAACGTGCAATGCAGAGGTTTTATATTCTTTTCTTAAACCGGCAGATACATAAGTATTGGTAGGTTTTCCGTTTTCGTCATTAACGCGGTAAACAAAATTACTTCTACCCTGAATCATCCCCTGGTTGATCAGTTTTTTAAAAGGCTCCTCTTCTTTGGTGTAGCCCAAATCTTTCAAAAATTTATTCCAGAAACGGCTGTACAATAAATGGCCGGTTGCATGTTCAGAACCACCAATGTACAAATCAACAGCCTTCCAATATCCAACAGCTTCTTTTGAAGCAAAATCGTTGTCGTTATTGGCATCCATATAACGGTACCAGTACCAGCTGCTTCCTGCCCAACCCGGCATGGTGCTTAATTCATAGTGTCCGCCATCTTTTGGCAACCAGTTTTCGGCCCTTGCCAAAGGTGGTTCACCTGTTTCTGTCGGTAAATATTTATCAATTTCAGGAAGTAACAAAGGCAATTCTTCTTCATTTACCAAATAAGGTAATCCTTCTTTGAAATAAACCGGGATTGGCTCACCCCAGTAACGCTGGCGACCGAAAATCGCATCACGTTGACGGAAGTTTACCTTTGCCTTGCCTGCACCCCGTTCTTCTAACCAATTATTTAAAAAGGCAACCGCCTCCTTGTACTCCATTCCGTTAATAAAACCAGAGTTGATGTATTTTCCTTCTTTTGTTGGGTCTGCCTGCACATCAATATCTTTTTGTCCATCTAAAATCTGTACAATCGGCAAATTAAAGTGTTTAGCAAATAACCAGTCGCGCTGATCGCCACTTGGCACACCCATTACTGCACCTGTTCCGTAACCTGCCAATACGTAATCAGCGATCCACAACTGCACGCGCTCACCACTTACCGGATTAATTACATACGTTCCAGTAAAAGCGCCAGATACCGTTTTAGTATCCGCCATGCGGTCTAATTCTGATTTCTTTTTTGTTAAAGCGATATAATTTGCAATGTCCTCTTTTTGCTCAGGAGTGGTCAATTCTGCAACCCATTCATGTTCCGGAGCCAATACCAGGTAAGAAACACCAAAAATCGTATCTACACGGGTGGTGAAAACTTCTATATATTTTTCAGTTTTCAGTTTTGAGTTTTCAGTTTCTTCCACTGCCAACTGCGAATTGTCAACTGCAAACTTTACCGATGCCCCAACACTTTTGCCTATCCAGTTGCGTTGCATTTCTTTAATCGGTTCAGGCCAATCGATGGTATCCAAACCTTGCAAAAGGCGATCAGCATAGGCGGTAATGCGCATGCTCCACTGCATCATTTTCTTTTGCTCAACCGGGAAACCGCCACGCTCAGAAAAACCGTCTTTCACTTCATCATTCGCCAAAACCGTTCCCAATGCCGGACACCAGTTTACAGTACTCTCGCGAAGATAGGTTAAGCGGTATTTTAGTAATTCGATCTGTCTTTCTTGTTCGGTAAAGGTTGCCCAATCACTTGGCAAAAATACCCTGGTATCTTCATCGCACACCGCTTTTACATCAGCTGTACCAGATGCGTTGAATTTTTCAATCAAGGTGGTAATATCTTCGGCCCTATCGTTTTCGATGTTGTACCAGGAATTGAACAACTGCATAAAAATCCATTGTGTCCACTTATAATACGATGGCTCGCTGGTACGTACTTCCCTGCTCCAATCGAAAGAAAAACCAATCTGGTCTAACTGCCTGCGGTACGTTGCAATATTAGCCTCGGTGGTAATGGCCGGATGTTGCCCCGTTTGTATGGCGTATTGCTCTGCTGGTAACCCGAACGAATCGTATCCCATGGGGTGCAACACATTAAAACCTTTAAGGCGTTTATATCTTGAAAAAATATCTGATGCAATGTAACCTAGTGGGTGACCAACGTGTAAGCCTGCTCCTGATGGATAAGGGAACATATCTAATACATAGTATTTTGGTTTCTCAGAATTGCTTTCGGCTTTAAACGTTTGATGATCTGCCCAGAATTTCTGCCACTTTTGTTCTATTTCTTTGAATTGATAATCCATTGCAAGTTTTATATTTTTTAAAGGGGCGAAAATACGGAAATTAAGGGGCTTTAAAAAGTAGATTCAGGATAATATTTTGCCTACAGAAATGCAGAACTAGAGGAGCTTAAGGGAAAAACCTTGGCACCTTTGTGCAGTCGGATGTTACCATCTGACTTGCTATAAAATGAATCTATTATATGCGATTCAGTTTCAGTTGAGAACAACCGACACCACAGCCAACTATCAACCACAAAAAAATGCGCCATTGATCTAAAACCAATGGCGCAGCAAATAATCGGGAATTAAGATCTTATCTTGATAAAGAATATACTTTAGTTACGTTTGTTTTATCAATTTTAGCTGTAAACTCTAATTTGTTTGCAGTAATACTGTTTATTTTACAATAATTCAACCCATCGTTAATATCCATGCTAAACTGATCAGAATATATGATCACATAAGTTCCGATGGTTCTGTTTCCTGATAAACTCAACTCTACCTGATCATCATCATTTGGCTTAAAGTCAATATAATCACTTGTGGTACCATAGTTTACTGTGCCGTTTATCTTTTTTGGATCTTTTAATGTTTCTTCAGCGGTGTAGCCAGAAGTTACAATTTTATTTAATGTCCATTTACCTAACATTTGTGCTTTTAAAGAAGTACTATCTTTTTTGCATGATATAAAAGTTGAAGCGATAAGTAAGAATAGGCTCAGAATGGTAAGTTGTCTTTTCATATTTAAATTTAGTTTTAGGATATCCATAATTAACGCGGTTTTATCAAATTTCGTACCGCCTTTAGAAAAAGAATCAGATTTTCGGGAAAATTTAACCTTCAAACTAAAAGCCAATCGCATACGTTAGTATTCATTTAGCAATCATTAATTGGTGTTTATCAGGTATAATTTATATTTTCGCAGAAACAAAAATGAAATACATGGAAGAATTCGAAGTAAGTGATGCATCTAAGAAAACCAAAACCGTTTATATCTCTACTATCATCAGTATTGCATTGGTTTTATTAATGCTGGGGTTACTTGGTTTAGTACTTGTACATGCCAAAAACCTATCTAACTACGTTAAAGAAAACATTGTTTTAAACATTATTGTTGATGAAGGTGCAAAAGAAGCCGATGTTTTAGCTTTCCAAAAAGAGCTAAATGCCAACCCGGCAGTAAAGCAGACCCAATATGTAAATAAGGAACTTGCAGCCAGAAATTTAACCCAGGATTTAGGTGAGGATTTTGTTAATTTCTTAGGTTACAACCCACTAACTTCTACCTTCGATGTATATTTAAAAGCAGAATATGCAAACAATAAAAGCATAGATGCCTTAAAAACAAGTATTTCTAAAAATCCTGTAGTTAAAGAAGTGGTTTACCAAAGTTCTTTAATTGATATGGTAAACAAAAACATCAACACCATTGGTTTAATTATCTTAGCCTTTGCAGCACTATTGTTAATTATTTCTATTGCACTGATTAACAACACCATAAGGTTAGCAATTTACTCACAGCGCTTTTTAATTAAGAGTATGCAGCTGGTTGGTGCAACGAAAAATTTTATCCGACGTCCTTTCTTACTGTACGCTGCTTTGCATGGCTTAATTGCTGCATTTATAGCCATAATTATTTTATTGGCCACATTAATTTATGCCCGCAAAGAGGTGCCTGAAATTATTATTTTAAATAACTATCAGGAATTTGGTTTTGTATTTATAGGCCTTTTAATTGTTGGTATTTTTATAACAGGCATTAGTACATGGTTCGCAGTAAGCAGATATTTACGTTTAAAATCTTATCATCTTTATAGATAATGGCAGAAAAAAAAACAGGTCCGGTTGTAAAGGACGTTAAAAGCGAATTGGTTTTCACCAAAAAAAACTATCAGTTATTGTTAATCAGCATTGCAATTGTAGCAGTTGGTTTTATCCTGATGATGGGCACCACTGGTAATATTTATGATTTCAGAAGAACTTTATTGGCGCCATTGGTGGTATTGGCAGGTTTTGCTTTTGGTATTTATGCCATTTTAAAAAAATAAATTTATCCTATCGGGGCTAATATCAAAACGCTTAATTAATTGATTGAGCGTTTTCTTTATTTCCTTTCTTTCCTAAAAATATGAACGCTTTTGAAGCCATTGTCCTTGCAATTGTTGAAGGATTAACTGAATTTTTACCTGTATCGAGCACTGGCCACATGATCATTGCATCATCGCTTATGGGCATTGCATCAGAACCATTTGTAAAACTTTTCACTATTGTAATTCAACTGGGCGCAATACTTTCAGTCGTTGTACTGTATTTTAAAAGATTCTTTAAATCCATCAACTTCTATATTAAATTGCTCGTGGCCTTTATTCCCGCAGCGGTATTTGGCTTGTTATTGAGTAAAAAAATCGACGAGTTATTAGAAAGCCCTATGGCCGTTGGAATTTCGTTATTGGTTGGCGGTATTATCTTATTATTTGTAGACAAATGGTTTAATAAACCAACCATTGATGAAGAAGTGAAAATAACCTATTTAACAGCGCTGAAAATAGGTTTCTTCCAGTGTATTGCCATGTTGCCAGGTGTATCGCGTTCAGGAGCAACCATTGTGGGTGGTATGAGTCAGAAATTAAGCAGAAAAGCAGCGGCAGAATTTTCATTTTTCCTGGCAGTGCCAACTATGTTTGCTGCAACGGCAAAAAAACTCTACGATTTTTACAAAGAAGGGCACACCATTACCCACGATCAAACCAATATGTTAATTATTGGAAATGTTGTTGCATTTATTGTTGCGCTTTTGGCGATAAAAAGTTTTATCGGGTACCTGAATAAACATGGTTTCAAAGTTTTTGGATGGTACAGGATTGCCGCAGGCTTAATCATCATCATCCTCTTGCTAAGTGGACACAATTTACAGATCATATAACCTGGAAAAAAGTTTAACCACAGCTCTACAGCCAAAATCGGAAGACGACGATCTGTGAACATCCCTTTTATCTTTGGTTAAAAAAATGAAGTAAACCACATCGAATCCGTATCTTTGCGCAAAAAAGATTTGTGAGTACCGAAAATTCAAAATTCAAAGATTTCAACTTTGCTGAAGGCGAATTGCTTTTAATCAACAAACCATACAAATGGACTTCATTTGACGTGGTTGGCAAAATTCGTAATTCTTTAAAACCGCTAAAACTAAAGGTAGGCCATGCGGGCACTTTAGACCCTCTTGCTACTGGTCTGTTGATTATTTGTACAGGCAAACTGACTAAACAGATCGACACTTTCCAGGCTGAGGAGAAAGAATATACCGGCACCATGATTTTAGGAGCTACTACCCCATCATTCGATATGGAGACCGAGGTTGATGAAACATTCGATATCAATAACATTACCGAAGAAGAAATTTATGCGGCCTGCAAACCATTTATTGGCGATATAGAACAATATCCGCCTGCACATTCAGCAGTGAAGGTAAATGGCGAACGTTTATATGTAAAAGCAAGATTAGGTGAAGAAGTTGAATTACGTAAACGTTTTGTAAGCGTTCCGGAATTTGAAATTACACGGATCGAACTGCCAGAAATCGATTTCCGGATTGTTTGTAGCAAAGGCACTTACATCCGTTCATTAATATCCGATTTTGGTAAAACGCTAAACAACGGTGCTCATCTTTCTAAACTTACCCGCACCCGAAGCGGAAGCTTTTTGCTTAAAGATGCATTTGAGGTATTAGAACTTGTTAATTATATTCGTAGCAAGAAAGAAGAAGCTAAAACTGAAGCACAAGTATGAACCATATTAAAAACAGGCACACCAGGTTTATAAAAGAAATCCTTTTAATTATTGCAGGTGTAACCTCGGCATGTTTTGGCTTAAAAAGCTTTTTAATGCCAAGCCATTTCATTGATGGTGGCGTTACCGGTATTTCCCTCTTGGTAAGCACTTTAACAGGATGGAATTTATCGTACCTTATTGCCATCATCAATATTCCGTTTGTGATTTTAGGTTACAGGCAAATTGGTAAGGGTTTTGCCTTTAAAACTGCTATTGCCATTGCTGCACTCTCACTGGCGTTAATCATCCTTCCGTTTCAGCCCATTACACACGATAAGTTGCTGATTGCATTTTTTGGCGGTTTGTTTTTAGGTGGCGGAATAGGGTTGGCCATGCGCGGTGGCTGTGTAATTGATGGCACAGAGGTGTTAGCGCTTTACATCAGTAAAAACAGCATTTTAACCGTCGGCAATATCATCCTGATTTTAAATATCATTATTTTTGCTTTCGCAGCTTATTTCTTAAACATCGAAACTGCGCTTTATGCCATTCTAACCTATTTATCAGCATCGAGCACTATCGATTTCATTGTAAATGGGCTGGAACAGTATACGGGCGTAACGGTAATTTCAGACCATCAGGAAGACATCAAAGCGTTCATCATTAACGAAATGAAACGTGGTGTAACCATTTATAAAGGCGAAGGAGGCTACGGAGAAAAAAATGATATCGATATTATTTTTACCGTTGTGACCAAACTAGAGATGAGCAAATTACAAACAGCCATCAGGCAGATTGATCCGGATGCCTTTGTAATCCAACAACAAATTGCCGATTTAAAAGGCGGGGTGGTTAAACGCCATGCTTTACATTAATAACAGAAATTTGGGTATGCCCCTAAGCTATGCAAAGGGTCGGGATGGAAGCCATATCCCTCATGCAAAACCCAGATCAATAAAATAGATTTTACCATTGAAGATATACAATAACCTTTCGGATTTTAAAAAATTAGATAATGCCATTGTTACCATTGGCACTTTTGATGGTGTGCATTTCGGACATCAAAAAATCATCAAACAACTGGTGCAAAAGGCAAAGACAGATAACGGAGAAAGTGTTATACTAACATTTTTCCCGCATCCGAGAATGATTATCGATCCTGAAAACCAGGATCTGAAAATGATTAACACGATTAATGAAAAAGCAGAAATTTTAAAGGGTTTAGGCGTAGATCATCTGATTATTACCCCTTTTACCCGCGATTTCTCCAATCAGCTACCGGAAGATTATATTAAAAATACCTTGGTCGATAATATAGGCACCAGGCACATCATTATCGGATACGATCACCGTTTTGGCAAAGACCGCTCCGGCAATTTAAGCATCTTAAAGGCTGCCGGCACACATTTCGGTTTTACCGTTGAAGAAATTATGGAACAGGATATTCATGATGTGGCGGTAAGTTCAACCAAGATCCGACAGGCACTTTTAGCCGGTGATGTTGGGCTGGCTAACGATTACCTCGGCTACCCTTTCTCTATTTTTGGAAAGGTAATTAAAGGCGATAAAATAGGCAGAACGATTGGTTTCCCAACGGCCAATATCTTTGTAGAAGAAATTTACAAACTGATTCCAGGCGATGGCATTTATGCGGTAACAGTTGAAATGAGTTCGGAGTTTAGAGTGGAGAGTGGTTCAGCGCTAGGCGTTGAGGGCTTAGCGGTGGATCAACGCCAAACGCTAAACGCCAAACACCAAACTTATCAAGGTATGGCTTATATCGGGCAGCGACCAACCATTAATGGGATGACACGAAATATTGAAGTTAATATTTTTGATTTTAACCAGGAAATTTATGGACAGGACATCAAGATGAATTTCTTGAAATTCTTACGTCACGATGTAAAATTTACCGGATTAGAAGCGCTGACCGTTCAATTGCAAAAAGATAAAGAAGCGACGCTCGATTATTTTAACAGGTAAATATTTTAGCTTATCCAACACGATCGTCATCTCGACTGAAATGCAGTGGAATGGAGAGATCTATCTAAACAGATTTAGCTTCGCTGAGCACTTCGTGGTTCTCGATTTCGTTGCACTCCGCTCGAAATGACGGTAAATAGAGACTAGAGTGATTTTATAAACTCAATTTTAATATCTAAGTCAAAAGGGTATTTAAGTCTGTTTAAATCAGATTTCTCTTTCAAAAAAGCCTTATTTTCGTTATATTAGCGGCAATGAGGCTTTTTTACATCATTTTCTTTCTCTCTATCTCCATTAATTTTGCGGTCTTCGCATCGCAAAAACAAAGAAATGATGCCGCATTAAAAAACACTAAAATCAGTTTCTTTTCGTGTAAAAAAAACATCAACCATAATCTTGGGTTCAATCAGGATAATGAAAGCCTGCAAAAAGATTTTATTAACAGTTCTGTTGTAAAAATATCTTCCAGTGCTTTTGTTCTGATCACTTTTTGGCTATTCCTTTTTTTCAAGAACAAAACCATCAATACAAAAGTTGTAATCAAAAGATTAAAGTATAATTATTGGTGCCTGTTTAAGATGCTCTATCCAAAACATGTTTTTTGGTAAGTAATTTCATTTTTAACCACTTCAATGTGGGTTTTCAATAAAATGCCAGGCACCAATTATGCCTGGAAATAAATTATTTAAACACCATTACCTTTTATATAGATGCATTTACCCGATTTAATAGCCGACTTAGGATTAATTCTTGCCGCAGCAGGAATAACCACACTTATCTTTAAAAAAATAAAACAGCCCTTGGTTTTGGGCTACATATTGGCTGGCCTTTTGGTTGGCTCACATTTAGATTTTTTCCCCTCAGTTACCGACACCAAGAGTATTAATATTTGGGGCGAAATTGGTGTAATTTTCCTGCTATTCAGCCTTGGTTTAGAATTCAGTTTCAAAAAACTGGTGAAAGTTGGCGGATCCGCTTCCATCACCGCAATTGTAAAAGTCCTTTTTATCATTCTGGCAGGTTACTTAGTTGGTAAAGGCATGGGCTGGAAAGATATGGACAGTTTGTTTTTAGGTGGGATCTTATCCATATCCTCAACCATGATTACCATAAAAGCCTTCGAAGAACTCGGGTTAAAGCATAAAAAGTTTGCTGGTCTGGTTTTCGGAGTTTTAATTGTTGAAGATCTGGTGGCGATCTTATTATTGGTGCTATTTTCTACATTAGCGGTAAGTCAGCAATCGGCAGGTACAGAAATGCTGTATTCTATCTTAAAACTAGCATTCTTTTTAGTGCTTTGGTTTTTGGGCGGAATATTTTTGATCCCTTCATTTCTTAAAGCAACCAAAAAATTAATGAATGATGAAACCATGCTGGTGGTATCGTTAGGTTTGTGTTTGGTGATGGTATTATTAGCAGATAAAGTTGGTTTCTCTCCTGCGCTGGGTGCATTTATTATGGGCTCTATTTTAGCCGAAACTACACAGGCCGAAAGAATAGAACACTTAACAAAATCTGTTAAAGACTTATTTGCCGCGGTCTTCTTTGTTTCGGTTGGTATGCTGATTGATCCTGCTATGCTTGTTAAATACGCCGTTCCTATTTTAGTCGCTTCGGTGGTTATCATCTTCGGAAAAATCATTTTTACCATTTTAGGTGCATTATTGTCTGGGCAGCCACTAAAAACTTCGGTACAATCGGGCATGAGTTTGGCACAAATTGGTGAGTTTTCATTTATCATTGCCTCATTAGGCCTAACCCTTAAAGTAACCAGCGATTTTCTCTATCCTATTGCCGTGGCAGCAGCAGCTATCACAACTTTTACCACACCTTATCTCATTAAACTATCAGAACCTTTTTATCAATACTTAAACCGTGCTTTACCCAAAAAATGGTTAGACGGAATCGAAAGGTACAGTTCGAGTACTGAAGGGATTACCACTTTAAGCGATTGGAAAGTGTTATTAAGGTCTTATATTTTTAATACAATAATCCACTCGGTCATCATTATAGCAATCATATTTCTTGCTTACCGATACCTTCAGCCTTTTATTGTAAGCAATCTTTCAAATAATTTAACTTCTATTATCATCAGTGTAGTGGTTTCGTTCATTTTAATGTCGCCATTTTTATGGGCATTATCTATCCGAAGGATTCAACGAACAGCCTATTCTCACCTTTGGCTGAATAAAAAATATACCCGTGGCCCGTTAATTGCCATTGAATTTTTCAGAATAGCCTTAGGGATCTTCTTTGTAGGGTTTCTAATGTATGAATTTTTTGATACCTGGATTGCTGCCGTAATTGCCTTAGGGTTAATCATTTTAGGCATGGTTATCTTCTCCAGGAAATTGCAGTCTTTTTACGATAAACTGGAAAGACGTTTCATGTTGAATCTGAATGCCCGTGAGCATCAAAAACCTGATATTCTACCTTGGGATACCCATTTAACAGAACTTACTGTTTCACCAGAATCAGAGGTGGTCGGAAAAACGCTTACCGAATTAATGATCAGGGAAAAATATGGGGTAAATATTGCCTTAATTGAGAGGGGAAGAAACAATATCCCAACACCAGGCAGAGATGAGCGGCTTTATCCTAATGATAAACTGTTGTTGATTGGTGCTGATGATCAATTGGCCGCTGTTAAGGCACTTTTAGAAGTTGATGCTCCGGAAACAGCCGAAGAAAATAATTTTCCGAATAAAGAAATGACCTTGCAAAAAGTTGTGGTTCATACCGAATCGCCCGTTTATGGCCAGAGCATCAGAAATGCCGGTATCCGCGAAAAAGCACAGGCTTTAATTGTTGGTATTGAACGTGGTGCTGATAGAATATTGAATCCTTCATCCGACTTTGTGTTCGACAATGGCGATGTAATTTGGATTGTTGGGAACAATAAGAAGATCAAGGAGGTTATATAGATTAGTCAGGAGTCATTAGTCCGAAGCCGGGAGTCTATTGACTGAGGACTTTTGACTAAGGACTAAAAAGCATATCTTCGTGTATAACCTAACCTATGAAAGTTGACAGAGAAAAGAGTGAGTTTCTAGATGACATGATTGAGCAATGGCAAAGCGATGGCTTAATTAATGATGAAACAGGCGATAAACTCCGTAAAAGTTATGAAGCCAAAAATTTTGATTGGCTCCGTTTAGCACAATATGCTTTTTGGGTAGCCTTAGCTTGTGGTTTTATTGCTCTTGGATCACTCCTTATTGATAATTCGATTTTAAACTATTTAAAAAGGGTTTACAATACACCAAATATCGTTATCGCTATTGTTTCTGGTGGATTGGCGGGATGGCTTTATATCCTGGGGTTTAGGCGGAAGAAGAAGCTGGCGCATTTAAAGTTTAGCAATGAGGCCATTGTGTTTTCTGCCATTTTACTCACGGCAAATGCCATTGCTTATTTCGGAAAGGTACTGGATAATGGATCTGGTAATTTCTCTATCCTGATTTTAATATCTGTTTTCATTTATGGTGCTTTAGGTTATATCTTCAATTCACGTTTAATCTGGATTTTTGCCTTGCTATCTTTAGGTGCCTGGTTTGGCACAGAAACAGGTTATTTAAGCCGATGGAATTATTATTTCCTTGGCATGAATTACCCTTTACGTTTCGTGGTTTTCGGAGCAGCATTAACCGCAGCATCTTTTATTATGAAAGCTTTTCCTAAAACGCAAAATTTCTTTCAGGTCACCTATATCGCAGGGATGGTTTACTTGTTTGTATCACTTTGGGCTTTATCGGTGTTCGGCAATTTCGCCAGCTTAGAAGAATGGTATACCGTGAGGCAGTTAAGTTTATTTTATTGGGCATTAATTTCCGCAGTAATCTGTGTTGCAAGTACTTTACTCGGCTTAAAATACCACGATGATATTGCAAGGGAATTCGGTATTACCTTTCTCTTCATCAACCTTTACACACGCTATTTCGAGTATTTCTGGGACAGTTGGCATAAAGCCTTATTCTTCTCTGTGCTAGCAGCTTCTTTTTGGTTGATAGGCAGAAAAGCAGAGAAAATATGGAATGTGGAGTTTTTGAAGTAATATCCTGAGATTAATTAAAATACACTAATCGTCATCTCGACCGTAGTGGAGAGATCTACGAATTGAAAAAGTCAGACACTGTCTGACGAATTTGAAAATCTTAAAATTCAGATCAGTTTCAAAAATTTAAAATGAATTAATTCAGATGAAAATATACCAGCAAGCATTAGCCCTCAGAGAAAGAAGAAGAGGTTTCCATATCATTACCGACGAGGTTGAGGATGCCTTGCCCCAAATTGACGAGATTAACATTGGAATTTGCCAGGTTTTTATACAGCATACCTCGGCTTCACTAACGATTAACGAGAATGCAGATCCTACAGTAAGGGTAGATTTTGAAATGTTCTTTAATAAAACGGTAAAGGAAAACGATCCCGATTATGAGCACGACTATGAGGGATCGGACGATATGCCTGCACATTTAAAATCTGCACTTTTAGGGAGTGCTGTAACTATCCCAATCAGAAATGGCAGATTAGCGCTGGGTACCTGGCAGGGCATTTACCTTTGCGAACATCGCAATCATGGTGGACAACGAAGGTTAATTATTACTGCCTGGGGAACATAAATTTATGCTTTTTTCACTTCTTCTTTAATTTCAGGGTGATTATCCTGTATAGATTTACCTTCGGTTTCTATTTCAATTTCTTTGGTTGTTACCGCATAATGTGAAGGATAAATCTCCGATCCAAAGGCAACAGCATAAGCTTTAGTAAATTCGGCACCAAAATATAAAATGATAGAAGAATAGTAAGTCCATAAAAGCACAACCACTAACGAACCTGTTGCACCATAAGTGCCACCCACATTGCTTTGCCCAATATAAATGGAGATGGCAAATTTACCGATCATAAATAATATAGCAGTAACTATTGCACCTGCCATTACATCACGCCATTTGATAATTGCATCAGGCAATACCTTAAATATTACACCAAATATCAATGATATAACAGCCAGGGTTATAATTTGGTTGAAGATGTAAAATACAACAACAGATACTTCGGCAAACCTAGCCTGCAGGCGGCCGCTAAAAGCATCTAATACCGAAGTAACGGCCAATGAAACCAATAGCACGAAACCCAGGCTAATAATTACCGAAAAAGACAAAAAACGATTCTGCAACATTTTCACCCACCCTCTTTTAGGTTTGGGCTTTACTCCCCAAATGGTGTTGATAGAATCCTGAATATCGCCAAAAACGGTAGTTGCACCAATTAACAGGGTGATGATACCAATGATTAAAGCAATAGTGCTTTTTCCATCCAAATAGGCATTTTTGATCAACTGTTGTAAGGAAACGGCCGATTCCCTGCCTAAAAATCCTTCAAGTTGGGCATAAACCTGTCCTTCGGCTATTTCTCTTCCTAAAAATATGCCGCACAAAGAGATAATTACCACAAGTAATGGCGCCATAGAAAACACAGTATAATAGGCTAATGAGCCACTAAGTTTCGTTACCTTATGATTGTTAAACCCAGTAAACGATGCTTTCAAAATGCCCCATATTCCTTTTAAAGTGATTTTCCGCTTTTCCATAAACAAACTATTTTAGTTGAGATACTCTAAACTTAAACCACTTCTTTTTTGAATTGTTTGTGAATTATAAACAAAGTAGGAATGAAAAGAAATTAAATGCACAAAAAAAGCTCCTGACTTTAATCGGAGCTTTATTCTTTTTTATTAGCTGATTTAGACTATTTGGCCTTAATCCATAATGCGAGATCGTTAACCAAAGTTTCTGATACGCTTACAGCAGCCTGATATTGAGCCATAGTACCCTTTTCGGTTTGGGAACTCAACAGGTGGTTTAAATCCGGATAAAATTTAAGCACCACATTTTTCTTTTTGCCCAAAGCATCATTCCATAAATCAAAATCTACTTTACCTACCTGAAAGTCATTACCACCTTGCAATACGTAGATTTTAGGCTTAGAAAGGCTTTTAGCTACAGCAACCTGGTTGTAGCTATTTAAATCTGCCCAATATTTTGCTGGCAATCCTAAAATTACAGAATCAGGCTTTATGGTTGTTCCCAACTGTGAAATTCTGCTTTTATCAATTTCCACAGCAGCATCTGCCAATTGTTTCTTAAAAGCAGCGGTTGTATCATTAGCCTGATCGAACATATACTTATTCTGATCAACAATAATATCCGTTAATTTTCTTGCAGGTGTTGCCGCCAAAATAATCCCCGCCAAATCAGGTGTTATGGCTGCTATTTTAGGGGCCAACATTCCACCTAAACTATGACCGAATACATAAACAGCTTTTGGATTGGCTCCAACAACTGTTTTTGCAAGAGTTATAGCTGCAGCTGCATCATCCAGCACCTCTTCTTTTACAGTGAAAGCTTTATTAAATTCGTTAGGATAGATTAAAGTTCGTTTTACGTATCGAACTGAAGCAATTCCCTTAGAAGCTAAACCGCCAGCAAGATCTTTAAAAGGCTTATTCGCACCAATAGTTTCATCCATATCAGCAGGTCCGGAACCATGCACAAAAACCACGATAGGGAAATTTTTGACATTTTTTGGCGTGGTAATAATGGCCGCCAATTGTTTTCCTGCCGGACCAATATATACTGACTTTTCCTGGTATAAACCTGTATCTACATAACTTGGTTTTAAATAAGAGGAAGTTTTTCTGGAGGGTGCCAGAAAGATTCCGACAATTTTTTGTTGTTTATTAAAACCTAAAATAAAGTTCTGATCTCCGTTAGCAAATTTACCTTCAACCGTTACAGCAAAAAACTCGCCCTGGGCTTTACTTTGAACGGCATCCAATGATTCTGCCTTTCCATATTTGGTTCCAATGTCACCCCAAAGTTTCTGTAAGTTGTCTTCCGTCAGTTTCGTTTTTAAAGTATCGTCAAAGAAAGCGTGGGCATCTTTAAATTTCTCTTCCTGTAAAAGTTTAAAAAAGTCGTTTGCGCCATTGAAAAGCTGGATCACATTTTGAGAAAATGCTGAAGTGGCAAATAATAAAGCGATTATGAATAAAAGGCTCTTTTTCATTCGTATAATATTGTTTTTAGAGTAATTAAACCATTATGATTCCACATTAAATCTGGAATCATGATCGTTTTTGTTTTGTTTGGTTGTTTGCAATACCCAAAGTTAACAATATTTGGTTCTGAAAAGCCTTTAATTAAACTAATCATTTAGTTTTAACTATTTTTAACATTTGCTCTAAGTTTTTTCCATAGAATATACGGAATAAACATCATTATCAAAGCAACAAGTGGTGGGATCAGCAACGATATTCCATCGCCAACAAATGCTCTTGAAGCAAAAGCGCCAATAAAATTGATGGCAAAACCTGCATAAGCCCATTCTTTAATGGCTGTATATTTATTCTGTAAAATTGATACTGCCCCAAGCAATTTTGAAATGCCTACAATAATGAGCATATACATCGGATATCCGAGGTGTTTAAGTACTTCTTTACCTGCTTCCTGCTGTGTTACTCCACCAAAGCCGTCCATAATCATCATTAAAGCGAAAATAATGGTTACAATCCAATACCAGGTCGTTAGCTTTTTCATATTTACTTATTTTTGTCGTAATTAATTAACCAATTATTCCCAAAACGGTCTGTTAAATCGCCGAAAAGTGCGCCCCAAAAGGTTTCCTGTAAAGGGTGTGAGGCTCTGCCACCGACTGAAAGTTTATGGTAAAAAGCTTTTGCCTCTTCTTCGGAATTGCAGTTGAGCATCATTGACACGGAGTTTCCTTTTACAAGTCCCCTTTCTTCAACCATATCAGTACCCATAATTACCATTTCATCTTTAGCTAAAACGGCATGCACCACACGCTTTCGTATGATATTAGGCATTTTTTCTGCAAAAGCCGATTCTCCAATAGTTTCGAGTGTTAGTTCTCCACCCAGGCAATCCTGGTAAAAAGTCATTGCTTCCTGGCAATTACCATTAAAGGTGATATATGAATTTATGCTAGCCATTTGTTCCTATTTATTTGATGCCATTAAG
The DNA here is from genome assembly GCF_026239555.1 of Pedobacter sp. PF22-3. Lineage (GTDB taxonomy): Bacteria > Bacteroidota > Bacteroidia > Sphingobacteriales > Sphingobacteriaceae > Pedobacter. The sequence goes on along the minus strand of NZ_JAPIVP010000006.1, from coordinate 36,317 downwards.
CAATCAGTTCTCCTTCATACATTTCGGCATCAGCCCTTAACCATACAAACATAAAGGGTGGTCACAGTAAGCGGAACACGTAGAAACGACAATTGCGGGGGTTGTTTACGACAATCAGCCTTATTATATTTGAGATATGAAACATGTATCTATCTTAATTCCAGAGACTGCGGTAATCGAAGCCATTGCAGATCCACGTTATTTATTTACCGCTGTTAACGAATTTTTACAGGCATCGGGTAAATTGCCGCTTTTTAAAGTGGAGCTGGTAGCCATGACAAAAGAGGTAAAGCTGAATAATAGTCTTTTTTCGGTACATGCCGATAAATTATTGCATGAAGTGGAACATACCGATCTGATTTTTGTTCCGGCAATAAGTGGTAATGTAGGATATGCCATGGAGGCAAATCAGGATCTGTTGCCCTGGATTATAAAACAGCATGCAAAAGGTGCAGAAGTGGCCTCCCTCTGTATGGGTGCATTTTTACTCGCTGCAACGGGTTTATTAGATGGAAGAAAATGTTCTACGCATTGGCTGTTTGCCAACCAATTTAGAGAAATGTTCCCCAAAGTAGAACTGGTAGATGGCAGTATTATTACCGATGCCCAGGGTTTATATTCGAGCGGTGGTGCAAATTCGTACTGGAACCTACTTTTATACCTGGTAGAGAAACATACGGATCGGGATACCGCCATTTTAGCCGCTAAATATTTCGCTATTGATATCGATCGTGAAAGTCAGCTGGCTTTTATGATGTTCCAGGGACAAAAAGGACATGAGGATGCAAAAATTAAAAAGGCCCAGGAATTTATTGATGGAAATTACCAGGAACGGATTACAGTAGACCAACTGGCTGATATGCTGGCGTTGGGCAGAAGGAGTTTCGAGCGGAGATTTAAAAGTGCGACTAAAAATACGGTGATTGAGTACATTCAAAGGGTTAAAATTGAGGCTGCAAAGCGAAGTTTCGAATCGAGCAGAAAAAATATAACCGAGGTAATGTTTGATGTAGGTTATACCGATACCAAATCATTCAGGGATGTTTTTAAAAAAATAACGGGTTTAACGCCTATTGAATACCGCAATAAATATCATAAAGCGGTGCCTGTTTTACAGGTTTGACCTCATTTCTTAAAAAAAATCAAAAAAAAATAAAGCTACACACAATATATTCTATTTACAGCGTTTATGTATGTGAGAGCGTTAATTTAGATGACGGGGATACTGCCTAAGGGTGGAATCCCCGTTTCTTTTTAGCTAAGCGCAGAGCGAATGGGGCAGCAATTAAACGCATTCAGAGCTCCATGCCCAATACCCTCTGCTATTAAGCATAAAAAAGGGACATTGTTAAAAAATGTCCCTTTTTAAGATATATGATAGAGTTAAGAATTTTAGCTTTCTTGATCAGTAAAATCAACTGGTTTTTTCTCAAAATACTGATCGAAGTTTTGAACTTTTTTAGGTTTTAAGATTACATATAAACCTAAACCGATCAATACCATTGGTATACTAATCCTAAACAGATCAAAATCAAATATGTTTATCGCTTTAAAAGTAAATAAGCCTCCAATAATAGTTAATGCTAACCAACCGCTTCCTTTAAAGTCTTTACGGTAACCCATCCACAAACCAATACCCAACATAATGGTGTGCCATCTCAAGATCCAATGTGGAACATCTATGCCCGAGTTTCTTAATAAGAATACCGAACCGATGGCAATGATTAAAATGCCTAGACCAACTTGTTTATCTGCGTGATTTTTTTTGATTAAATTTTCCATGACCGTTTTGTTTTATGAATCAAATGTATCACGAATAGCAATGCTGGAGAATGGTTTTTCCCTTAGTTATGATGTTTTATCGGTGAGTGAAATAAAACTGTCGGTAAAAATTTTTGGAGAATTTGAGAGAAGGGAAAAATAATCGGTGAAATTATCAGTTTTGCCACGGAAACACTGAGAACGCGGAATTAAAACTTAATTTCCTTAACTCCTTTACTAAAAATTAGATCGCCATTGAGAAATTAAGATCATTAAAAAAATTTCTTTTGGCGCAATAAGGGGAAATGAACCAATGATTAATTAACCAGTGAACTAATAGCTATTCAAAAATGATAATATCCGCCCCATCACTCATGATTACTTTTGAAGTGATATTAATGAATAAGCCATGCGCCAGTAAGCCGTTAATCTGATTTAGATCAGAAGCTAATTTTGCAGGATCGTCAATAAGGCCAAAATCAGCGTCTATAATCACGTTCCCATTGTCGGTAATAAATGTTTGGTTATCTACAGTTCTTAATATACCCTTTCCACCAAGTTTGTTAATTTGATCGAATACATATTGATAAGCTAATGGAACTACTTCAACAGGAACAGTAAAAGCGCCTAATTTTTTAACTTTTTTTGAAGCGTCGGTAATAATGATTGCATTTTTACTCAATGAAGCAATTATTTTCTCTCTAAACAATGCTCCGCCCCCGCCTTTAATCAGATCAAGCGATTCTGTAAATTCATCAGCCCCATCAATACTGATATCAATTTGGCTTAAGCGACCAAGCTCAAGAATTTTAATGCCTAGCGATTTCGCGAGTTCTTCCGTTCGAATGGAACTTGCAGCTGCTTTTATTTGAAGTCCGTTTTTTACAAGTTTCCCCAATTCAATAATAGCAAATGTTGTGGTAGAACCCGTGCCTAAGCCAACTACATCGCCATCTTTAACAAATTTTACAGCAGCCTGGGCAGCTGCCAATTTCTCTGCATCTTGTTGGGTTTTATCTGTAGTAGCCATAAAGTAAAAATAGGTTTAATTGATAAACATCCAAAAATGAAAAAAATTTTGCACCTGATGCAATAAATCGTTTTAATAGCGTTTATGTATATGAGAGCGTTAATTTAGATGACGGGGATACTGCCTAAGGGTGGAATCCCCGTTTCTTTTTTACGCACCTATGGTAACGTCATCCTGAAGAATAATTTATGGTATAAAAATTAATGTGCGTGACAGATGTACCAAGAAATTTGAATACCTAGAAGTATCGTCTCTCGACCGCAGTGGAGAAATCTTTAACCAGATTTCAGTAACTCAGTTTAAAAGATCTCTCCACTCCGCGTTGCTCCGGTCGAGATGACGACCGCTTTAGTAAAATTCTACCTATGATAGCGGACGTAAGGATTTTTTTTAGTTAATATTCCCTGTGATAAATCCGATGGCTATGGTTCGACTGATTTTTTTAATAACCCAATGCCCACTTACAATCAAATCAAAAAAAATTGCACCAAATACAATAAATCGGTTTTACAGCGTTAATGTATATGAGAGCGTTAATTTAGATGATGGGGATTCTGCAATAGTGGAATCCCCATTTCTTTTTTACACATCTATGCGTCATGTCATCCTGAAGAATAATTTATGGTATAAAAATCAATGTGAGTGAAAGATGTACCAAGAAATTTGAATACCTGGAAGTATCGTGCTTTCGACCGCAGTGGAGAAATCTTTAACCAGATTTCAGTGACTCGGTTTAAAAGATCTCTCCACTCCGCGTTGCTCCGGTGGAGATGACGACCGCTCTAGTAAAATTCTACCTATGATAGCGGACGTAAGGATTCCCTAAGAATTCGTCATTGCGAGAAGGCTTTTTCAGCCGACGAAGCAATCTTTCTAGCAAGAATTGTTCGCGTGAAAGATTGCTTCGTCGTTCCTCCTCGCAATGACGCCCTTTCTCGGACCCCTGTCAAATGATAGCCGAGTCGAAGGATCGTTCCATTTTAAAGACCCTGAAATAAATCCAGGGTGACGACTGGCAGTATAGATTTCTACTCAATTTTTGCCATAAAAAAACGGCTGGCATTTCTACCAACCGTTTTTCCTAACAACCAACTTATTTATTTAAAGAGTTTATCCAGGCTGCAATTTTTAAAGCTTCTGCTTTGGTTACTTGTGGCATTGGCGGCATTTCTGTTGAATAACCCGGCCAGTTTTGTGGTTGCGGATTGTGGATCAACTGAAATATTTTCTCTGGTGAATATTTACGTTTTGCAATTTCTGCGAATGGCGGGCCAATCTGTCTTTTGGTTTGGTTATGGCAGGCCAGACAAGTATTTTTAGTTAACAAACCCTCAACCTCTTTAAAAGTAGGTGCTTTAGCAGTAGCCACAGGCTTAGCTGGGGTAGACGCTCCTTTGGCTTCTGGTGCTTTTCCTGTTGTTGCCTTTGGTACAGCAGTTTTCCTGGCAGGAGTATTTACTGGTGTTGCTGAGTTTTTAGTACTCACTTCGCTGGCAGAAAGTTTATTTCCATCAGGAATTTGATTCAAGGTATAATAAGCCACCGGATGAACCAAAGAATAAAAACCATCTTGCGATCTTAAACCATCTAATGTTAACGTATGGATATAATATTGGCGAAGGTTTTTAACCACAATCCTGGCTTTTAAACCATCAGGTGAAACTTTAACCCCAGAAATTTTTAACTTCTCTGTGTTTACAGGAGGTGAACCATACACCGGGTGATATTTGTAAATAAAACTTTCTGCATCATAAGAAGCTAAGTCTTCAGCCGATTTACGATCAACAGGCATCGTAAATTCCACTTCAAAACCATCTGGCATTGCCCTAACGGCTTTCATTTCGAAAGGGGTTTTATTGTTATAAACCAGTCTTTCTAAACCTTCATTAGCATCACCAGCCGATCCCCAACCACGGTTTGTTTCTCCAACAAATAGTGAACCATCCGTTCCCCATTCTAATCTTAACACTCCTGAACGGAAACCTTTACGGAAAAGGAAAGCGGCACCTTGTTCTTCACCTTTTACCGTCTCCATAAAAATTCTCGAGATAATACTCATTCCCTGATCGCCAACCAAAATCTGTCCAGCAAATGGCCCAAATGTATTGGCAGGAATTTTAACAGGTTCTGCAGAAGAAATACCCAATATACCATAAGGCAACCAAACCGATGGCAAACGCAGTTCAGGAAATACTTTTTTCATGTCGAATAAAGTCTTAAACGTTTCGTTTACCCTATTTTCTGGTTTAATGTATCTTCCCTGTTCATTCTTCGTTCTACGCTCGTCTATTTGAGAATAAAAGAAATCTGACTGCAGCTTAACCGGAGAGTTAGGCAGGTTAGTCCACCTTAAACTAGCCGGGTGCCCCATAAAGTCGCCTTTGTTTACTTTCCACAAACCACCAGATCCTACCCAGTCGCCCTGGTTTTCAGTATAATAAAACTGACCATCAATACTGCCAATACCGGCTGGCGAACGGAAACCCGCAGCATACGGGCTCATTTTACCATCTTCGGTTATATTCATGGCCCAACCGCGCATAGGTACACGGCTTTCGGCGCGCCACCATTCTTCGTCGCCAAAGGCCACATTTGCGGTAACCATAAAGGTACCATCTGGCATTATTTTCGGACCGAAACTATATTCGTGGTAGTGCCCGCTTAAAGGCCAGGCATAAACGGTTTCGTACACATCGGCTTTACCATCCTGGTCTTTATCTACCAATTTGGTTAATTCGCCACGCTGCGCTACATAGATTGCACCATTTTTATAGGCAATACCCAAAATTTCGTGCAGCCCATAGGCAAATCTGCGCCAGTAAGGTTTTGCACTTGTTGGATTTTCTACGATGTAAACCTCTCCCCTACGGGTTGAAACGCCTAAATCGCCATTTGGCAGGGTAACCAGACCACCCACTTCTAAAATCGGGCCTTCGGGTACGCGTACTTTATTTATTTTGAAAAAATCTTCTTCTTTCGGTGTTTCCTGAGCAAAAACTGTAGTAAAGCTAAAACTTAGTGCCAGTATTGCTAATTTTTTAAATGTATTTCTCATTATGATTACGACTAAAACAAAATGGTATAATTCAACTTACTTCCAATGGCTGCAATGATTTCCCATTTGCCATCCACATTTCTAATAACCGGCTTTGCAGTACCTTCGCCAAGCTGTATGTAATATGCTTTATCGTCAATTAAATACAAACCTTTTCCGGCTTCTTCAATGTTTGAAGCAGCAGCTAACAAGAAATAAAGATCTTTTGAGGGTTTATCAACAGTAATCTCTCTGCTTAAACCCTGTCCATTATCCATCACTTTAACCGCATCGGTAACATTTGTTCCGTTAATGATGTATTTAAATTCCGGACGGTCTTGTTTATCCATTACATAACCCTTCGTTCTGAAACCGGTACCAGCTGTATCGGCAACCCAATTGGCCTGGTCGTTTGCCAACTTTGAAATCGCCAAAACAGGTTGTTTGGTAAAACGCGTAACACTGCCCAAAGCGCGTGAGGTTCCGTTTCCGCGGCCATCCCACATGGGTGTAGCATCAATAAAATCACCATGCCAGCCCTGTAATAAGGTACCTTTATCCAAATCGTAGCTGTAGGCAACTTTTTCTGGACCGCCTACCGAAATAGCGTGTACGGAACGTACTCGTGGTGCTACATCTACAAAACTTCTGATCATATTGTTACTTGCAGCTTCAATATATATTGGATCTGCACCACCGTTCTGGTTTGGTTTTGGAATTTCAGATAACTCAGTGATCTGGATATTTCTGAACGCTACCGAACCATGATCGCCTTGCAAACGTAAAGGTCCTTTTGCTTTCTCAGCACCTGCAGCGCCCCTGGTTGCACCAAATAATTCAACATTTTCATGAATCAGCACCCCATTTAGTTCTGCACTGATGATTTTGGCATTTTGTGTTTTTTTGCCAGCTGCATCAAACTTTGGTGCCTGGAAGATAATTTTGATGTGTTGCCATAAACCTGGCGCCTTGCTTGCGTTCTGACGCGGCGCTACACCACCAAATCCTTTCTCGGCTTCGGGTTTGCTATCATCCCAGCGTTGATAAATACCGCCATTATTAGATGAAGTCGCATTTTTCAACCCCCATGCATCGTCAATCTGGATTTCATAATTACCTTGAAGATAAATTCCTGAATTTGTTCCTTTTGCCGTTAGATAATCTAATTCTAAGGCTATATCACCATACTCGTTGATGGTGTATAGATCGGACCCGGCTTTTTTTGCCGTAGAGTGGTTAACCAAAATCCCTTCACCTTTAACTGTTTTTAAAACATTTTCGGCGTTAAGGTCGGCCATAACATTTTGTGCCAGCGACCATGAATTTGAAGGATTTTTAAAAGCTGAAAGATCTTTGAGATCAATACGCTGGCCAAATGCCAACAGGGTTCCGCAAAGCCAGCAAATGGCTGTAAAACCCGTCTTTGAGATGTTCATATATTTGATTATTAGTTTTAGCCTAAAGCTAAATTTGGTTTAAAATCCACCGGATAATTGCTCTACCCGATGGATAATTTTATCTATTTTTCTGTTGATAACGAATAAGGGAAATCGGCTGGATTTGAACCTCTGGTTTTATTCGGCGTTGCTGTCATATTAAAGTTTAACACTGCACCTTTTTGTAAACCACTGTGGCTGATCCAGTTTTTAGAATATGGCTTACCATCCATCTGTAACGACTGAACATAACGGTTGTTATCGCTATTGGCTGCTGCATTAATCACCACAGTTTTACCATTTTCTAAAGTAATGGTCACCTTTTTAAACAAAGGAGCACCTAAAACATACTGATCAACCGCTGGTGTTACCGGGTAGAAACCCATTGCCGAGAAAACATACCAGGCAGAAGTTTGCCCGTTATCTTCGTCACCACAATATCCATCCGGAGTAGCTTTGTACATCCTGTTCATGGTTTCTCTTACCCAATACTGTGTCTTATAGGGAGCACCTCCATAGTTATACAGGTAAATCATGTGTTGAATCGGTTGGTTACCATGTGCGTACTGGCCCATGTTTGCAATCTGCATTTCGCGGATTTCGTGGATTACCCCACCGTAAGCGCTCTCATCAAATACCGGAGGCATAGAGAACACAGAATCTAATTTGGTTACAAATTGATTATGACCGCCCATTAGTTTGGCTAAACCATCAATATCCTGAAAAACCGACCAGGTATAGTGCCAGCTATTGCCTTCGGTAAATGCACCTCCCCATTTAAACGGACTGAATGGGCTTTGGAAAGTTCCATCCTGGTTTTTACCACGCATTAAACCTGAAGCCGGATCGAAAAGATTCTTGTAGTTCATGGCTCTTTTCTTATAGATATCAATCTCCGATGCTGATTTACCTAAAGCTTTTCCCAATTGGTAAATGGTAAAATCATCATAGGCATACTCTAATGTTTTAGCTGCATTTTCATTCTTTTTCACATCAAAAGGTACATAACCCAATTCATTGTAATATTTAACTCCGTCGCGGCCAACAGCTTCCATCGGACCTTCGTTGTTTGCGCCATGTTTTACCGCCTGCCATAAGGTTTCAATGTCGTAACCACGCATACCTTTAATATAAGCATCAGAAACTACCGAAGCAGAGTTGTTACCCACCATAATATTGGCATATCCCGGGCTGCTCCACTCTGGTAACCAACCACCTTCTTTATAATCGTTAATTAAGCCTTGTTGCATCTCTTTATTAATAGAAGGATAAACCAGGTTTAGGAAAGGGTATAATGCCCTGAACGTATCCCAGAAACCTGTACCAGCGAACATATAACCTGGTAAAACCTGTCCGTTGTATGGACTCCAGTGTACGATCTGGTTTTGTGCATCGATTTCATACAATTTATTCGGGAAGAACAAGGTGCGGTACATGGCAGAATAAAATGTACGGGTTTGATCAATCGTACCACCTTCAACTGCAATCTTGCTTAAGGTTTTGTTCCAGATTGCCCTGCCTTTTGCTTTTGTTGCATCGAAACCATCGTTAGCCAATTCTTTTTTTAAGTTTAAATCGGCCTGTTCAAAGCTGATGAATGAAGAAGCCACTTTTGCAATTACCTGCTCGCCTTTTTGTGTAGCGAAGCCGATTACTGCACCGGCATGGTCTACCGTTAGTTCTAAATCCTTTTCATTAAGTTTTTTATCATCCCAGGTTTTAGCTAACTTAAAATCTTTATTGAAATAGATTACAAAGTAATTTTTGAAATTTTTAGGCAGTGGACCGCGGGCATATTTAGTGGTATAGCCAATAATCTTTCTTTCAGCCGGAATGATTTTAATATAAGAGCCTTTGTTCTGTGCATCTACCACCACATAGGCACTATCTGTTTTAGGAAAAGTGAACCTAAACTGGGCAGCACGTTCTGTGGGCGTGATTTCGGTAGTTACATCAGCATCGGCCAAATAAACACTGTAATAATATGGCTTGGCAACTTCAGCTTTGTGGCTGAACCAACTGGCGCGGTCATCATCTGTGAATCGTAATTTACCAGTAACTGGCATTATAGAAAAAGCACCGTAATCATTCATCCAGGGCGAAGGCTGGTGCGTTTGTTTAAAGCCACGGATTTTGTCGGCATCATAAACATATGCCCATCCATCACCGTTTTTACCGGTTTGTGGTGTCCACATATTCATGCCCCAAGGCAATCCAATCGCCGGGTAAGTATTTCCATTAGATAGATCTGGTTTGGATGCGGTTCCCATTAAAGGGTTTATCCAATCTACCGGATCAGTAATTTTGCCTATTGTTTGCGCGAAACTGGTTGAAGCCGCGAAACTCAATAAGGCGATAAATAATCTTTTCATTTGTTGTGTTTGTGTTTTTATATGCTTGTATTTATTATTTAAACTTCAGAATTTTTAACATAATCTGCCCAAAGTGCATCCAAATCTTTACCGGTTAATTTTTCCCAGATATCTTTGGTATAGGTATGGTCTCTTAAAGCAGCATCAACGGCTTTAATGGTACCTGGCTTTACACTTTTTTCGATCCACGCAAAAAATGCAGCAGTAATGCGGTAGCTGTTTTTATAACTGTGTTCTGGCTTTAAAGCAGGCAGCGACCATTTGGCGCCGGCATTGTCTACACCGAATTTGTAACGCGCATAATCTGCAATACCTTCTGTTAACCATCCTGGCCCCACGCTCCGCCCATAATCCTGTACAATATGCATCACCTCGTGGGTTACCACATCAATATCTTCGGGATGTTGTACCATCCACATCGAACTAAAGGTTACTTTTCCATCGGCAGTTGCCGCAACACCTTTGTAAGCGGTATCCACAAAAAATTTTACTTCTTTTATGGTGGCTGGATTATATTCTTTGGCCAGTTTTGGATAAACTTCGAAAAAAGTTTTAATTAACCGTTTCTTCAATTGAGGATCTAATTCCTTAAAATTGCTCTCGAAGGATAAGGTATAACCACTCTTCTTAGTTACTTCCTGTGCTTTTAAATGGATTGAAAACGCAGAAACAAGCATTAAGAAAATTGAAAGAATAGATATTTTTTTCATTGATATGGGAAATTATTTATTTTGGTTAGCCTATTTGATTCTGCAAATTAAATATTTTATGTAAAACGTTTTAGTAAATGATCAAAAATTTTACGTTAGTGATGGTTATTTTTACAAAATCGATGGAGAAGTCAAGTTTGTCTGAGCATATGCCTATAAGACTTGACCTCTCTTCCATTATTTTTTGCTGCTATAAGTAAGGCTTACTTTTTGCGGGTCTTTACTGTAATCTTTCCAAAGCTGATCAAGCGTTTTCCCCGTTAATGCATCCCACGACTGTGCAGTATACTGATGCGCCCTTAACTGCTGATCCAATGTAGTAATCAATCCAGGTTTCACATTTTGCTCCAACCAGGCAAAAAACCGGGCAGTAATCCGGTAACTGTTGGTATAATTCTGTTTTTCATTGTAAGCAGGCAAACTCCATTTCGAACCAACATTATCAACTCCATATTTGTAACGTACATAATCGGCAATGCCTTCTGTTAACCAAACCGGGCCGGCGCTATAGCCATAACCTTGTACAATGTGCATGGTTTCGTGTGTTACCACATCAATATCCGTTGGGTGCGCTTTTATGTAACCTGCACTGAATAAAATCCTGTTACCACTGGCTTCGGCTACGGCTTTGTAGGCAGTATCTACCACGAAAAGTACATCATGTGTAGCTTTATTATTGAATGTTTTAACCAGGGTTGGATAAATTTCGAAATAGGTAGAGATTAAATTTTCCCTAACCTGAGGATCTAAATCAGGGGCTTTACTAATAAAGGTTAGTGTATAACCCTTATGCTTTTCTTTATTATAATACACCCAGTTTTTTGAAAGCGCAGTAAAGAGTTCTTTCTCGATTTTCCTTTGAGATTTATGCTTAACCCATTCCTTGTTTACTTTAATTTCTCCTGCTTTGGCTTGTATGGCAGGTGTTTCGCTGGTTACAAAATCCAATACAACATTTCTTTGGGTATGGTAACCATCTGCCTGGGCAAAGCCTGGATAAACCTGAAAAAAAGCGGCTTTTAGCTTAGCATCTACAATGGTATTTGTTGCACTGTCTTTATCATTGATGGTAATTTTATATGCACTCTTTTTGTTTTGCCCAAAAGCTGTACCTCCGAATAATGGTACCAGCGCCAGTATTAAAAACTGCTTAATCATTGTTTTCTTTGTGTGATTGTGATAAAAAAAAGAAAGATCCAGGCTATTATACTGAATCTTTCTGGTGATATATTTTAGTAAGTAATGTTAGGGAAATCGGTTTTGGCCTTGGCAAGCATTGGTCCCCAATCTGCGCCCTTCTCGTCTTTTGTACCGAAGGCGCTTAAGGCAAGTTGTGCCAGATCTGCTTTGGCTGCACCGCTCCAAAAGTGAATAAATTCGCCAAAATTCATTTTCCTGGAATATTGCTGGTAGCTTTTGCCTTGTATGGTAATGCCCTGTTTAGGGAAATGTTGCGATAGCAAGGTAAAAAACCCATTTAAAACCCTTGTTTTGCCATAATTTTCGTAGATCGGTAAAAACCAGTTTTTAAACCATTGAGTTCCCGCTCTGGGGTAACTATCAGTTGTGGACATCATTTTGTTCGACCAGCGTTGTGCATCAGCAGGCCTATTTAAACCCAAATACACATCGTATTGATAAATTTCCATCCACTTACTATCGTGCCAGATATCGAAGGCAGGAGATTCTTTTACCCCTTTTGAAGCACCTTCTACAATGTGGCCAATTTCGTGAGTTGATAAATCAATATCATTGTCTACCCCGGTAGTCCATGCGTTTAAATCATTAGATCCGCAATCGGTTACATTGCGGTAATCATGACCTGAATCAAGATAAGTACCTGGATGGCCACCCCCATATTTCCCGGCATGGTAAATCACAAACAAGCGGCTATCGTCGCCAAATTTACCATAAGCTTTTTTGGTATAGTTCCAGGCTTCGGCCATATAGGTTTTTGGCCATACCACGGTTGGTTTAACATCGCCATCATAATATACCACTATGCTCGTATCGTAATAAACCCGGTTTAGCAACTGGACATGTTCAAACCAGTGTTCTTTCCAGGTTTTGGATGGAGCATCAGGCTGATCTACGGTTTCAATAATTGGAGGTGCGGGTTTTACCGTTTCGATCGGTGCCTTTTTGGTATTGCAGGCAAGCAGCACAAACACCGCAATGGCAGATAGTGGAAAAATGTTTTTCATAGTATTAAATTAATGAGTTTAAAAAAAGCACCGAGCGAAACACCCGGTGCCGTTTACATTTTACCAGCCTGTATTTTGTACAATTACCGGAACCTTTTGGATTTCACCAGCTGGTATAGGCCATAAATAGTGTTTCTTTTGGAAAACCCTATTTTCGGTTACCACTGGTGTAAAAAAGCCTGGTGCATTTTGGGTAATATTTAAACCTTTGATCTGCCTATCGGTTGTTTCTGCAATTTTCCATTCCCTGGTATAGAAATAGCGATCTAGTTCAAAAGCCAATTCAACACGTCTTTCTCTGCGGATAGCGTCTCTCATATCGGTTGGTACAGGTAATGCGCCAGCACCACTTCCGTAAGGTGCTATGCCTGCTCTAACACGAATCTTGTTTAAATAAATCAAGATATCAGGATCTGAAGGATTCGACTCCTGCAATGCCTCGATGTAATCTAAATAGATTTCTGCTAATCTGATCATGGTAAAAATTGATCTTCCCTCTGTCCAACCTGCAACAGTTAAGTGTTTTCTTGAAGTATAGCCAGTTTTAGTATAATCATTGTTGGCAATAGCATTTTTGCCTGCATTTCCGTTAAATTCAAAACTGGTGATAATGTTTGAAGATGGATTGATCCACTTACGACCACTATAAGTAATATTTGCATAAAAACGAGGCTCGCGGTTAACATACATATTACTAATGGTCCTTGGCCCGTCCTGATCATTTGGGTCAGGTGCCTGATAGGCTGAAGTACCATTCGCAGTATAAGTCGGATCATTTTCTATTGGTAACCCATTTGCTGTAAAATAAGCATCTACCAATTGTTGTGAAGGAGATAGAAAAGAACCACCTTTATCGCCACCAGAAGCACCGTTATGATTTGGTGCCAATGAATATTGATAAAGCGTAACATCACCACCTCTGCCAAAAATAATTTCTGAGTTCCAACCGTTCAAAAACACATCTCTTGTTGCAATGAAAGCCCTGTTAAAAGCATTATCCGGCAAACCAGCAGGGGTAGCAGTAACATTATAAAGTGCATAATTCGCATAACGCGAGTTGGTTAAAAATGCTTTTGCAGCTGCTGCTACTTTTGTCCATTTGGCAACATCAGCTGTTTGGCTGATTAATTGTTTACCATCCTGGTTTTTAAGGCTCGCGTAGTCGGTATTTCCATTAAATAAGGGGCGGGCTGCTGTTAATAATGCTTTTATTTTGTAGGCATCAGCAACTGAAGCGGTTATATGTCCATAATCCTGGCTGGCTTGTGGTGTTGCAGGTAAACGCGAGCTTGCGGCCTCTAATTCGCTTACAATATAATTGATACATTCATCCATTGAATTACGTGGCTTACTGATTTCCGGTAGCGGAGCATCAGATGCGATTGGATCATTGCCCAATAGAATTACAGGGCCATATTGCCTAACTAAATAATAATAATAAATGGCTCTTAAAGCCCTGGCTTCGTTGTAATATCGGTTAACAATATCAATTCCACCAAGGTTACAATCAGTACACCTGTTAATATTCGCCATAAACGAACTGGCAGCTTGTATTCCTTGATAAAAGCTTTGCCAGTGGTAGTTTACCGCTCCACTGGTCGCATCCCATGCACCCGAATTTACGTTTTCACTAAAGTTTGGCAAGGTATAATCCGCCTCATCAGAAGCAGCTGTCCATGGCCCAATGTTTCCGCCTGCTGACGGCGAGCGGTCCTGATCCTGATCCGGAAGTGTAGAGTAAACATTTGCCAATGCCTGATCGACGGTAGACTTTTTTTCGTACATCTGATCGAAAGTTAACCTATCATCAGGTACCTGGTTTAAAAATTTCTTACAGCCATAATTACCAACGATCAGTAATGCGCCAACTGTATATATCAATATTTTTTTCATTCTTTTTATTTTAAAAATTAGCGGTAAGACCTAAAGAATAATTAGAGGTTAGTGGGTACCGTGTACCGTTATTAGTGCCGAGTTCAGGATCCCAAAGTTTAAACTTGCTAATGGTGAACACATTATAACCCGTTGCATAGATCCTTAAGCGTTTAACACCAATAGATTTTATACCTTCTTTAAGTGTGTAACCCAAATCTGCGTTTTTTAACCTCAGGAAGCTGATGTCGCGTTTCCACCAGGTACTTGATTGATAGTTGTTGTTATTCGTGCCACCATAAGATAAACGAGGATAAACTGCATCCTGACGGGGATTTGTTGGTGTCCAACGGTCTGCAGCTACGGCGAGCATATTACCCAAACCACCCGAATTGGCGAATGAAGGAATATTTAAAATGACATCAGCATTGTCCTGCCCCTGGAAGAACAAACCAAAATCGAAGTTTTTGTAAGTTAACGAGAAACCGAAACCATAGGTTGTGCTTGGAATATCTCCCCTACCGATTATCGTCTGGTCAAATGAATCAATTTTACCGTCACCATTTAAATCTTTATACTTGATATCTCCAGGCATTAGCGTACCAAATTGTGTTGGACTTGCATTGATCTCAGCCTGGCTGTCGAATAACTTTTCGGCAATATAACCAACACGTGTGGCTGCTAAAACATTATAACCGCGTTGCTCCATCCAGGGATAAGGTTTCGGTGCCTGATCGTTCTCGATTACCTTATCTTTATTGTAAGTAAAGTTAGCTCTTAAATTAAGCGACCAATCTTTACCGAATTGTGTATCATATTGGATGGTACCATCAATACCTTTGTTATCAACAATACCTAAGTTACCAATTGGTGTATTGGCCAAACCGATATAATTGGGTACCGTACCTCTACTGATAAATTGGTTCTTTCTTCTTTCTTTATAAAAATCAACGATTAATGATAAGTTGTTATTCAACGTTTTTAATTCGAAACCCAAATCCTGTTTACGGGTTTCAGCCCAGGTTACATCTACGCCATAAGCCGTTACACCTAAACCATTCGTTCCAAGATTTCCATTTTGGCCAAAAAAATAATCACCCGCATCACCAACTTTGGTTAAGTAGTAGAAGCGTTGTCCTTCGCTATCTGCATAACTATTGCCACTACCTCCACTACCCACAATACCATCCGAATAACGGAATTTAACCATTTGAACGGCATTTTTAAGCGGCTCGAAAAATTTCTCACTCGAAAGCAACCATCCTAAACCAACAGCTGGAAAAAACCCATAACGTTTATTTGGAGCAAAGTTTTCTGAACCATTATACCCCATGTTAAATTCAAAGAAATACTTATTATCATAAGCATATGTAGCGCGACTTACTAAACCTTGTAAACGGTAAGGAAGTGAAAGGGTTAGGTTAGGTGCAGAAGCTTTGGTATTATCATTTTGATTATACAACAATAAGCCACTTACAGCGTGTTTACCAAAGGTACGGTTGTAATTAACAGCTCCTTCAAAGTACATCTTCTTATCGCCACCATTATCATAATTGTAGTTTAAAAAGTCTTGTCCCTGTAAAACTAAACCATATTTATAACCTGAATTTGGATCTCCCGGAGTGATGTAAGGATCGCTGGGGTTAATCCTGTATAAGCTCTCTCTTTTAGTTCTGTTAATTCCATTGGTGTTATTCACATCAAAAGAAAACATCGTGGTAACCGATAAACCAGGCGTTATTTCTTTTAAATCCTGTGTTAAACGGATATTTGAATACAACTGGTTCGTGTAGCTGCTTCTATATCCATTCCTCGTAACATCACCATAAGGGTTACGCTGATCGGCTTGTGGACTGATACCAGGTAAACTGCCATTTGGATAAAGCACTGGAAAAGAGGTAGGGTTAATTAAAAAGGCCTGATTGAAAATATCCTGTGCAAACAAATTGCTTGGATAATTATTTTGCCCCAAAATTCCCTTGATTCCTAAATCCAACTTAGTGGTACCGGTAATATCCCAGTTTAAGTTTGCACTAACATTATAGCGGTTATAGTTTTGTTTAACAGCAGAATTTACGGCTTCATCGGTTTTAAACAAACCGTCTTCGCCATAATAACCTAATGATACATAATATTTTGCATTGCTTACCCCACCCGATAGATTGGCTGTTGCTGACCTGTTTCTACCAAAATCATTGTAAATGGCATCAAACCAGTTTACGTTTGGATAAAGGATCGGATCGGTACCTGCGGCTGTTTTCTGGATTGCATCTATAGAGTATGCCGGGTTAAATGCACCTGCTGCGCCTCCTCTTAAATAATCAGAGTATTTGGCCTCATTAGCCAGGTTCATATAATCTACACCATCAATTAATTGCGGTCTTTTAGTAAAACGGCTTATCCCTTCGTAGTATTCTACGTTAATTCTAGGCGAACCGGTTTTACCTTGTTTCGTGTTGATTAAGATTACCCCGTTTGCACCGCGGATACCATATACCGCTGTTGCAGCTGCATCTTTCAGTACCGTAAAGTTTTCTACATCGTAAACACTGATATCGTTTAAGTTACGGTTAGGAACACCATCAATAATTACCAGTGGACTTCTGTCACCAGATGATAATGAAGATATACCGCGGATGAAAATATCTGATCCGGTTGCACCTGGCTCACCATTTCTTGATACATTAATTACACCTGGGATTCGACCTGCCAATAATTGACTCATACTGGAAACAGGTTGTTTTAAATCAGCCACATTTATTGATGATTGCGCACCAACCAGACTCTCCTTTTTCTGTGTACCGAAACCTACAATGGCCACCTCCTGTAAGTTGGCACCAACGGTTTCTTTTAAGCGGATATCTAAAACAGTTTGCGTACCAACAGGGATTTCTTTTGTATCGTAACCTACGTAAGTTACAATCAAAATGGCTTCTTGATTTGGAACATTAATGGTAAAGGCTCCATTTACATCTGCGGCAGCACTGGTAGAACTCCCTTTTACCTTAACTCCTGCACCCGGCAAAGGCGCACCGGTTTCATCTTTAATGATACCACGAATTACAATATCGGCTTTTGTTTGGTTAGTCATAACCGAACTGCTGACATTAATGGCCGTTGCATGAGCCGTTGCATAAAAACTACTGCTTAAAGCTAGCGTAAAAGCGATAGCCTTAAAAGCACAATCTTTAAACCTGAGCCTGCCCCCAGTTAAATTTGTATTTTTTTTCATCATAAAATTAGTTTGTTATTAACAGAGTTACTGTTATTAGGTCTATTGATCAGTTTGATATGAATTTATTGCCTACCGGTTAAGCCCGGCAGAATAAATTTTGGTATGTTTATTTACAGTATTGTAACCACAAATTACTGTTGTTCTTCAGGTACTTCAATTACACGCCACTCAGACAACTGGAACAAAGAACTGCCGTTGTTCGCTGTAATACTAAGCCTGTAGAATTTATACAGCACTTTATTTTTAAAATTGTATGTTTTGGTGATATTACGGTCAGAAAATGTTTCGCCTGTCCTGGTATCCAGATCTACCCACGAATTTCCATCTATAGAACCACTTAATTTCCAGTTTTTGGGATCCCTGCTTGGCGCGTCGTTACCCGAAGTTAACGTGTAAGATGCTACCTGCTGAACGGAAGGGAAAGCTAACTGTAAGTAAAGGGATGATTGGTAAGGATTGATCAGGAACTTTGAGTTGATATCATTATCAACCACTTTTAAAGATCCTTCACCACCAGTGGCACCGGCAGAATTTTCGACATTAACAGAAAGTACGGCCTTGGCGGTTACATCTACCTTTGCTTTCCAGGTAAAAAGATCCACTGCCGGGTACTCTTCTTTACCGCATCCAAGAAGTAAAGCCAGCACGAAACAGAGTCCGCCAGCTTTCCTGGTCATTTTTAAAAGATTCATAATAAATTGATTTAATAGTTGTTGGTTAAAAAAATGTGCAATATTTACTCGATCTGATCAGTGGGTAGATCAGGGATTTAATCGGTTTTAAGAAATGTAAATGCTTAGCTGTTCAGAAAATCTTTTTAAATGCAGCACAATAACCGCTATAAACTAAAGGGATGTTAGTATATAAACAGCAGGTTTTGGCAATACGATTTTAGATTGCTTTAAGCGTTAGCCTCTTATTACGAATAAAATACTAGTTGCGCCTATAGCGATGATGAACTGGTTTGGTAAGTGTTGTGGTCATGTTGAGTTATTTGTTAGTTTGGTTGGTTGTTCTGTGAAGCGGTAGAATGGTAGTTATCAGCATGTAAAATTTATTGCATTTAGGATCTCCTTTATTTTAATGAATGATTGGTTAATTTTGGCTAAACTAAAACGTTTTAGCTTTCAGACATAAAAAAAAGCCCCAATCTATGCGATCAACACTTTATTTTTTTAATCCTATGCTAAACATAAAAAATGTTTAAATGACTTAAGACTAAAACGTTTTATTAAACAATAATAAGCATATTATTAATAAATTAAAAATTATTTATTTTTTTAGTAAAAAAAACGCTCAATAAAGTTATTTTGACAAGACAAGTGTAGAATACCCTGAAAAAGTATAACTAACGTACATGTTTCTTTAAAACAGGATCATGAAGAAATCTGATAGACTGCAGAATTAAGATTTTAATTCTGCAGTTTATTTAAATGGCTGTAGATACCGTAAACAATCCGATAAACACCTTAGGTTAAGCTCAAGTCGCAGCAACTTGCAGCGCCGATTAATGCCGCATGCTCTTTCAGTTCTGAAATTTTGATCTCAGCATCTATTCCGTTTCCTTTTAATGTTGCCGTTAATTCTGGGGCAAATGCGCTAAAAGACTGTGCAATATTCCCTCCTACAATTACGGTATTTATTTTGTATTTTTTGATCACAGGGATCAGGAACTGTGCCAGGTTGTAGCCAAATTCCATAAAAACCATGGTTGCAAAATGATTGCTTTCCACAATCCCCACCAATTCTTTTACGCCTTCTACATCTTCACCGCTCAATTGCTTAAAACGTTTTACGAACCAGCGCGTAGATAAGTAATCTTCGGCAATTCCATCTAAAAACGAAGAATTCCATAAGTCTGCATCATAAGCTTTATCATTTAAACAAAGTGAAGATCCAAGTCCGGTTCCCAATGTTAAACCCAATACGTTTACATTACCTTTGGCTGCCCCTGCAAAAACTTCCCCTTGTAAAAAGCCAGCTGCATCGTTTATAAAGTGGATGTTTTCTGCTGCAATGTCCAATCGTTTGGCAAGCTCTTCTTTCACATTAACCTGGTAAAGTGATTTAAACTTTTCCTGATCTTTAATTAATGAAATTCCTTCTTTATAATTAAAAGGCCCGGGCATGGCTATGCCCACATTTCTATTGCCATTTTTTATGTCCTGGAAAGCATTATTGATAATATCGCACCAAGCCGATAAAATCACTTCCTTATTCTCCTGTGAGTTCACAGGGCTACGTTTGATAGAATTCTTCAATAAAGTTCTTGTTTCCAAATCTACCAATGCGGCCGTAATATGCGAGCCGCCAATATCTACACCTAATGCAACAGGCTTTTCCATTCTATATATATTTCTGTTCTATTCTTTAATAATTTGAATAATTCGCCAAAAGTAGTCATTCACTAGCTATTTACTGATTGAAAATGGCTTATCTCCTTCTAATATTCCTCTATTTAACGAAGATTTAACACTCATTTCCAGTTTTAAAACGCCACCTTTTAATAAATCGCTATGATTCAAATAGTTTTTAGTATAATTTTTACCATTTAAGCTTGCTGATTTTATGTAAACATGCCGAATGTCATTTGCAGGTGCTTCGATGATGAATTTTTTACCATTTTCTAAGTTGATGGTCGTTTTTTTGAACATCGGGCTACCTAAAACATACTCTCCAGATCCTGGGGTTACACTATAAAACCCTAAAGCGCTTAACACATACCATGACGAGGTTTGCCCCTGGTCTTCATCTCCCGGGTAACCGTTTTCTGTTGCATCATACAGTTTATGCATCACCTCACGCGCATGAAATTGTGCTTTCCAAGGCTGGTTGGCATAGTTGTATAGGTAAACCATATGCTGTATGGGTTGATTACCATGTGCATACTGGCCCATATTGGCCATTACCATTTCGGTCATTTCATGAATCATGCCGCCGTAAGAGCCCACATTAACTTTATTGGGTTCGCTAAAAACAGAATCCAGCTTCGAAACAAAATTTTTGTTTCCCCCCATCAGGTTAATCAAACCTTTGGTATCGTGAAAAACCGACCATTGCCAATGCCAGGCATTTCCTTCGGTAAACGGGCCTCCCCATTCAGTTGGATCAAAATTTGGCGACCATTCGCCAGCTGCATTTTTTCCACGCATAAAACGTGTAGCCGGATCGTAAACATTTTTGTAATTGAACATCGGTTTCTCAAAAACTTCCATGTAATGTTTATCGCCAATCATTTTGGCTAAGGCGTAAGCGCAATAATCATCGTAGGCATACTCTAATGTTTTTGCGGTAGCTTCTCTATATTTTGGATAAGGAACATAACCCAATTGGTTATACTCGGTTACACCATCCCTACCGTTTGCAGGCCCCCAGGGCCCCTTGTTCATTGCTTCATGGTAATAGGCAGCTAAAGCCTTCTTCGGATCAAATGTTCTGATCCCTTTTGCCCAGGCATCTGCGAACAAAGATATGGCATGGTTACCGATCATACTTCCGGCTTCACTGGGAAAAGACCACGAGGGTAGCCAACCGCATTGCGCATAGGCATCGAGCATGGCTTGCATATAATGCCCATGCATTTCTGGCTGCACTAGTGTATTTAACGGAAACTGTGCACGGAAGGTATCCCAAAAACCAGTATCCGTAAACATATAGCCCTCATGTACCTTACCATCATACGGACTAAAATAGTAGGGGTTTCCCGCTTCATTAATTTCGTAAAACTTTCTGGAGAATAAACTTGCCCTAAAAAAGCAAGAATAAAAAGTCTGCATATCTGCTCTGGATCCACCTTCCACTTCTATCTTACCAAGCGATTTATTCCATACCGCAGCAGCATTGGCCTTGGTATCTTCCAAAGTTTTATCGTTGCCGAGTTCTCTTTTTAAATTAAGTTCGGCCTGCTGTAAACTGATATAAGATGATGCTGTTTTTACCTGAACTTTTGCGCCCGGTTCGAACTGTACAAATGCTCCTTTACCTAAACCTTCTGCAGAAATAGAATCTTTCGAAATGGTATTCCCTTTATTTCCCCAGGTACCATAAGCTTTAATCGGCTGATCAAATTGAACGACAAAATAACTTTTCCAGCCCTTTTTAAAGCCTTCGCCGTTATTTACCCAACCCGTTATCTTGTTTTCTTTAGGATAGATCTGAACCCCGCTTATCCTGGTGTATCCGTCTAAAATTAAAAAGCTTCTTTTGCCCTTTGGATAGCTGAACCTGAGGTGTGCACCACGTTCTGAGGGTGAAATTTCGGTGGTGATATCGTTTTCGAATTTAACTTTGTAATAGTTTGGTTTGGCAATCTCATCCTGGTGACTAAATTTAGTTTCGCGCTTATCTTCATTTACAATTAGTTCATCAACCATGGGCATTAAAGAAAATACAGCATAGTCTCTCGTCCACGAACTGCATTGGTGCGCTTGCTGAAAGCCTCTTATTTTATCTTTAAAGTATTGATATTTCCAACCATCGCCATTTCTGCCGGTTTGAGGGGTCCAGGTATGCATGCCAAATGGCAATGCGGTTGTTGGATAAGTGTTGCCACGGGTGAGTTCGTGTTTAGAATTGGTGCCCTGCAACGTGTTCACGTATTGAACCCAATCTTTCTGCTGCGCCAATAAGCCTTTGGCAACAAGGCAGCATAAAATGGATACGATTAATTTAAGTTTCATTTGTGTGTTTGCTTTTTTCGCATAACCAGTAATATTTACCGGGTACTTTTAAAAAGATTTTCTTCCATCCCTAACGTTTAGTTGACAATGGCCAGGTAATAATCAAGAGAGGCATTACATAATTGATAGATAAGCAGGTACCTTATGATTTTGTAATTAAACTAAAAAGCCAGGGTTTATTAAAAGGAATTTTTCTCATAACTCATATTCGGT
Source organism: Pedobacter sp. PF22-3 (assembly GCF_026239555.1). GTDB lineage: Bacteria > Bacteroidota > Bacteroidia > Sphingobacteriales > Sphingobacteriaceae > Pedobacter. Next base: position 13,771 of record NZ_JAPIVP010000006.1, on the reverse strand, counting down.
TTTCTTATAAATCGTTTTACCTCATCCTACCGATTAATTCCTTATTTCTTAAAAAAGAAAAAATGTCAAAATCATCTTAGTTTAAAGGATTATTGATGTTTGGTTGTTGGTTTAAAGTAAAACGTTTTACTAATCCAATATTAGAGAAATAAAAAGTCATATTAAAATGGCGGTATGTAATATTTAAGTTACAAAAAATTAATCTCTTAAAATTAATTTGGCCGGAATAATGATTTCCTGGTTATCCAGTTTGGTTTTAGATGAAAGCTGTTGGAGGATCAGTTTGATCACATTTTCGGCTATTTCTTCCAAAGGCTGTTGCAGGGCCGAAATACCAGGGGTATGTAATTCGAAAGCTTCATGGTCATCGTAAGCAATAACGGAAAAGTCATCTCCTATTTTTTTATTAATCTGCTTCAAAGCCTTTAATCCACTAATAGCAAGATAGTTAGTCGCAAACAATACGGCATCAATATTACGCTGTTCGAAAAGCTTTTTCATCTGGTCTATTGTTTCGCCTTCTTCCTGGTTAAAATGGATTTTTAAAACCAGGTTATCATCATATTTGATCCCGTTATCTTCCAATGCTTTTTTATAACCATCGCATCGCTCAACAATTTGTTTTACATTGATATCAGTAGTAACCAGGGCTATATTCTTTTTACCCTGATGAATAAAATTCTGTATAGATTGGTATGAGGCATCAAAATGATCTGCTCCAACATAGCTGGTGTTTATGTCAGGCAAATTCCTATCGAAAAAGATCACCGGATTGCCATCATCAAGAAGCATCTGAATGTCTTCCTCTATTCCCTTTATCGGAGAGATGATATAGGCATCTACTTTTCGCGATTTGAACATATTGATCAGTTCCTTTGCTTTGTCGATGTTATTTTCCGTACTGGAATAAATAATTTTATACCCTCTTTTATAAGCTTTATCTTCGATCAACCTTGCAATCCTCGAGAAAAATGAATTGGAAATATCCTCTACAATTAAGCCAATGATATTAGAGTGACCGGTTCTCAAACTTCTCGCGATCTGGTTAGGCTTATAACCACTTTCTTCTATAATTTTCTTTACTTTCTCTATTACCGCTTCGCTGATCGATTTCTCTTTTGCTTTGCCATTAATAATGAATGAAACTGTGGTAATGGATACATTTGCTTTTACGGCTATATCTTTAATAGAAAGCGATTTCATTTGGTTAGGATTTCTGTAAATTAATCAATTCAAAGCTAATAAAAATTATAGCTTATAATTTTTTGGACTTTAATAAAAACGCAATTTAACATTTTTTACATTAATCGTCTTAGAAACGTTTATTAAAGCTTAATAAAATATATGTAAAGCTTAAAACAACAAAAGGCGCTTAAATGCGCCTTTTGTTGTTTTTTATCAGTAACCTGGGTTTTGTGTCAGCTTAACATTTAAATCTCTTTGCCTTTGCGGAATAGGATATAATGTTTTAAATGATGAGGATGGATTATGATCCCACCAGCTTCCGGTTGTAAGTTTTCCGAATCTAATCAAATCGTCTCTTCTAAAACCTTCAAATATAAATTCCCTGCCACGTTCTGCCAAAAGCTCATCAAGTGTTAAGGTAGCTACGGTATAAGCTTTGCTAGCCCAAACTGCCGGCGTATAAGCTCTGGATTTACAATCATTAATGAGCTTAACTGCATCTGCATTGGCAACACCTCCGTTTTTACGCATAATGGCTTCAGCTTTTGCAAAATAGATCCATGTTAAGCGGTAAACATTCCAGTCTGTATTGTTGTAATTTGGATCAGGTTCTACTCTCACCCCATTTACAATTCCAGGAATAGAATTGCCCAGTTTATATTTATTAAAACGAACTCCACTATTTTCTTCTCCCTCACTCATGTTGCTAACGGTAGAATTTTTCGAATTTCTTTGAATGTTATCAACAAATTCAAGTGGTTTGCCTGCATACTCTACGGTACCTTGAACATCAGATCCATCAGCGAACTTTTTCTGAGGACCGAACAGTAACCAGCCAGTTTTACGCAAATCATCAGCTTCAAATTTTTCATAAACTCCCGGAATTAAAACGATGCCATCGTTACCATTCCTGCCGCCGCCATAAATATCACGTTGTGCAAAATGATAAAACTCACCCGTCCACGATGGTTCAAATTTAGCTCTGGTAAAATCATAAGCAATGGAGAAAATAACTTCTTTTGATTGATTATTTGTGTTTTTAAATTGATCTGTAATGTTTGGATCAAGCGCCATGTTACCATTTTGACCACCTGCCTCATTATTAATTAATTTATCAGCTGCCCCGATGCAATCATCCCACCGTGGTGTACCAGTCCATACTTCTGCATTTAAATACAACTCCACCAGCATGGCATAACCACTCGCCTGGCTCATTCTTCCAAGTTGCGATTTTGCCAGCTTAGGCACGTTATTGATATTATCTTTAATTTCCTTTTCAATAAAGGTAAAAACATCTTTCCTTGCAGTAGTATTTGGCAATACAGGATTTGATGGATCAACCAGATCTGTAGCAATTGGAATATTACCAAACAAATCCATCAACTTTAAATAGTGAAATGCCCTAAGTAATTTCAGTTCTGCAACATAGCCATTTTTTTCCTCTTGGGTAATGCCCATCTGCGCAATATCTCTCTTCTCGATATTTCCAATGGCATCATTACAAAAACCAACCCCTCCGTACATCAGCGACCATGCATTATTGATACCTCCTTCATCAACCGTCCAGGTATGGTAATGTAATCTCTTCCATTTACCACCATCTTCACCATGTGGGCCCTTTGTTGGCCATGCCAACTGATCAGCTGAAAGTTCGGCCAATCGCCACCATCCATCTTGTCCAGATGGCGTAACCCAGGCATTTGCATGAGTATACGGCCTTAAAACAGCAGAAATAACTTCGTTTTTATTAGAGTAAAATTTTTCAGCCGGGATAACATCGTATGCATTTTCATCTAGTTTAGTGCAGGCTGTGCCCATACTTACCACTAATGCAAGGGCTGTATATATGATTGATTTATTTTTCATTTTATTATATTTTAGAAGCCTACGTTAACACCAAAAAGGAATGATCTTGTACTTGGATAAGCACCACGGCTATCAATACCCGGACCTAAGCCAGTATCTTGTACAAAATCAGGATCATTACCTGAGTAACCTGTTATTGTAGCTAAATTTTGGCCTGTAGCGTATACACGCAGATTACGGATGAACTTCGTTTTTAACTTAAAATTATAACCTAAAGTCACCTCATCAATTTTAACATTGGTTCCGTTTTCCAGGTAATAGTCTGAATACATAAAGGTATCGTTGATTTCACTATACTTCCCAAAAGCATCCCGTAAATAATTAGAACCCGTAACAAAAGGGTTTCCGTATGTTAATGCGGTAGTATTTAAAATTTTATAATCAAACTTACCTCTCAGAAAAACCCTGAAATCAAAGTTTTTATAAGTAAAATTCGCTGTATATGAAGCGTAATATTTAGGTATGGCATTTCCCAGAGGAGCAAGATCTGTTAAGTTTTTATCTTTAGAATTGTTGATCTGATCATTGCGAACGGCTTGTCCGTTTCTATTATAGAAAAGCCATTTTCCATTAGCATCAAAACCGGCGAAACGCTTCCCATAAAATATACCTACCTCTTCTCCTTCGTAAGTGGTAATGGCATCGCCCAAATCTCCTGCACCACCAATACCACCAAACGTTTTAAACTTCACTGCAAAAACATCATTCGAGTAAGAATTCAAGGTGTTTTTAATGGTACTTCCTGTAAAATCCATGCTGAAAGTAAAATCCTTGGTTTTGATTGCCTGATAACTTAAAGCAAGTTCGATACCCCTTGAAGAAATATTACCTACGTTGGCATAAATCTGGTTTTGAATATATGGCGGTTGAGGTGTAGTGTAAAGATCTAACAAATCCTTAGTTGTTCTATCAAACAAATCTAATGAACCTGTTAACTTGCTATTGAACAATGTAAAATCGGCACCGATGTTGGTTTCACGTTTCGATTCCCATTTCAAAAATGGATTTGGGTTACGTGTTGGCCCATAAGTTTCGCGGTAGCTGCCATCAGGATATAAATATTTTCCACCCGGACCAAGTGTTACCCTTGATGCATTATTTGCAAAACCAGAGTTACCCGTTACACCATAACCGGCTCTTAATTTCAAATAATTAACCCATTTTACGTTTTCCATGAATTTTTCTTCGGTAACATTCCAGCCTAATGATACTGCCGGAAAATTTCCCCATTTGTTATTATCACCGAAACGGGAAGAACCTTCACGCCTTAAAATCAATTGTACCAAATACTTATTATCAAACGCGTAGTTAACTCTTCCGAAAAATGCAATTAGCGTATTGTCGTTTTTATAACTGCCCATTGATGCTTTTCCATCTGCTAATGCCTGTCCAACTTCCATATTATCTTCATTGAACTGATCGTTCAGAAAACCACGGGTACTCATTCTGGCGCCTTCTTCAATATTATAACGATAACTGTATCCTGCCAATGCAGTAAAAGAATGTTTATCTGCAACAACCGTATTATATTGTAAAGTAGGTTCAAAGGCATAGGCCTGAGAAAGGAAATTATTTTTGAAAGCATAACCACCGCTAGGGTAATCACTATTCTCGAAAGAATCTTCACTTGCCAAGGTTGCATATCCACCATCTAAATAACTGTTACGCTGCATAGATCCGAAAACACTTGCTTTTAATCCTTTAGTGATGTCAAAATCAGCTTTTAAATCTGCTGATGTGGTTTGCTGCTTGCGGTAACTGGTGTTATTAAATAATCTGGCATATTGGTTTGTACTTTGATTATCGTAGTAATATGAACCATCTGAATTATAAATCGGCTTAGTCGGGTTTTTCCCCAGCTCTTCTTCCCAACCACTTCTGTTTAGCTCATTGTTAAAAAAATCTGACGTTGAACCATTGGATAGCAAATTTGCATTATTAATATTTGTAGCTAAATTTAGTTGGATGTTCAATTTATCATCAAATCCTTTTTGATTGATATTCAATCGACCTGTATATTCTTTCCTTCCGTTTTCTAACGCAATACCTTGTAAATCGCGGTAGTTTAAACTTGCGCGATAACTCGTTTTATCGGTTCCACCTGATAACGCAAGATTATGATTTTGCGATAAATTACCTTTGTTAATCAGTGAACCATATAAATCTTCACTTGCGCCGTAATCACGTGCATTAATCTCTCCCGAGTTGATTTTTGCCCTAAATTCTTCTGCTGATAAGAAATCCAGTCTGTTCTGAACAAATTCTTTACGGATGTAGCTCGAGTAATTAAAGGTTGGCGGTCCGGGTTTGCCTTTTTTTGTGGTGATCAAAATTACCCCTGCGTTTGCGCTTGTACCATAAATGGCTGCTCCAGATCCATCTTTTAATACATCAACCGATAAAATATCATCCTGTTGAAGTAAATCCGGATTACCGCCCGGAATACCATCAATTACATAAAGCGGACTGGCACTACCTGCAACTGAAACCACACCACGGAGTTGCACACTTGGGCTTGAGTTTGGGTTAGAACTCCCCGCCCTGGTGATGTTCAAACCTGCCACTTTACCTTGTATCAAATCAAGCGGGCTCCGGGCACCACTTTGCCGAAACTGGGCAGTATCTACGTGGGCTACTGCTGAAGTAACTTCTTTAGATTTCATCGTACCATAGCCAACCACAACAACATCACTTAAATTCTGAGCACCTGATGGTGCAAGATTGATGGTTAAAAGGGCGGCGCCATTCCCTGCCGGAACAGATTTAGATTGATAGCCGATATAACTGAAAACAAGTACATCAGTTGGTGCTGTAACTGTTATACTGAATTTACCGTTTTCCTGGGTAACAGCACCTCCGGTTTTACCTTGAATTTTAATTCCAACTCCAGGTAATCCGATTTTTTTCTCGTCTAAAACTATACCCGTAATTGTTTTCTGTGCAGCTGATGTTGCAGCAGCAGTACCAGCAGGCGCTTTTGTGGGCACAGGAGCCGCACTGGTAGTTGGAGGGGCACCTCCAAGGGGATTTGCCGGTACCTTTACGCTATCAGCAGGCTTAGCAACCGGAACTTTTTTGGTTGTGTCTTGTTTTTTAGTTGTATCCTGCTGAAAGTAATAGCGATTAATGCTGCTATTGGTTTTCGCAAACAACTGGGGGCTTACAAGTAGGATCAGGCATAGAAATCCTGACGTCCTGAGTAAAATGTTTCTCATTGGCACTCACTAGTTTAGTTTATAATTAGTTACGCAATGCGGCTAAATTCCTCCAAATTAATAAGAGCAATAAGATTAATTAGTTCTCAATAGGTTTTCCGCAAAACGATTTAGTAACGCCTTAAATGGCATTTTGTTTTAAAAAAAACGAAATAAACCTAAAATGTTACGTTGGCAGATAAAACTAAATTTCAACAATAAAACTATTCGAATGACGATCAATTATGAACAGAATTTAACTCTGGTAAGACATTTTAAAAACAAAGGCCAAATAAAAAAGCGACAATTTTAAACCTAAAATTGTCGCTTTTACTTTTACAAGTTATTGCTAAAATAACTTCTTTTAAATCCAAAAGCCGGCCAAAGCCAGGGTATTATTGGTTTTAGTTTTTCAGATCATCAGCCTGCTTTGGGTAAGTAAATAAACCAAAACTCAATCCAGCTTTTGCAAACCAAGCTGACCGCTGAAAATAGGCATTGTAGGTATCCTGCCCGTAATACCCACCCTCAACAAACAATCCGGCGGCACTAAAGCCAGGCAGCCTGTAGTGCAAAGTGGAATGAAAATTTATCCGATCCTGGAAAGTTGCTCTGGATAAATTATAAATTGGGCCAACATTCATCTGGTTGGTAATAAAACTTGCAAAAAACTCTATTCTTAATTTCTCAACAGGATAATTTTCTTCAGTTATCTTATAAACCTTTCTATTTTTATGATCAACTATATTACGACTATATTTAGGAGACCATTTATAGGTATAAAATAAATTAAGCTTATTGGTACCATAAATTTTATATTTTTTCATTCCTGGTGCCAAGCCGGAAGATTGTCCGTAACCAAATTTTAAATACTGATTAATGGTATTGGCCGTGTTTTTATTAAACATAATACCGCTAAACTCAACCACAAAATCATCGCTAAAATTTCCGTTATAGGTATTAAAATACCCTCTTTTTCCCCAGGCTTTATCCATACTGTTAAATTCTTCGCCATCCTGACCGTTAGAATGGTGATAGCCTTTAACAGAGAAACCAAAATTCCGGTTTTTATCTTTATTATAGAGTGCACTATGACTGATAAACAACTCACCGCCTGGCCTTGATGATGCCGTACGCACCGGCAATGAACTATCTCCAACCGATTTGTCGTTATTAAAAATACGCACTTCAAATTCCGGATTAAAATAAAGCGCTAACAGGAGGTAATTTCTCTTTTCCTTATTCAGATTTATTGTCCAGTTAAAAGGCGAAATATTGATGTAAGGGCTAATTTTGGCATCCAAAATCAAACTTTTGCGATCAGAAAAATCACTTTTGGTCATCCACCGCTTATTTGCTGCAAAGGAAGCTTTTGATAAAAAAACAGCCGATGCAATATCTTCATTGAAACTAAAATTATTTCGGTTTCTATCTACCAAATATTTAATATCACCGGGAAGTTTAGCATACGGAACCGAATTTACTTTCACAGTATCGTAATCAGATCTTGTTTGCGCCATTAATTTATTGGAAATAAAAAAAATGGCAATCAAAAGGGTAATTGTTGAGGCTTTAATCATGATGTTATTTTTTTATTTAAAAATAACCCGGTTTTAAAACACCATCAATACCCAATACTGGGTATACTGTAGCTGATCCTGATAGGCTTAAAACCTTTATTTCTCCAGGTTTTCTACAATCAATCTGGCCGTTTTTGCCGATGCACCTGGTTGTCCCATCAGTAAAAGGAGCTCATCGTAATGTTTTAACATCGTATCCCGGCCTGCTCCTTCCGTAATCATTTTGAGTTCTTCGTTTACCTTTTTCGTATTACAATCTTCCTGAATCAGTTCCGTAACGATTTTTTTGTTAACGATCAGGTTAACCAATGAGATGAATTTAATTTTAACCAACAGCCGGGCAATAGCAATAGAAATGGTCCCTCCTTTGTAAACCACCACCTGCGGCACTTTAAATAAAGCGGTTTCTAACGTGGCCGTGCCAGATGCTACCACTGCAGCATGGGCATGGTGCAACAAATTATAGGTATTGTTAAAAAGTAGTTTTACTTTTTTAGCTCCAATAAACTGATGGTAATAGGTTTCGGTAAAGTTTGGGGCAGCGGCAATGGCAAATGTATAACCAGGAAAATGTTCGGTAATGCTCAACATCACCGGCAACAAACGTTCTATTTCCTGTTTGCGGCTACCAGGCAAAAGGGCAATAATTTTTTCATCGCCCAGCTGCTGGTTTCTACGGAAATTCAGATCTGGTGTAAACTGGGCAATCTCATCCAATAGCGGGTTGCCCACATAGTCTACCGCCATACCCCATTCCCTGTAAAAATCTACTTCAAAAGGCAGGATGCAGAACATATGATCAACAACCTTTTTAATTTTCAGTACCCGTTTCTGGTTCCAGGCCCAAACCTTGGGCGAAATGTAATAACATACTTTTATACCGTTGGCCTTTGCAAATTCCGCTATTTTCAAGTTAAAACCCGGAAAATCGATCAAAATCAATACATCAGGTTTCCATTGTATCAGATCTTCCTTACAGGCCTTGAGGTTTTTAAAAATGGTGCGTAAATTTAAAACTACTTCGGTAAACCCCATAAAGGCCATATCGGCATAGTGTTTAACCAACGCTCCACCTTCGGCTTCCATTTTATCGCCGCCAAAATACCTGAACACCGCTTCGCCATCCTCAGCTTTTAAGGCTTTCATTAAATTGGCGCCATGTAAATCGCCTGAGGCTTCGCCGGCTACGAGGTAGTACTTCATGTTATAATCTTTAAAAGAAAAATTTGTATAAAAAACAATCGTCATTCCCGCGCAGGCGGGAATCTTTTTAATGAGATAAAGGCCTTTAACCAAAGATTAAAGCGGAATTTACATCTGCGCCTATTCCTGTTACCTACGATTAACAATACCGACCTGCACCAAAGGCTTACCTGATAACATTAGGGGTTTATCTTACGCAATAGCCTTAAGATTCCCAATCAAGTTGGGAATGACGCCCCTAATCAGGTAATTCTTACTCTTATACCTGCCTTTCTAAAAGACTTTATAGGCAAAAAACACAAAAGCGCATAAAAATGTTGCAGCCAATATGCCCCTGCCAATATTTTCTTTATTGTATTTAAAAAATGTTTGCATGGTGTAAGCGTTCAGCGCAATACCCCCAATATATAACAGATCGGCTTTTGCCAAAGATGCCACATGGTGAATGATATACCAGGCAATAGAACAGCAGATTGCCGGTACAAGCAAACCAATACCCAAGCCCAACCATACTGAATTATTTAATTTCCTTAAGCGCTCCATTATTACGGTTAACCTAAATTAATGCCATCAGCTGCTGATACTTTAGTGCCTGCAGCCTTAGAGTTGCTGCTGCCTATAAAGTCCCAACTATTTAAGGCCTGTATGGCATGGTGTGCCGTTAAATCAAACTGTACCGGCACAATCGAAACATAACCGTGTTCCAATGCCCAAACATCGGTATCTTCCCCTTTATCAAAATTTTCGAAAACACCGGTTAACCAATAATAGGGGCGTTTATAAGGGTCTGTACGCTCATCAAACTCTTCCATCCATTTGGCATTGGCCTGGCGGCAAATCTTAACCCCCTTTAAGTTTTCACCCTTCGGAAAATTCACATTTAAAAGCGTACCTGCGGGCAAACCATTGGCCAAAACCTGCTCACAAATATTTTTAATGTATTTTTTGGTATGGCTAAAATCGGCATCAGCCGCAAAATCATCGAGCGAAAAACCGATAGATGGAATTTTTTCTATCGCCCCCTCTACCGCGGCAGACATGGTACCCGAATACAGTACATTAATGGAATTATTTAAGCCATGGTTAATTCCCGAAACACATAAATCGGGTTTTTTTCCCTTAAAAATCTTATTTACGGCAATTTTAACGCAATCAACCGGGGTTCCGCTGCATTTGTACATCTCTATTCCATCATAAAGCTCCACCTTATCAAAACGGATCGGTTTGCCTATGGTAATGGCATGCCCCATTCCACTCTGCGGGCTATCTGGTGCCACTACCACCACATTGCCCAGCTCCTGCATTACTTCCATTAGGTTTTTTATCCCTGTAGCGGTAATCCCGTCGTCATTTACAACCAAAATAGTTGGTTTTGTGCCCTGCTTTGTCATGCCGGTAAAAATACAGATTATAATTTCAAGGTACAATAAACCACCATTTATATACTAAAACCTTTTATTCCTGGCTTTTTAGTTTCCAAATCAAAATTATTTCTTTCCCTGCAATAAAGCATTTATATTTGAGCAAATAACTTATTAAAAATGAATACGGTATTTAAGCTTAGCTTAAACCAGCAGGTACCTGTTCATGCTCATAAACCAAAAACAATTCAATGAAATTTAAATTATTTACTTTGGCTTGTTTTCTCATTACAGGTGCTGCCGCTATGGCGCAAACCACCTACCAATGGAAAACAGGAACCTCTGGTGGTTACACGTACAAATACGTAACCAACGATCCAACCAAAACACGTTTTTACACCTTAAAAAACGGTTTAACGGTTATCTTATCACAAAACAACAAAGAGCCTAACATTACCTACAAAATGGCGGTAAGAGCAGGCAGTAATACCGATCCACGTACGAACACCGGCCTGGCGCACTACCTGGAACATCTTTTGTTTAAAGGAACCGATAAGTTCGGTACGCTAAATTACGCGAAAGAAAAACCACTTCTAGATAAGATCCAGGCGCTTTACGAAACTTACATTAAAACTACCGATCCGGCCAAACGTAAAGAGATTTATAAGGAAATCGATAAAACTTCGGGCGAAGCATCTAATTATTCTATCGCGAATGAATACGATAAAATGATGAAATCCATCGGCAGTAACTCTACCAACGCACATACCGCGGTAGAAGAAACCGTTTATGAAGAAGACCTACCATCAAACGCCATTGATAAATTTTTGGCCGTGCAGGCAGAACGTTTCCGCGCCCCTGTTTTCCGTATCTTCCATACCGAGCTAGAAGCGGTTTACGAAGAAAAAAACATCGGTATGGATAACGATGGCCGTAAAATGTACGAGAAAATGCTTTATACCCTTTTTCCAACACATAACTATGGTCAGCAAACCACCATTGGTACCATCGAGCATTTAAAAAACCCTTCGTTGGTCGAAATCAGAAAATATTACAACAAATATTATGTGCCTAATAACATGGCACTAATTATGAGCGGTGATATCAATTACGATCAACTGATCAAAAAAATCGACAAAGATTTTGCCTACATGGTTCCTAAACCACTTGCCCTTTACAACCCGGCACCAGAAAAACCGTTAACCCAAGTGCAAAAGGTTGATATTTATGGTCCAAGTGCCGAAAACCTATATATTGCGTACAGGGGGTTTGCACAAACCACCCGCCAAAGTTTATTGTTAGATCTCATCGGAAGCATCCTATCAAACGGCAAAGCAGGTTTAATGGATATCAACCTCAACCAACAACAAAAAATGTTGCGTGCAGGTGCGGGTTATAACTCCATGAAAGATTATGGTATCTTCATTCTATCAGGATCGCCAAAAGCCGGGCAAAGCCTAGAAGACGCGCAAAAGTTATTGTTGGCACAGGTAGAACTGCTTAAAAAAGGCGAGTTTGACGAAAGCTTAATCAAAGCTACTGTAGCCAACATTAAATTTGCAGAATTAGAGGGCTTTGATAATAACGACGTACGTGCCAACGCTACCATGAATGCCTTTATCTTAAACCGTGGTACCGAGTGGGATAAAATGCTGGCCTCAACTGATGATATGGGCAAAGTAACCAAAAAAGAGATTGTAGATTTTGCCAATAAATTTTTCATCAATAACTATGCGGTTATCTTAAAACACAAAGGTGAAGATAAAAGCATTATTAAAGTAGAAAAACCAACCATTACAGCGGTAAAAACCAATTCAAACGAAGTTTCGCCGTTTACCAAAAATATTATCGATGCGCCGGTAACACCTATTGCACCTAAATTTTTAGATTATAGCAAAGATCTTAATTTTGGCAAAGCAGGCATTGCTGATGTAATTGCCATACAAAATACCGAAAATGGCATTTTCCGCATGAGTTACCGTTTCGATATGGGCTCTTACAATTATAAATTATTGCCTTATGCTGCGCAATACCTATCTTTCCTCAGTACCGATAAATATTCTGCAGAAGATATCAGTAAAGCATTTTATAACATTGCCTGCAGCTATAGCGTTAACGTAGGTACCGATATAACCACGGTTTCCATTACCGGTTTACAAGAAAATTTCGATAAAGCGGTGGCTTTGGTTGAAGATGTTCTGGCACATTGCAAACCAAACGAAAAAGCCTTAGAAGATTTAAAAGGCCGTTTGTTAAAATCAAGAGAAAATGCAAAACTGAATAAATCTTCCATTTTGAGTGGTTTAATGAGTTATGCTCAATATGGCGCCAACAATCCTTTCAACTATGGCTTAACAAATGATGAGATCAAGAATATGAAATCAGCAGATCTGATTTACATTTTACATAACCTTACCAATTACAAACACACCATTACTTATTATGGTCCTAAAACGTTAGCGGCATTTTCTGCTGATATTGTAAAGGCCCACCCATTGGCAAAAGAATTTACCGATACCGCCCCAATTAAAACATTTGTGTACACCAAAACCGATTCGAACAAAGTTTACTTTGCCGATTACGATATGGTACAGGCAGAAATCCGTTGGGTACGCAACAGTGGCTTGTACGATCCTGCCAATACTGCTAAAATAGCTTTGTTCAACAATTATTTTGGTGGTGGTATGGGTTCTATTGTATTCCAAACCATCCGCGAATCTAAAGCCCTGGCTTATTCTACCTTTGCGGTATATTCTACGCCAAAAAGTAAAGATAAAGAAAACACCACCGTGGCCTATGTAGGTACACAGGCCGATAAAATGAACGAGGCCGTAGCCGGCATGAACGAGTTGTTAACCACCTTGCCAGAGTCTGATAAATCGTTCGCACTTTCTAAAGCCAACTCCTTAAATGGTATAGAAACCAGCCGTATAACTAAAGATGATATCATTGCTACCTATCTGGCCGATAAAAAATTAGGCTTCGATCACGATTCACGCATTGATGAATACGCCAACCTTAAACCGCTTACTTTTGCCGATATTAAATCGTTCCACCAGAGCAATCTTTCGGGCAAACCTTACAACTATTGTATCGTAGCCTCAGAAAAGAAAATCAACATGGCCGATGTAGCAAAATTTGGCCCGGTAACTAAATTAACTTTAGAGCAGATTTTTGGATACTAAGAAGGTTAAAGGTTAGAAGATTGAGGGTTGAAGGTAAAACCCAAAGCTTAAAAATAAAAAAAGCGATTTCCGGAAACGGGGATCGCTTTTTTGTTTGAGATTTTTGTTAACTGAAGATTTGTTATAATCATTATACGCCCCCCGATTGTACTGTTCTAATTATCATAACCGGGAGATCAATTCTTTGCTAATTTAAT
>NZ_JAPIVP010000059.1 GCF_026239555.1 Pedobacter sp. PF22-3 | reverse complement strand
TTCAATGAGAAACAGGACAGTAAGATGACCTACAAAAGGGATTACGGCTATCAGCCAGGTGTCTGTACCGTCAATGAGCAGTTTGTACTTTATATTGAAAACAGGAACGGAAATTCTGATGCAAAGTCATTTCAAAGGGATACGCTCGAAAGAATTTTTAATCTGCTTGAAACAAATAAAGTTAAAAAGATTAAAAACTTCCGGGCAGATGCAGCATCGTACCAGTATGAGGTGGTTGCCCTGCTGCAACAGAAAGTAGAACATTTTTACATAGGGTGCAGAAACAGCTATGTCGAGAAATATTTTCCACAGATCTCCAACTGGGAAGTGATAGAGGACAGAAACGGT
>NZ_JAPIVP010000058.1 GCF_026239555.1 Pedobacter sp. PF22-3 | reverse complement strand
GCCGTTTCTGTCCTCCATCACTTCCCAGTTGGAGATCTGTGGAAAATATTTCTCGACATAGCTGTTTCTGCACCCTATGTAAAAATGTTCCACTTTCTGTTGCAGCAGGGCAACCACCTCATACTGGTACGATGCTGCATCTGCCCGGAAGTTTTTAATCTTTTTTACTTTCTTTGTTTCAAGCAGATCAAAAATTCTTTCGAGCGTATCCCTTTGAAATGACTTTGCATCAGAATTTCCGTTCCTGTTTTCAATATAAAGTACAAACTGCTCATTGACGGTACAGACACCCGGCTGATAGCCGTAATCTCTTTTGTAGGTCATTTTGCTGTCCTGTTTTTCATTGAA
>NZ_JAPIVP010000057.1 GCF_026239555.1 Pedobacter sp. PF22-3 | reverse complement strand
AATCAATCAGGGTACATTAGCTTTGAACAGCAATTACACTTTAACTTATGTTGGTGCTGATTTAACGATCGGTGCAAAAACGGTTATGGTAACTGCAGCAGCGAAAAGCAAAACCTATGGTGATGCTGATCCGGCATTGACCTATACCTTTGCTCCGGTATTGGTGGGTACAGATACTTTCACGGGAAGCCTGACCAGAACACTTGGCGAAAACGTGGGTACTTATGCCATCAACCAGGGTACATTGGCCTTGAACAGCAACTATACCTTGACTTATGTTGGTGCTGATTTAACGATCGGTGCAAAAACGGTTACGGTAACGGCAGCAGCGAAAAGCAAAACCTACGGTGATGCTGATCCGGCATTGACCTATACCTTTGCTCCGGCATTGGTGGGTACAGATACTTTCACGGGAAGTTTAACCAGGGC
>NZ_JAPIVP010000056.1 GCF_026239555.1 Pedobacter sp. PF22-3 | reverse complement strand
GATAATTTTGGTACGAACAACTATATTGGCTACAATGGCAACAGGTTGACCAGCATCAGTGGCTTTACCAACAGTAATTATGGTTATGATGCCAATGGCAACCTTACCAGCGATAGCCAGAAGAACATCACCCTGGGATACAATTTCCTTAACCTACCACAAACGGTAAGCGGAAGCCAGAATTTAACCTATACTTACAATGCTACCGGAGAAAAGCTTCAAAAACAGGTAGGCGGTACCACCACCAATTATATTGATGGCATCCAATATACAAATAATAACATCGATTTTATCCAGACCGAAGAAGGGATTGCAAGGAACAGTAATGGCAACTATAGTTATGAGTATAACCTGAGCGACCATTTGGGCAATGTGCGGGCTACTTTCTATAAAAACCCCAATACGAACCAGCTGGAAGTACTGCAGCGTGATGA
>NZ_JAPIVP010000055.1 GCF_026239555.1 Pedobacter sp. PF22-3 | reverse complement strand
AAAAATCAATCTACAATCAAAAATGAAAAACAATTTAAAAACGCTTATCGCTGTAGCTACCATTGCAACGGTATCGGTAACAGCCTGTAAAAAAAATGTTGAACAACAGACTGCTGCAAATGGAAAAGAAATTAATGCCTCCAGAAACCTGGCAAAATTCCCCGATAC
Source organism: Pedobacter sp. PF22-3 (assembly GCF_026239555.1). GTDB lineage: Bacteria > Bacteroidota > Bacteroidia > Sphingobacteriales > Sphingobacteriaceae > Pedobacter. Next base: position 279 of record NZ_JAPIVP010000055.1, on the reverse strand, counting down.
CATCTTTAGCATAAACGGGAAAGGCGACCCCATCAAAAGCTTGATCAACAGCAGCAAAAAAAGCTATACCGAACTGATCAAGGATAGTGTCTGGGCGGGCGATACGGGACATAGCCTCGTTATTGAATCAGATGAACAGGTTGCTCTAACCAATTATTCACGCTACATCTATCCCGGCTCTTTGTTACAGGGAAATTCCATCTCAGATCTGACCTATAAGCCATTAACACAATATCTGAACAAAATCAAGCCAATTACCGTCTCTGTTTCTGCACATGC
>NZ_JAPIVP010000054.1 GCF_026239555.1 Pedobacter sp. PF22-3 | reverse complement strand
ATGATCGTGTTGTCATAATCCAGGGTAAGTTCCCGGGAATCAAGAACCCCGATCTTTTTCAGGACTTCCAGGTTGAAGTTTTCAAGTGTCCGGTTGGTACAATATTGATGTGTAGCTACCCCCCGCTTGGTTACACAGGTTTTTGTTTGTTCGGTAAGCCCGGAGAGCCTTCTCAGGACAGTATCAGGGCTTGCCAGTCTAACATAGGGGTTGTCGATAAAATGACTTTTTAAGTGGGTATGGAGATCTTCGATGCTATCGCCACCACAGAGAAAGACAGATTTGAGAGAGTAGAAAACATCTTTCCAGGAATACCTGCTCTGGGCAGCAACGCAGGGCAGATGTGAATGGCAGAGCTTATCTATCCCTAATCTGTTCAGGTAGTCAAAAACAAAATTTATGCCTCCGAAAGAGGATATTGGATCTGAATTTATTATTTTCACGGCAGTAATATTGGTCAACACTAATTTAAGTGAATATTACCTTGCTGCAAAACATTGTTTATCAAAGTTTTGCAGCATTTCTTTTTT
>NZ_JAPIVP010000053.1 GCF_026239555.1 Pedobacter sp. PF22-3 | reverse complement strand
ACCTCACTTCGTATTGCTACTCCGATCGGTGAGCACAAACACAACAGTCGCCTATTGTTGTTTGCTCTTCTTTTTTAACTTCTTCCAATATGTCAAAGAACTTTATTAAGGTTGAAGGGGGAGGGTATAAGGGTAGAGGGTTTCATTGTCCCCTGACCAAGCCTCGTTTCAGCCCTATTAGTAAAAAACTGCGGTCTCGAACCGTTTCAGATAATCTCTTTATTATCTGTGCCCCCTGGCGTTTTCTTCTTTTCTCAATCTTTATGTCAATGTATATTATCTATCCCGATAATAAGGTGTGTATTCTTTCTGTTTTTTGAAAGCTTTCTGCTTTGGTCTTTAAGCTTTATGCTCAAATGTGGAGAATAACGGAGTCGAACCGTTGACCTCCTGCGTGCAAGGCAGGCGCTCTAGCCAGCTGAGCTAATCCCCCAGAGTATCAGTTTCCAGTGTTCAGTTATCAGTTTCCAGTCATGATAACTGTTAACTGTAAACCGCCAATTGTAAACTTCAATGGTAGTCCCGTCCAGATTTGAACTGGAGACCCCTACATTATCAGTGTAGTGCTCTAACCAGGCTGAGCTACGGGACTTCTTGTTTTCAGGTAAGCAT
>NZ_JAPIVP010000052.1 GCF_026239555.1 Pedobacter sp. PF22-3 | reverse complement strand
CGGTTACGGCTTTGAGCCCAACCAGTGGCCCAACCAGCGGAGGCACTAGCGTGACCATTACCGGAACCAACTTCACCGGAACTACCGCGGTGACATTTGGTGCTACGGCTGCTACAGGCTTTACCGTTAACTCTGCAACACAGATCACGGCGACCGCACCGGCAGGAACAGGCACCGTTGATGTTCGCATCACTACAACAGGTGGCACCAGTGCGACCAGTGCCAGCGACCAGTTTACCTATGGCGCTGCACCAACTGTAACGGCTTTGAGCCCAACCAGCGGCCCTACCAGCGGAGGCACTAGTGTGACCATTACCGGAACCAACTTCAGCGGGACTACCGCGGTGACCTTTGGTGCTACGGCTGCTACAGGCTTCACCGTTAACTCTGCAACGCAGATCACAGCGACCGCACCGGCAGGAACAGGCACCGTTGATGTCCGCATCACTACAACAGGTGGCACCAGTGCGACCAGTGCCAGCGACCAGTTTACCTATGTCGCCGCACCAACGGTTACGGCTTTGAGCCCAACCAGTGGCCCGACCGGTGGAGGCACTAGCGTGACCATTACCGGAACCAACTTCAGCGGGACTACCGCGGTGACCTTTGGTGCTACGGCG
>NZ_JAPIVP010000051.1 GCF_026239555.1 Pedobacter sp. PF22-3 | reverse complement strand
AAGGTAAACCTTGGCGACAAGATCAGCTATACTTTCAAAGTTGAAAACACGGGTAACGTAACGGTGAGCGGCATCATTATTACTGACCCTAAAGTAACCGTAACCGGTGGACCGGTAACTTTACTTCCCGGTGCAGCCGACCTATCAAGCTTCACTGCTTCTTACACGGTAACACAGGCCGATATTGATAAAGGCGCTGTTTACAACATTGCAACGGCAACCGGTACCGATCCTAAAGGAAACAACGTTACCGATCAGTCTGAGAGCGGTAATCCTTCAGGTCCTGGTACGCCTCCTGTTGATCCTGCCTGTCCGGATTGTACCATTACACCACTTCCACAGGCCCCGGTGATCAGATTAACCAAAACCGGAACCTATGCTGATACCAACGGCGACGGTAAAGTAAACCTTGGCGACAAGATCAGCTATAGCTTCAAAGTTGAAAACACTGGAAATGTTACAGTAACTGGAATCGTTATTACCGACCCTAAAGTAACCGTAACCGGTGGACCGGTAACTTTACTTCCCGGTGAAGCCGACCTATCAAGCTTCACTGCTTCTTATACTGTAACACAGGCCGATATTGATAAAGGTGCGGTTTACAACATTGCAACAGCCACTGGTAAAGATCCTAAAGGAAACAACGTTAGCGAC
>NZ_JAPIVP010000050.1 GCF_026239555.1 Pedobacter sp. PF22-3 | reverse complement strand
ACGATGCTTACCTGAAAACAAGAAGTCCCGTAGCTCAGCCTGGTTAGAGCACTACACTGATAATGTAGGGGTCTCCAGTTCAAATCTGGACGGGACTACCATTGAAGGTCATAAGTCGTGAGTCTTAAGTCTTGAGTCTTTCGGACTACAGACTGTTGACTACAGACTAAGGACTCATACTCTGGGGGATTAGCTCAGCTGGCTAGAGCGCCTGCCTTGCACGCAGGAGGTCAACGGTTCGACTCCGTTATTCTCCACCATGAAGAATGGCAACCGGTCAACGGTTCGTCCCGATAGCCATCGGGACCGTTATTCTCCACCATAATAGGCTGAAAAGCTTAAGGACCAAAGCAGAAAGCTTTCAAAAAACACAGAAATAGAAAGATTACCGGGATCGGTAGGATACATTGACATAAAGATTGAGAAAAGAAGAAACGCCATGGGGCACATACGATGAAAAAAGTATGAAACGGTTCGAGACCGCAGTTTTTTACTAATAGGGCTGAAACGAGGCTTGGTTAGGGGACAATGAAACCCTCTACCCTTATACCCTCCCCCTTCAACCTTAATAAAGTTCTTTGACATATTGGAAGAAGTTAAAAAAGAAGAGCAAACAACAATAGGCGACTGTTGTGTTTGTGCTCTCCCGACGTAAAGTCGGGA